>NZ_JASY01000009.1:0-144723 GCF_000735715.2 Flavobacterium chungangense LMG 26729
TAAATACGGTTGGCTTCCTTGCGTGGAAGACCCGCTTCCACTTCCTTTACAACTCTTAAAATCAATCTTTTGTCATAATGACTTTGTTTACGATCCCGGGGAGCATAAACTTCCTGTTCCTTGTGTTCCATACACTCGTGAATTGTGTATAGCTATTTCAGGACAAGACATAATTATTTAGACTTACGAAAGTAAGAAAAAGCATATATTTACGCTGTACAAAAAATAACCTAAAGAGTATTTTACCAAATCAATCGTGTTTTTTACAGATCACTATTTTTTTTAAAAAAATTAAATATCTTTGAATTATGAGCACAGCAACAAAACCAAAACACATTGGCAGAAATATAAGCCGAATCAGAGAGCTTCGTGGTATGAAACAAGAAGCGCTTGCAGCAGCTATTGGCATAAGTCAGCAAACTGTTTCCGGAATTGAAGGAAGCGAAGAAGTTGATTCTAAAAAACTTGTAGAAATTGCAAAAGCTCTGGGAGTTACGGTTGAAGCTATTGAAAACTTTTCGGAAGAATCTGTTTTTAATTTCTTTAATAATTTTTATGATAATAGTGCTAATAATGGTTATTTAAATAACACTAATAATCATTGTACTTTCAATCCTCTTGATAAAGTTGTGGAACTTTATGAACGTTTGGTTCAGGCTGAAAAAGATAAGGTTGAATATTTAGAGAAGTTGATGAAAGGGAAATAATATTCTTGATAAAAGAATTTCTTATATATAAAATACGCAATGAGAATTGCGCATTTTTTTTGTTTTTAAAGGTATAATTCTTCTCTAATTTTGATTAAATTTTGGATCGCTTTTTCTTCATCCGGTTTTTCAGGTAAAGTTGAGGTTTGATAATGACTTTCGATTGAAGCAATTAAATTATCTGCCATTTCGAGTAAATCATCGTATTCTCTGTTTCCGGCTTTGATGTCGAGTAATTCCTCCCGATTTGAAACCCTGATATTTAATTTTCCCGTCGAAAGAATTTGTTCTGCGGTCTGCAAAAGCCGAATCGTGTGCATCATGTTTTTGCTGTCGTAATTTTTACCATGCTGCTGATTGGTGTTGTAGCGGTCTTCGTTGCGTTTTTCGATCCAGTTCCAGTATTCGGTGTATTCTTTGCAGTATTTGGAATACCCGTCCTGATTGCACGACAAATAACCAATTAGTTTTTCCCCTTTTGGAATCGATGAAAGCGAAACTTCATTTGAGTTTTCTTTTTGAATAATGCCTTTATAACCCAATGTTTTCCAGGAATCGTAAAACATTGCAAACATTCCTTTTGAATTTGGAAGATCGACTAAACCAATTTGTTCCTGCTTTAAATCATTTTCCGTCAGAAATTCTAATACCGAAACGGTTTTATAATCTTCTAAAACATAACAAAAATCCAAAAGGCTTTTCTTTTCCTTTGGCAGCGGATTTACGATTTTCTTGTTTAAACCTCTCGCCTTTTTGATTTGCGTTACGGCATAACCCGCAAAAGAATCTTTGCAGAGTTTCGACAGAAAATCTTTTAGTTGCAAATGCTCCATTAACGGATGTCTGTACAAAATACAATCTTCTGGCGAAGCCAGAATCTCCAGAATATTAGGATTATTTTTAAGCAATAATTCTACAAAACGGCCAATTTCATAATACACCTCATCATTGGTTTCATTACTGATCTGTGGAATATAATCTAACCCAAAGAATTTTTCTTTTGGAAGATAATAAACGCCTTTGATATCGGTATCAGATGTTGGTGTATTTAAGCCAAACGATTTACTTCCCGAAATGACTTCGAAAAGGATTAGGTTTTGGGATTTTAGGTTTGCGATGGTCATGTTTACTAATTTACCAAAAAATCACAAAACTTATGAAATCTATCAAACAACTTAACGGTCATATTTTTATTCCCTATTTGTTCATAAATTAAAATTGAATTATAAAAACCTGAATGTCCAGATTCTTTTGAATAATATTCTAAGATTTCATTTTTATATTCCTGTTGACTAAATGCATATTTAACACCTAAATATAAATAATTTGCATTATATGAATAACCATTACCATAATCTAAATAATAAAGACTTTTTAATAAATCAATAAACATATTTAAATTTGATTCTAATAAATATGTTTTATCAATCAGTAACTTCCATGTGTCAATATTTTTAAGTTCAATACGAAATTGGGTTGAATTTTTAAATTTTTTATATAATTTTTCTAAATCTTCGTTAGATTTCAAATTAATTATTTCAAGCTTAAAATCTTCTTCATTAATAATTTTATAACGACAATCCTCTATTTCAACATCTACTTTTGAAAATACAACATCTTTTTTGTATTCTTTACAAAGAGTATTAAAACTAGCTAATAATTCAGATGAAATACTTACATTTTGATAATTCTTTTTTTCTTTTAAAAGTGAAATCTGATTATAAGCACTATCAAAAGCGATTTTCTTATCTTCTTTATTGTAAAAATTAGATTTTAAAACTTCCATGTAAATGATGATTTTATCTTCATAATAACTATCAGCTACTTTTCCTTGATAATCTCTCATAGTTGATAATCCATTCATTTCTTTTTCTATTTTAGTAATCGAAATAAAATTATTACTAATTTCCAAAATTAAAATTTCTCTTAAACAACGGTTAATTACCATTGAATGATCATAATATATATTCTTAAACTTTTTAAAATATTTTCTAGCTAATTTCAAATCAAAATAAGATATAACACCAATAAAACTAACAATTCCCCATTTAGTTTCTTTCAAATCTGTTATTTCATATAACTTTAGATTTAAACTAAAAATACTATCAGCTATTTTAAGAATTTCTTTTTTTGATTTCCAATTATTTGTTATTATGCGTTCAAATGAAGTATTTAAATAATATGAAATAATAATATCCTTTCTCCATCCATGCCTTAAAAAACTATTTAAAATAGCCTTTTTCAAATAAAAAATTGATTTATTTTGATCAATTGAAGAATAAAACCCACTTAATATCAAGCATCTTTCTACATATCTAGGAAAATCATCTTTCCAAATATTGAGCTCGTCTTCAAACTCTAAAATATCTTCTTCACAAACTATTTTATGAAAAGCATCACTTACCTGATTAAGCTCTTTAAAAAATGTATATTTATTTATATAATTATTGCTTATCTTAAGAATATAATTTAGTAATCTCTTTTCCTTTCCTTTTTCTATAAAAGAAGAATAAAAATTACTCCATAAAATAGACATACATTCTTTAGGATTTGCATCAAGTGATTCCCAATTATCGTATTTATAAATAAAAGCATTTATTGCCATTTCAATATTATAAGAACCTTTAATTGAGTTCACATAATTTTCAAACACAAAACAATACGTTACAATAGCATCTTGAGTTTTATATTTATCTTTTAAATCTAATGTATTATTAAATTCATCCTGCCCAAGTATATAAGAAATCAAAGTATAAGGCTTAATAAATCTCCCGAAAAAATGTGAATTTATTCTTTGAGAAATATTCACAAGAAATGTTTGAATTTTTATAGTTTTATCATTAGGGATTTCAATATCAAAAAACTTCATAAAAAAGTAAACGACAATATTATCTATGTTAGGTTCAATTTTATACTTTTTTATTTTCTGACTAATCTCTAACCTTAATTCTTTATTATTTAATAACTTATTTAAGTTTTGAACATCACTCAAAAATGACAAGAAAACTAATAATTCATAGTCCGTTAGATTTTTTATCATTTTTAATAAATCCTTAAACTTATATTTTAAACCAATATCAAAAAATGCTTTTAAAATGACTTCTTTCTCTGACTGATCATCATTCATGTAATCTTTAACATTCGAATAGGTTTTATATTTTTTTCTCAAATCTTTCTTAAAATACTCCACATAATCACTTTCATTATCAATTTGAAATTTTATAAAAAAAGCTCCTTTAAGTTCTTTCAAACTAACTTTATACTCTTCATCAGAATCAATAGATGAAAGAATTTTTAATGCAAATTCTTTATGTCCTTTTTCATAAAATTGTTGAACCTCATTGTAAGTGAAATAAATATATTTTTCAAGATTTAAATTTTCATCATTAATTAATTCTTCAAAAACAGTATTGCTTTGTAATGACAAAACGAATAAAAAGAATTTTGATTCCTTGAAATAAGGCTCATCAGCATAATATTTGTCACTTTTTCCGTTATAGATATTTATTAAATTTAACTCTAATAAAAAAGGAAGATTTTTTTCAATATCTTTTTCATATTCACTTCTTAAAAATTTTAAAAATATATCATCAAAAAAATCAGAACTAATTAATAAATCTTTTTTACGAAGTACTTTTGGATTTAATTCATATTTCTTTTTTAGTTTTCTAGCAAAAAAATATTCTTGATATCTTCTATGTTGATAAATAAAAGAACTTTCAACGTTAAAATTAGTTGTCGAAATATCAAAAAACAAACTTGAATTATAATTTATAATATCATTTACAGAACTATAATCAAGTCTCGTATATTTTTTTAATAAAAATTTTTGTAGCTCCTTTTGTTGGAAGCGAAATTGATAAAGTGTACTATATTTATATGAAATGTTTTCATTTAACAACAATATCTCCTCTTCTTTTGGATTGAACAAATTTAAAGTTTGGATTTCATTTCTATGGTTTGAATCATTTATAAGCTCATTAATTTTATGTTCAATTAACTCAATAATTGTACTTTTTAAATGCAATTTTTCTATAATATCCCACAATATTTTTATTAAATAAATATCTTTAATTTCTTCAATCAATTCTTTGTTAACTGATATCAAGTTTTTTAATTCTATCTCTTTTGATAAATTACTTTTATTCAAAAAATATGATAAAATATAAGACTGATCTAGATCATTTATTTGACACTTTGCAATATTAGGCAAATGTGTTATTGCTTTCAATCTATTTAAATTTCCTTTTCTACAAGAAATTATCACATTTTTTGTGTTAGTTTCACTTTCAAGGTTTTTTATATAACATATTACCTGTTCAGCCTTGTCTTCATTAAGTTCATCTAAACCGTCTAATAGATAAATAAATTTAAGATTATTACTTACCTTATAATTCTTTTGCCTATTGCGTATAATATTCTCTAGACTATCTGAAAAACAATCTTTTAAATTAATCAACATAGGTAGTGCACCATTATTTATCAAAACTTGAAAATCATTTAAGCTTAAATGTAAGCCTGAATATTTTACAAATAATTGTTTCATAAATTGGCTTTTTCCAGAACCCGGATTCCCTGTTATTAAAAATGACTTATTTGAATCTAAATCAATATCAACAATTTGATTCTCAAAATCTACCAAAGGAAGTTTTATAAACTCTTTAGAATTTATAAAAGTTACTTCATTCTTTCTTAGTGAATTTTTAATAAATCCAAACTCATCACTTAGCCCAAAATACAATTGTGCTAAATCAAAGTTTTTAGGCTGATTTAATAAAATTTCAAATTTACTTTTACTAATCCAAACAATCGAAACCCCCTCTTTTTTAGAAATATCTTCAATCTTTTTTGCTGCTTTTGAAGACAATACTGCATTAACATTTAAATAAATATAAATTTCTTTTAATTTGTCTTTTTTATAATTAGATAATGCTTTTTTAATAGATTTTTCAATTTGAGAATAACTAATTGATGGTTCAAAAAATTTAGCTTGAAATCCTATAATCTTACTTGTTATATTTGACTTAATTGGATAAGTTTCTAAACCTGCTTGATTAAAATCAGCTTTTATTCCATTTGAAAGATTATGTTCTCTACAAAACAAATGATAACATAAATCTTCAAAAGATTTAGTCTGATTTTCATTTTTTATTTTAAAAGTATCCCAACTAATTTTCTGTAACATAATTATTTTATTAATTGCCTAAAAAATAAATCCAACTCCTCATTTACTTTCTTCCCACTTCCCAACTTACTCGCATTCTCCTGATTAAATTGTATTGTTTCCAATAAAAAATCAGTTATTACAACTTCTTTTGGATGCAAATACTTTTCGTTTTGGCTGGCTTTTATATTTTGTAATTCTATTATTTTGTCTTGTATGTTTTGTGGCGCAATTGGCAATAAATCATCAAAAGCAACGGGCGGAAAAGTGTTGTTTTCTATGATCCATTTTCCGGCTAAAGCGGTGCGTAAGGCGTAGAAATAACTTTTTAGTTTTACTTCTTCCATTTCGCAGACTTCCATGAAATTTTTTGTCGTTCCTAAATAATGGTGTAAAACCGCTATTGGTGAAAAACATTCCGTGGCTATCTCCTGCATTTGTTTTGCGAAATCATCATTTGCATAATACACTATTGGCGAAAACAACCACTCGATCAAAGGTGTGTTAGATTTTGCTAACAATTTTATGGATTTCCGTAAATCCCAGCCGGAACCGTCAAGATCGTCTTCGGTCATGAATTCAATTACGTCCGGTTGTTCCCAAAGTGACAAATAATAGTCGGGTTTGTGTTTGTAGATAAATCGAATATCGTAGTCGCTGTCCGGAGAAGCAAATCCCCAGGCACGGCTTCCTGATTCTACGGCAAAGAGTATTTCTACGTCTTTTTCGAGTTCTATCTGTTTTAATTTTTGGAGTATTTTTTCTTTCATGGCTGGTTTCAAATATAGATAAACAACAAAGCTTTAAATCAGGTAATAATACGTGATTTAAAGCTGTGTATTTTTAATCTCGCAAAGGCGCAGAGACGCAAAGTTTTTATTCTGCCCAATGTTTTTTTAAGCTTTAAACCAAAAAATCTGAAACCAAACGCTGCCTGAATCGGTCAATGGGTTTCAAATCGACATTGGTATCGCCATTGAAAATATCAAAAGGATCGTCGAGGCCGCTAATCAATAAGTACAAATAGCAAAACAGATAGGTGATGGCAGAAGTTACCAGATAATCGGCCGAGGGGCTTTTGAATTTGGTAATGAGCAACAGTGACATGACAATAAACAAAATACTGTGGAGCAAGGTATAAGCCGGCTTGATGAAGTTGTTTCTCGAAATCGAATAGGCACGCGTAAGCTGTTTTCGCATCGCATTGGTATTTTCCTGTATGCCTTTTATGGCTTCTTTATCGACACCTCTTTCGGCAAAATAATAGGCGATCTCATTTGATTTCCGAATTAAGGGAAAGATAACATTAGAATCTTTTCCGTTAGAATTGATCCATTCCACAATGCCATTCGTAATGGCAATCATTTCCTGACGCAAAAAAACGGGGTTTAATTCTTGCCTACACAAATCAGAAGTTCCTGTTCTGGGTGCCCTGAAAGCCAGATAAATCCAATCTTTGATCGCTTCGAGATTAGAAGCTATTTCGCCAGGGATTTTTTCACTTTCCTTAAAATCGGTCATCGTTGCTGCCAACAGTAATCCGAAAACAAAAAAAGCTCCGGTAAAAATAATCGAAATATCAGCCAGTTCAATCAAATCGTGAAAGTCCTGCCCGTAAAGCGAAAGATGTTTAAAGATAAAATTTTTAATTCCTAATACGGCTATTGCCGCAATAAATGATTTTAGAATTATGGTTCTGTTGGTTATAAATTTCATTCCGTATTTTTTAGGCAAATTAAACAAATATTACATCTCCTAAACTCATTTACTACAAATAATAAAATGCTATTGCGATTCATCCTGCCGTTCGGACAGCTGTTTTCTATTTCAAAAGCTATTAGAAAAATCCTAAATCCCAAAAAAGACTTTAGCATTTCTGGTAGTTTCCTCCGCTACCTTATCCAAAGAAACTCCTTTAAACTGCGCCACAGTTCCCGCCACAAAAGGCAGAAAAGCAGGTTCGCAACGGCGTTCGTGGTATTTCTTCAAAAGGCTGTTCGGCACATTTTTTGGCAGCATAAACGGCGCATCGGTTTCAATCATCATTCGGTCGAGCGGCACGTACTGAATGACTTCTTTTAAATGAGCAAAACGTTTGGCATCCGAAATCGCTCCCGTAAAACCCAGATAAAATCCGTTGTCGAGATAGGTTTTGGCTTCTTGTAAACTTCCCGTAAAACAATGCACCACGCCCTTTGGCAGTTTCGGCAGATAGTCTTTTGTGATGTCCATGAATCGTGTAAAAGCGGCTCTTTCGTGCAAAAACAACGGTTTCTGGACTTCAATCGCCAATTCCAACTGAGCTTTATAACATTCTTCCTGTTTGTTTCTGGGCGAAAAATCACGATCAAAATCGAGTCCGCACTCACCAACGGAAACTACGTGTTTCTGTTGTAATAAATCCTTTAGTTTCGAAATGCTCTGCGCATCAAAACTTTTCGCGTCATGCGGATGTATTCCTGCTGTCGCATACAACACGCCCGGATACTGCCTGGCAATCTTTGCGGATTCTTCACTATTTCGTACGCTTGTTCCAGTTAGTATCATTTGCGATACATCGGCATCTAAAGCGTCTTGTACGACATCGTCTATGTCGTTTTGGAATTGTTTGTTGGTTAGGTTGATTCCTATGTCTATGTATGTTTTCATTTTTTTTTAAAGTTGCTAAGGTTCTGAGAGAATAAGATGCTAAGTTTTTTTCCTCTCTTTGCCTTAAATTATTTTTTGTTTTTTGCCATTAAAGCGCTGATTTTTAGTTTCACGCAGATTTAAAAAAGATTTAAGCAGATGCTCGCAGATTATTTAAAAAAAAGAATCTAACAAATCTGCTAAAATCTGCAAAATCTGCGTGAAATATTTTATTCCTTTGTGGTAAAATTTCCCTCTCTTTACCTTAAATTATTTTTTGTTTTTGCCATTAAAGCGCTGATTTTTAGTTTCACGCAGATTTAAAAAAGATTTAAGCAGATGCTCGCAGATTATTTTTAAAAATCATTTTAAATCTGCTGGAATCTGCAAAATCTGCGTGAAATATTTTATGCCTTTGTGGTAAAAAAATCTCGCAGAGTCGCAGAGTCGCAAAGTTTTTTTTCGTAACGTTTGTCATTTCGACGGAGGAGAAATCTCCGTAAGAAGCTCGACAAAGCTTGAACTTTCGTTGCGGAGTTACTTGCGAAGATTTCTCGTTCCTCGAAATGACAAAAATGAGGGTAATCTTTGCGGTAAGACCTCAACCCAAAACCCTAAAAATCCCCGTAATACACCTGGAAGCAAGGTAATTTCAAATCATTTCGCCAGGTATCGACCACTTGGTTTCTATCGTCTAAAACAAATTCTACGAAGTATTTATCTTTTATAAATTCGTTATAGATTTCGGTTTTGATGATTGAATCTTTTCGGCTGTCTTTGGTTTTACGCATAATCAAATCATCGTATTCGATTTCGTGTTTTTGAAGAAATCGCAACGTTGGTTCTTTGTATCGGTCTTCTCTTCCGGAAACCAGTAATATTTCGTAACCTAATTTCTTGTAGTTTCTCAACACATTGGCCACCGGATTATTGATTTCATCTTCGTCACATTTGCTTGCATCAAACGGATTCCGCCCGTTCATCAAAGCCAGTGTTCCGTCAAGGTCACAGATAATTGCTTTTGGCAGATCTGGATTTTGATCGCAGTATTCCAGATTCTTTTCGACTTTTCTGATGGATTTAAAATCAAATTTTTGTTTGGTTTTCTGCAATTGGTGATACATGTTTTCGATTACCTTTTTTGGCACCTTTCGGTCTCTTTTATCATTTCGGGTAAAAAGTTCTTCTAATGGTAAATCAAAAACTTTAAATTCGATATTTGCCATTTCTGAGAATTCGGTTACCGGTTGTTTCAGGTATTCGGCTTTAACGTTGCAAGTATCCAAAATTACATTCCATCCGTTTGAAAGCAACGTTTTAATCTGCACATTGATAATCTTCGTAATCATACTTTCTACTGACTGGTCCATCACTTCCTGAAATTGCGAAAACCTGATTTCATCACGACTGATTCGCATGGTTTTGGCTTCAGTTCTCACTTTCCATTCGGCAAACGTACTTTTTCCTGATGCCGGGCAGCCGACTAATATCGTTAGTGTAGGTATCTTTTTCATTTTATTTTTTTTTAGTCATAAAGTCTAAAGCCTAAAGTCATAAAGTCTTGTAAAAAACAGTATAAAGTTAATATTAACAATGTCTTTCGACTTGCAACTTTAAGACTTTAAACTTTCGACTTACTTACAATCTTGGATCTAATGTTTTTTCTATTTCTTCGTTATTGATTCTTTTCAAAAGAAGCAAACGCATCAAATAATTTTCGTCGCCTAAATCTTTGTACGGAATCTGAAGCATCTTCTGATTGATTTCCCAGCCGTTTATCGATTGTTCCAGTTTCTTTTTTATGTTTCTCTTATCGATATAATGCTCAAAATCCTGATGGAAATTCACTCCGTAAATCATCGTGAGATAATTATTGTTCCTTACTTTAAAACATGGCGGCAGGTTTTTAATGTAATTCTGAGTCGGTTTTATCATGATTCCTTCTTCATTGGCTTCAGTCAGTTTTTCAAAAAAAGCGTAAATCTCTTTTAGCTTTTCTTCTTTATTAGAATCCGTAATTTCTAAATGCAGAAATGCATCATCATTTACCAGTTCATACGTTAAATTACTGTTTGGCAATACTTCTTCACCCGAAATTCTGATTTCTTTTAAAATCGTGAAAGGCTTAAAATGTATTTCACCTTCAGTTCCAAACGTATCAATTTGATTTTTGAATACAGTTAATGATTCCTGCTGTTTACCTAAATCCGGAATTTTTACTGCCTGTAAAGCTTCGTACTGACGAACAATATGCGTTTTGTATTTACTGCCGAATTCTTTTCTGGTCAATTGCTTTTTATCCGAAACATAAGCTGTAAACGATTCCTCATTTTTTACCGAAACCAGTTTTTCAAGCAATCCCGAATTTTTCAAATACAAATTGTGCGTTTGTAAAGCATCATAATAACCTGTGAATTCTTTTTCAATTAATCCCGCTCCCAAAACTTTCCACGGCAACAATTCTGAAGCAATCAAAAGCGTTTCAAAATCAGGAAAAGCAATCAGCATTTTGGCATGTAACTCTTTCAGACTTTTTATCGCCTGCTCAACATTGATGTGATCTAATTTGAAACCATTTCTGGAAACAAAATATGTTTCATCGAGATTTCTTTTCAGATAAATCGTGCAGTAGGAACCCATATATTTTTTCTGAACCACGAAATCAGTCACACCATTTTTCAAATAATAATTGACCGCTTCTTCGATGCTTTCGATTTCGTTTTTGTCTTTGCTTTTTGGAGCCGGAGAAATGGTTGGCGAAAAATCATTTATCCTATTTGTGCAGAACCACTCTATTCTGTTTCTTACTTTAAAATCTAACATCTCTTTACTTTTTTTGAATAATTACCGCACTTGTCGGGTAAATTCCTTTTACACAATCTCCTACTCCATAAAATGTTTTTGGATTTGGAAAAATCTCCTCAATTAACTTTACAAATTCTTCATTCGATAATTCGAAATCATGATCATCGTGTCTGAACTCTTCTGTCAATTCATAATTTACGTTGAAATCTTTATCCGGTGTTGTTACAAATAATCCCGTAAAATTGGTATTATCCCGAATCCAGATCAACAATGATTTTGCTTCTTCTAACGAATTGTGTTCAATCACTTCGCTTAAAATAATCTGGCCTTCAAAATCTTTAAGCTCTTCTAATTTTTCAACCCAAACCAAATGATCTGCTCTTTCAATAGCCTGAATTTTATCTGCAACGTGTTTAAAATCGACCTCATCGTAAGCGTAATATTCCTGCGTAAATCCTCTTTTATTTAATAATTTGAAATATTGTAATTCTCCACAACCGAAATCCAAAACAGTTTCATCAAAATCAATTTTACTGCAAATGAATTCTTTTCTCGACTGATGCGTATCTGTAAAAACAAACTGAACTTCATTATCAAAATACGCTTCTAACTGCGGTTTAAATTTCTCAAACTGCACCGGAGAACGCATGATTCTTTTTATAAAAAGATAAAATATGAAATACGGAATTCCGGTAAGATTGGTAAACATCGTAATATGCTTCTGAATGAAAAAATCATCAATAAAAGTGTACACTGCGTACCTGTTGGTGAAATGTGTAAATAATGCTACCAACGAGAATTTCTGAATTGCTTCCCTTACCGTTGCTCCTTCTATCCTTAATTCGAAATTATTTCCAATTTTGTGTTGAAGCGATATACCATCAATATATTTCGACAAAAGGTATTTTTCATTTTTATACCAGCCTGAATCTATAAAGAATGTTGGAACTTCGATTGTACATTTTCCGGTATCTACTTCATCGTAATTTTTCTCTAACCAGGAAATCATCGTTTCGCTTAAAACTTTGTTTTCTTTGTATAAATGATTAAAAAACTCCGTCATGATGTTTAATGCCAGCAACGGACTGCAGTAACTTTGAAAATCGATTTGATTGCCTTCTTCCGGCAGATAACTGTTTTTGCCGTCTAAAAAGACACAGTGATATTCGTTTTCGGCAATTACATTTCCAATTAAAATCCCGTTTTTCAATTCTTTCAGATAAAGTCCCTGATCGGTGTTCGGGTTCTTGTAAAGAATGTCTAAAAAGTATTTATTTTCCGATTTTAGTTTTATAATCATGACCTTTATTTTTGTTTGACAAATATAGCTTTGTCACTGCGCAATTATTTTGCGCAGTTTAAATTAAATTTTATTCTTCTTCTCTGTTAAACGGTTTTTCAAATTTTGGCCGAATCATTTTCCAGATTGTATCTGAATACTCTTTTCCATCGAGCATCCAAAACAAAACACCTGGATATTTACACGTTTGAAAATACAAAGCGGTTTCCTTACGGGATTCTAACGCTTTAAAATCAGCTTTACATTGCGCTTCGATTGCTTTATACTCATTTTCCAGATTTGTTTTAGTCAACTTTACCCAGTTAAAAAATTCATCAGGAACACGCTCTAAAATTTCTTCGAATGACTGATTGGTTTTTAAATATTCCCAGATATTCAAATTAGAAACCTGAGTAACGATTCGGTGTAAACGAAGGTATTCTTCGAATTTAATTTTTACCCGAAAATTATTGGCGTATTTAATGATGAAACCTTCTTTATTTGAGGTATTCATTTCTTTTAAAGTCAGAATATCTTTTATCCCATCGTATTTTTCAACTATTGGAAATCCAATATCTTGCAGCGGAAATTCTGCTCCGGACTGCGTATCGATAACAGCCAGTAAAACCAGTTCTTCTGATGCTCCGTAATCTAAAACGATTCGGTTTTCAGGATAGATAATTTCGAACAAATACGTTTTGGCTTTATCCAGTAATGACCATGAATCCTTATATTTTCCATGAAGCATTTCATTTGCTTTATCCGACTGATCGCTAGCGAACGAACCCCGGCTCGCCATAAATGGTACATCGTTTATCCAATACAAAATGCCAAGCGAACCGTCCATTTTATCAAACACTTCAAAAGTTGTATTGGGAAGTATTTGATTTTCCATTTCACCCAAATTAAAAAACTTAGGAAAAGGTCTGGCTACAACATTTCCATTTGCATCTAAAATCAAACCCCGGCAGCTTAATGTAATTTCATTCCAGACTCTCTCAAATTGGGCATTTTGAGTGTAATTATAAATATACAAATCATGCTCAGGATGTTTGTTTACTCTGACATAATTTTGCGAAATCATTTCTTTTAAAAGCGTTGTATTCATTAGTTTTAATCTTTTAACAAATATTCAAAATTGAATACGCAGTTATTTTGCGTAGTTAAATTTATTTTCATCTTCATATTTATACTCTTCCTTGTTTTTCATTTTAAAGCTTCTGTTTTTGAGTATCATTACAAAATTGAGAAGCCATTGCTGGAGGTTTTCAAAATCTGTATTTTCTCTAAAAAGATATTTTCGCAAATCAGGAAACTCAAATGCAATTTCATTTTTTGTATAGAATTCTTTTCCTTCATGAAGCGAAATCGCCTGTCCTAACTGAAATGCAATTGATTTAATACTATCCAGGTTGTTTTTATCTTTTCCGAAAGAATCAATATGTTTTAAATCTATTTTTTCTAATGCCTGAATCTTTTCATCTAAATCACCTTTCAAAGCACTTTTTATTACTGGACGATATTCAGTTTTGCTTAAAAAAGACAAAATCATTCGGGTACTTCTCAAAAATTTCAAATCAATATCTCTCACCAAAAGTTTTGTTATTTGATTATCAAATTTCTGAATATGATTTTGATACGTATGAAACAATGCATTATTCAATTCGTCTGTTGTGCCTTTGTAAACCTCCGTTAAATGACCGTTTTTTTGAACCGCTAGATTTGCATTGATTTGCTTTTCAGAATAAAATGATGTTATCGACTCACTGAGTTTTTTAGAGAGTGAAAGTTTTTCTAAAATCGTTTCCGGCATTTCTTGAATAAAGAAAACTAAATCGACATCAAGTGAATTTTCAGATCCAAATATTTGATAGATTGGTGGTTTCATTTTATTTTTTTTAAAACATATTTTTCTTTAGATATTTATTCCAATTGAAATCGATCACCATTTTCTTGTTGTCGTAATAAAATTTCATGAATTCTATTAAGCTCTTCTATAATTGATTCCATTTGATATTCCACATTAAACATCTTAAAAATATGTTTATCAAGAAAATATGCCCTAAAAAATGTTCTTTGATCATCAACGTAAGTTATTGGTCCCACATATTTTGGCATTACTGTCCCTCTAATAAATTCTTTTAAAAAATCATCTAATTTCTCATCAAAATGTTCGATAAGATTTCGCATATGTCTATTTTTTAAAATACTTGAATTACTAATATGATAAACTTCGCGTAGCTTTTT
This sequence comes from Flavobacterium chungangense LMG 26729, assembly GCF_000735715.2. Lineage (NCBI taxonomy): Bacteria > Pseudomonadati > Bacteroidota > Flavobacteriia > Flavobacteriales > Flavobacteriaceae > Flavobacterium > Flavobacterium chungangense. The sequence continues at coordinate 14,831 of NZ_JASY01000009.1, forward strand.
TCCTCGACTTTTATGATATACATCACTGCTTGGAGGCCAAAAAAATCGAGAAATCCCTCCTACATTAAGAATAATATTTTGACATAAATCTAGAATTAGATCATCGTTTTGACAATCATAATATTCACTTTCAAAAATTTCATTTAATAATTCAACATCATTAAAAATTGAACGTGTTTTGGTTAATAAAGCTTGAATATAAAAAGCTTCATTAAAAGGATGGATTTCAAATTCTGAATTTCTCATATCTATCATTTTTTTTCAAAGATTAAAATATTACTACGCAGTTATTTTGCTTGGATAATTTATTTCTCGTAAAGTTTTATAAAAACTGTAAACGTGCTTTTTGTCATTTCGACGTAAGGAGAAATCACACTAGAAACACCACACAGAACTTCGTCAATCTTTGTCGAATTCCGCGTGTGATTTCTCCCTTCGGTCGAAATGACAAACTGTGTGGTTACAGTAACCTCAAAGATTTTTTCCCGCAGATTTTGCAGATTCTGCAGATTTTTTAATAATCCTTTTAATCCTCATAATCTGTGGCAAAAAAACTTTGCGACTTCGCGTCTTTGCGAGATTAAATTTACCAATCTTTGCAGAGACGCACAGCAATGCGCCTCTACAAAAACCTTTGTCACTTTGTTACTATGAACCTTTGCAACTTAATCCACCAATAATTGCGTAACAACCGCTGGGTTCATTGCCCATTGCGCTGTATAAACCTCATCGGCAATTTCATTTTCGGTGATTGTCAAACCTTGAGCTTCCGCTTTAAGCTGTAACAAACTACCAATATTCAATTTGCTGTTTAGTTTTGACAACAACGCCTGAACGCCTTTGAAATCCAATCCGCCTACAACCTGACCTCCGAAAGTCATCTCTAACCAAACGATTTCTCTTTTGGCTACATCCAACACTCCAAAGACCAAACCTTTGGCAACATTTTGCGTTACACGAACCTGATGATCGACACACGATGGATCGTAAGCCACACCAGTCCGTTCCGAAATTTTCATCGGATATTTACTGTTCATCCAACCTACAACCAAATTTGGAGTTATACTTCCGTTGCTGTACGCATTGCAGGTAAAAGTCACAAATTTCGCATCGGCTTTCGCCAATTCGTCGATATTAATGTTGATATATTCAGCCGTTCCAATTTTATTCGGAATGCTACGGATATCTCCACTATGCTGACAACCTGTAGTTGTCAATCGGCTGAAAGAACAAATATCCAAGCGATCTTCATATGCAATCTGACAGCTCAAATCCATATCTAAATGCTGCGCTGGCAAATCTTTACCCCACTGCATGAACAATCGAACTTCGTTTCCTTCAACTGGGAAACGTGTTCCCATTAAAGCAACTGGCAAATCCTGAACTGTATCACTTCGATCTCCTATAGAAACCGGAATGTTAAACAATTGCGGATCGATATAGATTGTTTTATTGGTATTAGCAACTTTTGCAAATCGTTTTTTCATGGCTAAAAGACACAATTCTTCGATTTGATTTTTCATTGCTTCCAACTGAAAATCTTCGTACAACTTCAATAGAGCGTTTGCTTCAATTCGTTTGTTTGTTCCACCCAAAGGTTTCACGCTTCTCTGCATGTTTTTATCAAAATAATTCTGCGCATACATGTTTAATGTAAACACCAATCGAGCCGGAACTTTATCGATGATTTCTTCAAAATGAGCAACAGTTTCCTCTGCTCCAAACCAAAGCATATTCGAAAATAACGAACGAGCAAATAATCCTGGACGTTGTTTTAATAACGCAAATGTTTTATCGGCATCAAATTTCAATCTTGACGAATCTACTTTGCTTTGCCAAACATCGTACACTTGGTTGTAGAACACATCCATTAAAAAGTTCAATTTCTCGAATCCTTTTCTTTTGCTGTATTCTGCCAAACGAAGCGCGCGGATAAAACGAACCCACATTCCTCTTTTTGGGTGCATCGTTTCGCACATCGCTTCAACGTCCATGTTCATATTATTCAACCAGTTTGCGACCATTAAACATTCTTTTCGGGAATATTTTAGTTTCAAATCTTTTTGAGATGCAATTCTTGCCTGAACGCTTGTATCTAAAACATTATGGAAATGCTGTGCATTTTTTGATGTTCTTTTGATAATCGTTTTTGGCTCAATAATCTGAAGCATTCCTGTGTTTTTATACCACAAGTATCGTAAGATATCTGTTGGCGTTTTCAAAAATTGAGAAGCCTCTTCTTCTTTACCATTTTCAATCAAAAGATCGATAACCAGCATTAAAGTTTCCTTCATTGCGATTTCGGTTTTCGGCAAAGGCAAATATTTCATCGCCATTTTTAAACTATCTACCTGAGTAGCGTCTAAAGCGGTTTTAGATTGTAATAATGATATGTAGAAATCATTTAAATCTTTTTCTGCCCATAATTCCAGCATTTTCAATTTACTTCCTTGTCCGATATTTTCCAGTTTTCCAAATTCAAACGGAGTTCCGCAGAACGGACAACCATTGTATCTTTCTAATGGAAAAGTATTATCAGGGATAATATGTCCGCATTGTAAAGTAGTTCCGTTTTTCACACCTAAAACATTCCAGAAATAAGTTAGAATATGATCTATAACAGATTCGCCTGTTGGAACATTCCATTCTTTTACCAATGGCGTCCAGTTTTTATCTGTTCCTAAAATTACTCTCAAAACTTCTAAAACCTCGATTTTATAATTCGGGCTCACATTGTTTAAAGCGTGAAGCAATGACTCAGAAAATGTAAATCCAAGTTTTGAAACATTGGCTAACAAAACGGATGTTGTTCCTGATAAATTTTTAACGTCATTCGTAATCATTTCTGACGGAATGAAAATAGCGTTTTGACGCAAACTGATTTTTAATAATGCTGTTGTTTTCATTTTTTTAATTTTTAAAATTTAGATAATTGCGTTTCTGAGTTCTACCTAAAAGAGTTTTGAAGTAAGAAACACTTGACCTGAAATTGGAGTGTAATTGATGAACTATTTTATCTGATGGATTTCCCCGAGAAGTAAGTTAATCTTGACCCTCTTTTTTATTAATGATGATTTTAAAACTTTAATGCCAACTTCCTTTCGGAAGATGGGAAATTAACCTATAAGAAGTAAGTTTCAATTGACCATTAATAGAGAAGCAGATGGGATTCGAACCCACGACCCGGACATTAGAAGTGTACGAAGTAAGTTTGGATTGACCTCTTTAGGATAATTTCAAAACTACCTGCTCTACCACTGAGCTACTGCTTCAACTGTAATTTGAGTTTAAAAGGTAATGGTACAAGTTTGTACATTGGAAAGTGTTTTCGAAGTAACTCAGACTTGACCTATCTAGACTCAATTTTTTATTTCTATGAACGTTTGCTTTTATTTCTGAACAAAGATTTTAAAACTAGTACGCAATTATTCTGCGTAGTAAAGTTTTTGTTTCATTTTTTGAAATACTATTTGTTTTATTTCCTGAGCAAAGATTTCAAAACTACTACGCAATTATTTTGCGCAGTAAAAAAAGAATTTTAAATTTGAGTAAAAAACAAGATGAATTTAAAAGAAATTTATTCTGAATTACTCTCGAATATTGGTTTTTCAGTGAATGAAATTCAGTTAAACTGGCTGGATTTAGAAAAAGCATATTCCAAGAAATCAAGGCATTATCATAATCTCACGCATTTAAAAGAAATGATAGAGGGTTTTGAAACGTATCGCGCTAAACTTCAAAATCCGAATGAAATATTATTTGCTATTTTTTATCATGATTTTGTGTATTCAGCTTCTAAAAAAGATAACGAACTCAAAAGTGCTGAGTATGCTTTGTCGATTTTACCTGAAAATGTCAATCTAAATAAACAATTGGTTTTTGATGCGATCTGCGCAACACAACAGCATCAGCAAAACGCAATTGAAGATATAAACTGGTTAATTGATTTTGATTTGAAAATTCTGGCTAAAGACTGGGAAGATTATAAAATCTATTTTGAACAAATTCGAAAAGAATATCGCATTTATCCTGATTTTCTATACAAACCCGGACGCGCCAAAGCGTTGAAGCATTTTCTGGAAAATGAATTTATTTTTCAAACCGAAGAATTCAGAGGTTTATATGAAGAAAAAGCGAGGAAAAATATTGAAAAGGAGATAAGCATTTTAGAAGGTAAAAAATAATCTCGCGAAGTCGCAAAGTTTTTATTAAAGCAAAACGTATTATTTGTCATTTCGACGAAGGAGAAATCTCCACGAGAAGCTCCATAAAGATTGGACTCTCGTTGCGGAGTTGCTTGCGAAGATTTCTCCTTCGTCAAAATGACACAAAATGAGCAAAATCATTTTAATCGTTTTAACCTGTGGCTAAAAAAAACTTTGCGGCTTAGCGACTTTGCGAGCAAAAACACACAACCATGTCACAAAACAAAAATGCCTTAATTCGGTACAAAACAATTGACAAATGTCTGCAGAATAAATACAGGCAATGGACTTTAGAAGATTTAATCGAATGCTGTTCACAGGCTTTGGAAGAATATGAAGGCCGTGAAAACCCAATCAGCAAGCGAACCATTCAGATGGATATTCAGCTGATGCGAAGTGAAAAATTGGGTTATAATGCGCCAATTGTAGTTTACGATAAAAAATATTATAAATATGAAGATGAAGATTTTACGATAACCGATATTCCGCTGACAGAAACGGATATGAATGTCCTGACAGAAACGGTTTCGATGTTAAAGCAGTTCAAGGATTTCTCTCTATTTAATGACGTATCGGATATTTTACAACGACTGGAGGATAAAATCTATGCCGAAAAGTCGCATACCAAACCGGTAATTTATCTGGATAAGAATGAAAAACTCAAAGGCCTTCATTATTTAGATGAAATATATCAGGCGATTATCAAGAAAATGGTTCTGATTATTACCTATAAATCTTTTAAATCGCGAGACGAAACCAAATTTCATTTTCATCCTTTTATTTTAAAGGAATTTAATAATCGCTGGTTTTTAATTGGGAAGAAGAAAAAATCACAGCCTATTACCAACTTAGCTCTGGACAGAATCATTTCGATTGATTACGATTTTAATCTTCCGTATTTAGAAGAAGATTTTGATGCCGAATCGTATTATAAAAATGTGATTGGCGTTACAGTAAATTCAGGTTTGCAGCCCAGACGCATTGAGCTTTGGATTGATGCTGAAAATGCTCCTTATGTCCTGACAAAGCCTTTGCATCCTACACAAAGACTGATTCAGGAAAATGAGGACAAGAGTATTATTGTTCATTTGTTTATTATTCCGAATTATGAGATGGAGCGATTACTATTGGGATTTGGCTGCGGAATTGAAATTTTGCGTCCGGAAGGTTTTAGAAAACGAATGAAGGAAATACTTCAAAAAGCATTGACGAAATATGATGAACAAGATTCAATGCCCTGAATCAGGATTTTATCTACATAATATTGCTTTGTATCATTTTATCATAATGCTATTTTTTGAAGCGGTAAATTCTTAAAAACATAAAAAAAGAATAGTATATTTCAATTAAAAAGAATCCAAAAAACACACTAATTCAAAGACATTTTCTAATTAACCTAAAATTTATCAAAAAATAATATGCACGCATAGTATTTTTTGATTATATTTGAAATCGATATCGTTATTTATGAAAGATAAAACAATAGATTATATTTTAAGAGCCACCTGGCAGGCCGTCTCCCGAATGTATAATGAGGAAGCTGCTAAATATGACGCTACAATGGCAACGGGTTTTGCACTTTTAAGTATAGATAAAGAAGAAGGAACTCCATCAACAGCTTTGGGACCAAGAATGGGAATGGAAGCTACCAGCCTGACCAGAACATTAAAATCTATGGAAGACAAGGGTTTGATTGTTCGAAAGAAAAATCCAAGTGACGGAAGAGGCGTTTTGATTTATCTTACCGAATTTGGAAAAGAAAAAAGAGAGTTATCTAAAAATACAGTTCTGAAATTTAATGAAACGGTTCGAAAGCATGTTTCAGATGAGAAACTTCAGCATTTTATAGAAGTTTCGGAAATCATCAACGAATTGATTCAGGACAAAAACATATTTAATCACACGAGCGCCAGCGAACTGGCGAAGCAAACAGGAAACACAGAAAAAGAATAACCTTAATTATTGAGGAAATTCAAAATAAAAAAACAAAATATCAAATATGAAACGCACAATTAAAAAAGTCGCTGTAATAGGATCCGGAATTATGGGTTCAGGAATAGCTTGTCATTTTGCCAACATTGGTGTTGAAGTTTTACTGCTTGACATCGTTCCCCGCGAGTTGACAGAAGCTGAAACTAAAAAAGGATTAACGCTTGAAAGTAAAGCCGTTCGCAACCGTGTGGTAAACGAGCATTTGGCGAATTCATTAAAATCAAAACCTTCTCCTATTTACAGTCAGAAATTCGCAAACCGAATCACGACTGGAAATACGACTGATGATATGGCAAAAATTGCCAATGTTGACTGGATTATTGAGGTTGTTGTAGAGCGTTTAGACATTAAGAAATTAGTTTTTGAACAAATCGAGAAATTCCGTACACCGGGAACTTTGGTTACTTCTAATACTTCTGGTATTCCAATTCATTTTATGAGTGAAGGAAGAAGCGAAGATTTTCAACAACACTTCTGCGGCACTCACTTTTTTAACCCTGCGCGTTACTTAAAATTATTTGAAATTATTCCGGGACCAAAAACTTCAACTGAAGTATTGGATTTCTTAAACGAATACGGTTCTAAATTCTTAGGAAAAACATCTGTTGTTGCTAAAGATACTCCGGCGTTTATTGGAAACAGAATTGGTATTTACGGTATTCAGAGTTTGTTCCATTTAGTTAAAGAAATGGGATTAACGATCGAAGAAGTTGATAAATTGACTGGTCCAGTAATTGGTCGTCCAAAATCGGCTACTTTCCGTACGGTTGACGTTGTTGGTTTAGATACTTTGGTACACGTTGCCAACGGTATTTACGAAAACTGCCCTACAGACGAACAACACGAATTGTTCAAACTTCCTGATTTCATCAACAAAATGATGGAAAATAATTGGTTAGGAAGCAAAACCGGACAAGGCTTTTATAAAAAAGTAGATAAAGACATTCTTTCTTTAGACTTAGATACATTAGAATACCGCGCTGCTAAAAAAGCAAATTTTGCAACTTTAGAATTAACTAAAACAATCGATAAACCTATCAATCGTTTTAAAGTTTTAGTGAAAGGAACAGACAAAGCGGGAGAATTCTACCGTAAGAGTTTCGCCGGAATGTTTGCTTATGTATCCAACAGAATTCCTGAAATCTCAGACGAATTATACAAAATTGACGATGCCATGAAAGCTGGTTTTGGATGGGAAAATGGTCCATTCGAAATCTGGGATGCCATTGGTGTTGCCAAGGGAATTGAAATCATGAAAGCTGAAGGTTTAGAGCCTGCTGCATGGGTTAATGAAATGCTGACTTCTGGAAGCGATAGTTTCTATTCTGTAAAAGAAGGAGCGACTTATTTCTATAATATTCCAACAAAATCACAAGTAAAAGTTCCTGGACAAGATTCATTCATTATTCTGAACAACATTCGCGAAAGCAAAAAAGTTTGGAGCAACAGCGGTGCAATCATTCAGGATTTAGGAGATGGAATTTTGAACTTAGAATTCCAATCTAAAATGAATACTATTGGTGGCGATGTTCTACAAGCCATCAATAAAGCAATCGACTTATCTGAAAAAGAATATCAAGGATTGGTTATTGGAAACCAGGCAGCGAATTTCTCTGTTGGAGCTAATATCGGAATGATTTTCATGATGGCAGTTGAACAGGAATACGACGAATTGAACATGGCAATCAAATTGTTCCAGGACACGATGATGCGCGTTCGTTACTCTTCTATTCCAGTTGTAGTGGCTCCTCACGGAATGACTTTTGGTGGTGGATGCGAAATGAGCTTACACGCTGATAAAGTGGTTGCTGCTGCAGAAACCTACATGGGATTAGTTGAATTTGGTGTTGGAGTTATCCCTGGTGGTGGTGGTTCTAAAGAAATGACTTTAAGAGCATCTGATTTATTCCGCAAAAATGATGTGGAATTAAACGTTCTTCAAGAGTATTTCTTAACTATCGCTATGGCAAAAGTTTCGACTTCTGGTTATGAGGCTTTTGACACCGGACTTCTTCAACATGGTAAAGATATTATCGTAGTAAACAAAGATCGTCAGATCGCTGAAGCTAAAAAACATACATTATTATTAGCTGAAGCGGGTTATACACAGCCAATCAGAAGAAATGATATTAAAGTTCTAGGAAAACAAGCTTTGGGTATGTTCTTAGTTGGAACAGATCAAATGCAGGCTGGAAAATACATTTCTGAGCACGATAAAAAAATCGCAAACAAACTGGCTTATGTAATGGCTGGTGGTGATTTATCTGAAGCAACTTTAGTATCGGAGCAATATTTATTAGATATCGAACGTGAAGCTTTCTTATCTCTTTGTACTGAGCGTAAGACTTTAGAGAGAATTCAATATATGTTAACTAAAGGAAAACCTTTGAGAAATTAGTATTAAGTCATAAGAATTAAGTATTAAGAAATGCACCAATTTGAAAAATTAAAGATTTGGCAGAAAGCAATGGATATTGCAGTTCATGTATATGAGATTTCTTCATTATTACCAAATGACGAAAAATTCAATTTAATTCATCAGATAAAAAAATGTGCTGTTTCTATTCCTTCAAATATTGCAGAAGGTTCAGGTAGAAATTCAGATAAAGAATTCATGCACTTTTTAGGAATTGCAAATGGCTCAACATTCGAATTAATAACACAATTAATACTTGCAAAAAGACTTAAGCTTGTTAGTGAAGATTTAATTCAACCAACTATTAATCAGTTAGTAGAAGTTTCGAATATGAATTTTTCATTTCAAAGATCATTAAAAGATAATATCAACAAAACAATTGGAAAATCTTAATACTTAATTCTCCAATCTTAATACAATCATTTATGAAAACAGCATATATAGTAAAAGCATATAGAACAGCAGTTGGAAAAGCTCCAAAAGGTGTTTTTAGATTTAAAAGACCTGACGAATTAGCTGCAGAAACGATCCAGTTTATGATGGACGAACTGCCTAATTTCGATAAAAAACGTATCGACGACGTTATGGTAGGAAATGCCATGCCAGAAGCAGAACAAGGACTTAACGTAGGACGTTTGATCTCATTAATGGGATTAAAAGTTGAAGATGTTCCTGGTGTTACTGTAAACCGTTATTGCGCATCAGGATTAGAAACTATCGGAATGGCGACTGCTAAAATCCAGTCAGGAATGGCAGATTGTATCATTGCCGGTGGTGCAGAAAGCATGAGTTTTATTCCGATGGGCGGTTACAAACCAACTCCGGATTATAAAGTTGCTGCTGCAGGTCACGAAGATTATTACTGGGGAATGGGTTTAACTGCTGAAGCGGTTGCCAATCAATATAAAATTTCAAGAGAAGATCAGGATGAGTTTGCTTATAACTCTCACATGAAAGCATTAAAAGCACAGGCAGAAGGAAAATTTGACAAACAAATTGTTCCAATTACTGTTGAGCAGACTTTCATCAATGAAAATGGTAAAAAAGAAACAAAATCATACGTTGTAAATAAAGACGAAGGACCAAGAGCTGGAACTTCTAAAGAAGCTTTAGCAGGTTTAAAACCAGTTTTTGCTGCTGACGGAAGTGTAACTGCTGGTAACTCTTCTCAAATGAGCGACGGTGCTGCTTTCGTTTTAATCATGAGTGAAGAAATGGTAAAAGAATTAAACCTTGAACCAATTGCACGTTTGGTAAACTTTGCTTCTTCTGGTGTTGAACCAAGAATTATGGGTATTGGTCCTGTAAAAGCAATTCCGAAAGCCTTAAAACAAGCTGGTTTAGAATTGAAAGATATTGAGCTAGTCGAATTAAACGAGGCTTTTGCTTCTCAGTCTTTGGCTGTTATTCGCGAGTTAGGATTAAATCCGGATATAGTAAACGTAAACGGTGGAGCCATAGCTTTAGGTCACCCTCTGGGTTGTACAGGAGCTAAACTTTCTGTTCAGTTATTCGATGAGATGAAACGCAGAGGTAGTAAATACGGAATTGTGAGTATGTGTGTGGGAACTGGGCAAGGAAGTGCTGGAATCTACGAAGTATTATAAGAAAATATTATTAAGTAAAGTATACGTTCAGTTTGTCATTTCGACGAAGGAGAAATCTCCGCGACGATTATCCACACAGCTGTTAATCTTTGTAGAGCTACTTGCGAAGATTTCTCCTTCGTCCAAATGACAAGATTGTGTACAAAAACCATAAATAAAAAACATACAAAAAACATAAGCAATGGCAGATACAATCGAAAAAAACGTAACACGTGGTGGTCAGTTTTTAGTTAAAGAAACAAAATGTGAGGACATCTTTACTCCAGAAGATTTCTCTGAAGAGCAGTTAATGATGCGTGACTCTGTAAAAGAGTTTGTTGACAAAGAAATTTGGCCTAACAAAAATCGCTTCGAGAACAAAGATTACGCTTTTACAGAAGAAAGTATGCGCAAAGCAGGTGAATTGGGACTTTTAGGAGTTGCGGTTCCTGAAGAATACGGCGGATTAGGAATGGGATTCGTATCTACAATGTTAGTTTGTGACTACATTTCTGGAGCAACCGGATCTTTCTCTACTGCTTTTGGTGCTCATACCGGAATTGGAACTATGCCAATTACACTTTATGGAACTGAGGAACAAAAGAAAAAATATGTTCCAAAATTAGCTTCTGGAGAATGGTTCGGTGCTTATTGCTTAACTGAGCCAGGCGCAGGATCTGATGCTAACTCAGGAAAAACTAAAGCTGTTTTATCTGAAGATGGAACGCATTATAAAATTACAGGTCAAAAAATGTGGATTTCCAATGCAGGTTTCTGTAGCGTCTTCATCGTTTTTGCTCGTATTGGAGATGATAAAAACATTACTGGTTTCATCGTAGAAAACGATCCTTCAAACGGAATTTCTATGAATGAAGAAGAGCATAAATTAGGAATTCGTGCATCTTCTACGCGTCAGGTTTTCTTTAACGATACGAAAGTTCCGGTTGAAAACATGTTGTCTGAAAGAGGAAACGGTTTTAAAATTGCTATGAATGCTTTAAACGTTGGACGTATTAAATTGGCTGCTGCGTGTTTAGATGCCCAAAGAAGAGTTACTTCCGGAGCTGTAAAATATGCTAATGAAAGAATTCAGTTTAATACTGCTATTGCAAGCTTTGGAGCTATCCGTTCTAAACTGGCTGAAATGGCAACTAGTGCTTACGCCGGAGAAAGTGCTTCTTACCGTGCTGCAAAAGATATCGAAGACAGAATTGCTGCTCGTGAAGCAGAAGGAACTTCTCACCAGGAAGCTGAATTAAAAGGTGTTGAAGAATATGCTATTGAGTGTTCTATCCTGAAAGTAGCAGTTTCTGAAGATGTTCAGAATTGTGCTGATGAAGGAATTCAGATTTTCGGTGGAATGGGATTCTCTGAAGATACTCCAATGGAAAGTGCATGGAGAGATGCCCGTATCGCTCGTATTTATGAAGGTACAAACGAAATCAACAGAATGCTTTCGGTAGGTATGCTGATCAAAAAAGCAATGAAAGGTCACGTTGATTTACTTGGGCCTGCAATGAAAGTTCAGGAAGAATTAATGGGAATCCCTTCTTTTGATACTCCGGATTTCTCTGAATTATTTGCAGAAGAAAAAGGAATCGTGGCTAACCTGAAAAAAGTTTTCTTAATGGTTGCAGGAAGTGCTGTTCAAAAATATGGTCCGGATTTAGATTCTCACCAACAATTATTAATGGCTGCTTCTGATATCTTAATCGAAATTTATATGGCCGAAAGTACAATTTTGAGAACGGAGAAATTAGCAAAATCTCAAGGAGAAGATAAAGTACAAGAGCAAATCGCTATGGCAAAATTATACTTGTACAAAGCTGTAGATATTGTAAACTCAAGAGGAAAAGAAGGAATTGCTTCTTTCGCAGAAGGTGACGAACAACGTATGATGTTAATGGGATTAAAACGTTTTACAAAATACACTAATCTTCCAAATGTAGTAGCGTTGAGAGAAAAAATCGCAGAAAAATTAGTAGTAGAAAATTCATACTGCTTCTAATTCAAAAATAGTTTTTTAGCTTTTAATTTGTTAAATCCGCATTTGTCCCGAAACAAATGCGGATTTTAATTTTTTTTAAACCAAACTACGGAGCCTACTTTTTAACTTCTTCAGGTTTTGGTGCCTCAATTTCCCCATCATAAGAAATCGATGCCCTGTTATTACTATTGACTGAAAGAGATGCACTCCCATCAAAAAAAACAATCATAAAAAGATTATAAACATCATCCTTACCTTTTACAGTTGCTTTTATATTATAGGATTTTTTCTTTTTTTCAACTTGGATACCCTCAGGAATGCCTTCAAATTTTACACCGCCATCACCTCCTCCATAAGGTACGCTAAATGCACGTCCAAAAAATGGCAAATCGCAAGTTGTCCTGGTTTCGTTGAATTTTAAAAAATAAGTATTATAATCTAAATTTAAAAGTCCGCCTCCTTGAGGTATAACTTTTTGTGCCTCAAAAACAAAATTCTTAGAATCGATAAGACCTTTAATTTCTTTTTGTTTCTCTAATTCTTTTTCTGCTTTAAGTGCTTTTTTAGATTTTTCCTGTGCCAATACAGGAAAAATTAAAAAAGAGCATATGACTAATAAAACAAATACTTTAGTTTTCATAAATTATATTTTATAGTTTAAGAAAGTAGGTTTTATCTTTTTGTGAATCGCATCGTTTCAATATTACCAGAAATAAAATTTAAAGTTCTTCCATCATCAGTAACATTATAGGAAGTCACTTTAGACAAAGTACTCATAAAAACCTGCTCGCCCTGTCCATCTATACACATCATTTTGGTTGTAACCATAGGTTCCTTAAAATTAATTTTGTTTTCAGAGACATTAAGTTGACCTGTATAAGAATTACAGCTGTTATTGCCCGAAACCAAATTTTCTTTAGTATTGAAATTTATTGAAGGTTTTTTATTCGGATATAACCCCTCAAAAGCAATTCTTGGTCCAGTGATATAACTAAGTTCCCAATTCCCTTCCAGTTTAGAAAGGACATCCTTTTTTTTGCACTTAAAAACATTACAGGAAATTAACAGAAAACCAAAGAAAAAAAGGATAAAAATATTTTTTATCATAATATTAAAATTTTAAAAATCAACAATTTAAAAACCGTAGAAGCATATTTTTTTCGTTAAAAACAAATACTAATTTAAGCAATATTTCTAAGCTTTATGTTTAAAGTTAATTAAATAACATCGAATAGTTTTGGATTTTTTTAACGTAAATGCTTAAAGAATATCTTATGTTTTATGCTAAATTTACTTATCATTAATTTAAATGCCACACATATGAAAAAAATAATTGTTTCGTTCGCAATAATTACTGCCTTAATAATTGGCTGTAAGACCAGTACAAAATCAAATGATGCTAAAACGCTGACTGTAACTTTAGAGCCAAAAAGCAATAGTAAAGTTACAGGAACCGCAACATTTACAGAAAAAAATGGCAAAGTAACTTTTACGGCAAAAATAGCGGGTTTACAGCCGGGTGTCCATGCAATTCACATTCACGAAAAATCAGATTGCACAGCTGCTGACGGAAGTTCTGCCGGTGGACACTGGAATCCAACTTTCAAAAAACATGGAAAATGGGGAGTTGGCGAATATCATAAAGGCGACATTGGTAATTTTACAGCAGATGCTGATGGAAACGGAACTATAACGATGACGACTGATGAATGGGCTATTGGCGGTGATGATGAAACTAAAAATATCTTAGGAAAAGGATTAATTGTTCATCAGGGTGCTGATGATTTTACTACTCAACCAACCGGCAATGCAGGTGGCAGAGTAGCTTGTGCAGGCATCATTAAATAATTAAAAACTTAATAACCACTATTTCACAAAATCTAGTGGTTATTTCATTTAAAAATCAATCTTAACACAAGAAAAAGGTATAGCTTTGTATCCTCAAACTCAAGTTAATGATTAACCCATCGGCACCTGGCTGGATAGATAAATTTTTTAATGAACAAAAGTTCTCAGAAGCGATTCCTTTTGAGACTGCAGATTCATTTTACTATAAAGTTAGAGAAACAGGCTTTATCTATGGACATATTATCTCTATTGATTCTCAAATCCCAATTCCTATAAAAGGCTGGTTTAAGACCGAGATTTCTAAAATTGCTTTATTAAATACATTATATCATGTTTTTTGCCTTGAAAAAAGAAATTCAGAGCCGAATAACTTTATTTCTGAAGTTCTAAAATTTTATAAAGAAATGAATCCGGAAGGGTTTAGTTTGTTTAAAATTTTGCTTCCAAAAGACACTCCATCATTATCATTAGAAAATATAATTGATCAGAGAGTTCAAACCAATGACAGTATCATTAGTAAAAACTTCTCACATCTTGTAACCAATGCTTTATTATTTATAGATGTACTGGCTTTTAGACAATATTTAGAACATGGCGCAATTCCGGAGAAATATCTCAAGAGAATTGAAGAAACGGTTCTTGGAATTGTAGGATTAGCATTAAAAACTAAAACAGTAAAATCTCAACACGACGACTTATTAATTAAACTTTTTGAAGCTTCTATACGGTACTCAAAATTTTCAAAAGTTACTGTTGATACTTTAGAAACTTTAACCCTAAGTTATTTCGATAATAAATTAGAGCATTATTATTTAATCGATATGGCTGGAATGGCTTTATGGAGCGACGGCGTGGTTGAAAATGAAGAAGCTTACTTTTTATATTCGTTAGGATCAATGATGAAGGTTTCTGATGATTTCGTAACTCAAAGTATTGCTACAACCAATTTATTCATCACAACGCACAAAAAGAAAATTCCATATTTTAATTATTCTAATCCGGTAAAACACTTTTACGACCAGATGACGCACACAGTCGTAAAACTGATTATCCGAAACAAAAACAGACTGGTTAAGGAAATTGTTCAAAGTAAAGAATTAATGGTTCTTTTGGCGTACTCTACAACAAGAGATCTGGATGCCAAGGAAAAGAAAAAAGTAAAAAAACAGCTTTTGGATATCTGTAAAACGATTCCCTCACTAACCATTTTTTTACTCCCGGGCGGAAGTTTATTATTACCAATTTTAATAAAATTTATTCCAACAATGTTGCCCTCTGCTTTCAATGAAAATCTGGATGAAAACGAATAAAAAAAATCGCCTCTTATGGGGCGATTTTTTTTATGTCTGATTAAAGATCTAATTGATAAACCTGATCCAGCTCCTCATTCGAACTGATTGTTACATTTAAATCTGTTACAAAACCAGAATTTAATCCATAAACCCATCCGTGAAGCATTAAATCCTGACCATTTTTCCAGGCTCCCTGAACGATTGAAGTCTTGGCAAGGTTATAAACCTGTTCTTTAGCATTAATTTCAACAAAAGCATTAAAACGTGCATCCTCATCCTGAATAGAATTCAGATATTTATCATGCAGACGGTATTCATCCTTAATATGACGAAGCCAGTTATCAATAATTCCAACAGATTGGTTCCCCATTGCTGCTTTTACACCTCCACAGCCGTAATGTCCACACACAATTACATGCTTTACTTTTAAAACATTTACCGCATAATCCAGAACACTTAGCATATTCATATCTGAGTGTACGACCATATTGGCAATATTTCGGTGTACAAAAACCTCACCTGGCTTTGCTCCAATAATTTCATTAGCAGGAACACGACTGTCAGAGCAACCTATCCATAACAATGGTGGAGTTTGTCCTTTTGCTAAATCTGCGAAATAATTAGGATCTTTTGCTAATGAATTTTCGACCCATTTTTTGTTGTTTTCAAGTATTTGTTTATAAAACTCTATCATTGTTTTTTATTTTTTTGAATGGTATTTCTGTGTGATAACAATTACAAAAGAACTCATGTAAAGTTATCTAAATTTTAAGATTCCGCTCTCTTTTAGAAATACATTAATTATTTATTTTGTTTTAAAATTTTTCTTTTGCTTCTTCTTTTTTCACTAATACTCTCTTTGCTACATCATAATAGTGTTCAATAGAAACATGATTATTATTATCCGGAGTATTTTCTAATTCGTAAGCTTCTTTAAAACCTTTCAGTTTTACCTTGATATTTTCATCAATAGCACGAGTTTCTTTAAATTCTCTGATTAAATCCAATACATCATGGGCAATATATTCTGTATCATGTGCATTGATGATAACTTTAGAGTTTTCAGGGATTTCACTTAGTGTTTGTTTTATAGCAGCTTTATTCAAAAATGATACTTCCTGAGCTAAGTCGATGTGAATAATGTCTCCATCTTCGTATTCTTCTTTTTTGAAGATATAAGCTCTTTTTAGGTTACCTCTCAATACAAAAACGATACTGATTATAATTCCCAACGCCACACCTTTTAGTAAATCTGTTGCAACAACAAATACCAAGGTTGCAATAAAGGGAATAAACTGATATTTTCCTTTATGCCAGAAATGTAAAAATGTAGCAGGTTTTGCTAATTTATATCCTACCAAAATCAAAACTGTAGCTAATGTTGCCAATGGAATTTTATTTAATATTGCCGGAATAGACAAAACACTAATTAATAAAAGTACACCATGAATAATTGAAGACATTTTTGATTTTGCTCCAGCATTATTATTTGCAGATGATCTCACAACTACAGATGTCATTGGCAATCCTCCTAAAAGGGAACTTAACATATTACCAACACCCTGAGCTCTTAATTCTACATTTGTATCTGTGTAGCGCTTTTGAACATCCATTCTGTCAGAAGCTTCAATACACAACAACGTTTCGATAGAAGCTACAATGGCAATTGTAATGGCTACGACCCAAACTTGAGGATTTGTAACTGCACTAAAATTTGGCGTAATAATAATGGACTTAAAATCATCAAAAGATTTTGGAACCGGTAACGAAACTAAATGTTCTTTTGCAATTGCAAGCGAACTTCCTGACGATATAAAGAATTCATTTAATAAAACCCCCAGAATAACTGCTACCAAGGCACCTGGTACTAATTTTAATCTCTTTAAAAATGGGACTTTATCCCAGGAAATTAAAACCACAAGTGAAATTAATGAAATTACTACAGCTCCTAAGTGAATGTGATTAACAACATCAAATAGAAAAGAAAATGAATTGCTTCCATCATTTTGAATAAAAGCCTGATCCCCTTCAAAATCTGAATCGTAACCAAATGCGTGCGGTATTTGTTTTAGAATAATAATAATACCGATACCGGCAAGCATTCCTTCAATTACATTAGTTGGAAAATAATTCGATATACTTCCGGCTTTTAAAAACCCTAATGCTAATTGAATTAATCCTGCAATAAAAACTGATAGTAAAAAAACATCGAAAGCACCAAAATCAGTGATGGCGGTTAAAACAATAGCTGTTAAACCAGCTGCTGGTCCGGAAACACTAATATGTGACTGGCTTAAATAACCTACCACAATACCTCCAATAACACCTGCAATGATTCCAGAAAACAAAGGTGCACCGGAAGCCATTGCAATACCTAAACACAATGGAAGAGCGACCAAGAAAACCACCAAACCTGAAGCAAAATCAGATTTAAGGTTAGCAAAAAGATTAATTTTTTTTGACATAATACAATACTAAAAATTGATACATTAAAGATCTACTATATTTACTACAAATACAGTTAGTTTAAAATAATCGGAAGTATTACACTAAGTTTGGAGGTGGTGCAAATATGCTGGGAGAAATATTGTCTAGTTTGACAATATTTTCAGACACTATTGTTTTTTTCTGTATATAAAGAGGTATTGCAACTTCATGTTGCAATATTACCGGATAAACGGCTGCCTTAAGTTCTTTGTGTGAGTGCTCTTCTTCAGAAAAACTAAAAAACATAGATGTATCATTACTCTTCTTCATCAACGTCACAACTGTTGGCGTTGCTAAAAAAGCAATGAATATGAATAATAATATGCGAGCGATTAGTTTCATTCAAGCAAAAATAACTTTTAACAGATAAAATCAAAGTATGAAGCTAAAAATTTTATAGAAATTTAACATTTGTAAAAAAGCTGAATATATACATTTGACTATTCATATTTTCAAACAATTCATAAACAACATATTAAAACTCTTCTTCCAGCCAGACATTCATCATATAATTTGTACCTTCATCGCTAATTTTTCCTGACTTATTCAAAATTTCTCTTTCAGTTTTAAGCAAATCTGATAAGAATGTATTTTATTAATTGAACTGCTTTTTCGTCATTTGAAGTGTTTCCTGACGATAAATTCAATCTTCTAAAGTATGAATGGAGCTCCTCAAATCGTTAAAACTCGTTCGGCTATCCTATCTATTTTTAATTGTGAATAGATATACAATTCTTCAATTCTTTTTACAAATCTAAAATAACTTCCTTGCAATAATTATAATGAAAAATTATATTTTCTTATTTTTGCATCACAAAATACTATTAAAATGACTATAACTCAACTACAATATGTTTTAGCAGTAGCCGAGCATAAAAATTTCACATTAGCGGCAGAAAAATGTTTCGTGACTCAGCCTACTTTAAGTATGCAGATTCAAAAAATTGAAGAAGAATTGAATATTTTAATTTTCGACAGAAGCAAAAAACCGATTCAACTTACAGATATTGGTCAGAAAATTGTAAATCAGGCAAAAAATATTGTAAATGAGGCAAATCGTATTCAGGATATTGTCGAACAGCAGAAAGGTTTTATTGGCGGTGAGTTTCGTTTAGGAATTATTCCAACAATCATGCCTACACTTTTACCGATGTTTTTAAATAATTTTATAAAAAAATATCCAAAAGTAAAGCTTTTGATTGAAGAGCTTAATACCGATGAAATTATTACAAAACTAAAAAACGGTCATTTGGATGCGGCTATTGCTGCAACCCCACTTGAAGACGAAAAAATAAAAGAAATTGTATTGTATTTTGAACCTTTTGTAGCCTATATTCCTGAACACCATTCCAGTTTTCAAAAAGACGAAATAGAAGTTTCTGACTTAAACATCAATGAAATCTTACTTTTACAAGATGGACACTGTTTTAGGGACGGTATTTTAAATTTATGCAAAAATGGAACTGATATTGATCAAAACAATTTCCAGATTCAAAGCGGAAGTTTTGAAACACTAATAAAATTAGCAGATGAAGGTTTGGGCACAACATTACTTCCGTACTTACACACACTGGATTTAAAGGACTCCGATAAATTAAAACTTCGTAATTTCAAAGAACCAAAACCTGCACGTGAGGTGAGTTTAATTTATCCTAAAAGCGAATTAAAAATGCAAATCATTGATGCCTTAAGGAGCACTATTGCAGGTGTCGTAAAAGGGGCCATTGTTTTTCAGAATGTTCAAATTGTTAGTCCGTTACAAAAAAAATAACATTCGCTTAATTATTCCATTTGCTATAAATATAAAATCGTATCCGTAACTGTAAAAAAGCCTATCCGGATACGATTTTATTTAATAAAGATTATTCAGGCTATTTAATTCCCTTCTTAAGTGTTTCAACAGAAGAATCTTCTAAAAGTTTTATTTGCTCAACAACTATTTGTGCAATTTCTGTTGCTCCTTTTAAAGAAAGATGTGTATCATCGTCTTTAGCGTCTTTATAATATGGATTTTCTCCTGCTTTGAAATGTAAATGCAACTCTTTTGATTTTTCAGGTCCATAAGATTGTTCTAATAATTCGGTAAAATATTCCAAATCAATAAAAGGAACATTAAATTCCTGCGCAACCAACCTGGTTTCTAAAGGATAATCCCCGTGAGTTCCAATTAACACTCCTTTTTCATTAAAATTTCTTCTTGCAATTGAACTCAGTAAAATTGGAATTGCTCCTTTTGCACGGCTTTCTTTTACAAAACGGATTAGATTATGTCTGTAAGCCGTATGCGGGTTTGTATAACGTAATGAATCCATGTTTTTCCCATCATTATGCCCAAACTCAATAAAAACATAATCACCTTTTTTTAGTTTTTGGTATACCGCATCCCACTGTTTTTCAGCTATAAAACTTCTGGTACTTCTTCCATTTAAAGCCCTATTGTCGATAATAATATTATCTTTAAAAAAAGGTTGTAATACCTGAGCCCAACCGTGTTCAGGGTTTTTTTCCGGATCTTTTTTATTCGCCATTGTTGAATCTCCAATGGTATAAACAGTTGTTTTTTGTGCAAAACAAGTGGCTGACATCAACCAAAGAATTAAGATATAATGTTTCATTTTTTATTTTTTAATAAACTATTTTGCTGCTGAAGGAACTGTAGCTTTTTCTCCGATAAAAAC
The DNA here is from genome assembly GCF_000735715.2 of Flavobacterium chungangense LMG 26729. Classification (NCBI taxonomy): domain Bacteria; kingdom Pseudomonadati; phylum Bacteroidota; class Flavobacteriia; order Flavobacteriales; family Flavobacteriaceae; genus Flavobacterium; species Flavobacterium chungangense. The sequence goes on from NZ_JASY01000009.1 coordinate 35,322, forward strand.
TTCATTCAGAATTACATTCTCAGCATTTGTACTTGATATCGCATTTTTAGCCCACTTAATTTCAATATTATTTAAAGAGATGTTTTTGATCTTTTTATCAGCAAATCCCTGAATAACAATCCCTGAGGCAGAGGCTTTATTACATAAAATATCAGAAAACGAAACATTTGATATTTCAGACTGAAATCCTTTTCCTTCTCCGTGATAATTGGCTGTGATATAAAGACAATCTTCTACTTCATCTAACTGGATATTTCGAACAAAAACATTTTTTATAAAACCTCCTCTGTCAGCATTGGTTTTTAAATAAATACCTCTTTTTAAATAACCAGTGGTTTTGCAATTCTCAACAAAAACGTTTTGTACTCCAGCGGACATTTCGCTGCCTATAACTACTCCGTGAAGCCCTTTAAAATTACAGTTTCGAATAATAATATTTTCACTTGGGGTAACTGCATTAGCTCTTCCTTCATGATCTCTTCCTGCTTTTATTGCTACATTATCATCACCGTTATTGAAAGTTATATTTTCGATCAAAACGTCTTTTGCATATTCAGGATCTATACCATCATTATTGTAATTCAATGACTTATAACTTAATCCTCTAACGGTTATACTTTGTGATTTTAATAAATGCAGACACCAAAAAGGAGAATTTTCAATACGGATATTTTCGACTAAAATATTCTTACAGTTAAAAAACTGAATCATTTGTGGACGCAAAAAATAACCTGTCCCAAATTTCCTTTCATTGACAGGAACATTGTTATGATTCATTTCCCGGCTCAGCTCTTTACCTTTTCCTTCTTGAGATTTAAAGGTTTTCCATGTTTTACCACCTTCTCCATCAATAATTCCCTCACCGGTTAATGCAATATTGGTACAATCATATGCATAAATTAACGGGCTGTAATTATAAAGTATTGTACCTTCCCAGCTGGTTAAAACCATTGGTAAATAATCCTCAGGCTTATCACTAAATTTAATTTTCGCGCCTTTCTCAATTTTTAAATTGACATTGCTTACAAAATGAATTGGTCCTTTTAAAAGATAAACTCCTTTTGGAACTGTAATAGTTCCTCCCTTATTCTTCTTACACAATGCCATTGCTTTATCAAAAAAGGGCTTACTATCAGAAACAGAGTCTCCTTTGGCTCCTAATTTCGCTACATTAACTTGATACGAAGGAATTTTGGGTAGTTGAATTGCACTTACAATTGAATCTACTTTTGCCGTTGGAAATTTATTGTCCTGAGCAAATGAAACAGTTGAAAACAATACCAGAAAAAAAAGTCTAATATTCATAATTTTTATTTTTGCAGGCAAAATCCTAATTCACTGTTTAACACAAAGGAAATGCTCAATCAATTACTATTATAGAATTACTCTGATTCAGTTTTTTCTAAATTATTTTTTTTTGACCACTTTTTGTATTTTTTCAAAACTTCTTTAGGTTCATTAGAATACCACGAGTAACCATTTCTTCTTTCTTCACCAATATCAGTTATATATTTCTTTTTAATTCCGTCACGGTCACAGAAAAAAGCCTCATTTGTATCAAGTTCTGCAAATCTTGGCCAAATTGGCGCAACCTCATCAGTTGGATACATTTTTTTACCTATAACTTTACCATCTGCATCGTATATTCGCTCTTCTCTAAGATTCGTAATTTTTGTTTTTTCAAACCAGTTATATGCACTTACAATAGCAGTTTTAATTTCAGGTGAAGGATTATCAACAGACATTAAAAATAATACAATTTTTGCAGATTCTTTTCCGCTTAATGAAGCAAGTTCATAAGCTCTTGCATCAGCTGGAGCAAAAGTAACTTCATCATGTTGTGCACACCAAACAGTTAAAACACCATTTTGTTTGTATTGGGTTTTTAAGATGCAATCAATTCCTTTCTCAACAGCTATTTTAGCTTTATCAACAATTTCCTGCGATGGTTTAATACTGTAATATTCAGTTTGATTTGCTATTTCTTTTAATACATTCAAAACATCAACCATTGAATTGTCATTATAAGTAATATGCGTATAATATCCTTTTTTTAATGGAAAATACTGAGGCCATCCTCCATTAGGATATTGCGCTGAAAGTAAATAATTTACAGCTCTTAAAAATGAATCTTTATATCTTTCATCTTTTGTCTGAGCGTACATTTTAGATACAAAAAGTATTTCCTGGGTTGTTGCTCTGTTATCTATTGTACAGTCTTTTCCTGATGGTTTTAGTTCTAATAGTTTAGTTTTCTCTTCCTCAGTCAATTCTTTCAACATTTGGATATTTTTTGGCCATCCGCCAATATCTCTTTGATAAAGCAGAACATTTTCACCTACTTTTTTACCTTCTTCAGAACCAAACCAGGCTGAGTAACTTTTTATAATTAAATCCGGCCATTTTTTAGCTTTTTCCTGTGCGTTAACATAACAGTTCGTACTTATTAAAAGTAATAATACTGTTTTTTTAAGTTGATTCATTTAGTTAATTAATTTTGGTTATTTATTTAGTTATTTATTTTTTCTGCTTTAATTGGTTATCCTAAACCAATCTATTGCAACACTGCCAGCATCATTTATAACACCTTCTCTAAGTGCCACAAATCCTATTTTAGCACCAATCCATTTGCCTTCTCGTGCAGTAAAATTATCGCCAACAGAGTTAAATTTTTGTCCATCTATGCTATATAAAAAATTACATATTCCGCCTGCTTTTACTTTTACTTGCAGGTAAATTGTTTTATCCTTTATTGCAATTTTTTTACTTTCAAGTTCAATCCCTTTTTTATCCGCTTTCAAAGCTGTTCTTTGAGAAAGAAACAGTTTACCTTCTTCTTGTTTCAGACATAAAAAACTGTAATCCAGACCCATAATTACCAATCCTGCATATTCACCATCAAATCTGGAATTAAACGTAATTTTTGCTGTTGCAGTAAACTCATCCGAAGGGAATTTTTGTAAAAGTAAATTAGGAACATCAAACAGATTATTATAATCTTTAGGAACAGGAATACAATTTAAATTATAATATCCCATTGCTGTAGGAAGTCCCCAGGTAATCTGTGGATTTGCATGCCACTGCCATTGCAGCCCAAGTTTTGGTTTATTAAATTCATCACTTTCCGGTGGCGTTTCAATAGGAAATATTTTTTTACCTACATTTGGTTTTTTATAAGCCATAACAGGCTCTCCAGTACCATCTTTATTTTCGTCATTTCCAATCACCGGCCAGTCATTTTGCCACTTCATAGGCTGTAAATGAACTACTCTTCCGTATGCAAACTGATCCTGAAAATGAATAAACCAATCTTCCCCTGTTTGTGTCTGAACCCAGGCTCCCTGATGAGGACCGTTTACAGCTGATTTTCCCTGATCCATAACTTTCCTTTTTTCATAAGGTCCATATACATTTTTGGATCTCATAACCGTTTGCCAGCCAGTGGCTACTCCTCCTGCAGGAGCGAATATGTAATAATAGCCATTTCTTTTGTAAAACTTAGGCCCCTCAATAGTTACTTCATCTGTAGTATGCCCGTCAATAATCATGACATCATCATTATGGGCAGACAAACCATCCGAACTCATTGAACAAACTGCCAAAACACTTTTTATTCCTGCACGGCTTCCAGCAAAAGCATAACCTAAATATGCTTTACCATCCTCATCCCATAACGGTGTTGGATCAATCAGGCCTTTGCCTTCTTTTACCATAATCGGTTCTGACCAAGGGCCTTCTGCTTTTTTAGCTTTCACAACATAAATTCCAAAATCGGGATCAGGATAATAGATATAAAATTCATTATTATAAAAACGAATACATGGAGCCCAGACACCATTTCCATGCTGAACTTTATTGTAAACCTCTAAAGGCTTTTGTTTTGAAAGTGCATAACCAATTAATTTCCAGTTTACCAAATCTTTTGAATGAAGGATAGGCAGTCCTGGAACACAATTGAATGATGACGCTGTCATGTAATAATCATCCCCAACCCTAATAGCATCCGGATCTGAATAATCGGCATATAAAATAGGATTTTTATACGTGCCGTTACCTTGATCAGCAACCCAGACCTTCGAAAAATTATTTTCATTTTTTTCCTGTCCTGTTAAGATCTGTATTCCTGTGAAACACAAAAAAAGAAACGTTATTTTTATAAATTTCATTAAAAAAAAATTATACTTATCTGTTTAACTCTAATGCCGCTAATATAAAAGGCCCTGTAGCTTTTGGGTCATTATCTTTCTTTTTTTCATTTACATAATATTCATAGGAACCATCTCTGTATGGAGTTCCTCCAAGCCCAGCTACCTGACAGGCCTGTGTCAAGGTAATTGTACCATCAGCATCAACTTTTATTAATTGGGTAGTCAAACCATCAAAAGCATGGTTTGCCATTTTTTTGAATTTTGATGGTAAATAACCTTTATTAGCCCCTTTTGCAAATGCATACGCAAACATTGATGAGCCTGAAGCTTCCAAATAATTTCCTTCCTTACCCATTTTATCCGTTACCTGGTACCACAAACCAGATTTATCCTGATACTTTGCTAAACTTTCTGCAACATTATTCAAATAGCCAACTAATTCTTTTTGTTTTGGATGGTCTTTTGGAAAATAATCCAATGCATCAACTAAAGCCATTACATACCAGCCAAGAGCTCTTGACCAATAATTTGGAGAATTTCCTGTTTCTTTATCAGCCCATGGCATTTGCTTACTTTCATCCCAGCCGTGAAATAACAATCCTGTTTTTGGATCTGTAGCATGTAATTGAATTTGTTCAAATTGATGCGCAATATCATCCAGACTTTTTCCATTTTCAAAAGTTGCTGTATATTGAGCATAGAAAGGTTCTCCCATATACAAACCATCTAACCACATTTGATTAGGATAGATTTTTTTATGCCAAAATCCTCCAGACTGTGTTCTTGGCTGATCAGCTAATTGCTTGCGCAATAACTGCATTGCTTTTAAATATTTTTCTTCTTTAGTTTTATTATACGCATTAAAAAGCAAACGGCCGGCAACAATCATATCTATATTATACTTCTGCATTTCATATGTTTTAATTGTTCCGTCATTTTCAATCAAAGCATCCAGATATCCCTGTACATAAGCTGCATATCTTGAATCTGGATTCTTTTTATACAATTCTTCAAATGAATACAAAACAAGACCATGAACATAGTCCCATTTTGGAGCTTTAGAATCATCTATCTGCCAGGATTCAGGATGGCGTTTCATTAAAGTTAAAGCCATTTTATCAGACCACTTTAAGTCTTTTGAAATTACAGTATAATTCTGCGATTCAGTATTTTTTACAGGTTCAGGGGAAGCCGTTTTACAACTAAAGAAAGTGAATAAAACAAAAAGTGTGGCTACTTTTAAGGTATTTAATGTGTTGCTTAACATAGTAATTTATTTTGAATATATTGAAAATTCTATTTATCTAATTCTATTGCTGCCAGCAGAAAAGCTCCTAATCCATGAGAATTATCGGTAACAATTCTTTCGCTCATATAATATTCGAATGAACCGTCTCTGTAAGGATTCCCTCCTAATCCCGCACTTCCACATACTTGGGTAATGTGGACTTCACCATTTTTATCTACTTTAATAACATTCTTTATTAATCCATTAAAGCCTTTATTGGCAATTTTTTCAAATTTAAGAGGCAAATAATCTTTGTGTACTCCTTTAGCAAGCGCATACACGAGCATTGAAGAACCTGACGATTCTAAATAATTCCCTTTTTGCTTTTGCAGATTTGGAATTTGATACCATAAACCGGATTTATCCTGATATTTGCTTACTGCAATTGCTAATTCATTTAGATAACCTATCAATTCACTACGTTTTGGATGATCCTTGGGAAAATAATCTAATGCATCAACTAACGCCATTCCATACCATCCAAGAGCTCTCAACCAAATATGAGGAGCCGTTCCTGTTTCTTTATTAGCCCAAGGCATTTGTTTACTTTCGTCCCAAGCGTGAAAATACAAATCTGTTTTTTCATCAAATGTATGTTTGTGAAGAAGTTCAAATTGATGAGCTACATCGTTTAATTTTTCACCTTTCTCAAATTCGGCCGTATATCTTGCATAAAAAGGCTCTGCCATATACAAACCGTCTAACCACATTTGATTAGGATAGATTTTTTTATGCCAAAACCCTCCAGATGGTGTTCTTGGGTAGTCATCAAAATTATTCCTTAATGTTTTTAATGCTGTCAGGTATTTTCCTTCTTTTGTTTTATAGTATAAATCAAAAAGTATTTTACCTGCATTTATATTATCAAGACTATGATTTTCAGGATTAAACTTTTTGATTCCACCAATTTCATCAATAAACACATCCGCATATTCTTTTACGTAGTCATAATATTTCGCATTGTTTGTGTTACTATATAGTTTCTGGTAGGCCGTCAAAATCATACCAATTTTATAATCCCATTTCGGTGCTTCGTGGTTATCAATTTTCCATGCTTCTGGGTGTCTTTTAATTATTGATAATGCCATTCTTTCTGACCATTTTAAATTATCAGAAATAACAATCTGACTCTGATCTATATTCTGCGCAATTACTTTCCCAGAACAAAGAAGCAACAGAATAATTACGTTTTTATAGAAATTAATTTTTTGAGAAATTATCATGTTGTTAATATTTAATTTTAGAATTTAATGTTTCAACTACTACTTCCTAATCGCTTCTCATATTTTTAAAAAATTTTATCCAAAAAGCGGGTTGCATAAAGAACTGTTTCATCAAACCAGGGATTAAAAAACCAAAATGAATGAGGAGAATCTTTAATTGTGTGAAACTCGTTATAAATATTATTCTGATTTAAAATCGCAATCATATCGTTCCTTCCTGCATGAAATCTATCAATACTGCTATTTATAAATAATATTGGCGGTGTGTTTTTATCTGTGTGTGTTAAAGCAGAAGCATTTCTCCAATTTTCAGGATTCTCTGTCGAAGTCCCCTTCAACCAAAAAGCTGCCATTTCTCCCTCAGAAGATTCTGGATGTTTAAAAGCTAAAACGCCGTCTATATCAATAATTGCATTTACTTTTGATGAATATTTGCTTTTATTCTGAACATCGTCAAAATCTGGATTATCATTTGTTGTTCCAATCAAAGCTGCCATTTGCCCTCCTGAAGAACATCCTAAAACAGCAATCCTATTTGGGTTTACTTTAAATTTTTTAGCATTATTTTTTATAAACCTAATTGCATTTTTAACATCAAGAATTCCTTCTGGATATTTAGCTTCTAATGACAATCTGTATTCTATTGCAAAACAAGAATAACCTTTTGAAGCAATTTCCTGCGCCAAAGCCTTCATCTGACTCTTATTACCGGATCTCCAGCCTCCGCCATGAATCATGATTACAGCAGGGTTTCTTTTTTTAATTGTACTAAAATATGCATCCAAATGTAATGGTCTGTTTTTATTATCATTATAAACAACGTCATTAATTTGATTAACATTATTATTTTTTACTTCTTCAGTTATTTTTATGAAAGGATACTTTTTTATCAATTTAGTATAAGTAGCTACTATAGTATACGAACTATCCACAGGATAAGTACTTTGCCCCAAAATAGCATTTGATAAAAAAAACAACAATCCTACTGACAAAATGTTCTTCATAACTAACAAAACTTAGTTAAGAAAGAAATTCGATACTTTATCAAACTCATTTTTAAACTAATTCAACAAATAAAACAAACAATCCTAAAACTAAAATTTAATAAAAATTCGCCATTTAAACTAATTACAGAGAGTTCTTAAACTTAATTTTTGATGGATTCAACCTTTTTTCCATTGATGTAAGTATTTATAAAATTAAAATTCTTTACATTTTTCAATAAATAAATTGAATCTGCTTTTTCAATATTAACATTTTTAAGTACAATATTTTCTACCGGCGACTCTTTATATCCTTCTGCCCAAACACCATATTTTCCAGCCTCTTTTACTTTCACGTTCTCCAAAATTACATTTCTTATAACCGGAATAAAATTTCCTGTCTGCGAACCGTATACATTATAAAACATGTTTAATTTCAAAACGCATTCTTTAACAGTACCTACATCCAAATTTCTAACGTAAACATCTTCAATTACTCCTCCTCGTTTAGAATTTGTTTTAATACGTATTGCCCTGTCAAGATTTGGACTATCCATAATACAATTTTCTACAAAAACATTATTAACACCTGCAGATATTTCACTGCCAATAACAACACCTCCATGACCATCAATCATTTTACAGTTTTGTACTATTATATTTTTGCTTGGTAACGCAACTCTTCTTCCGTCAGCATCCCTACCAGATTTTATAGCAATGCAATCGTCTCCGGTATTGAAAATACAATTTTTTATAATTACATTTTGTGAGTATTCAGGATCACATCCATCATTATTTGGACCATGACTATTTACTGTAACACTGTCAATAATTATGTTATTGGATTTCATTGGATGCAAAATCCAAAAAGGAGCATTGATAACCTTAACGTCTTTTATTAAAACAGTATTACATTCAAAAAACTCAATGAAATTAGGTCGCAAATAACGTCCTTCTCCAAAAATTCTTTCTTCTACCGGAACACCCTTTTCAGCCATATCAACTAAAACTTCACGATTGGCAGGATCATTTTGAGATGGAATTCCCTTTTCCCATCCATAACTTTTACCACCTGACCAGACCCACCAATTAGCAGAATTGGCCTGACCATTCAAAGTGCCTTTACCAGTTATAGCTACATTGGTTTTATTTTTAGCGTAAATAAGAGGGGAATAATTCATCAACTCTGTTCCTTCCCAAGAAGTATGAACTATTGGATAATCTTTTGGATTTGTACTAAACAGAATTTCAGCATTATCTTCTAAGTGTAAATTTACATTGCTCTCCAAATGTATTGCTCCTGTCAAGAATTTACCAGTCGGAACAATTACTTTTCCCCCGCCATTTTCAGCACATGCTTTTATCGCTTTTTCAAAAGCTACGGTATTAATTGTTACTCCATCAGCAATTGCGCCATAATCTATAACATTATAACTATTCTCTAAAAATTTAGCCTGAGGAATACTTTTAACAATCAAATCCATTCTTTCCCACGGGGAATTTGAAGCATCGGTAACCTTGCCACCGCATGACAGAAAAAGAGAAGTTATAACAAGAAAAATTGAATTACACTTTAAGCTTTCAAAAACATTCATTTGTGAAATATTTCCATTATAAAAATAAGATTACATCGATTATGTAATCGATTACACGAAAATAGAAAAATAGATTGAATACAACAAATTTATTTCTATATAATTTATGTATTCAATTTTAATTATAAAATTAATTTACACTTATTGTAAAAAAACACATAATTTTTTATTATTGTTCCATTGTTTTAAATCAAAAAAAGAATTTAGGTAATCGATAACATTTTATCTTGGGATATCCAAAAAAAATGTATTTTTGTGTTAAAATAATCAAAATATTTTTTTTGAATGAGTGAGAAAATAACCATATATGATATTGCCAAAAAGCTAAACATCACTGCAGCAACGGTTTCGAGAGCCTTAAATAATAATCCGAAAATAAAAGACAGTACAAGAGAATTGGTACTTGAAACAGCCGCTTCGATGAATTACAAACAAAACAAATTGGCTCTGGCTTTAAAAAGTGGGAAAAGTAATAACATAGGGGTTATTGTTCCTCGTATTGACAGTAATTTTTTCGCATCTGTCATTAGAGGAATTGAAGAAGAACTTTATCCACACGGCTATCAGGTTATTATTTGTCAAACTCATGAAAATCCTAAAAGAGAAAACGAAAACCTTTACACATTAATAGATGCACAAGTTGATGGCATTATAATGTCAGTTACCGATGTTACTAATGAAAATGATAATGCTTTTCATAATGTGTTAGAAAAAAATGTCCCGTTGATATTCTTTGACAGAAGCAAACATATAGATGGTGTAAGTTCAGTAACCATTAATGACTTTAAAGGGGGATACATTGCCACAAAACAATTAATTAATCAAGGATGTAAACATATTGCGCATTTATCTGGTGATCAATCATTGGAAATTTTTAAAAATAGATTTTTGGGATACAAACAAGCTTTATTGGACAACGGAATCACATTTAACGAAAAATATGTTATTCAGTCTAAAAGTAGTCTTGAAGCTGGAAAAGAAGCAATAGATATTTTATTAGAACTTGAAACTCCACCTGATGCTGTATTCTCATCAAGTGATTTTGCTGCACTGGGAGTTATACAGGAATTAAAAGAAAGAAACATAAATATCCCGAACGAGTTTTGTGTAGCAGGTTTTAGTAATGAACCATTTACCAAGTTTATGGAACTTTCTATAACTTCAGTAGATCAGTCACCACTGGAAATGGGAAGAATGTCTGCAAGAGTTTTTCTGGAACAAGTTGACAAAACAGAAACCATTAAAATTGAAAAAAAAGTAGTTTTGGCTCCTGAATTGCATATTCGTAAATCTTCAACAAGAATAAACTCTTAGTTTTACCACTAATTAATTATAGTTTTAATCTTAACCAACATTAGAGATAAAAAACATAAATACATGACAAATAACCAGTTATATCATTAAAACCTATTTATTTTTATTTTCTACTAATTTATTTAGTAATATACTTTTTGTATTAATTTTTTTTTATAAAAATAGTTTCCTTTATCACAAAATTATAAGTAAAACATTCTATTATTACTAGATAATTAATCTTACAAATGTTATTTTAGTAATCGATAACAATTTACATTGAATTATTCAAAAAAAAGGTATTTTTGTGAAAAAATAATCAGATAAATTTTTGAATGAGCGAGAAAACCACTATTTACGATATTGCCAAAAGACTTAATATTACTGCTGCTACGGTCTCAAGAGCATTAAATAATAGCCCTAAGATCAAAAAAAGTACACGCGAACTAGTTCAGGAAACAGCTGATTTAATGAACTATAAGCAAAATAAATTAGCTTTGGCCTTAAAAAGCGGAAGAAGCAATAATATAGGAATTATAGTTCCTCGTGTTGATAATAATTTTTTCGGAACTGTAATTAGAGGAATTGAAGAAGAACTTTATCCTCATGGCTATCATGTAATTATTTCACAAACTCATGATGATCCAAAAAGGGAAAATGAAAATCTATATGCTTTAATAGATGCACAGGTAGATGGTATTTTAATGTCTGTTACAGATGTTAGTGATCAAAACTATGATGCATTTTTGAACGTATTAAAAAAAAATGTCCCCTTAATTTTCTTTGATAGAAGCAGAAACATTGATGGAGTTAGCTCTGTGACAATTAATGACTTCAAAGGTGGATATCTTACAACAAAACATCTAATTCATGAAGGATGTAAACACATTGCTCATTTTTCCAGAGATCAATCTCTTGACATATTCAAAAATAGATTTTTAGGATATAAACAAGCTTTACTAGATAGCGGAATACCTTTTAAAGAAGAATATGTCATCCCTATTAAAAGTAGTGTAGAATCAGGAAAAGAGGCAATAGATATTTTATTACAACTTGAACCCCCTCCAGACGCTATATTTTCTTCAAGTGATTTTGCTGCATTAGGAGCTATTCAGGAATTAAAAGAAAGAAATATAAGTATCCCTAATGACTTTTGCGTGGCTGGATTCAGTAATGAGCCTTTTACTAAGTTCATGGAACTCTCCATAACTTCAGTAGATCAGTCTCCACTCGAGATGGGAAGAATGACAGCACGTGTTTTCTTAGAACAGGTAGACAAAACCGACGCCATTAAAATCGAAAAAAAGGTAGTTCTTGCTCCTGAATTACACATTCGTAAATCTTCAACAAGAACTACCTTTTAAATTTTTCTACCATATAAGTTATATAAGTTCATTTTACTTTTACGCATAATAGCAAAAATACTCAAAAGTACATTTAGATTCAAAAATCAAAAGGCAGCTCTAAATTGAGCTGCCTTTTTTACTAAACATAGTGTATAAAATTAACTTAATATAACTTATATGGCGGAAAATTTTATAAAGAAACTCCTCTTTTCCAAGGAATAAATACATCTTGTTTCAGTTGATCTGCTTTTGTTTCTACGTTTCCGCTTGCCAATTCTATAATATAATCTACGATTTCTGCTCCAACTTCGGTAATGTTTTTTTCACCAGTAATCACAGTTCCAGCATTGAAATCGATGATATCCGACATTCTGTTAGTTAATGCCGTGTTTGAAGCAATTTTCACAACGGGTGCAACTGGATTACCCATCGGATTTCCTAAACCTGTGGTAAACAAAACAACTGTTGCTCCCGCTCCAACTAATCCTGTGGTACATTCGGCGTCATTTCCTGGTGTATTTAGAAGATTTAACCCTGGTTTTGAAATATATTCACCGTAATCTAAAACATCTACGATAGGTGCAGTTCCACCTTTTTTAGATGCACCGGCAGATTTCATGGCATCGGTAATTAATCCGTCTTTAATATTTCCTGGAGACGGGTTCATATCAAACCCTGAACCTGCATCTACAACTGATTTTTCAAAAGCTTTCATCAAAGATAAAAACTTGTCTGCCTTTTCTTCATCCACACATCGGTTCATCAATTCTTGTTCAACGCCACATAATTCCGGAAACTCTGCCAAAATAGTTTTCCCTCCTAAAGCTGCGAAAATATCGGAAACAACTCCTAATGCCGGATTAGCAGAAATTCCTGAAAATCCATCAGATCCACCACATTCCAAACCAATACTTATTTTTGAAACAGGAGCAGGTTTACGCTCGATTTTATTAGCTCTTTTAATGGCTTCATAAGAATCTTTAATCACCATTTGAAACATTTTATCGGTAGTACCAATTTGTTGTTGCTCATAGATCAAAATTTCTTTATCACAATTCGGACTTATTTCTTTCAATGCGTTTTTGAAAATCTCTACTTGCAAATTTTGGCAACCTAAACTTAAAACAGTTGCACCGGCAACATTTGGATTGTTTACATATCCAGCAAGCAGTTTTGCCAACAACTCCGAATCTTGTCGAATTCCACCACAACCACCTTGATGATTAATGAATTTAACTTCAACATTATCTAAAAGATTTTCATTTGATTTTCTATCAGCAACTTCTTCTACGCTTTTTTCTTCAATTAAAGAACGTAATAAATTTTTATAAGAAACTTCTTTTTTTGGCAATAATTCGTTTTCAAAAATATCTTTCAGTTTTTCGATATTTTTGTTTTCACAAAAAACCAATGGAATAAACAACCATACATTTTTGGTCCCAACTTGTCCATCAGCACGGTGGTATCCGTTGAAAGTTTTATCTTTCCAACGATCTATATTTGGTGGAGTCCAACCTAAACTTCCAGTTTTACGAAAAACTTTTTCACTTTGATGTTTTACATTTTCGGTGGTAATTACTTCTCCTTTTTTTACAGGTTCTACAGCTTTTCCTACCAAAACGCCATACATTATAATTTCATCACCAATTGCAAAATCTTTCTCTGCGATTTTATGTTTTGCTTTAACATCAGTTGTTGGTGAAACTGTAGTTCCTTCAAATGTAATTTGTTCGTTTTGTACCAAATCGGTTAAAGCGACAATTACGTTATCTATTGGATTTACTTTTATTAATTTCTTTTGCATGATAATAATTTTAAAAAGGTTTTAATTAGTTTTTAGCGCTGAAATTAGCATAACCTTTTTCAATTCCGTTAGCTTCAATTTCAGTTAAAGCTACTACTAATGCTTCAGACAGACCGTTAATTTTTGTTAAATCTTCACCCCAAAAATCTGTGTTAGCTAAAACAGCAGCTACAACAGAATCTAAAGCTCCTAATTGCCATGCATTTTTAAATGCTTCAACTAATTCCGGAGTATCTTTTACAGGCAATACTTCACCGTTCCATGTTCCTTTGTAAAACTGGATTAAAGAAGCTAATGAAAAAGTCAGACTTACAGGCAGTTTTTTGTTTGTATTATAATATCCTAATAAACTAGGTAAAACTCTTACTTTGAACTTTGAGATAGAATTTAAAGCAATATCAGCCAATGCGTGTTTGATAAATGGATTTTTAAAACGATCCATTACTTCTTCAGAATAGGCCGTGATTTCATTTTTGTCCATAGCAAGGGTTTCGCTGATTTCACTGATAACATTGTCTACAAATTTCCCGGTAAAATCTCCATTAACAGTCTCCATTACTAACTTGTTACCATACAAAAGCGACGTAGGAACCATTGCTGTATGTGCACCATTCAAAATACGAACTTTGATCATTTTGAAAGGACGTATATCATCAACGATTTTCACATTCAAATCCGTTTTATGAAAAGGAAGCTTTTGTTTTAAATCTTCACCACCTTCGATAGCCCAAAGGAAAAATGGTTCAGCAGCAACAATTAAATTATCCTGATAATCTAATTTGCTGTTGTAATCTTCAATTTCAGCTCTTGGATATCCTGGTACAATTCTGTCAACTAAAGTACTGTGATACGTACACGCTTCTGAAACCCATGTTTTAAATGAATCCTCTAATTTCCATAAATCACAATATTGTAAGATACATTTTTTCAGCGTTTCTGAGTTATAATCAATCAATTCACATGGAATGATAGTCAGTCCTTTTGAAGCATCTCCATTGAAATGTTTAAATCTTTCGTGTAACAAAACCGTCAACTTTGCAGGGAATGCTGCTGGCGGTTGCATATCCGGAGTATCTGTATCAAGAAATTCAATTCCAGCTTCAGTAGTATTTGAAACAATAAATTGAAGTTCTTCTTCTTTTGCTAATGCTAAATAATCTGCAAAATCATTATATGGATTTATAGATTTTACAATATTAGAAATTAACTGAATATCTTGTATTTTTTCCCCTTTTTTAATGCCGTTCATAAACAAAGTATAAAGACCATCCTGATCGTTAATCATGTTTACCATACCATCTTTCAATGGCTGAACAATTGCAATACCGGCATTGAAATCAACTTCATTGTTTAATCTTTGAAAAGCATAATCAACGAAAGCTCTTAAAAAGTTACCTTCTCCAAACTGAACTACTTTAATTGGATTTAATTTTTCTAATCCTGTATTTACTCTATTTAATTTTTTCATTTTAAATCTTCTCTTAAAAGTGTTATAAATAACCTCATTAATCCCTTATCCGTTTTTTATTGTAAAAGAAACATTACACTTGTAAAGATTAAAATAAAGCTTGCTGTGAGGAGTGACAAGCTTTATTTTTCAAGCGTAATGTTCAATTACAACCTTTAAAACTCTAAAAAAAACTGCTTTACAATAAGGAACAAACTAATTATTCCTTATTTATTTTTTTCTGATATCTTTTATGATGTTCAACACATCACTTACTTTATTTTTTAATCCTTCAAAATCCTGCTTATCCAGCAAATCCTTTGAAATCAATTGTGATCCAAGACCCACACAGGTAGCACCCGCATTTAACCATGAAGATAAACTTTCTACAGTTGGATAAACGCCTCCTGTTGGCATAATAGTCGTCCAAGGACAAGGTCCTTTTATTGCTTTAATAAACTCTGGTCCGTAAATATCCGCAGGAAACAATTTTACCACTTCGCAGCCTAATTCTTCTGCTCTTGCAATTTCTGTCAGCGTTCCACAACCAGGCGACCATAACACTTTTCTACGATTACATGCTATTGCAATATCTTCCCTAAATACCGGAGTTACGATAAAATTAGCCCCAAGCTGCATGTATAATGAAGCTGCAGCAGCATCAGTAACAGAACCAACACCTAGCATCATTCCAGGCAATTCAGCCAGGGCGTATTTATTTAATGCTCCAAAAACCTCAAAAGCAAAATCACCTCTGCTTGTAAATTCCATTAATCTGGAACCTCCATCATAACACGCTTTTAATACTTTTTTACTGATTTCAATATCCGAATGAAAAAACAAAGGAACCATCCCGTTGTCTTTCATCGTCTGAGCTACTTCAATTCTTGAATACTTTGCCATACTTTATTTATCTTGATACTAATCCGGCAGAGTTTCCTCCTGCCATGTTTTCAACTTCTTTTAATGTAACTAAATTGTAATCTCCGGCAATTGTATGTTTCAAGCAACAAGCAGCTACTGCAAAATCTAATGCCTTTTGTTTATCCTCTTTATACTCAACTAATCCGTAGATTAATCCTCCCATAAATGCATCACCGCTACCTACCCTGTCAATTACAGGAGTTACTTCCTGTACAGCAGCATTAAAAATGGTTTTCCCGTCAAATAAAACACCTCCGATTCTTTGATGAGAAGCACTAACGGAATAACGTAATGTAGTTGCCACAGTTTTTAAGTTCGGACAAAGCTCATATAACTTAGAATATAAAGCCGGTAATGATTTTTCGTCTTGATAATCCGGGTTTACTTTAGGGATTCCTAACATAAAATAAGCTGTATCAATGTCTCCTAAAATAACGTGACTGTATTTTAATAACTCAGGCATAACCTCGCTTGGTGTTTTGCCATATTGCCATAATTTTGATCTATAATTCAAATCACATGAAATGGTCAATCCTAATTCATGCGCTATCTGAACTGCTTCCAGACAAGCTTCTGCAGCACTTTGAGAAATTGCAGCTGAAATTCCGCTAAAGTGGAACCAGGTAGCACCTTCAAGTACTTTTTTCCAATCAATATCTCCTTTTTGAATCGTTGCCATCGAGCTATGCGCGCGATCGTACACCACATTGCTTCCTCTGGTTCCTGCTCCTGTTTCTAAATAGTAAGTCCCTAAACGTTCTCCGCCGTAAACAATACTTTTAGATTCAACATTCATTTTACGCATTTCCTGCACTGCGCAGTAACCAATTTCGTTTTCAGGCAATCTGGTAACAAACTCTGCATTAATTCCGTAATTCGCCAAAGAAACACAAACGTTAAATTCACCTCCGCCATAAGACGCTGTAAACGCTTTAGCCTGAGAAAAACGCAAATGCCTTTCTGTAGAAAAACGCAACATTATTTCGCCGAATGCAACTACTTTACTCATTATCAATATTTAATTAAAATTTAAAATATTCTTTTGCATTATTATATGAAATATCAGAAACCATTTTTCCAATCCATTCCATATCTGCAGGAAGTTCACCTCTTTGAATTTCGTCTCCAAGAAGATTACAAAGAATACGTCTGAAATATTCATGTCTTGGGAAAGATAAGAAACTTCTTGAATCTGTCAGCATTCCAACAAAACAGCTAATTAATCCCATGTTTGATAGGGCGTTTAATTGTTTAGTCATTCCGTCTTTCTGATCCAAAAACCACCATCCTGATCCAAACTGTACTTTTCCTCTAACACTTCCGTCGTTAAAGTTACCAATCATGGTAGCCATCACTTCGTTATCAGCAGGATTTAAGTTATAAATAATCGTTTTTGTTAATTTATCTTTACTGTCTAATGCATTTAAGAAAGCAGATAATTTTTGAGCCTGTGGATAATCTCCGATAGAATCCCAACCTGTATCCGGTCCTAAAATTCTGTGCATACGCGCATTATTATTTCGCAAAGCTCCTAAGTGAAACTGCTGAACCCATCCTAATTCATGGTATGTTTCAGACAAAAACAACAATACAGCACTTTGGAATTTCAACGCTTCTTCCGGAGTTATTGTTTGATTTTCTCTTTTCTTTTTGAAAATTGCATTTACTTCAGATTCAGTAAAGTTCTCAAAATAAATCTGATCTAAACCGTGATCACTTAACTTACATCCGTTTGCACTAAAGAAATCAATTCTTTTTCTTAATGCAGAAAGTAAATCAGCATAAGTATTGATTGCTACTCCGGACACATCCCCCAATGTGTCCAGATAAGCATTGTAACCGTCATTTGAAATCAAAATAGCTTTATCAGGCCTGAAAGCCGTGCTCATTTTAGTTTCAAAAGGATTACTGTTTAATTTTTGGTGAAACTCTAAAGTATCAATTGGATCTTCAGTAGTACAAACCAGTTCAGCATTTACTTTTTTAAGCAAATTGCGTGTACTGTATTCTGCTGAATTTACTTTTGCAGAAGCTTCCTCATATATTCTTTCAGCTGATTTTTCATTTAGCAAATCGTAGATATCAAAATAACGCGCTAATTCTAAGTGAGTCCAGTGATACAAAGGATTACGCATTGTATACGGAACCGTTTTTGCCCAATTCAGAAATTTATCTTTATCGGAACCATTACCTGTAATAAACTGCTCATTAACTCCTAATGTACGCATTGCACGCCATTTGTAGTGATCTCCGTTTATCCACACATTTGTGATATTATCAAAAATTTTATCTTCGGTAATAAACTGTGGATTTAAGTGATTGTGATAATCAATAATTGGCTGATTTTTTGAATAATTATGATATAATTCTTCAGCGTATTTATTTTCAAGTAAAAAATTATCGTTTATGAATGTTTTATTAGAGCTCATGTCTTATTTTAAAATATAATTTGAAAATTATTCTTCGTTGGATGGTTTTCCGATTGTTGCAAGAATTCCTCCATCAACATACAAAATGTGACCATTAACAAAATCACTGGCTTTTGATGACAAAAATATTGCAGCTCCAGCTAAATCACTTGGATCTCCCCATTTCGCAGCAGGTGTTCTGCTGATGATAAAATCGTTAAAAGGATGTCCATCAACTCGTATTGGCTTAGTTTGCTCAGTAGCAAAATAACCAGGTCCGATTCCGTTAATCTGAACATTGTATTTAGCCCATTCTGTCGCCATATTTTTAGTCAGCATTTTCAAACCTCCTTTTGCAGCAGCATAAGCAGAAACAGTATTTCTTCCTAATTCACTCATCATAGAGCAAATATTGATGATTTTCCCTTGTCTTCTTTCGATCATTCCTTTAGCAACATGCTTAGAAACAATAAATGGACTCACTAAATCTATATCAATTACTTCTCTAAAGTCAGCAACTTCCATATCGATTAGCGGGATTCTTTTAATAATTCCGGCGTTGTTGATTAGAACATCAATAGGTCCAACTTCAGCTTCAATTTTTTGGACAGCGTTTTTAACTTGTTCTTCCTCTGTTACATTAAATTTATATCCAACAGCATTGATTCCTTCACTTTGAAGTTCTTTTACTGCAGCATCAATTTTTTCCTGAGAAGAATTTCCGTTTACAACAATTGTTGCTCCGGCCTGACCTAATCCTTTTGCCATTGCCATTCCCAGACCATGAGTACTTCCTGTGATAAGGGCAACTTTTCCTTTTATATCAAATAAATTTGTCATGATTCTTATCTTAAATCAGTGATTTTACAAACATCCATATCTCCGTAATCTAAGTTCTCACCAGCCATTCCCCAGATAAAAGTATAATTACTTGTTCCGGAACCCGAGTGAATAGACCAGGGCGGAGAAATTACTGCCTGATGATTGTTCATCCAGATATGTCTTGTTTCCTGAGGCTGTCCCATAAAATGGCATACCGCCTGATTTTCCGGAATGTCAAGATAGAAATAAACCTCCATACGACGATCATGAACGTGTGCCGGCATTGTATTCCAAACACTTCCCGGACGTAATTCTGTCATTCCCATTTGTAATTGACAAGTAGTAACTACACTTCCAATAATCATTTGGTTTACGGTACGGTGATTTGCAGTTTCCATAGTACCCAATTGTAATTTATTCGCTTCTGCCAGACTTACTTTTACCGTTGGGTAAGTTGTATGTGCCGGTGCAGAGTTGATGTAAAATTTAGCCGGATTATTACTGTCATCACTTTTAAAAATAACCTCTTTGTTACCGCTACCGATATATAAGGCATCTTTAAATCCTAATTCATATACATTTCCTTCAACAATTACAGAACCATTTCCTCCAACATTAATAATCCCTATTTCTCTTCTTTCTAAAAAATATGGAGCTTTTAGGGGATCAATGGTTTCTAAAACTAAATCTCCTTTTACAGGAACAGCAGAACCTGTAATATATCTGTCATAATGAGAATAAACCAATACTACTTCATCTTCCTGCATCAAATCATCAATCAGGAATTCATTTCTCAATTCCTGAGTATCATATTTTTTAACAGCTTCTGGGCTTGATGCGTATCTGGAACTATATTTTGTCATATTTTTATTTTTAATGTAATCGATTGCACAAAATTATATTTTTATATTTAAATATCATAATACAAATGAAAATTTATTTGTGTAATTATTACACTTCTACTTTTTTCATTTTTGGAACTAAAATATGCATGATAAGCCAAGCTAATAAATAAGCACCTCCACAAATACAGAACATTATAAAGTATCCTGTTTCAATTTTACCGATTTTAGTAAAATAAACAAACATATTTTTTTGAACTACCGCGGTTAATAAAATTCCACCAACAGCTCCAAACATCCCCCCTATTCCTGTAACCGAAGCAGTTGCTTTTTTAGGAAACATATCGGACACAGTTGTAAAAATATTAGCACTCCAGGCCTGATGAGCCGAAACCGCTAAACCAATTACCAAAATAGCCCACCACATATTTATCGTTCCTAAATATTGAGAAAATAAAACCGGTAAAACTGCAAATGCATAAAGCAGCATACTTGTTTTACGAGCTTTATAAGCTGGCCAGTTTTTTTCAATTAATTTTAACGGAAGCCAGCCTCCAAAAATACTTCCAACACTTCCAATAACATAAACTAAAGCACATGGCCAAATAATTTCGGTAGTCGAAAGCTTATATTGTTTCATCAGAAAATCAGGCAACCAGAATAAATAAAACCACCAAACCGGATCTGTTAGCAATTTTCCAATTGCAAAGGCCCAGGTCTGACGAAAACTTAATAATTTCAACCAGGAAACTTTTTCAGTATCCTCTGCTTCAATCACATCAACTTTATCAGCATTTATATATTCCAGTTCCGCTTGTGATAATCTCTTTTGTTTTTGAGGCACTTCATAAAAAATAAACCACAAAATCAGCCATATAAACCCTATGACACCAGTTGCAATCAAAGCCCATTGCCAACCATAATTTTCAGCTATAAATGGTACCGATAAAGGAACAATGATAGCTCCAATATTACTTCCTGAGTTAAAAATTCCAGTTGCTAAAGCACGCTCTTTTTGAGGAAACCACTCGGCTGTTGCTTTGATAGCGGCAGGAAAATTTCCTGCTTCTGTAATCCCTAAAAATACACGCGCAATTATAAATCCCCCTGTACCCGTTGCTAAAGCATGACCAACTGCTGCTAAACTCCATAAACCGGTTGCTAATGCATAACCTAATTTTGTACCTAATTTATCAATAATCCCTCCTGCAACCAGCATACCTAATGCATAGGCGATTTTAAAAGCTATTTCTATATTAGAGTAATCGATTACTTCCTGTTCCGGAGTCCAATGAAAAGCTTCTGCAAGAAAAGGTCTTAAATAACTGATTACATTTCGATCTAAATAATTTACGGTTGTAGCAAAGAAAACTAAGCTACATATTGTCCAGCGATATTTTCCTATCGCTGCGTTGGTTTGGTTCATAATCTGGTTTGGTTTGGTTGGTTAATTAGTTAGCTTGTGTTAATCTTTTAAAGATCAGTAATCGGAGCATATTTAGGAACCAAAGATTTCATAACAATCCAGCCTGTCAAATAACATACTGCGCAAATTGAAAAAATGATAAAATACCCAGCCTCAATTCCCTGGAACCCCATAAAAGACATGTTTGTATCTTTACTGTAATCGAATAATAATCCGGAACCTTTATTAATTAAAGTAGAACCAATACCCCCTGCTAAACCTCCAATTCCAGTAATGGTTGCAATTGCTTTTTTAGGAAACATATCCCCAACTGTTGTAAAAATATTAGCCGACCATGATTGGTGAGCCGCACCTGCGATTCCTATAATAATTACCGGCACCCAGTAACTGATATACCCTAATGGCTGTGCAATCAACGCTAACAAAGGAAAAAAAGCAAAAATCAGCATCGCTCTCATTCTTCCCTCATATGGATTCATCCCTTTCTTTTCTACGAAATAAGTTGGAAGCCATCCACCAATAATTGACAATAAAGTAATCATGTACAATACAAATAATGGCAATGCCGCTTCAGTTGAATCCATTCCGTAAACAGAACTTAAATAAGCCGGAGTCCAGAATAAAAAGAACCACCAAACACCATCTGTCATAAATTTACCAAAAGCAAAAGCCCAGGTTTGTTTGTATTTAAAACAATCTGCAAGAGAAACTTTTGTTTTAGTTTCAGCTACATAGCCTTCTAATTTACTATCCGCAATATCATCCTGTTGTATATAAGCTAATTCTTCAGCACTAACTCTTGGGTGTTTTTCTGGTTTATCATACATAAAAACCCAGAAACCCATCCATACAAAACCTAAGGCCCCAATGATAATAAATGCCATTTCCCATCCGAAAGCCTTAGCAATAAACGGAATAGTAATCGGTGCAGCTAAAGCCCCAACGGTTGCCCCGGCATTAAAAATACTGGTTGAAAATGCTCTGTCTTTTTTAGGAAAATATTCTGCTGTTGTTTTGATTGCCGCAGGAAAGTTTCCGGCTTCACCAACTGCCAGGACAAAACGGGCAAAAATAAACAAGGTAACACTCACATTAATTACCAATGCAGTATCGTTAACTGTATGAATAGCGTCTTTTGCTCCTTCAAAACCTACAAACCAGTCTCCTGTAATAATTCCAGATGTCGCTATACCGCAAAAAGCATGCAAACAAGCTCCCAAAGACCAAATTCCAATAGCCCATAAAAATCCTTTTTTTGTATCTAACCAGTCTACAAATCTACCTGCGAACAATAAAGAGACAGCATAAAAAATAGAAAACAACGCAGTAATGTTACCATAATCATTGTTGGTCCAATGAAATTCCGGTGCAATAAAATCACTCCATGTTAACGAAAGAACTTGTCTGTCTAAATAATTAATGGTTGTTGCAAAAAACAACAATGCGCATATACTCCAGCGATAATTTCCAATAGATTTGTTGGTTTGACTCATAGTAACTATGTTTGTTTTGGTTATAAAACCTTTAAATTAATTTTAAAAACTGATATTTTCAATTTTATGTAAATCGATTTCGTTGATTATTTATAAAGTTTCAAAAGTATAATTAATTATAATAGAAACCTAAAAATGTAATCGATTGCACAAATATAAGTTTAAATACTTATATTCCAAATAAATTACTTATAAAATTATTTCATCCAACAAATTAAACATATATAGTAAAAAAACAGATGTAAAATTACATAATAAATAATACTTTTGTTAAATCAAACAATACATAAAACATTGATATAATACCAAATAAAACTTGTTTTTATAAAGTTTTATTATTGATTTCTCATTAAACAATCTGTCCTTTAAATTATTTACCAACCAATAACATAATACTCGTAGAGTACTAAGTATTTAAATCTAATTCGTTTAAAATTTGAAAACATTTACAGCAACTAATTTCAAAGAAACATTTTATTTATTCCTTTTTTTATTTGGAATCATCCCTAATTTACATTCTCAAATTGAAATTTTATCTCTTTGGAACAAAATACCGGATGAAATAAATGCTCCCGATTACAAAGAAAAAGAAGTTTTAAAAGAAGGCAAAATCCAAAGTACAAGCTTAGTTAGTGTCACAACATTAAGTGTGTTCATTCCTAAAGAAACAAAGCCTGATCAAACTGCAGTTGTTATTTTTCCGGGTGGCGGATATTCGCATTTATCAATGGATAAGGAAGGAACTAAAGTAGCAGAGTGGCTAAATAGCTTAGGAATTGTGGCTTTTGTTTTAAAATATCGATTACCCAGCGATTTAATTATGAAAAATAAATCCGTTGGACCTTTGCAAGATGCTCAGGAAGCAATTCGTTATGTTAGATCCAATGCATCCAAATGGAATATTGATCCGAATAAAATTGGCACGATAGGCTTTTCCGCCGGAGGGCATTTAGCATCAACACTAGCAACACATTTTGATGATAAAGTATATGAATCAAAATTTAACATGAGTGCCCGGCCAGACTTTTCAATTTTAATTTACCCGGTGATATCTATGGAAAACGGTATTACACATAAAGGTTCACAGACGAGCTTATTAGGTCAAAATCCATCTCAGCTTCTTATTGATAATTTTTCTAATGAAAAAAAAGTCACTTCACAAACGCCTCCGACATTTTTAGTGCATGCTTCAGATGATGGTGCTGTGAGACCTGAAAATAGCATTAATTATTATTTAGCATTAAAGAAAAACAATATTTCAGCCGAATTGCATATTTACGAAAAAGGCGGTCATGGATTTGGCTTAGGAGTAAAAGACACCAGTCAGTTTTGGAGCAATGACTGTAAAGAATGGCTCAAAATCAATCATTATATTTTCTAAAAACTAATCGCTTATCATAAAATTTATCTAAAATTATTTTTAATTAATTTACATATCGGGAAAAGTCGATATATTTGCAGTATGGAACAAGTAGAAATTTTTAAGGCATTGTCTAATAAGTCAAGATTACAAATGCTGGAATGGCTAAAAGAACCCGAACTCAACTTCCCGGATCAAATCACTGCAGGATTTGAACATGGCGTTTGTGTTGGTCAGATACAAGCCAAAGCAGGCCTTACTCAATCTACAGTTTCTGAATATTTGTCGATTTTACAACGTGCAGGTTTTATAGAATCTACGCGAGTTGGACAATGGACATACTACAAACGCAACGAAAGTGCCTTTGAAGCGCTCAGTAAATTAATTGAATCTAATTTGTAAATTATTATGAGTACAAACAGTTTGTTTTCTCCATTCGATCTGAAAACACTACATCTTAAAAACAGAATTGTGATGGCGCCAATGACGCGATCCTTTTCTCCAAACGGAACTCCAACCGAACATGTTGCTTCATACTATCAAAAAAGAGCTGAAGGTGAAGTGGGACTTATATTATCTGAAGGAACTGTTATTGACAGACCCTCCTCATCAAACGATGCCAATGTACCGCATTTTTATGGCAATGAGGCTTTAAAAGGATGGAAAAAAGTCATTGATGAAGTTCATGCAGCCGGAGGTCAGATGGGACCGCAAATCTGGCATATGGGAATCATGGACAATCATCACTCGGGATGGGTACCTCCTGTTCCTTTTGAAGGACCTTCCGGGTTTAATCGTCCTGATTTTAGAAATGGTATTGCCATGTCTGAAAAAGATATTGAAAACACTATTTTAGCTTTTGGAAAAGCGGCTGCTGATGCAAAAAGATTAGGTTTCGATACTATCGAAATTCACGGTGCGCATGGATATTTAATTGATCAGTTTTTTAGAGCCGAAACCAATCTCCGTGACGATATTTATGGAGGAAAAACACTTCCGGAACGTAACCGTTTTGCTATTGAAGTTGTAAAAGAAATCAGAAAACAAGTTGGTGAAGATTTTGCTGTAATTATGCGATTCTCTCAATTCAAGCCTTCTGATTACAATTACAAACTGGCTAAAAACCCTCAGGAATTAGAAGCCTGGCTTACTCCACTTGTTGATGCAGGAGTAGATATTTTACATTGCTCACAAAGAAGATTCTGGGAACCTGAATTTGAAGATTCGGATCTGAACTTTGCCGGCTGGGCTAAAAAAGTTACCGGAGCACCAACAATAACAGTAGGTTCAATCGGATTATCAAGTGATTTCTTCGGAGCTTTTGCAGGAGAAAGTTCTGAGCCAACTTCTTTGGAAGAATTAAACAGACGTTTCGACAGAGGCGATTTTGATTTGGCTGCCGTTGGAAGGCCTTTATTATCAGATCCGAATTGGGTTGCAAAAATTAAAGCAGGAAAAACGGATCAATTAAAAGGTTTCAGTAAAGAAGCTTTAGCAGAATTGGTTTTACAATGACAATTTATGTCTTAAATTCAGATGTAAAATGCATCTCAACGATCAAATAGAAAGGGATGAACTTTTAAACAGTTCATCCCTTTTTAAATTATTTTTATCCTCAAAAATTATTCAGCAGCAACAACTTTGCGCTTTTGAAATTTACTCTGCAGCCAGTTACGAACGGGTTCATCATACAATTTCAGACATAAATAAGCGAGTACAATACTGGCAACTAAAACTCCAATTCCTACTATGTATCCGTCCTCTAAAGAAATTTTATTATCTACAACCCAGGCTGTGTACCAATAGATCAACGGATAATGCGTGATATAAATCGGGTACGAAATATCACCTAAAACTTTGCAGATTTTAAGTGAAAACGGATTTTTTATTTCACCTCCTGCTCCAATTGACACTATCAAAGGAAATATCAGGATAATACAAAACGATTCATATAATCCGTTCATCCAAAGACTGTTTTTATCTCCAATTCTTGGCATCATCAGCACAATTGCTATCAATAAACTGCATACCCAGAAAGCACCTTTTATATGAATTAATTTTCCTAATCGGGAAAGCAAAATTCCGGCGAAAAAAGGATACAGTAAACGTGTAAATCCAACATTCATTTGTTCCAGATTCAGTGACCATCCTCCAATAACGTCTCCTTTTGGACCAAAAACTGTATAATTAATCAACATGCCTGCAAACAGCAACACAAAGATTCCTAAAACTTTATTAGAAAATTTTCGAAAGATTAAAGCGTAAAGAATATTCGCTATATATTCGAAAAAAAGCGACCAGGCAGGTCCGTCAAGCGGATGCATTTCACCCCATCCCCTAATCTCCATTGATGGCGGAACCGGAAGCAATGTAAAACCAATAATCATGGTTAAAATTACCTTCCAAGCCTCCATCCCGGCAATCATTGGAAACAAAATATCCGAAGCCTGAAAGTAATAGAATATGGCGCCAATAATCATTCCCATAATGACCATGGGCTGCAGGCGAATCAAACGACGTTTGTAAAATTCCCATTGTGTCATTTTCGCCCAACGATCATCATAAGCATAGGCTACAACAAATCCTGATAAAAGAAAAAAGAAATCTACGGCAAGATAACCGTGATTGATAATTTGCTTAAAACGGTTTCCGCCAGTAAAGGCTTCAAAAATATGAAAAGCGACTACTATAATTGCAGCTACTCCACGTAAACCGTCTAAAATTTCATAATGTTTTTTGGGTTTAATGTCGGTCATAAAATGGTCAATGGGTTACTGTTAGTTTTAATTAGGTTTTTGTAAATATAAAATTAATTGTGATATCATTCAATTTCCATATTTACAATTGATAATTTTGCCAGTTATTGGTGATTCTTTAACCATTCTAACCTGCGCTGATCCGGTAAATGAGTTACTTTGAAATTCTCGAATTTAGCTTCAAACCCTTTTCCGTCAGGTGAAGCGGCCATCAGACCTACCATCACCGGTGTATTATCCTGCAATGGTGCGTTTCTTGTCATTATATATTTTTTGTCATCGAAAGAGTAAAATACCTCAACAGCATCTAATCTTCTTACCACTTTTATCCATATAAATGGCGGCGCTTTTTCAAGCGTTGTTACGCTCCAGTCACTTTTATCATGTGTTACAACAGTACTTATGTTGAATTTTCCATCAACAAATTCAACTCCTGTTTTAATATAGTTTTTTTCATCAATTCGAATCATCAGACCCATTTGATCAAAACGTGCAATATAATTTCCGGTTAATTTTACTTTGGCTTCAAACTCACCTCCATAAGTTGCATAATAAAAAGGGGCATCATCAACCGTAAAACCGTAATGCGAAATACGCCAATAATCACTACCAGCGGTCACGTTCATAATTAAGGCATTGTTTTTAATTTCCCACTTTTCAGGTTCATTAAACCATTGCATTTTGTTCAGGCTTTGCGCCGAAAGGTTTTGTACTAAAAAGAATACTGCTGCAAATAAAGCTATTCGTTTCATAATTATTTTTTTTTATAAAAGTTAAACATTTTATATCTGACTATTTTTCAAAAAGCAAAGCTGTAACTTTTTACGATTACAGCTTTTCAACCAACCAATTTAGAAAATTAATGAAATTATTGAAGCGAAAAAATCACTTTAGATTTTATATCGGTTGAAGATGCACCAACAATCGCTTCAAAAGCTCCCGGTTCTGCAATCCAGTCGTGTTTTTTATCGTCAAAAAAGCTTAAAGCCGTTTTATCAATTGTAAAAGTTACTGTTTTTTCTTCTCCCGCTTTAAGCGAAATTTTTTCAAAACCTTTTAATTCTTTTATTGGACGAGGCAATGAAGATTTTAAATCGCTGATATATAACTGAACAATTTCTGATCCTTCCCGGCTTCCTGTGTTTTTTACTTTTACAGAAAATGTAATCTGATCATTGGCAGACATTTGTTTTTTATCAGCAGTTACTTTTCCGTATTCAAAAGAGGTGTAACTTAATCCGTGGCCAAAAGAAAATAATGGTTTTGCTTTTTGTTTATCTGCCCAACGATAACCTACAAAAATGCTTTCATTATATTTAACCTCATCACCACCCGGAAATTCGCCTAATGCATGTGCTCCGTTATCAGATAATTTTACAGGAAAAGTAAAGGTTAATTTTCCCGATGGATTCACATCACCAACCAAAACATTTGCCAGTGCATTTCCTGCTTCTGTACCTAAAAACCATCCCTGCACAATTCCCGGAACTTCTTTTACCCATGGCATTGCTACAGCATTTCCTGAAATATTTACGTAAACAATATTTTTATTTACCTTAACTAACTCACTGATTAATTTATCCTGATTGTATGGAAGTCCTAAATCTTTACGGTCTGCTCCTTCGGCATCCTGATTATCACTTTTGTTTAATCCTCCAATAAAAAGGACCACATCAGCGTCTTTGGCTACCCTCAAAGCTTCGGCAGTCAATTCAGCAGATGAACGTTTGTCTTCTAAACTCACTTTTGCTATTACACCATTATAATTACTTGTCGGATCTCCAACATATCCGCGTGCGTAAACAATCTCAGCCTGATTACCGATTCTTTTCTTCAGACCTTCCAGCGGAGTAATTTCATATCTTGCTTTTAATGATGAACTTCCTCCTCCAACTGTCATCATTTTGATGGCATTTTCACCAATAACAGCGATTTTTTTAGTTTTAGAAAGATTGATTGGCAAAATATTGTTGTTGTTTTGAAGCAATACAATTCCTTCTTCTGCAATTTTCAAACCAGCTTTTGCATGTTCTTCTGTTCCAAATGATCCAAAAGGTCTGTCTTTATTCATATTAGTAAGGAAAGACAAACGCAGAATACGACGCACTTTTTCGTCTAATTCTTTAGTACCTACTTCACCTTTTTTAATCATTTCTGAATATGGTTTTGCCAGATAATAATTATCATACGCGTTACTAGTTCCCCATGAAAGACCGTTGGTCCAGGAACCAAACTCCATATCCAACCCATTGAAAATTGATTGTTTTGTGTCATGAACTCCTCCCCAATCTGAAACAACAACTCCCTTGAAACCCCATTCACCACGAAGAATGTCATTTAGCAAAAACTCATTATGACAGCATTGTTGTCCTTTATATTTATTGTAAGACCCCATAATGGCCCACGCATCACCTTCCTGAACAGCAGCTTTAAAGGCCGGCAAATAGATTTCGTACAAGGCACGATCATCAACAATTACATTTACCGAATTACGATTAGTTTCCTGATTGTTCAATGCAAAATGTTTTACACAGGCAGCCACACCAATTGACTGAACTCCTTTAATATAAGGAACAACCATTTTAGAGGTTAGAAAGGGATCTTCTCCCATATATTCAAAGTTACGTCCATTTAATGGGCTTCTGTAAATATTTACACCAGGTCCTAAGAGTACATTTTTATTACGATAACGTGCTTCTTCTCCCAATGATTTACCATATAATGAGGCTAATTCTTTGTTCCATGTCGCAGATAAGGCGGTAAGTGCCGGAAATGCAATACAGGAATCATTTGTCCAGCCTGCCTGATCCCATTCGTCCCACTTTACTTCGGTACGGATTCCGTGTGGTCCATCGGTCATCCAGTTTTCAGGGATTCCTAAACGCGGTACACCCGGTGAACTAAATTTGGACTGCGCATGAATCATGGCAATTTTTTCATCAGTTGTCATTCGCGAAAGCGCATCTTCGACACGATCATTAAGAGGCTTTTTATCATCAAGATAAATTGGAATTTTATTTTGTGCATTAATTCCAAATGAATTCAGTAACAGTAAAACAACTATTACTTTAACGTTTTTAAACATACCTTTTTATTTATTAATCATTACTATACTATTTTAGATCTGCCCTTTAAAATGCTTTCTAAATAATATGGTAAAGCTATAACGATATCGTCTTCGTAAAAATTCCGAATAAAAAAAAGTAGTAATTTTAAAAAACAAACAACTAAAAATCAAAACCTTAAACAAAAAAGAACCTTAAAAAAAGTAGTGATTTTAAAATAAAGAATTAGGCTTTTTGAGAAAGTAAACCAATTTTCATAACCATTTCCTCGAAGT
Source organism: Flavobacterium chungangense LMG 26729 (assembly GCF_000735715.2). Taxonomy (NCBI): domain Bacteria; kingdom Pseudomonadati; phylum Bacteroidota; class Flavobacteriia; order Flavobacteriales; family Flavobacteriaceae; genus Flavobacterium; species Flavobacterium chungangense. Next base: position 65,820 of record NZ_JASY01000009.1, read on the forward strand.
CATTTCGGGAAACAATAGCCTTATTTCTTCCTCTGGTACGATAATTATAAATAGTGCTTAAAGAGTAGCGAAGAAAAGCAGCAATTTTTACGCTATCCGTTATTCCAAGTCTGATAAGTGCAAAAATTCGAAGTTCTGTATTGAGCAGTTCTCCATGTTTTACTATAATTTGTTCTTCGGGGATAAGCAAAGCATTGAAGTCTTTTACGAAAGTAGGATACAGACTTAAAAAGATAGTATCAAAATTTCTGTATAATTCTTCCAGTTCATTATCAACCAAAGTAGTTGATTTCAACATTTTGTAAATTTCATCAAACTGTTTGGCTGTTGCCTTTTTGTTTAAGATAACGCGATAATTTTCGAGCTTATTGATGTAGGCTGAACACAGACTAAAGAAATTTGCAATATATTCCTCCTTAATATGATTGGATTCTGATAATTGGGCATTACGTTCCTGAAGCTGATTATTTGCCTCTGTGATATCTTTGTTTAATTCCGCTAATTTCTGACTGGTTTCATAAAGTTCTCCACGAATTCTGGATACTTTTTTCATCTGCTTATAAACGTAAATTACAGCGACAATTAAAAACAACGATAACAAACTAATACACAAAAGATAAACCTGAAGTTCTGTTTTTCGCTGGGCTTCACGTTCTAAATAAGCCGTATTGATAATCGAATAAAGTTGTGACATCAGAAGTGTTCGAAATTGCACGTTGCAATATAATGCGTCTTCAATAGCAGATTGTGTGAGTTTATATGCCATATCAACATCTCCCAATTCATAAAAAACCATAGCCAGTTCCTGTTGTGAAGCATTATCTTTTATGGCTTGTTTAATATCTGAAGTTGCCGAAAGAGCATAATATTTTTTTACTAAATTGATCTTATTGGTCTTTTCTGAAATGTTCCCCAAAAGATAGGTAATCATTGCAAATTGCGGATTATCGTCTTTCATTCCTTTCAACAGACTTAGTAATTCTTTTTCAGCAACATCAAATTTCTTATGGTAAATATCCTTCTGAATTTTATTGATTTTATACTCTAAAGAATTAGAGTTTAAAACGCCCAGCAACGAATCACGATATTTCCCTATTTGCTCAATAAATCCCCAATTAGGACTGTTTGCATTATAATGCTCATAAAATTCGCGATAGGTAACATAATAATTAGGCAGTAATGATTTTTCTAATTCCTTTTTATTGATGCTTTTTATAATAGCTTCTGATTCCCGGTATTTTCCTGTTGATGAATATAGGTTTGCCAATTGCAATTGTGCCAGATTCAGCAACTCTTTTTTATGAAGTTCGTCAGCAATTTTCAGGTTTTTCTTTATATAAAAAATGGCCGAATCTGATTTGAATTTCTGATATTCTTCATATAAAGCCTGATTATAATTATACTCTTGTTCTTTTGACAGATCTTCTGATTTTATTTTTTTGAAATTTAAAATGCGTTCTTCTTTTAGCCGGACATAATACTGTTTATTTTTCACGGCATCGTTTAGCTTATCCAAAATAGTATCTGTACTATTCGATGAATAACCAAAAAAGGAAACCAAAAGAGTTATAAAAAACAGAAAATAATTTTTCAAGTGATAAAAAATAAGATTTATAATTACACCGCAATTGGAGCCGCAAGGCAACTCTCCGGAATATCAAAAGCATTTACCAGAGAAACCGCATCCGGCCTGATATCCCAACAAAGCTGATTGACCATTTTACGAATCGCTTTGGTTTTGACCGCTTCCATATAACCGTCTTCTAAATACCAACCTTTGTTTTTTTCTATTTGTGAAAGGGCATACAGTTGATTTAATTTCAGCAATATTTCTTTAGTTTTTACATCTTCAACTTTTTCTATTGTAATTTGAAATTGCTCCAAAACCACTCTTTCCAAATACGCTTCAGCAACATCAATCATTTGGTGTTGAACCACATTAAAAGCATCATACGCTTCTAAACCTTCATCAATGAGTTTTTTGATACGTCTTGCTGCCGATGCTAAAATTGTTTTTTCTCTGTGTACAAAAGCCTGCAGATGAAACTGATTATCCAGCAAATGTTCATCATCAGTTTTGCGGGTTATGATTGGATTTTTTTCTGCGATTGCGGTTCGGGCATTTTCATATACATAGTTGATAATGCCAAAAGATCCCATTTCGCCAAATGACTTTCTGAATTCAGCCAGACGGTTTTTGGCAACCAATTGCATCAAAACGGTATTATCACCTTCAAAAGTGGTATAAATTTCTGTATCGTTTTTTAAGGCGTTTATTCTGTTTTCAGACAAATACCCTTTTCCTCCACAAGCTTCACGGCATTCCTGTAAAATATCTCTGGTGCTCCAGGTCGAATACGATTTCATACCAGCTGCCAAAGCTTCGATATCCTGCATTTCAGATTCTGTTCTGTTTAAAAAACGACTGGTGAGATATTGCAGTCCAAAATGCACCGCGTAGGTTTTTGCCAAATGTGGAAGTAATCTGCGCTGATGCATTCTGTAATTTAAAATCGGAACTTCTGAACCACCTTCGGGTCCGAACTGTCTTCTTTGATCGCTGTAACGAATGGCAATCGTAAGACCGGATTTCGCAGCAGCCAAAGCAGAACGCGGAATCCCGATTCGGCCTCCAACCAAAGTTCCTAACATCGTAAAAAAACGTCTGTTATCACTCGGAATCGGACTTTCGAATTCGCCTTTATCAGTTACAGAAGCAAAGCGGTCGAGCATATTTTCTTTCGGAATCACAACATTGTCAAAACGGATTGTTCCGTTATCTACTCCGTTAAGTCCCATTTTATGACCGCAATCTCCTATTGTAATTCCGTTTAAAACATTTCCATTGGTATCACGCAACGGTACTACAAAAGCATTTACGCCATGATCGTGACCGTCAATAATCAGTTTGGCAAAAACGGTCGCCATTTGTCCGTGAACAGCGGCATTGCCAATATATTCTTTTTGTGCTTTTTCGTGAGGGGTATGAATGGTAAAAGTCTGATCGTTATGATTGTAAGTTGCTGTGGTTTCAAGTCCTTTTACATTTGAACCATGATGTGTTTCGGTCATCGCAAAACAACCCGGAATTTTTAATGAACCAATATCTTTTAAATATTTTGCATAATGTTTCTCGGTTCCCAATGACTGAACGCTCATTCCCCAAAGCCCGAACTGTACTCCAAATTTAATCACCAGACTTAAATCATGATAACTCAGTATTTCCATAATAGCAAAATAATCTGCTATGTTTTCTCCACCTCCGTATTGTTTTGGATACGCCATATTTCCGAGGTTTTCATCGGCTAAAATTTTGCACCAATTGTAAACCGTCTGGCGATAGACATTAATATCAGTAGAAGTTTCATAAGCAAATTCAGGTCTGGAAATAACCGATTTTACTTTTTTGATAATTGCGGCTTCTGTACCATCCAAAATTTCTGTAATTTTCTGTACATCGAAATTAGTATTGGTTTGGGAACTGGCTGTAAAAGAATCTGCCTTGGTTTTAAAGTTCTGAATCAATTCTTCGCCTAAAACCCCAAGATCATTTTCCAGTTTTGTGAATTTTAATTCTAATCCTGAAATATTCAAATCTTTATCAGAAAGTGCTACAGCGATATCAAAAATGGACTTTATAGACGATTTATCTTTAATACTTTTTTCAATATCCGATTTCCATTCTGTAAGTTCATTTCGCGAAGGCGGATTCGAAATATCCACTTTCGAAAGCAAATATTGTTGCTCTTCCGGTGAAAGCATTGTTAAAGAAGTAATGAATTCCTGCAGCGTAGTAAACTCCTTTTGCGTTAAAAGATCGTCTGACCAAACAAGGTATAAAAGTGGTATAAAAGCCTTAATTTTTGAATTCTCCATGGTAAACTAAAGTATTAATTTGTCTGTGGTTAAATTAAGATAATTAATTGAAGTTTTCTATAAATCAGGCTCAATTAGGATTTTTTTCACATTTCAAAATCAAAAACAAATCTCCATGATTGTAAATTCCTGACCTGCTTTGCTAAACGTTTGAATAGTATCTTTCATCCCGAGTTTTTCATAAAACGATTTTTTACCGGATCTGGCATTGCACCAAATTCTCTTTAAATTCTTTTTGCCGGCCAATTCAAAAATATGTTTTAAAAGTTCAGATGCGATTCCCTGACCCTGATATTCGGGTAAAGTTGCGAGTTTTCTAAACTGCATTTCATCATCTGAAATAAAACAGGATACAATTGAAATCAGTTTTTCATCTATAAAAACGCCAAAATGCAAGCCGAATTCATCTTCTTCCAACTGAACAAATTCCAAAGGCTGATCGGGCCACATTACTTCATGCCTGATTTTCCATGTATCCAAAGCTTTGATTGATTTTATCATCATCATATAAAAATAAAAACCGTCTTAATCCTCAAAGGAAAAGACGGTTCTAAAATACTTTAATTTTTTATTTTATTTGGCTATCTGGCTGTATTGTTCCAGAGTAACATATTCTTCTATTTTCTTTTCAGACAAGCCACGTGTGAGCCATCCTTTTTTATGAGCTGTAACAATCGCATACGGAGTAATCCAAAACAGACTGAAGGTATAAAAAACACTATAGGAATACGCCCAAATTGATTCAGAAAAACCATATTTTTTACCATAAAAGAAAGCTGAAAAACTGGATATAATCAATATACTTAAAAGTGTTGAACTAAAAAATAACAGCGGATGTGTTGCAATAAAGAAGAACATGAAAATTAAGAATGGAAAAGACATTATAATTTTCGCAGTCTGATCCAAATACAAAATTCTGGTTCCTAATTTTGATTCGGTTCTGAAGTTTTTGAAAACATATTTTGCCATCATCAGGTTTTCGCGAACATTGCTTCTTCCCCATCTGATAAACATTTTATATAATCCCGTATATTCTTCAGGAACATTGGTCAATACAACCGAATTTCTTTGAAATAATACCTTGTAACCCTGTTTCAAAATCATATTAGTCATGGCACGATCTTCACCAATATCCGAAGGTTCTCCCATAAAAGTCTGGTTGATCCATTCTTCAAGGCAGGCAAAAACCGAAGTATTGCGATATGCTGCCAGAGCTCCGGGAGTACACATTACAGATCCCAACACACTTTCTGCAGATCGTACAAATTCAAAACTCATTACAAAACTCACATTCAACATTTTAGGAAGCATCGCTTTTTTATTGTTTAGCACATGAACATTTCCTGCAACAGCTCCGCATTTTTCATTGTTTACGAAAGGGCTTACGAGATTTCTTAAAGTATCCTTTTTCACAATCGAATCACTGTCTACTGTTACAAAAATTTCGCCTGTTCCCAGTTTGAATCCTCTGTAAAGTGCGTGACGTTTTCCTTTATTTTGTGGCTGCTGATAGATTGACAATCGGTCACCAAGTTTTATTTTAGCCTGTTGAATCCAGTACCAGGTATCATCTTTGCTTCCGTCGTCAATAGCCAAAAGCTGCATTTTTTCCTGCGGATAATCACTGTCTGCCAAACTTAGCAAAGTATCCCAAACCAATTTTCCTTCATTATAAGCCGGAACTATAACTGTACAGGTAGGCAGTAAATCATCTGAAACAGATTCTATAGGCTTGTATTTGAAATAAAGAAATGACTTGTACAGAAAAACTCCGGCTTTAAAAAGAGATAAAATAGTGGCCAGAATCAAAAATGGAAAACCTATCATAGATTCTATTCTTTCCAGTTGAAACTGCTCAAAATCTGACTGGAATTTATAAACTAAAAAAGCCCCTGCAAATAGTACGGCAAAAGTACCGATGAGAACAAAAATCGGTAGTGGATTCGAAGTTTTATCTATGCTGATTTTTGAAGATTCCTGATTAATTTTAAAAATAGAACTTTGTAAAATGTGTTCTTTTTTATTTGTTTTATCTGTTGAATAAAATTGTTCTGAAGTAATTGTTTCGCTTTCCATATTATGCTTGTATTAATTTCCGATGACGTTTATCTAAACGTTGTTCTATTTCATTTTACAAGCGCCATGCCAATAAGGTTTTATTCAGATAATGAGCAAATTAGCTTAATACAAGCAAAAATCAGTGTGTAAATTTTACCCATTCTTACCTATTTTACACAACTTTTAGTGTGTACAATCCATTTTAGGAAGAAAACAAAACGCAAAGAAAAACCGCCAAATTCAAAAGAATAAGGCGGTTTTGAAATTAATATATAACCTGAAAATTATAAAATATAATCAGTATTGATGAAATTGGATTCTTTACTGTTTAATAATTCCTGAAGGATTTCATTGTTATAAGCAATGTCTTTTGAAGCCACAAACGTACGAATAGAGAACGAACGCAATGCATCCGGAATACTCAATGTACCTACTGCAGAATCTTTACGTCCTGTAAACGGGAACGCATCGGGACCTCTCTGGCAAGAACTGTTCAGGTTTACCCTGCACACTAAGTTTACCAAAGCATCGATAAGCGGAGCCAGAGTTTTGATATCTTTTCCGAACAAACTTACCTGCTGTCCGTAATTTGATTCGGCCATATCGTCTAGTGGTTCATTGATATCTTTGAAAGAGATAATTGGCACAACTGGTCCAAATTGCTCTTCGTGATACACTCTCATGTCTTTATTTACAGGATATAAAACGGCCGGAAAAATATAATTTTCAGAATGTTTTCCTCCTTTTTCATTTAATATTTTCGCTCCTTTACTTGTAGCATCGTCAATTAGTCCCTGAATGTAAGCTGGTTTATCTTCTTCCGGAAGCGGAGTTAAAGAAGCTCCTTTTTCCCATGGATTTCCAAATACCAAAGCATCTACTTTTTCAGAAAAACGTCTGTTAAATTCCTCAGCGATAGACTCATGAACATACAAAACCTTCAAAGCCGTACAACGCTGACCGTTGAAAGACAATGATCCTGTGATACACTCCTGGATAGCCAAATCTAAGTCGGCATCCGGTAAAATAATCGCTGGATTTTTAGCTTCCAGACCTAAAATCAAACGAAGTCTGTTTTTGTTTGGATGCTGATCTTGTAAAGCAATCGCAGACTTACTGTTTCCAATCAATGCCAAAACATCAATTTTTCCTGATTTCATGATTGGAGAAGCCACTTCACGACCTCTTCCGTATACAATATTGATAACCCCTTTTGGAAAACTGCTTCTGAAAGCTTCCAATAATGGCGAAATACATAAAACACCATATTTTGCAGGTTTAAAAATCACGGCATTACCCATAATTAATGCAGGAATCAATAATGAGAACGTTTCGTTAAGAGGGTAATTATAAGGTCCAAGACACAAAACCACTCCAAGAGGCCCACGACGAATCATTGCATTTACGCCCTGAACTTTTGAGAATTTAGAACTGCGCCCGTTTAATTCCTTGTAACTGTCAATAGTATCCTGAATATATTCTACCGTTCTGTCAAATTCTTTTTGTGAATCTCCAAGGTTTTTTCCAATTTCCCACATCAAAAGTTTCACCACATCTTCACGGGTTTCCTTCATTTGTCTCACGAAATTTTCCATACATTTAATACGGTCAATCACTTTCATGGTTGGCCATAATCCCTGACCTTTATCGTAAGCAGCAGTAGCGGCTTCCACTACCTCAGCAGCTTCTTTCTCTGCCATAAACGGAATAGAACCTAATAATGTAGGCGTATATTTTTCTGTAGACGAAATGGTAGAAAACACAGGTGTTGTCTGACCTGTCCACTTTTTTAATTCTCCGTTTACAAGATAAGTATCCTGATTCAGAAGGTCTTTAATTTGATACTCTTCGGGTATAAAACTCATAATCTGGTAATTTTAGTTTTGGTTATTTAATATTTTTTAAAAGAAAAAAGAGGCGTTTTTTTGCCTCTCTTAGTCTTTTTATGGGGTTACGGTTTCGCCTTCCCAATCCAGGATTCCACCAAGCAGATTATAGGCATTCTCAAAACCTAATTCATTCATAATCTGACATGCTTTTGCACTTCTCGCTCCTGAACGGCAATACACGTAATAATTTTTATTTTTATCCAGTTCTTCTATGTCATAAATAAAAGCCTGACCTTTATTGATGTCAATATTTACAGCATTTTCAATATAGCCGTCGTTAAATTCGTCTTCAGTTCTTACGTCAAGTATAACTGCATTTTCATCAGACTCTAATTGTGCAACCCAATCTTCTTGTGATAAATTCATAGTATTGTGTTTTTTGTAAAATTAAAAGTTTTTACTACATAAAATACGTTCAAAATACGTTTTCGATTATTATTCAGAGAAAACGTTTTAGAGAACGTAAAATTGTCAGCGTTTTACAAATTTACTCACTATTTTCAAAAAAACATACTGGAATGTTAATAGAAAATAGGATTTTTTCATTTTAGTAATTCTGGTCTTAAAAATAGTTTTCTGACAATTTATAACAATTCAATCTATTATCTTTGCAAACAATTATAAGTTTTAGTTTGTTTTTGATAAAATCTGTAATAACAAAACATTAAGATTTTATTTTTAACGGGAAGACAAGACAAAAAATTAAGGATTAGAACAGTATCGTTTATTTTTAAATTTCACCCATGCAGCCTTCATTAAAAACCCTCTTTCCAAATTTCTCCAATGAACTGATTGCTGTTATTGAAGAAACCGGGAGCCCACAAGATTTTAAATCCGGAACAATCTTAATGCGAACCGGACAGTATATTAAAAATACCGTTTTAATTACCAAAGGAAAGATCAAAATCTATCGCGAAGGCGAAGATGGCGGTGAGTTTTTAATGTATTATTTACAGCCGGGACAGGCCTGCGCCATTTCTATGATTTGTACCGCAAAAAGCGAAAAAAGTCAAATTATGGCCAAAGTAGTCGAAGATGTTTCTGTCATGATGATTCCCCTGCAGATGATGGACAAATGGATGATGGAACACAGATCCTGGTACGAATTTGTCATTGAAACCTATCGAAGTCGTTTTGAAGAAGTCCTTGAAGTTATTGATAATATCGCTTTCCGATCCATGGATGAACGTTTGGAATTTTACCTGAAAAGACATTCTGACTCCTGTGGTTGCTCTGAAGTCAAACTTTCTCATCAGGAAATTGCAACCGAACTGAATACCTCAAGAGAAGTCGTTTCAAGATTGCTCAAAAAAATGGAACAAAGAGGATTGGTAAAGCTCAACAGAAACCAAATTGAATTATTAAAAACTAATTTCACGAATTAGCACTAAATCTATTCTGTCACATTGAGCGAAGTCTACATGCTTTTCGGGTTCTCAACTCCGCTCGAACTGACATTATAAGTAACATAAAAATCCATTTGATATTTTAATCTATTACAAAATCACCTTCTGTGATAAATGTTACTGTAGGTTTCCAATTTACAAACCACCTTTGCATCAAAACAAATGCAATGGAATATCTGGGTTATTTTGCCTCTATCATTATCGGAATTTCGCTGGGCTTAATTGGCGGCGGCGGATCGATATTGACTATTCCGATTCTTGTTTATTTGTTTAAGGTAAGTCCGGACCAGGCCACTTCGTACTCTTTATTTATTGTTGGGCTTACAGCTATGTCCGGAAGTTACAGCCATTACAAAATGGGCAACCTCAAACTCAAATCGGCGTTTTACTTTGCTTTTCCGTCTGTGGTTTCAATTTTAATCATACGTGAAGTTATTTTTCCGCAAATCGCAGCCACGTTATTCTGCATAGCCTCTTATTCGGTTTCAAAAGACTTTCTGATTATGATTGTCTTTTCAATATTGATGATTACTGCAGCAATTTCAATGATTAAAAAAGACCAGCCCGAAATAAAAAATGCCGAAACCAATTACCCGCAATTAAGCTTAATCGGTTTTGTGGTCGGAATCGTAACCGGATTTCTGGGTGCCGGTGGCGGTTTTTTAATTATTCCGGCCTTATTATTTTTTGCCAATTTACCCATGAAGCAAGCCGTTGGAACATCATTATTAATCATTACAATCAATTCAATAATAGGTTTTGGAGGCGATTTATATATCGGAACACCCATAGATTATCCCTTTTTATTAAGCGTTTCTGCCATGGCACTCCTGGGAATGCTAATTGGAAGCCAACTTTCTAAAAAGATTGACGGAGCAAAACTAAAACCTCTTTTTGGCTGGTTTGTTCTCGTAATGGGAGTTTATATTATTACAAAAGAAGTTTTGTTTTAAGGCTTTCACGCAATTCTTAAATATTTTGAATTTAGTTTCACTTGTAGAGTAGTCTTTGTCAGGATTCTTAATTTTGACAAAGATGAAACTAAACCTAAAATTAGTTGTAATTCTTACCAAAACAGCTTTAGAACCTTTAAATCAATCAATTCTTTTTGGCATTAAGTTTGTGTTTATTCGCGAAAACAATCCGCCTAATGAATAAAATTACTCTCGTTTCTCTCTTTTTTTACTTTTGTAACTTTACTTACAGCCAGAATATCATTTACAGAACAAATTCTTTAAATCAAACTGTCATCCAAACTGATTACAAATTGGAAGTAAATTACAAAACCGACTTATTTGGCAACACCATTATTGAAGATGCATATGGAAGAACACTCGTAATTTTAAAGAAAGATATCTTTGGTAATATTATCATTACAGACCCATTCGAAAAAATTATAGCCAAACAGGTTAAAGATATTTTCAACAATGTTATGATTAAAAATGGAAAAGACGAAATCATAGCCAAAGAAGTAAAAGATATATTTGGTGATATCAAAATTGTAGACAAACACGACCGGATACTAGCAAAACAAAAAAAAGATTTTCATGGAAACACTGTAATTGTAGATAACAATGACCAAATTTTATCTACAAACAAAAATGCTCTTTTTGGCCCCATACTAATAGAGAGACCATACGAAAGATCAATTATTATTGAAAATTGGGGAATCTATGGCGATTTGAAAGTTTTTTTCGATTAAGAATTTATATTTTTTTGACGTTCTTTATATCGGGCTATCCATACCAATCTATAGCACCCGGTTAAATCATATTCTCTTGTTCCTAAAAAAATTTAGCCCAAAAAATGAATTTTGGGCCAAAACAGAACGCATTTCAATTGGAGTTACTTCAAATTTCCCCAAATTTTTGTTTATAACGTCCAAGCTCAATTTCTGTCCTGTTTAAAAGCTTTTCTAATAGCTGAATTTTGTCTTCATATAGTTCTTTGATCGTAGAAGTATTTTCTGTGTTAATCAAAATACTCCCATTATTATTTCCGGTGATTTTATTAAAACTATTAAAGTACCGATCGTAATCAAAACTGATGATATCTTCAACACTTACATCAAGAATTCTTCCTATTTCGACCAGTTTTTCATAACTCAAAGAAGTTTTTCCTTTTTCAATTTTACTATAACCGGCCTGAGTTACACCTAATTTTTCTGCCATATATTCCTGAGTGTAATTTTTTAACTCTCTAATGTTTTTGATTTTGTTTTTAATTGTTGTGGCCATATTTTTTTAATTTGGGGTCAGGTATAGCTAAAACAGCCCGCCATTAAACTTTTTAACAGCATAACTATATCTTATTTAGGGTACTCTAAAACTTCATATTGTCAGGAATAGTAACACAGTAGTTCATTATTTTTTTCTGCTGGTAATAAAATAACCATACATCAAAGCTGCCATTATGAAAACTAAATCATAATGGGAAATTCCAAATAAATACATCTTTGATTTTTTATTTAAGCAGTCTTTTTTATACTTCTTTCAAACTGAAGATCCAGAAAATGATCTATCTGTTCGCCTATCAGAGGTCGGTCCTTTGCGGCAATTTTAATCTTTATTTCTTTTCTGTAAATATCTTTTACAAATACGAAATACACAAATTCTGAAGTGTTATCAAATCTTGCGATTATAATAAAAACGTAGCATAAAAGTGTCGGAATAATATAGTATAGATCCATCAGGTCTGAGAAAATCATACAATAATACGCTACGGCGGTTACGGCTATAAAAGCACCATTTTCAAGAAAATACTTTTTCTTTTTTTTTAGCAGTCCCAGTTCTTTAATTTCATCAAAATCATACTGCCAGTTTTTAGATTTGTAGTGAAATTTAATCGTGTCGGTAAAAATAGTTATGAACATAATAATAAGTAAATAAAAAAATAAAGGTTTGTGTAAAATCTTTCGGAATCTTTATAAAAATTCTTAGATACGCAATATTAAGCATTAACTTCTTTTTTTTCTTACAACACAAATTATAGAATATAACTAATAGTTGTAATTAAATCCTTAGAAAAATACTACGCAAAATGCCTTTACTTTTTTATTTTATTTACTAAAGAGAATATTCTTTTGGGCGTTACCTATCCCGATAGCTATCGGGAGGCTATCCACTTGTATCTTTTCCCTGCTGGCAGCTGCAGGAAAAAGGATACCGCTTCTATCCAAATGTCATTAAGTTAAGGATAAAATGATTGCTGATTTTTGATTAACGATTTTTGATTTCAGATATAAAAACCTTCTAGAATCAACAATCTAATATTTAGCCAAACCAAATCTGAAATCAAAAATCGTTAATCCTCAATCTAAAATCTCTTAACTTAATGACATTGGCTCCTATCCCTAACGCATAATTGGGTAAATTAGATTTTTTAGTCTTTTAACATTGATTCATTATTAAATTCTTAAACAAGAGTTGAAAACCCAAAAAAAATATTTTTTATAACGTAATTTTGAATAGTGAAAATTCAAATATAAAATATCTAGCAATTCAGTTGACTCTTACTTATAAAGTAATATAGGATAGTTGTGATGAATATTAAAAACTTAAAAATATAGAAGCGAATAAAAAAACTCTTTTAAGATCTACTATTCACAGAACTAAAATCCTTTGAAAAAATTAAATGATGTAATGTATGGCAAACAATTAAGTTAAATGAGTATGAAATTGGATTTACAGATCAATTCTTTTTTGATACCAATATCTGGATTTTATTATTCGGAACTGTTAAAGAATCTCAAGCTAATGATAAAAATCAATATGCAATCTTATTTGAAAAAATAATAGCTCAAAATTCTCCCATTTACATCACCTCAATGATTACTTATGAATTTGCAAGTATACTGCTCAAAAGAGATTTTAAACAATGGAAGTCCAACAATAATTTAATTAATAAAAAGTTTAAAAAAGATTTTGTTGGCAGTAAAGAATATGAAAATTCCGTTGCCACTATTACTGCATCGATAAATAAAATATATCAATTGCCTAATTTAGTAATTCTTGAAGATGTATTTAATCCAATCGATAAAGATGCTATTTTAAACAACTTCAAAATTATTGATTTTAATAATTCCTATCATGATGATTTAATAGTTAGAAGTAAATACAGTCTAATTACTTCAGCAATTTTAAATAAGTTTAAGATTGTTACTAATAGCAAAGATTTTCAACAATTTGATTCTAATATTGATATCATTACTACAAAAAATAGACTGATTTAGGACAAATAAAGCTTTTTATTTAAGCTAAACTTTGATAATTTATACGCTGTTTTTTTGAGTACAATCTTAAATAAAATCAATGCTCCCCATACCCAATATCATCCATCTTCCCGCTAAAAACACGATACTGAATGATAAAATAAACAATTACTAAAAACAGCGCAATAAAAAACCAGTTCAAACCGGCATTTAAACCGTATTCTCCGGCGGCAGTATTGTAAATTGTTAATGAAGGATTTACTTTATTCGTTGATGGCAGGACATTCGGAAAAATCGAAACCGCTGTTGAGGCAAATCCTCCCACTAAAAACAAAGTAGAGAACAGAAATCCGTAACCGTCTTTTTTAAAGGAACGAACTTTAAATAACCCTAAAATCCCAACAAAAGTCAATAGCGGAAAAAACCACAAAATCGGATTTTCTACAAAATTATGAAAAGGTTTAGGTTCAATAAAATGCCAAACCTGCAGCGAAATAAAAACCAAAACCAGCAAAACAATGTTCAGTTTAAAAACTACATTTTTAAGCTTCGGATTCAAAGAAGAATTGGTTTTGTAAATAATCCAGTTGGCACCGTGAATGGTCAAAGCTACAACACTCACAATTCCTAAGAAAAGTGTAAACCAGTCGATAATTCCCAATTCATTTGCCTGTGGGCTAAAAGTCGGATTCCAGAGAGGCAGAAAGAAATAATGCGCTTCCTGAGTTGAAACGCCATTTTGAACCATTCCGAGATTAACACCGCGAACGATATTCCCTAAAGCCATTCCGAAAAACAGCGCTAAAAGCAAACTCGCAATTCCGAAAGCTTTGTCCCAAATCGCTTCCCACATATGATTGTGTACCTGCCCGCGCATTTCCAATCCTATGGCACGAAAAATCAACAGCCATAAAATCATAATCAAAGGCAGGTAAAATCCGCTGAATGATGAGGCGTACAAAGTTGGAAAAGCGAAAAACAAAACACCTCCCGCTGCAATCAGCCAAACCTCATTGGCATCCCAAAAAGGTCCAATAGCGCTTGTAATTGCTTTTTTATCTTTTTCTTCTTTCGCAAAAAACAAATGAATAATTCCTGCTCCAAAATCGTAACCGTCCAATACCAGATAGACAGCCAGGATTCCCATTAAAACTACGTACCAAAAAAATTCCATACTTATATTTTTTCTGTTGAAAGTTCCACATGATGTGGCCCTTTATTGATAATTTTTCCAACCAAAAGCAAAAACAGCATTCCGAGTAACAGATACAATCCGATAAAACCCAATAAGGTAAATAAGGTATTTCCGGAAGAAACCGTTGGCGATGCACCCGAAGCTGTTCGCATCAAATTATAAACCAACCATGGCTGCCTACCTAATTCGGCAGTATACCAACCAGTCGTATTAGCAATATACGGAAACGGCATCATAAACATAAGCGACCATAAAATCCATTTGGTTTCAAACAATTTGCCCCTGATTAGCTGAAAAAGTGAAAGGACCATCAAACCGATAAATACGGTGCCAAGTCCTACCATAATATGATACGCATAATATAATCCTGAGATATTGGTTGGATGCAGGTCTTCTTCAAACTGATCCAAGCCTTGGATTTCCTGATTCCAATTTCCATACGTCAGGAAACTCAGGATATTTGGAACGGCGATTTTATTGTCCAGTTTTTTATCTTTTACATCAGGCTGCCCGATCAAA
The DNA here is from genome assembly GCF_000735715.2 of Flavobacterium chungangense LMG 26729. Taxonomy (NCBI): domain Bacteria; kingdom Pseudomonadati; phylum Bacteroidota; class Flavobacteriia; order Flavobacteriales; family Flavobacteriaceae; genus Flavobacterium; species Flavobacterium chungangense. The sequence goes on from NZ_JASY01000009.1 coordinate 80,973, forward strand.
ACAATTTCAGAACCTTTTTTTTCTGTGTGGAAAATTCCTTCCATCGCTGCAAAAGTCACAGGCTGATATTTTACAACATTTTTAGCCAGTAAATCTCCCGTTGGAACTGCCACAACAAGACTCGAAATCAATCCGAATATGACTCCTGTTTTCAGAAACAGTTTACCGAAAGAAACATTCTTTCTGCTTAAAATATAAAAAGCACCAATTCCCGCCACTACAAATGAGCTCGTTACCAGAGAAGCCGCCTGATTGTGTAAATAAGAAGGCCACAACCACGGATTTAAGAACAATGCTTTAAAATTCGTCAGTACAAATTTTCCGTTTTCCAAAATTTCATAACCCACGGGATTCTGCATCCACGAATGTGTGCCGATAATTAAGTAACCACTTGCCCAGGAACCAATCATAATTAATACTCCGGTTACAAAATGCCATTTATGTCCGAGAAGTTTTTCTCCAAATAAAAAGATTCCTAGAAAGGAAGATTCGAGAAAGAACGAAAACATTCCTTCCATAGCCAGCGTCTGACCTATGATTCCTCCGGTTAATTCGGAGAACTTAGCCCAGTTGGTCCCAAACTGAAACTCCATCGGAATTCCGGTTACAACGCCCATTGCAAAATTCAGGGCGAAGATTTTCATCCAGAAATGTGTGGCGTGGTTGTAGTGTTCGTTATTAGTTTTTAAATATTTCCACTTAAAGTAAACGATAATGAGCGAAAGACCCATTGTAAGCTGTGGAAAAAGATAGTGAAAAGTAATGGTGAAGGCGAATTGCATTCGGTCATAAAAGAGCATTTCTTCCATAAGGTAATTTGTTTATGAAGTTCCACAAATTTACCGATTATAACCCGAATTGCTGTCCTGTAAAAAAAGTTTATCGCTTGATTTTTGTGAAACTTTTCAACAATTATAAAAAAGTAAAATTCAAACTTAATTTTTGGAAATTTGCTCTAAGTTTGTCATTTCGACGAAGGAGAAATCACACGAGAAATTCCATAATCAAAATCGCCAATCTTTGTCGAATATTGGATGTGATTTCTCCCTCCGGTCGAAATGACAAGATTATAAATAAAATCACTCCTTTTTCAGAATCCCTTTTTCAACGCTTTCGTCTATCAAACCTTCAGCGTAATTCCATATTGATTTTGAGCCTTCTTGTATCACACTCTTTTTTTCGTAAACCTTATCATAATTCACTCCAAACTCTTTCCAGGTTCCGCCATCGTTAGAAGTATTCTGCAATAAAGGTTCCAGTCTGTCCATCGATTTTGCAAATTTAGCTTCATCGGTTTCTCCTGCTTCAAATTCTTCCCAGATTGCGATTAGTTCTTCGGCCTGGTTTTTTGGAAGTAAGCCAAAAATTCGATTTGCAGCCAATCGTTCTTCATCAGTATTCGAATAATTTTTTGCGGTGTCATAAATAAAGACATCTCCGGCATCAATCTCTACAATATCATGTATCAGAACCATTTTTACGACTTTCAAAACATCTATTGATTCATTGGAATGTTCTGCCAGGATAATTGCCATCAAAGCCAGATGCCAGCTGTGTTCAGCGTCATTTTCGCATCGGTCACTGTTAAACAGCTTTGTTTTGCGCTGGATGTATTTTACCTTATCAATTTCTTTTATAAAAGCAATCTGATCTAATAAATCTTGTGTGTTCATTTTATTTCTGTTTGAAATGGCATTCGTCATATGCAAAATTAATGCTTAAAGCGTAATTGCTGAACTTTAAATAAATTTATCTCAAATCGTATGGCAAAATCTGCACTTTTTTACCCAAAATTCAAATTTCTGTAACATTAGTCACCTATTTTAAGAAAAAACAAAACTACCTTTGTTATCCCATTATTTATTACTTTATCATGAAAATTGAACAAATTTACACCGGATGCCTCGCACAAGGTGCTTACTATATTACCTCAAACGGAGAAGCTGCGATTATTGATCCACTTAGGGAAATTCAGCCTTATCTGGATCGTCTGCAACGCGATAATGTAAAATTGAAGTATATTTTTGAAACGCATTTCCACGCTGATTTTGTTTCAGGACATCTCGATTTAAGCAAAGAAACTCAGGCTCCAATCGTATATGGACCAAATGCTAAACCTGAATTTGAATGTATCGTTGCCACAGACGGACAGGGATTTAAAATTGGTGATATTACTATAAAAGCCCTGCATACTCCGGGGCATACCATGGAAAGTACAACATATCTGTTAATTGATGGAAACGGAAAAGATCATGCGATTTTCTCAGGAGATACTTTATTCATCGGCGATGTAGGCCGTCCGGATCTGGCTCAAAAAGCAGCCAATATGACACAGGACGAACTCGCCGGAATTTTATATCATTCTTTACGAAATAAAATAATGACACTGGCCGATGATGTAATCGTTTATCCTGCTCACGGTGCCGGAAGCGCCTGCGGAAAAAACATGAGTAAAGAAACTGTTTCGACAATTGGAAATCAAAAGGAAACTAATTATGCCTTACGCGGCAATATGACTGAAGCCGAATTCATCAAAGAAGTTACGGATGGTTTATTGCCTCCTCCAGCCTATTTCAGTATGAATGTAGCCATGAATAAAAAGGGTTATGAAAGCTTCGAAACGGTTTTAAACAATGGAATGAAGGAAATCAAAGCAGAAGATTTTGAAGCCGTCGCAGAAGAAACCAATGCTTTAATTCTGGACACAAGAAGTGCTGCGGAGTTTAGTAAAGCCTATATTCCGCAATCTATTAATATCGGAATCAACGGTGATTTTGCGCCATGGGTTGGCACTTTAATTGCCAATGTAAAACAACCTATTGTATTGGTTACCGAAGTTGGTATGGAAGAAGAAACCGTAACCCGTTTAAGCCGTGTAGGTTTTGATACAATCATCGGCCATTTGAACGGTGGTTTTGAAGCATGGCAAAAAGCGGGTTTTGAAACAGATTCTGTAAACCGAATTTCATCTGAACAATTTGCAGGCGAAGTAAACATTCAAAAGGACAAAATAATCGATATTCGCAAAGAAACCGAATACGAAGCTGAACATATCGAAAATGCGTACAGCAAACCTCTGGCCTATATTAATGACTGGGTAAAAGATATTAACCCGAATGAGCATTTTTATCTGCATTGTGCAGGAGGTTACAGAAGCATGATTGCTGCTTCGATTTTACAGGCACGCGGTTTCAGAAATTTTACCGAAATTGAGGGCGGATTTGGAGCGATCGCCAAAACAAATATTCCAAAATCAGATTTTGTCTGCCAAAGTAAAGTTTTAAAATCATAATTTTTTCACCATTAAGATATTAAGTTAATTAAGTTGGAATGCTTAATTTTTCTTAACCTTCTTTTAAAAGTTTCATTAAGTTAGATTTACTTAATATCTTAATGGTTAAAAAACAAAAAGCACTTAATTTTAAGTTATGAGTATATTAGAAATTATAAAAGAACCTTGGCCTTGGTACGTAGCAGGTCCGCTGATTGGATTAACTGTTCCAATTTTATTAATTATCGGAAATAAATCTTTCGGAATTAGTTCATCATTGCGTCATATTTGTGCAATGTGTATTCCGGCTAATATTCCGTTTTTTAAATACGACTGGAAAAAAGAAAGCTGGAATTTATTTTTCGTACTCGGAATTTTTCTTGGCGGCGTTATTGGTGCGTACTTCCTGTCAAATCCAAATGCAGTTGTAATTACCCCTGAATTATCAGAGAAATTAGCTACTTACGGAATCACAGACTACACAGGTTTGGTTCCCGCACAATTATTTTCCTGGGAAAGTTTACTAACACTTCGCGGATTCATCATGATTGTTGTGGGCGGTTTTTTAGTAGGTTTCGGAACCCGTTACGCAGGCGGATGCACAAGCGGACATGCGATTATGGGATTATCAAACCTGCAATGGCCTTCTCTGGTAGCCACAATCTGTTTTATGATTGGCGGTTTTATCATGTCACTTTTAATTCTGCCTTATATTCTTTCACTTTAAAATTTCAAAAATGAATTTAGAAAATAAAAATACAGACGGAGAAGGAATCAATGCAAGTCAGCAAAAAGAATCGGCATTCGGAAATTTAAAATATTTAATCGTTGGTATCTTTTTCGGCATTGTATTCGTAAAAGCCGAAATCATCAGCTGGTTCCGCATTCAGGAAATGTTCCATCTGGAGTCATTTCACATGTATGGCGTAATTGGAAGTGCCGTTGCTATCGGATTACTATCAGTGCAATTGATTAAAAAATTCAATATCAAAACACTTCAGGGCGAAAAAATCGAAATCCAACCCAAAACGTTCAACAAAGGACAAATCTACGGAGGATTATTATTCGGTTTCGGCTGGGCGATTACCGGCGCATGTCCGGGTCCATTGTTCGCTCAAATTGGTACTGGTGCAACTGTAATTGTTGTAACTTTAGTAAGTGCCATTGCCGGAACGTGGGTTTACGGTTTGATTAAAGATAAATTACCTCATTAATATCTGGACGTGCCACCATCCCGATAAAAAGGGTAATCTTCTTTGCACTTACTCCCCTTTTTATCGGGATGCTGTCGGGCTATCCAGGCTACTTCGGTAGCTTCTTCCTATCCCTCACGCATAATCTCGGCTCTAAGATCTTTAGAAATTTAATAGTGTAAAATAATTTAGATACAATTATAAATTCTACAAGCTGTTTTTAGTTTCATTTTGTTAAGTTTGTTGCTGAGCACTCCTCCAAAAACAACGCCTAAAACAATATGAATCGCACAGAACAGCTATCAAAACTACAAAACACACAAAATTGGGACGTTATAATCATTGGCGGAGGAGCAAGCGGTCTTGGAACTGCCCTTGATGCTGCCAGCAGAGGTTATAAAACAATCTTACTGGAAGCAGTCGATTTTGCAAAAGGAACTTCAAGCAGAAGTACTAAATTAGTTCATGGCGGTGTACGCTATCTGGCACAAGGCGATGTGAATCTGGTAAGGGAGGCATTAAAAGAAAGAGGTTTACTGGCTCAAAACGCTGGTCATTTGGTTAAAAATCAATCGTTTGTTATTCCGAATTACAATCGCTGGAGCGGTTATTTCTATACTATCGGCTTAAAAATTTATGATTTATTGGCAGGCAGTTTAAGTTTAGGCGCTTCAAAATATATCTCAAAAGAAAAAACAATCGAAATGCTTCCGAATGTACAGGAAAAGGGTTTGGCAAACGGTGTTATTTATCACGACGGGCAATTTGATGATTCCCGTTTGGCCATCAACCTTGCCCAGACTGCCGTAGAAAAAGGAGCCTGTGTTATTAATTATATAAAAGTTGTCAATCTGTTAAAAGACGACAAAGAAACTGTTGTTGGCGTACAGGCAATCGATCAGGAAACCGGAACTAAATATGACATAAAAGGATCAGCCATCATAAATGCTACTGGTGTTTTTACAAATGCCATAATGAAGCTCAACGATAAAGTGTACAAAAAATATATTGTTCCAAGTCAGGGAATCCATTTGGTGTTTGATAAATCGTTTTTACCCGGCGATCACGCCCTGATGATTCCGAAAACCAAAGACGGAAGAGTTTTATTTGCAGTTCCGTGGCATAACCGTGCGGTGGTGGGAACAACTGATACCTTAATTAAAAGCCATAGCTTAGAGCCTGTTGCACTGGAAAGTGAAATCCAATTTGTTTTGGAAACAGCGCAACGCTTCTTAGCAAAAAAACCAACCAGAGCAGATGTATTATCTGTTTTTGCAGGTTTACGTCCGCTTGCTGCGCCAAAAGAAGAAGGAAAAAGTACTAAAGAAGTTTCAAGAAGTCATAAAATTCTCGTTTCTAAAACCGGCTTAATCACTATTACCGGAGGAAAGTGGACAACCTACAGAAAAATTGCCGAAGATATTATAGACAAGGCAATTAGTACCGGCAAACTGCCAAAAAAACAATGCAATACTGAACATCTTGCTGTTCATGGAAACAAACCCACCACTACTGCTGATCGGGAAAATCACCTTTATATCTATGGTTCTGATATTCCTAAAATAACCGAATTACAAAAAAGCGAACCTGAATTAAACGAAAAATTACATCCCAATCACGAATTTACAATGGCAGAAGTAGTCTGGGCTGTTCGCTATGAAATGGCGAGAACTGTTGATGATGTCCTTGCAAGACGTGTCCGTTTATTATTCTTAGACGCCAGAGCTGCAATTGAGTCTTCTGAAAAAACAGCAAGATTAATGGCAAAAGAACTTGGACATGATGAAGCATGGATTGCCAAAGAAATTTCAGATTTTAAAAAAATCTCCAAATACTACCTCTTATCTGAATTTCAATAACAAGCACCCGGCAACGCATCTACAGAGTATATACTCTCTCTCAATATAAAATATTTATTAATTATCTTTAATCAATATTTTATATTAAAAAAATTGCATTACATTTATACTAAATACATAGGGTTTGTATACAATAAAATCAGTTTAATTTTATTAACAAAAAATTAACATGACATTTGTATATACAACAATTAAAAGTTTATACATTTGTATATACAAATTATACACTTACAACTATGACAATTGAAGAGGTTATAAAAAGTACTGTTAAGATGGATAATGCGAAAAAAGTTATTCTAAATATCATGTACACGCAAAATGTGATTCAGGATCATTTCAACGAGTTGATAAAACCGTATGATCTGTCCGGAGAACAATACAATGTACTACGCATATTAAGAGGACAAAAAGGAAACCCTGCCAATATGTGTGTGATACAGGAACGCATGCTGGCGAAAACCAGCAATACAACCAGACTTGTTGACAAACTATTATTAAAAGAATATGTCACCAGAAATGTTTGCCCTGGAAACAGAAGAAAAATTGAAGTTTTAATCACCCAAAAAGGATTAGAGGTTTTAAAAGAACTAGACCCCAAGGTAGATGCACACGAGCGTGAATTTGCCGCGAATATAAGCCCTGAAGAATTAGAATTATTAAATCAGTTATTAGAAAAATACCGAACCCAACAAAATTAACATTATGAGTACACTATTAGACAATTTAAACTGGAGATACGCAACTAAAAAATTTGATGCGACTAAAAAAATTTCCGAAGCAGATTTAAATACATTAAAAGAAGCTGTTAGACTAAGCGCTTCTTCATACGGATTACAGCCATTTAAAGTGGTTATTGTAGAAAACCCGGAATTAAGAGAAAAATTAAAAGCTGAAGCCTGGGGACAAACTCAAATCACAGATGCTTCTCACCTGTTTATTTTTGCAAATGACACAACTCTTGATGCAAATTCTGTAGATCAATATATAAAAAACATCAGCGAAACCAGAGGTGTTCCTGTTGAAGCTTTAGATGGATTGTCCGGTATGATCAAAGGACAGATTGCCAGTTTATCAAATGATGCGAAAAACGTATGGACATCTAAACAAACTTACATCGCTTTAGGAACATTATTAAGTGCAGCAGCAGAATTAAAAATTGACACTACGCCAATGGAAGGTTTTAGTCCTGCAGCATTCAATGAAATTTTAGGTTTCGACAAATTAGGTCTAAATGCAGCAGTTGTAGCTACTATAGGTTACAGACATGATGAGGACGATGCTCAGCATTACAAAAAAGTTAGAAAATCTCAGGACGAATTATTTATCACACTATAATTATTTAATAACAATCAAAATCAATTTTACAACATGAAAAATTTAAAAACAATTGCAATAGCATTATTCGTAGCAGCAGCTGGTATCTCTGTAAACGCACAAACTAAGAAAATCGACGTTAAGGCATCTACTATCAAATGGGTAGGTAAAAAAGTAACCGGGGAGCACTCAGGAACTGTAAACTTCAAAGAAGGGGCTGTAGTTTTCAAAGGAAAAAAATTAACTGGAGGAAGCTTTACAGTTGATATGACTTCATTAACTGCAACTGATTTAACTGGAGAATACCAAGGAAAATTAAACGGACACTTAAAAGCTGACGATTTCTTCGGAACGGATAAATTCCCAACTGCAAAATTAGTTTTCAAAACTATTGGAGCTAAAGCAACTGACATTTATACAGTTACTGCTGATTTAACTATCAAAGGAATCACTAAACCTGTAACTTTTGACATCACTGTAAAAGGAAATACAGCTACAACCGCATTTAAAGTTGACAGAACTAAATATGACATCAAATATGGTTCAGGAAATTTCTTTGAAGGTTTAGGAGACAAAACAATCAACGACGATTTCGAATTGACAGTAGCTTTAAAATTCTAAATTTTCGCTTACTATTTCAGGAAACCCCAACAACTCAAATTGTTGGGGTTTCTTTTTTATAAAAACATAAAAATAACGTTCTTAATATTCAAATAACCCTTTCATAACAAGGTCTGACGTTTTGATTAACATTGGGCTTTTAATTTTGACTTCGTTAAAAAAACAGTAAAATCAAAAACTGGAAATCAAAAATCATAGTTATGAAAATTAAAATACGTATTGCCCTAATAACACTTTTCTGTACTTTTTTTCTTCATGCACAACAACCACAAAAAGGGATCACAGGAGCATCAAACTGGATGAACAACTGGACCAATTTTAAGCCCGCAGCAGTTGAGTATGGCGAAGCTACAAATATTATTGCTGGTACCATAGATAAAGACACGAAACTAAGCAAACGCAATACCTATCAATTAGTCGGAATTGTTTATGTAACTAATAACGCTATTCTTACTATTGAGCCTGGTACTGTTATTAGAGGAGATGACAAAACCTGCGGAACATTAGTTATTGCTAATGGTTCTAAAATTATTGCAGAAGGGTCAGAAACAGATCCCATTATTTTTACCTCTAACAAAGAAACAACCGAAAGAAAACCAGGAGACTGGGGTGGTATCATTATTTTAGGGAAAGCGCCTATTAATAAACTAGGCGGAATTGCAACCTTGCCTTTTAACTTAGACGAAATGCTTAATCATTACGGAGGTCAGGATGCAGAAGACAACTCAGGTATTCTAAAATATGTACGTATTGAATATTCCGGAAGAAAATTAAGCGCTTTGAAAGAACTTAACGGACTTTCATTAGCCGGTGTTGGCAGAAAAACAGTTTTAAGCAACATTCAGATCAGTTATTCAAATGATGATTCGTTTGAATGCTACGGCGGAGATCTGAATATGAACAACTTAATTTCGTACCGAACAACAGATGATGATTTTGATTTTACACAAGGAGCCCAAATCAATATCAGCAACAGTATCGCTATTCGTCATCCTTTTTCATCTGATATTTCAGGGTCAAGATGTTTTGAAGTAGATTCATACGATAAAATTGAAAACACGAATATGACTAAAAAAATGACCAAAATAAATGCAAACAACATCACATTGGTAAATCTTGAAGAAAACGATCAGGGATTAGTTCGTGAATCTGCTCATATTGGAGAAAATACCTTTTTCAACTTAACCAATAGTGTCGTTTCCGGCTTCACTCCTTTCATCCTTTTAAATGGAAATATTGGAAATGATAATGATAATTTATCAAAAATTACAATAAAAAACGTAATGGCCAACAATTGTAATGGTGCAATTACAAGCGAATCGTCAAGCAATGATGCCGGAATTAAGAACTGGTACGGAAACCCTGAATTTGCAATAGAATTTACAAAAATGAAAAGCAGCGAATTGTTCTTAGCCCCTAATATTAAAGGAAATCCGGATTTTAGAGTCAGATTAAACAATGCAGTTGCAAGTGGAAAATAAGCAATTAAAATTATCTATTTTTTTACATATTTAACAAATTTATAAATTAAGAAAAGTTTTTTTTTGCTTTTAGTACATTCTAATTCAAATTACATTTATATATTTGCCTTATCAAAATAAGATTATGAAAATTACAATGAACAACACTTGGTGGTGGAAGAATTTACGTCAGACGTCGTGAACAAAGCTTCCTATGGTATTGTAAACTATAAAATATAAAAGGCTTGTCATCACGACAAGCCTTTTTTTTATTTTCAAAAAATAGGAATTTCATAAAGTACAGACGGGTTTAAAACCCGTCTCTGCCCACCGAAACAAACAAAATGAAAAACAAACAAAATGAAAAATTTTACTCTTAATACCCATTACAAACAAATCCTGGCAGACACTATTACGCCGGTAAGTATTTATTTTAAAATCAGAGATAAATTCCCAAATAGTTTATTATTAGAAAGTAGTGACTATCACGGAAATGACAATAGTTTCTCGTACATCTGCTGCAACCCGATTGCCACGATTAAAATTGAAAACGAAACTATTACCAAAACTTTTCCTGACGGATCATCAGAGCAAAATACAATTGATGCTTCAACCAATATTCCGGAAGTAATTCAGCAATTTTCAGGTCAGTTTAAGTCTGAGAAGAACGATTTTAAATTCATCAATAACGGTTTGTTTGGTTACATTTCTTATGATGCCGTTCGTTATTTCGAAAAAGTAGAAATTGCCAAAAAAGATTCGGCGACCTTGATTCCTGATGTTTTTTATGCCGTTTATCAAAATATCATTGCCATCAATCACTTCAAAAATGAAGCCTATATTTTTTGTCATAGTTTAGACGGAAGAAATAATATTTCTGAAATCGAACAATTATTACAATCCAGAAATATCGCTTCTTATAAATTCACTAAAGAAGGCGAAGGTTTTTCTAACCTGACTGATGAAGAGTTCAAACACAATGTTGCATTGGCTAAAAAGCATTGTTTCCGCGGAGATGTTTTTCAATTGGTTCTTTCGCGTCGTTTTACGCAGGGCTTTAAAGGTGACGAATTTAATGTCTACAGAGCTTTACGAAGCATCAACCCTTCTCCTTATTTATTCTTTTTTGATTACGGTGATTTCAAAATATTTGGGTCTTCGCCCGAAGCACAAATTATCGTAAAAAACAGAAAAGCCGAAATTCATCCCATTGCCGGAACTTTCAGAAGAACGGGTAATGATGAAAAAGATGCTGAACTGGCAAAAAAATTATCCGAAGATAAAAAAGAAAACAGCGAACACGTAATGCTGGTCGATCTGGCTAGAAATGATTTAAGCCGTAACGGTCATGATGTAAATGTAGAAAGATATAGAGAAGTTCAGTTTTTCTCACATGTGATTCACCTGGTTTCAAAAGTTACAGGACATTTACATGATAAAGCGACAACAATGCAGGTTGTAGCGGATACTTTCCCGGCAGGAACTTTAAGCGGAGCTCCAAAACACAGAGCGATGCAATTGATTGAGGATTACGAAAAAACAAACCGTAATTTCTACGGTGGCGCAATTGGTTTCATGGATTTTGAAGGCAATTTCAACCATGCGATTATGATTCGAACTTTTCTTTCAAAAAATCATCAGTTACACTGTCAGGCTGGAGCCGGAATCGTAGCAAGTTCAGACGAAGAAAGCGAAATGCAGGAAGTTTACAATAAATTAAGAGCTCTGAACACAGCTTTGGAAATGGCTGAAAAAATTTAGTTTCAAGTTTTCTTATGTTTCAGGTTTCAAGTTGTGCGAACCTGAAACCTGAAACTTGAAACCTGAAACAATAAAAACAAAAAAATAAAGACATGAAAAAAATATTAGTTATAGACAATTACGATAGTTTTACTTACAACTTAGTACACTATCTTGAAGATTTAAACTGCGAAGTAACCGTTTACAGAAATGACGAATTTGATATTGACGAAATTGCTTCTTTCGATAAAATACTACTTTCACCAGGACCCGGAATTCCTGATGAAGCTGGTTTACTAAAGGATGTAATTCGCAAATATGCGCCAACAAAAAGCATTTTAGGTGTTTGCTTAGGACAACAGGCAATTGGAGAAGTTTTTGGAGGAACACTTTCAAATCTTGATAAAGTATACCATGGTGTTGCCACAAATGTAAAAAAAGCTGTTACAGACGAATCTTTATTTGATGGCCTTGAAGATGAATTTGAAGTAGGACGCTACCATTCATGGGTTGTTGATGCTGATTTACCTGATGTTCTGGAAGCCACTTCATTTGAAGAGCACGGTCAGGTAATGTCACTACGCCATAAAACATACGATGTACGCGGAGTACAATTTCATCCTGAAAGTGTATTAACACCAAACGGAAAAAGAATTTTAGAGAACTGGATTAAAGATTAATTTTTTGTTTCAGGTTTAAAGTTTCAAGTTAGTTGGAACGTGAAACCTGAAACTTGAAACAAAAAAACAAAATCAATGAAAATAACAATTTTAGAAACCAGAGAAATTAGTATTGATGACATTTTAGTCTTATACAAAGCCAATGAATGGAGTTCAGCAAGTAAACCAAATGAATTGTATAATGGTCTTTTAAATTCTGAAACTTTAGTGACTGCCTGGGAAGGAAAAAAGCTGGTAGGATTAGGTAACGCAATTTCAGATGGATTCTTAACTGTTTATTATCCGCATTTATTAGTGCTTCCGGAATATCAGGGAAAGGGAATAGGAAAGTTGATTATGGACAAAATGCAGGAGAAATACAGTCACTTTCACATGCAAATGCTAACGGCAGACGGAAGAGCAGTTGATTTCTACAAGAAAAATGGTTTTGAAAGAGCGGGAAAAACAGAACCTATGTGGATTTACCAAGGAAATGAACATTAAAAAGTATAGTCGTAAAGTCTGAATGCCGAAAGTCATAAAGTCAAATACGAACTAAAAAATATAAATAACACAACACTAAAATAAGTATGAGAAGCAAAAGACATTAAGACTTTTGACATTCGACTTTAAGACTTAAAAAAATGAAAACTATATTAAACAAATTAATCAATCATGAAGTGCTTACAAAAGAAGAAGCAAAAAACGTATTGATTAATATTTCAAGCGGTCAATACAATTCAAGCCAGATTTCGGCTTTTTTGACCGTATTTATGATGCGAAGCATAACGATTGAAGAATTAATCGGTTTCAGGGAAGCACTTTCTGAATTGTGTATCCGTATTGATTTATCCGATTATAATACTATCGATTTGGTAGGTACCGGAGGTGACGGAAAAGACACTTTTAACATTTCGACTTTGGCATCATTTGTAACAGCCGGAGCCGGAATAAAAGTGACAAAACATGGTAATTACGGAGTTTCTTCTATCACAGGTTCCAGTAATGTTATGGAAGCTTTAGGAGTTAAATTTAGTAACGATCCTAGTTTCCTTGAAAAATGTGTAGACAAGGCCGGTATTTGTATTTTGCATGCTCCTCTGTTCCATCCTGCTATGAAACATGTTGGACCACTTCGTAAAGAACTGGCAGTCAGAACCATTTTTAACATTCTCGGACCACTAATTAATCCTTCTTTTCCAAAAAATCAATTATTAGGGGTTTTCAATCTGGAGTTAGCCAGAATGTATGCCTATCTCTATCAAAATACTGATAGTAATTTTACGATTGTACACGCTTTAGATGGTTATGACGAAATCTCTTTGACAGGACCAACCAAAATAATTACACATAGTACCGAAGGTATGCTTAATCCAGAAGATTTTGGTGTTAAATTAATTAAACAAAGTGACATCAAAGGGGGCGAAACTGTTGATGAATCGGCAGAAATTTTTGCAAAAATAATTTCAGGAAATGGAACCGAAGCACAAAATAATGTTGTTTGTGCCAACGCAGCCATGGCTATCGCAACGGTTACAAAATGTTCTCCAATTGAAGGATTTGAATTAGCAAAAGAAAGTTTATTATCTGGAAAGGGATTGAAAGCATTAAATAAATTGAAAGATTTAATGATTTAAAAATTGAAAAATTATGACTAAATCTTTTGAAGAATTTGAAGTTTATAAAAAAGGAGTTCAGTTAGCCAAATTAACTTTTGAATTGATGAATAATAAACCTTTTGAAAGAGAATTTGGATTTAAAGATCAAATAAAAAGAGCTGTATTGTCAATTACAAATAATATTGCTGAAGGATCAGAATACAATAATAATAAGCAATTAATACGATATCTAAAAATTTCAAAAGGAAGCTGTGCAGAGGTTAGGAGTATGCTAATATTAAGCAGAGAATTAGGCTTTTGTAATCAGCAAGAAATTCAAAAAGGTTATGATTTAACAATTGAAATATCACAAAACTTATCAAATTTTATAAAATATTTAAATACCAAAATAGAATCATAACTTAAAGACAGAACATCGTTCAATCTTTAAATTTTTCAATCTTTAAATAATAATAAATGAACATCTTAGACAAAATCATAATAGACAAAAAAAGAGAAGTAATTCTTAAGAAATCAATTATACCAGTTTCTCAATTGGAAGCATCGGTATTCTTTGGAAAACAAACTATTTCGCTAAGTCAAAAATTAAGAGAAAGCAACTCCGGAATTATCGCAGAACACAAACGCCGTTCGCCTTCAAAATCAATTATCAACAACAATTTCACAGTTGAAGAAGTAGTTAAAGGATACCAAGATGCAGGCGCTTGTGGAATTTCAGTTCTTACTGATGGAAAATATTTCGGAGGTTCTTTAGACGATTTACTTTTAGCAAGAGCGAGTGTAAATATTCCGCTTTTGCGAAAAGAATTTATTGTTGAAGAATACCAGATTTTGGAAGCAAAAGCACACGGAGCCGATTTAATTCTGTTAATCGCAGCGGTTTTAACGCGTGAAGAAATCAAATCATTATCTGAATTTGCTAAAAACTTAGGCTTAGAAGTTTTATTAGAAGTTCATAATCAGGAAGAACTGCAAAAATCAATTATGCCAACTTTAGACATGATTGGTGTGAATAACCGAAACCTGAAAACATTCGAAGTAAGTTTAGATTTCAGCAAAGAATTAGCTTCACTGATTCCAAATGATTTTGTTAAAGTATCAGAAAGCGGAATTTCATCAGTTGAAGCTATTCAGGAACTCAAGCCTTACGGCTATAAAGGTTTCCTAATTGGGGAAAACTTCATGAAAACCGATGATGCCGGACAAGCTGCAACAGAATTTATTAATCAGCTGTAAGCCGTACGCTATAAGCTATAAGCTTTTAGCAAAAAGCAAATAAAAATCAGCACAAAGCAAAGAGCCTACAGCTTATTGCTTAAAGCTTAAAGTATTAAAAAAAATGAAACTCAAAATATGCGGCATGAAATATCCTCAAAACATTCTCGAAGTAGGCTCACTCCTTCCCGATTATATGGGCTTTATTTTCTGGGAAAAATCCGCAAGATATTGTGACGGTAATATTCCGGAACTTATAAGAACAATCAAAAAAGTGGGTGTTTTTGTCAATCAAAGTCAGGAAGAAATTCTGGAAAAGGTTGAGAAACACAATTTACAAGCGGTTCAGTTACACGGAAATGAATCCGTTGAATTTTGCTCAGAATTAAAAAACAAATTGCCAAAGAAAATCGAAATTATTAAAGTATTTTCGGCTGATGAAAATTTTGATTTTGAAATCATTAAACCTTTTGAAGGTGTCTGCGATTATTTTCTATTTGATACGAAAGGAAAATTGCCTGGTGGAAACGGAACAACTTTCGACTGGAGCATTTTGAAAAAATACAATTCGAAAAAGCCTTTCTTTTTAAGCGGCGGAATCGGAATGAAGGAATTGAAAGCCATTGAAGAAATTTCAAATAGTAAATTACCTATTTATGCTGTCGATATAAACAGTAAATTTGAAATCGAACCAGGGCTTAAGAATAAAAATCTATTAAGCAATTTCAAACGAAAATTTGAAATCATCAACATTTAAACTTTAAACAAAATGAATTTTAACGTAGACGAAAAAGGATATTACGGAGAATTTGGAGGAGCTTACATTCCTGAAATGCTCTATCCGAATGTAGAAGAATTACGCCAAAAATATCTAAGCATAATGGATGAACCGGATTTTAAAGTCGAATTCAACCAATTACTAAAAGATTATGTAGGACGTCCTAGTCCGCTGTATTTTGCAAAACGTTTGTCTGAAAAATACAATACCAAAATCTATTTGAAAAGAGAAGATTTAAATCATACCGGAGCACACAAAGTAAACAATACAATAGGACAGATTTTAATGGCAAAACGTTTAGGCAAAAAAAGAATTATTGCCGAAACCGGTGCCGGTCAGCATGGAGTTGCAACAGCGACAGTTTGTGCTTTAATGGGAATGGAATGTATCGTTTATATGGGCGAAATAGACATTGCACGTCAGGCACCAAACGTAGCCCGTATGAAAATGCTGGGTGCAGAAGTTCGGCCGGCACTTTCTGGTTCAAGAACCTTAAAAGATGCTACAAACGAAGCTATCCGTGACTGGATCAACAATCCGGTTGACACCCATTATATTATCGGATCAGCGATTGGACCTCATCCTTATCCGGATATGGTAACCCGTTTTCAAAGTATTATTTCTGAGGAAATCAAATGGCAGTTAAAAGAAAAAGAAGGACGTGAAAATCCTGATTATGTAGTCGCTTGCATTGGCGGAGGAAGTAATGCTGCAGGAACGTATTATCACTTTTTACACCAACTGGAGGTTGGAATCATTGCTGTTGAAGCTGCCGGAAAAGGTGTTGACAGCGGTCACAGTGCCGCAACAAGCAAACTGGGAAAAGTAGGCGTTATTCACGGTTGCAAAACCCTTTTAATGCAGACTGCAGACGGACAAATTACAGAGCCGTATTCAATTTCAGCAGGATTAGATTATCCGGGAGTTGGCCCTATGCACGCGCATTTGGCACAGACAGGTCGTGGAGAATTCTTCTCAGTAACTGATGATGATGCCATGAATGCAGGTTTACAGCTAACGAAATTAGAAGGAATTATTCCGGCAATCGAAAGTGCTCACGCTTTTGCCGTTTTAGATCAAAAGAAATTCAAACCAACAGATGTTGTCGTAATCAGCCTTTCTGGTCGTGGCGATAAAGATTTGGATAATTACATTGATTATTTTAAATTGTAATAAAAATCGTAATTTGGGCGTTCCCAATCCCGATAGTTATCGGGAGGGCTGTCCGCTAAATTCCAGATTAACAAAAACTACGGCTAAAAAGCCTTGTTTTTCTAAATCGGGAGATACCGCTTCCCATGCCTAACGCAAACAAATAACGAGAAAATAAAGATTTATGGAACAGATATTCTCTTACGGAACATTACAGTCGAAAGAAATTCAGATGCAGGTTTTCAATAAACTATTAACCGGAACACCGGACCAGTTAACGGGTTACAAACTAAAAGACCTTCAAATAGAAGAAGAATTTGGAATAGAAGACTATTTTGTGGCAACGCCAAGCGAAAATCCATCGGATGTTGTAGACGGTATCGTTTACAATATTTCCAGTGCTGATTTGGCAAAAGCGGACCAATTCGAATCCAATGCCTACAAAAGGGTTGAAATAACACTGAAGTCAGGAACTGTTGCATGGATTTATATTGAAAATTAATCAAAGCAGATTAATCTTTATCCTGTAAGGTTTTCAAAACCTTATAGATTTACATTAATAAACGACAATACCTGCAAGGTTTTCAAAACCTTGCAGGAACAAAAAATAAAACAATGAACAGAATAACTCAAAAATTACAAGAAGATAAAAAGATCCTTTCTATTTATTTTTCTGCGGGATATCCAAGTTTAAATGATACCGTTCAAATCATTCAGGATTTAGAAAAAAATGGTGTAGACTTAATCGAAATTGGTCTTCCTTTCAGCGATCCTTTGGCAGACGGACCAACAATTCAGGCGAGCTCAACAACGGCACTTCATAACGGAATGACTACTCAGATTCTTTTTGACCAGCTGGGTAACATCCGCGAAAGCGTAAAAATCCCGTTGATTATTATGGGGTATTTCAATCCGATGTTACAATATGGAGTTGAAGCTTTTTGTAAAAAATGTGCCGAAATTGGTATCGACGGCTTAATTATTCCGGATCTTCCGGTTGATGTTTACGCAGATCAATACAAAGCTATTTTTGAAAAATACGGTTTAATCAATGTATTTTTAATTACACCACAAACTTCAGACGAGCGTATCCGTTTTATCGACAGCGTTTCAAACGGATTCATTTATATGGTAAGTTCGGCAAGTGTTACGGGTTCTCAGGCAGGTTTTGGAAACACTCAGGAAACCTATTTTGAGAGAATTTCAAACCTCAACCTGAAAAATCCTCAAATCGTAGGTTTCGGAATTTCAAACAAAGAAACCTTCAATCAGGCTACGAAATATGCAAAAGGAGCAATTATCGGTAGTGCTTTTATCAAACATTTATCTGAAAGCGGAAGTGGAAAAATTGCTGAATTTGTTGGAGGAATTCGATAGGATTTTCTTTTTGCTTACAAAAATTCAAACGGCATCTAAATTTATAGATGCCGTTTTTTTATTGACCAAATTACATCGATAGATTATTATATATTTATAAAGAAATTTATTTTAAAAAATTATATGAAGAAACTTAATATATCTCTTTTAATTTCTTGTCTTTTTTTACTTTTTACAGGATGTCAAAAAGACGAATCCTTTTCACAATCAACGTATAATGCCAAAGCTAATGAATTGATTCAACAAATTGCTAAAGATGATTCATGCGGATGCATTTTGGAAATGCCTCAAGAGTCAATGATTAAAATAAGAACTCATGAAAATCCAGATATTGAAGTTAGTATTAAGTCGTTTATTTTAAAAAAACTTCATCTAAAGGATATAAAACAACTGGATAGTTTAGAAAATGTTTCCGAAAAATTCATATTAGATACCATTTCTTTGAAACAAAAAAACATCAAAATCATCAAACGAAATTTGGTTTTTAACAATAATAAAGACAAAGAAGTTATTCTCTCGAAAAAATGTTCAGATGGCATTTTTCTATATTTTTCTAAACCTATTATAGATGAAAAAAATAAAAAAGCAGCGTTATTTTATAAACCAATGTTCACCTGTTTGGCAAGTCCTTTATATGTTTATAAATTAGAAGATGGAAAGTGGATTTTAGAGCAATAAAATAAATAAATATACCATTTTATCTGAAAATGAAAAGTGTAGAATTGCTGCGTTTATTGAAGAGATTCGATAAATTAAACTACATTATAATAAAGTTTATGAGTTCTCTTTCGCTGGAATGACAAAAAAAATTAAGAAAGCTGAAATGATAACTGTTTAAGCTTTTTTTATACCAAAAATGCGAAACCGTTTTATGTTAATATTACGTTAAACAAAAACTAAACAAGTGTTTAAATTAAACAAGTGTTTAATTTTGTACTCGATTAGAAACACTATCATGTCAAACATCGAATTTAATGATAAAAAAATTCAGATTCTGGAAGTAGCTGAAAAGCTGTTTTCTGAGAAGGGATTTGAAGGCACCTCAATACGGGATATCTCAAAGATTGCAAAAATTAATGTTGCGATGATATCGTATTATTTTGGTTCAAAAGACTTACTATTGGAATCACTGATTATCTACAAAACATCTGATTTAAAATTAAAACTTGAAAATTTATTGCAGGAAAATATCGAGCCACTCGAGAAAGTCAATAAGTTAATTGAAATTTACATTACCAGAATTAATTGCAATAAAGGTATTTTCAGAGTTTTGCATTTTGAGCTCAATTCAAAAGAAAGAGAAAAGAGCATGACCGCCTTTACAGAGCTAAAAAAGGGTAACTTAAAATCTGTAGAAAGTATTATTTCCCAAGGTCAGGCAAAAGGCGTTTTTAGAAAAGATGTTATCATTCCGCTTATCACACCTACAATAATCGGAACTTTTTTTCATTTTCATATGAATAAACCTTTCTTCGTAGAATTACTGAATTTAAACACCGAAGAATTGTATGATAATTACATAAAAACCACTCTTAAAAAGCACATTCAACAAACTATAAAAGCACTACTTGTTTATGAAAATTAGTCAATTAATGCTCTTTGGAGTTTTCTTTATCGGAATATCTTCAACAGAAGCACAAGAAAAAACAAGTTTAACCTTAGATGAAGCCGTTAAACTGGCCTGGGAAAAGAGTAACGAAGTTACACTTGCCAACACTAAGGTAAACACAAAAAAATACGAATTACAGTCGGTTAAAAATAACCAATACCCGGACCTGAAAATTTCGGGACAATACCAACGCTTAGGAAAAGCTTCAATCGACATGCATAATGACGAAGCAAGTTCTGAGTCAATGGCTTCACCGGATCGCGCTATGTTAGGGATGGCGAATCTTAGTCTGCCAATCTTCTCCGGATTTAAAATCCAGAGCAGTATAGATACTTACGAAAGTTTATACGAAGCTGAAACTGCAAATGCGGTCAAAACGAAAGAAGATGTTGCACTTCGCGTTATTACCTATTATACTGCATTATATAAAGCGCAAAAAACGTTAGATCTTTTAAACGAAAATCAGAAACAGGCGAAACAGCGTGTTACTGATTTTACGGAATTAGAGAAAAACGGAATCATTCCGAGAAATGATTTATTGAAAGCACAATTAATGGTTTCTAAAACGCAATTATCTATTGAAGAAACGAATAACAATATCAATAATATCAATTTCTATTTAACGACATTACTTAAATTAGAGCCTTCTGTTAAAATTGAGGTTAATGAGCAGGATTTCTTTAATTTAAAAACAAGTAATGCCCCAACATCTGATGCATTGGCATTGGAAAACAGAAAGGATTTAGAAGCTGTTCGTTTACAATCTAAAGCAAGTGAATCAAACATTAGAGTAGCAAAAGCTGGTTATTACCCATCTTTAGCTTTATTAGGAGGTTATACAGCTTTTGATCTGAAAGATTTCATTACTGTAAAATATGCGATGAATTTTGGCGTTGGTTTGACGTATGATTTATCCGGAATTATAAAAAACAATGCTCACGTAAGAGAGGCTGAAAGTAAAGCGCTTGAAGTAAAAAATTCTGAAGCACTTTTAACGGATCGTATCAAAGTTGAAGTTCAAAAATCTATTGAAGATTATGACTTAGCCATTAATCAAAGTGTGGTTTATGATGAAGCATTGCAGCAGGCATCTGAAAATTACAGACTGGTAAAAGATAAATTCGACAACGGTTTATCAGACACTAACGACCTTGTGGAAGCTGACGTTGAATATTTAAGCGCTAAAATAAATACTGCTTTATCAAAAGCAAGTATTATTCAAAAATATTACGAACTGCTTTCAGTATCAGGACAATTATCACAATCATTCAATCTTTCTAAAATATAATCGCTAGCTCTCATGGAAAAGAAAAAGACAAATAAAAAATTCATCATCATACTAACCGTTTTGATTTTAGTAGGGGGAACTTACGGGATTTCAAAATACATACACTCTCAGTCTCATGAAGAAACAGACGATGCGCAGATTGAGAAAAAAATGAATCCGATTATTCCTCGAGTATCCGGATATATCAGCAAGGTTTATGTAAAGGATAATGATTTTGTAAAAAAAGGAGATACTTTGTTTACCATTGACAAAAGAGATTATCAGCTAAAAATCGATGAAGCACAAGCTGCTTTATTGGGAGCTGAAGGTCAATACGAAGCTGCAAAAGCTGATATTGGAAGCGCATATGCAAGTATTAATGTTTCTGATGCTCAAATGAAATCGGCTGGCAGTTCTATCGAAAGTGCCAAAATCAAATTAAGACAAGCTACAAACGATTTTAACCGTTACAACAATCTATATAAAACACATACCATTACAAAACAGCAATTTGAACAGGCACAAACGGCAAAAGATGAAGCTGAAAATCAAGTGCGCGTTTTAGAGCAGCAACAAAGAGCAAGCTCTTTTCAAAAATCAGTAATCCAGTCAAAATCTAAAGTTTCTGATAAACAAACAGAAGTTGCAGCTGCTAACATTAAGAAAGCAAAAACAATGCTGGATGTAGCACATTTGAATTTATCTTATACAGTAATTACCGCTGCGATTGACGGACAGGTGTCTAAAGTTGATATTCAGCCGGGACAATTAGTACAGCCGGGACAATCTTTATTTTATATTATCAATAATAATGAAGCCTGGGTTGTAGCTAACTTTAAAGAAACACAATTAAATAAAATGGTCGTGGGACAAAAAGTAAGCTTAAAAGTAGATGCTTATCCTAATTATGAGTTTAAAGGTACTTTAACTTCTTTCTCTCCGGCAACAGGATCCCGTTTTTCTTTATTGCCCCCAGACAATGCTACAGGAAATTTCGTAAAGACAATCCAAAGATTACCGGTAAAAATTAGTTTAGATCCTTCAAACGATCCTGAGAAAGTAAAACTTTTGAGACCAGGAATGAATGTTGATGTAGACGTACATTTGAAATAATATAAATGGCAGCAGCAGTACAATCAGATGATGATTTAGTAGAATATGGTTATAGACGTGTGATCATTACGATAACCGCAGTACTTTGTGCACTGCTGGAAATTGTAGATACCACAATTGTAAACGTAGCACTAACGCACATGCGAGGGAGCCTTGGTGCTACCCTGACCGATGTGGCGTGGGTAATTACAGCATACGCAATTGCGAATGTTATTGTAATTCCGATGACGAGCTGGCTATCGCAGCAATTTGGACGTCGTAATTATTTTGTGGCCTCTATCATAATATTTACCGTCTGTTCTTTTTTATGCGGTAACGCTACCAATATATGGGAGCTTGTAGCTTTTAGATTCGTACAGGGTATGGGCGGAGGAGCATTACTGGTAACAGCCCAAACGATTATTACCGAAAGTTATCCGGTTGCAAAACGAGGTATGGCACAGGCCATTTACGGAATGGGTGTAATTGTTGGACCCACTTTAGGTCCGCCATTAGGTGGATATTTAGTAGATACCTATTCCTGGCCTTACATTTTTTACATTAATATTCCACTGGGAATTATTGCTACTATTCTGGCGATAAGCTTTGTGAGAAGTCCAAAATATGGAGAAAAGCTAAAAGCCAATCAGGTAGACTGGTGGGGAATTATATTATTAACGTCTTTTATCGGGTCATTACAATTCGTATTAGAGCACGGTCAACAGGATGATTGGTTTAACGATTCTCTTATTATAACTTTAAGTGTTGTAACAGTTCTTGGTTTAATATTGTTTATTTGGAGAGAGCTGACGTATAAACATCCAATTGTAAACTTAAGTGTTTTAAAAGATGGAAATTTAAGAATTGGAACCGTAATGTGTTTTATTCTTGGCTTTGGTTTGTATGGATCGACATTAATTATACCAATTTACACACAGTCGATCTTAGGGTGGACTGCGATGGATGCCGGATTACTTTTAATTCCAGGTTCGATCACAACGGCGATTATGATGCCATTTGTTGGAAATATGATTCAGAAAGGCGTGCCCCAGGGATATATGGTTGGAGTTGGATTTTTAGTCTTCTTTTTCTTCACGCTTTTAATGCACAATCGAATGACGCCTGATACCGGAGCAGAACATTTATTCTGGCCGTTAATTTTAAGAGGGATTGGTTTAGGATTATTGTTTGTGCCTATTACCACACTTTCACTTTCAACATTAAAGGGAAAACAAATTGGAGAAGGAGCCGCCTTTACCGGAATGATGCGTCAGTTAGGAGGTTCATTTGGTATTGCCATCATTACAACATTTATTACAAGATTAAGCCAGGAACACAGAGTTAATTTACTGACAAACTTAAATCCCGCAAAATACGATGTTCAGCAGCGTCTTGCCGGAATGCAAAAATCTTTCATAGCTAAAGGATTTACAGCAGATGAAGCGATGAAAAAAGCATATCAGGCTATTGATCTTTCTGTACTTAAACAAAGTACCGTTTTATCATATATGGATATTTTCATGTATTTAGGAATTATGTTTTTATGCTGCATTCCAATTATCTTTTTTATCAAAAGAGGAAAGAACAAGATTAATCCCGCAGATGCGATGCATTAATATTTAGTAATTATTTATAATACGAAAAATCCGTGTCAGTTTCCTGTGACACGGATTTTTTAGTTTTTTGTAAAATGTGCTTATAAGAAGAAAAATGTTTTGAAGAAAAAAACTTAAAACTTAGCTTCTCAAAATCTTAGCAACTTTAAAAATCATCTTGTAAAAACCAAATGATTTCCTTTTGAAAGATTCGCATCAAACTGATATCCTTCATAATTAAAGCCTTTCAAATCCTCAATAGTTTCAGCATTTGTGTCAATAATATAGCGCACCATCATGCCTCTCGCCTTCTTTGCGAAGAAACTAATCATTTTTAGTTTCCCATCCTTATAATCTTTAAAATCCGGAGTGATTACAGGAACTTTTAAAGCTTTCACATCTACAGCTGAGAAATATTCGTTACTCGCCAAATTCACGAATAATTCGTCCTTTTTTAATTCTTTGTTTAACGCTTTAGTAACCGTTGGTTTCCAAAACTCGTGCAGGTTTTTAGATTCAGCAACTGGTATTTTAGTTCCCATTTCCAAACGGTATGCCTGCATTAAATCCAATGGTTTTAAAAGCCCGTAAAGTCCTGATAAGATTCTTAATTTATCCTGCAACGCATCTAATTTCTGTAACGGAATTGTATATGCGTCTAAACCAGTATACACATCACCATCGAATGTATAAACTGCCGGGCGTGCATTTTCTGGTGTAAAAGGTGTTTTCCAATCCTGATTTCTTTTCCAGTTCAAGTCGGCTAATTTGTCTGAGATTGACATTAATTCTGATAGCTCAGCAGGTTTTTTTTGCTTTACAACTTTGTGAACTATTTTTGCTTCTTTTAAAAATGAAGGTTCAGTATATTGAGATGTTGGTAATTCTTTTTCGAAATTCAAAGATTTCGCCGGAGATATAACAATTTTCATTTGTACGTTTTTGTATGATTCAAAAATACAAATTGCATTTCTAAAAACAGATCATAATTGATTTGTTTTATTGTGGAGTAGTTTTTTTCGCCACGAATTCACGAATTTATTTTTAAAATCTTTGAGTATAACTTCCAATGAATTCGTGTAATTCAGCTTCACCATATTATTTTAATAAAATTCAATTGAAAAATTGTGAAATTATTCAAAAAAGTCAACCATAGATTATAAAAGGCATTTTCTATGTTGTAAATTTGCATGCATTTTATTTCGACAGAAATTCAAATTGCACTTACTCAAAAATCAGCGAATTCGTGACTATACAAACAAACTATAAAACAGCTTTACAAAACAAAATCTTCGAAATCATTTCGAAAGCATCCCGAGAATTAAATGTCGATTCATACGTAATCGGCGGATTTGTTCGTGATTTGCTTTTAAACCGGGGTTCAAAAAAAGATATCGACGTTGTTGCAGTTGGAAGCGGAATCGAATTAGCACTTAAAGTTTCTGATTTACTTCCGAACAAACCAAAGGTTCAGGTTTTTAAAACGTACGGAACAGCAATGCTTCGTTTTGAAGATACGGACATTGAATTTGTTGGTGCCCGAAAAGAATCCTATAATCGTGACAGCCGAAATCCGATTGTGGAGAACGGAACTTTGCAGGATGATCAAAACCGTCGGGATTTTACTATAAATGCTTTGGCTTTATCATTAAACGAAAATAATTTTGGAGATCTTTTAGACCCTTTTAACGGTTTATTGGATTTAAAACTTGGAATAATCAAAACACCATTAGATGATCCGGATATTACGTATTCTGATGATCCTTTGCGTATGCTTCGTGCCATTCGTTTTGCAACACAATTGAATTTTGTTATAGAAAGAAATTCATTAGAAGCCATAACGAAAAATGCAGATCGCATCAAAATTATCTCAGGCGAAAGAATTGTAGATGAATTAAACAAAATTCTTTCTACTCCAAAACCTTCAACCGGATTTTTACTTTTATACGAAACAGGGCTTTTAGATTTGATTTTACCTGAATTAACAGCACTGAATCAGGTTGAAGAAATTGAAGGACACACACATAAAAATAACTTTTATCACACACTTGAAGTAGTAGACAATATCTGTCCAAATACAGATGATGTTTGGCTTCGCTGGTCTGCTTTATTACACGATATTGGAAAAGCACCAACAAAACGTTTCAATAAAAAACAAGGCTGGACTTTTCATGGGCATGAATTTCTTGGCGGTAAAATGGCTAAGAAAATTTTTGAACGTTTGCACATGCCATTGAATCATAAAATGAAATTTGTGCAAAAAATGGTCATTATGAGCTCGCGTCCAATTGTATTGGCGGAAGATATTGTAACTGACAGCGCTGTTCGCCGTTTGGTTTTTGATGCCGGTGAAGATGTAGAAAATCTAATGACTTTATGTGAAGCAGATATAACAACCAAGAATCCGGCAAAGTTCAAAAAATACCATAAGAACTTTGAACTTGTCCGCAAGAAAATTGTTGAAGTAGAAGAACGCGATCATGTTCGTAATTTCCAGCCGCCAATTACCGGGGAAGAAATTATGGAAATGTTTGATTTGAAGCCTTCTCGTGAAATCGGGGTGTTAAAAGAAGCGGTGAAAGAAGCTATTTTAGAAGGTGATATTCCAAATGAATACCAGGCGGCTTATGATTTTGTGATTAAAAGAGCTGAAAAGTTGAATTTAACACTTAAAAAATAATGGATATTTACAAAGTAATTTATAGAATTTTACTTGCTGTAGTTATTATCTATCCAAACTATATTTTTTTCAAAGGACTAAAAAACAGTAAAAAAAAACATTACAAGTACAATTTACTTTATTTTTTAGCATCTATTGTTACTCCTTGTTCTATAATTTTTCTAATTGCTTTAGTAATGACAAGTCCTGCGTTTAATCATCTTACTGATATAGAATTAGATCTTCAAAATTTAACAACAAGAATTATTGTTGGAAGCATCATATTTCTCCCAAGCATCTTAGTAAACATATGTTTTGCTAAATTATATTTAAAAAGAATTTCCAAAATAAAAAACAAAAACGAAATCGAATTAATCGGATCAGAATGAAAAAAGAGAATAAATCAGTAATCATTTGGTTACTATCGGGTTGTGTTTTATTATTTTTAATGGTTGTCGTGGGCGGTATCACCCGTTTAACCAATTCAGGTTTATCCATGACCGACTGGCATTTGGTAACGGACACTTTTCCGCCTTTGACAGAAGCAAAATGGAACGAAGCTTTTGAACAATACAAGAAATTTCCGGAGTACCAAAAAATCAATATTCACAACGATTTTCAATTAGCCGATTATAAATTCATTTATTTCTGGGAATGGTTTCACCGTTTTATCGGTCGCATTATCGGATTGGTTTTCTTTGTGCCTTTCGTTTACTTTTTAATCAAAAAGAAATTAGATACTCCTACTATCAAAAAATGTATTGTTCTTTTGGCAATGGGAGGTTTCCAAGGATTCTTAGGATGGTTTATGGTAAGAAGCGGATTAATTGATAATCCGGATGTAAGTCATTTTAGACTTTCACTTCACCTGACTTTTGCTTTTATCACTTTCGCTTATACACTTTGGGTTGCACTGGATTTGATTTATCCGGAAAGAAATATCAACAGAATAATTCCGCTTCGTACTATCGCCAGATATGCTTTGGCAGCTTTATTAATCCAGATTATTTACGGCGGATTTGTAGCCGGATTGAATGCCGGGTTAATTCACAATCACTGGCCGTTAATGAGCGATGGAGAATTTATTCATGAATCGGTTTTTATTGAGCAGTCTTCTTTGGTGAAGAATTTAATTGAAGGGAAAAGCGGGGTTCAGTTTGTACACAGAACTTTTGCGTATGCAGTTGTTGCGATTATTCTTTTTCTTTTCTTCAAAAGCAAAAAATATGCACTTACCAGAACTCAGTCAAACGGAATTAATATTCTGGTCCTTTTTGTATTTATTCAGTTTCTCCTTGGAGTTTTCACTTTATTGTACAGCGTTCCTTTAGCTTTAGGATTGATTCACCAGGTTATGGCCTTTTTTCTTTTGAGTGCTATGACTTATACTTTGCATCGAGTGAGCAAATAAGATGCATTTATACAAAACACAAAAAGAGCCGATTTACGGCTCTTTTTTATTTATCTTTTTCTAATAATGAATATTTCCGTAAAGTTTTACCCTAACCAACTCTTAAAATCCTGAACTTTTTCACGGCTTACAATTACCTCATCATCTTTATAACTTGGTAAAATCACTTTTAACCGTGAATTGGTATAAACCTGAATTTCTTTAATGGCTTTTAATGGCACTATAAATTTTCTGCTTACACGAAAAAAATTCTTCATGTCTAATTCCTGTTCAAGAATCTCTAAAGTAGAATCGATTAAATAGTTTCTGTTGTCGAAAGTGTGAATGTAAGTTCCTTTATTCTCACTAAAGATACATTCAATTTCTTCTGTAGTAATGACTTTTAAATGCTGTCCTATTTTGACTGTAAATCTATTTTTATAAGTCTTCTCAAAAGGATTGGTCAGCATTTTTCTAATTTGCTCAAAATCAAGCTGCAGGTTCTTATTGCCTGAATCTTGTTTAGGAATTCTGGTTTTATATTTTTCAACCGCCACTTCTAAATCATCTTCATCAATTGGTTTTAAAAGATAATCGATACTATTTAATTTAAAGGCTTTTAAAGCATATTCATCATAAGCTGTTGTAAAAATGATAGCGCTTTTGATATCTATTTTTTCAAAAATTTCAAACGATAAACCATCAGACAGCTGAATATCCAAAAATATCAGATCCGGATGTTCGTTGTTGGCAAACCAGTCAATAGATTCTTCTACAGAATGCAGCATGGTTTCTACTGAAATAGCTAATTTTTCGAGTTTTCGCTGTAATAATCTTGCAGCAGGTTTTTCGTCTTCTATAATTAATGTGGTCATTTATAAGTCTGAAATTTGAAAAAAAATTATTCCCATTTATTGTTATTAGCGGACTGTTTACTCATATATTCCTGAATCTTTCTTTTTTCCCAATCATCACCAAAGAAAATATTGCGACCAAAGACAGATAATGCATGAGCGGCTAAACCGATACCCCAAAAAACAGCTGTTGAATACGTATGCCATTCAAAAAAAGCACCTTCATTTAATCTTATCCCGGAAAAATCCCTGCTCAAATTGGAAATAATGATAACTGCATTAACGATTATATAAATCTTTAAATGCGAGTAAAAACCTTTTATTCTTTTTACTTTTTTGTATGCAATTTCAAAATGCTCGTCATTGCTAAACTCTTGTGAATATTCCTCGTATATGCGTTTTCTAAAACGTCCCATCTTATTCTGATTTAAAAGTTATTGCCATTTATTTTGTTTCTCTTTTTCTTTATCCATGATTTCCCGGATCTTTTTTTCTTCCCAGCCTTTTCCTAAAACCGGAAATACTTCGAAAACCTTTAAACCGTGAAATACAACTCCTATTCCCCACCAAATTAGTGGCCAATAAAACCATAAATGATTTGGCGAAGTGTATAGATTGACAAAAATCAAAACTATATTAACACCTATATAAGAAGTTAAATTACTGTAAAACCCTTTTATAGCCTCGACTTTCTTTTTAGCCTGATCATACTTATCTTCTTCGCTATACTTTATTTCCATGATTAATCCCATTTTTGTTTATTATTCTCTTTTTCCAGAATTTCATCCATTTTTCTTTTTTCCCACTCTTTACCAAAAAAAGGGAAACGATCAAAGGCCTTTAGTCCATGTAAAATAATTGCAACTCCCCAGCCTAACAAAGAATACCAAAAATATAAATAACCCGGCGAAGTCATAAGGTTTACAGCAATTACAATTGGATTACAAAGTAAGAACACAGTTAAATGTTGATAAAACTCTCTAATTTCTTTTACTTTTTTTTGAGCCTGATAATAACGTTCTGCTTCAGGATTATTTGATTCCATACTATTTCCAGGTTTGTTTCTTATTTTCTTTTTCCAGAATTTCTCTGATTTTTCTTTCTTCCCAATCTGAGCTGTAACCAAAAACTTTAAAAGCATGCATCACAACTCCAAATCCCCATCCTATCGCTGAGAACCAAAACCATTGAAATCCGGGAGAAAACCTCAAATTTATAAAAACTAAAAAGGGTACCACGCAACAATACGAAATTACATTTGCGTAAAATCCTTTCAGTTCTTCTACTCTTTTTTTAGCTCTGAAATATGCTTTATTTTCATTGCTATAATCTGCATTTGTTTCCATAACTGCTATTTGTTTCGTTAAAATCGGAATCTTAACGGTGAATGTTTGTTCATTTTGTTCAATTAATACCTTTCTGTTGGTTATAATTGCATATCGATTTACGATATTTTGCAATCCGACGCCTTGCCTGTCCTGCAAAACTTCTTTCTTCTGAAAATCATTTTGTACAGCTAAACAATTTCCATCAATGAAAATTCGAATATGCAATGGCTTTTGTTCACTTACTACATTATGCTTTACAGTATTTTCTAATAAAAGCTGCAAAGATAACGGGACCACTTTTGCATCCGGATTAATCGCTGTTGCCGGCAACTCGTAAAACAAACTATTTTCGAAGCGCATTTTTAGCAAATTCATGTAGGTTTTTGCGAACGATAATTCATCTTCAACCAAAACCAGTTCTTTATCTTTTTGCTCTAAAACATAACGATAAATTTTTGATAAAGAGGTTGTGAATCGCTGCGCATTATCCGGATTTTCTTCAATCAAAGAGCTTAATACATTTAGGCTATTGAAAAGAAAATGCGGATCGATTTGATTTTTTAAACTTTCGAATTTAGCATTTGCTGTTCCGGCAATAATCTTTTGCTGTGTTATTTCAAATTTTGATGCCTGTTTCCATTTTACCATAAAACTTCTGGCCTGCATGAAAGTCGAAACCGCTAAAGATAAAATGATGTAAAAAAGATGTATCCAGATCATTCTCTCACTAAAGAATTTGTCTACAGGCAGATTTTGAAGGTAAACAAAAATGTAATAATTTATTCCTAAAACGACTGGAACAGTATACAAAATTGTAACCATAATTCCGTAGTAAACCCTTAGATTGGTCTGCTCCAGCCAATCCCACTTTTTATCAAGAAGAACGTTAAGAAATCCATTTCCGAAACCTACTCCAAAAGAATAAAGGCAGCTTATGAAAAAAGTTATAATAACGTTTTGAATGTTTAAATCATCTCCTAAACAAGCTGAAAATATTACTGTAAAAATCATAGAAATCTTAAACGAAACAATAGTTCCGCTTTTTAGATCTGCATATGTATTTCCATTGTGTTTCATTATAATCAGCTTAAATTAGTTTTTTATTTTTTACAGTTTTTTTGTGCCTCCAAAGCTCTTTCCAATCCCCATTTTGGTGAAAATTGAGTTTCAGGTTTAAAAGTACCAAAAAGTTCGATAGCTTTATCAACTTGTACACACAGTGGTTTTGTATCAACACCTGTCCATTTTGCGCCGCCTAATTGATAATCTGCTTCTCCAAAAACGGCTCTCGGATTATTTGGATCTATTGCTTTTGCTTTTGCGTAAGCTTCCATTACTTTACCAGAATATTTCATTCCGTTTGTCATTGGATCAGCTACAACATATCCTGTATAAATCAAAGCCTGCAAAACATATAACTCGGCATTGTTTTGATCTTTTATTATTTCCTTATCTAAAGCATCTTGCGCTTTTGTCAATAACAAATCAATTTTTGTTTTGTCTTTTTCAGTAAAAACTGCTGTTGTATTAATTAAGGCAACATAATAATTAGGTAAATAGCTGGTTTTGTCTGCTGCTGCAATTCTTTCAAACATTGCCGAAGCTTCAGCATTTTTCCCTTCTTTCCAAAGCCCGAAAGCTTTACCCATTCCTTGTTCAAATTGTGTTTGTGCAGATAATAAACTACAGATAAATAATGTAAAGGCTGTAATAATTTTGGTCATGATTTCTTTGTTTTAAAGTTATTTTTAGTGTTTATGTTCTGAGATCTAAATCTCTACGTTTTTTATTGATGATTAAAACTCTGATTATTAATTTATACGTCAAAAGTATGCTGGTTTTTAGTCTTATAAAATTAAATGATACTGAGTTGTCGAATTTGGCTACTGAATTGTTTTTTTAGTATCTAAAAATAAATATTTAGAACCTAATCCCTATAAATTCTTCAACTGATTGTCATTCTTATTCTTACTAATGGTCCAGAAGAAGCCTAAGAAGAAAAAGCGGTCTGCAGTTGGCACAACAGCCTGTCTTTGGTAAACTCCATTTGCATCCGGTAGCTTTGCGTAATCGTAACCAAAAACGTTTTGGCTTCCTAATATATTTGAAACAGAGAAATACAGGATTTTTTGTGTTGTTAATAAATACGCCCAGTTAAAACTCAAACTGTTATATGATTTTGTTTTTCCGTTCATGAACTGCGTTTGGTTTGGGTCATTATAGGGACGTCCGGAACTATAACTGTTTGTAAAACCAATTTGCGATTTCCAGTCGGTAATAAAATATTTCGTTACAATTGACAAACTATGATTCCCTATAAAACCCGGAGTGGCCATTGTTGGAAAATTTTTATACTGCCTTTCTGAATCGATGTATGAATAAGAAATCCAATATTCTAAGTTTTTGTATAAATTGCTGTCTCTCCAAAATAAATCCAATCCTTTAGCATAACCTGATCCGTTATTATTGAAAACCGAATTATAAGCGATATCTCTCGTATCATATTGAACTAAATTACTGTAATCTTTGTAATACCCTTCGGCTCTAAAAGTCTGTCCGGGTTTTGTAAATTGATAGTTTAAGATATAATGTCTTGCCTTTTCACTTTCAAATTGGTGGTATTTTGAATATTTGATGTAATCGACAACCGGTGTTTGTGTAAAATCTCCGTAAGCAAAAGAAAACTGACTGCTCTTTGAAACTTTATAAGCAATAGATGCTCTCGGTGCAATATTGGTTTCATTAAGCAAACTGTTATTCGAAAGTCTGAAACCTACTTTTGCAGCTAAATTTTTGGAAAATAAAATGTCTCCTTCTGTATAAAAAGCGGCAATATTTGAATCGTAACCATTTGAAGTTTGGATATTGGCATTATTATCAAAATTTTCATTGAATTTGGTAATGAAATAATCAGCTCCAAAGGATAATTTAAAATAATCTGAAACACTTTTTCTTAATTTTAGTTTCAATTGAGCTGCATTCTCATCATTATCAACATCATTTACATCATATTTAATTTTGTTTACACTGTATCCATAACTAATTCCTGATGTTAATTGCCAGCCAGTGCCAAAAGTTCCTTTGTAAGACGCATTAAGATAGAAATTATTATTGTTTAAATCGGTTCTGATTTTGTCTTCGAAATTGATGTTTTTCTGATTCAGATCAAATTTAGAAGCATCGAAAGCAGCATATAATTTGAAAATTCCGTTTGTAAAATGATATCGGTAAACGGTTTCTCCGGATAAGGACTGATAAGGACTATTCCAATCTACATTCTGTGGAATCACTGCCTGATAAGGTGCCAGATTAATGTAAGCCGTATTCACACTCAACGAGCTTTTTTTCCATTTCTGTGTGTTTCCTAACCCTAAACCAACAGTCATTAAAGCAATTTCGGTTTTGTTCATATCAGGTTCATCCTGAGTATTCAGCAATAAAACACTTGATAAAGCTTCGCCATACTCGGCCGAATAACCTCCAGTTGAAAATGCAATTCCACTGAATAAAAAAGGAGAAAACCTTCCTCGGGTTGGCAAATTATTGGTTGTTGCCCCGTACGGCTGAGCCACTCGAATTCCGTCAACAAAAGTCTGCGTTTCGCTGGCTTCTCCTCCACGTACAAACAAACGTCCATCTTCACCAACCGTTTGTGTTCCCGGCAAAGTCTGTAACGCAGCAATAATATTTCCCGCAGAACCAGCAGTGGTTACAATATCTAAAGGTTTTAAAACAGAAACTCTTGCTTTATCCCCGGATTCTAAAGTTCCGGCAGTGATGACAACTGCATCTAGTGCATTTACATTTTCTCTTAGTTTAACCGTTTGATTTTTAAAATTAGTAACATCTATTTCTTTTTTGAATGTTTCATACAATAAAAAGCTTATGATTATAAATTGATTTCCTGTAGAAGTGGTTTCAAAAGAAAAATCTCCTGTTTCAGAACTGGTGGCTCCATCATAAGTTCCGTCGATATAAATGTTGGCACCTGTCACTGGTTTTCCTTTTTGGTCAACTACTTTTCCGGAAATAGTCGTTTGAGCAAAAGTGAAAATCGTAATACATAAAAAACTGATTGTAAAAAGTAATTTGGTTTTCATAAGATTGATTTTGATGAAGCAAATGTATTTCAATCATTCTTGTTAAAAAATATATAATAACCCAATTGTAGAATTTTAGGGATGAGTTGTAAAATACTAATTTGTATCTTAGCTATGAATTGCAAAAAACCATTTATTATGTCAGAAAGCAAGAGAATTTCAAATTTATATCAATCCATCTATAATGGAAATCCGTGGCTTGAAGTCACTTTGGCAGATACTTTAAAGGATATTACTGCAGGACAGGCTTACAAAAAGGCAAATCCCAATCTCAATACGATTTGGGAAATTGTTAATCATCTAATACAATGGAGAAGAAACATTTTAAAACGGGTTCAGGGAGAGTTAATTATAACGCCTGATCATAATTATTTTGTACCTGTTTTAGATCCATCCGAAGCTGCCTGGGAGCAATCACTCCAAAGTCTCGCAAAATCACAAGAAGCCTGGAATACTTTTTTTGAAGATTTTGATGATGCTGATCTGGCAAAAATATACGCTAATAATAATCATACGTATTACGAACATATTCACGGAATTATTCAGCATGATGTTTATCATCTGGGACAGATTGTTATTCTTAAAAAAATGCTTTAAAAAATTTATATGATTAATGAAACATTAGATTATCGATGGCAAAAGGTAAAAAACGGAAAACCTTTTTTTGCCATTATAAATCTTAAGATTAGTCCCAATAACAATCAAAACAAAATTATAGAAGAATATACCGGTGACGGCTGGATCAGAATGGGCGATTTAGCAAGTATCCCAGCCAAAGACGAACCTGGTAAAGTAAGTTTCTCAAACTGGAGAAAGGCTGTAATAAAAGGATTGGAATTTGTCTTTTGTAAAACTGAAACCAAATGGACTGTTAAAATAAAAAAAGTAGAAGGACTAATTGCAACAGATACGAATCCGACTATTGTGGGATATGCGACAATTTTAGCTTTTTGCAAACAAACCAATATAGAATTAGACTCTGATTTAATTCAAAAAATTGAAGATTTTACCTTTAGAAGCTGGGAAGACAAAAAACATGAAAAGATTCCAAATTTTATAGATTTGAATTATGAAAACCATTATTTTAAATAAATAAAAACCAAGTTTTCACTCAACATAACTGTTAACTTAAAATTTATTTTGTCATGAAAAAATCTCTGTCCTTATTCTTTTTTTTAACGGTAAGTGTTATCGGATTTTCACAGGAAACCGACGCAAAATATGACGAAGCATTAGCAAAATCGCTTCATGCCGATGAATACTGTATGAAAAAATATGTTTTCTGCCTTTTAAAATCGGGAACCAATACTACGGCTTCCAAAGAAGAAAGTAAAAAATTATTTGAAGGCCATATGAAGAATATCAACAAATTAGCCAAAGAAGGAAAGCTGGTTGTCGCAGGGCCTTTTATGAAAAATGACAGAAACTACAGAGGAATTTATATTTTTAATGTAGAAACAATAGACGAAGCCAAAATACTTGTTGCTACTGACCCTGCCATAAAAGCTAATTTATTGGAAGCTGAATTAACGCCTTGGTATGCTAGCGCAGCTTTGCAGGAAACGTTGAAAATTCATGAGAAGATTTCGAAGAAAAAAATGCAATAAAAACCTTTTTTAATTTTTAATATCAATACCCATTCATTCATTATGAATAAATTTATTTTACGAATTTTCACAATTATTTCTGTAATGATATTACTTGTTACATTGAGTTGTTCAGAAAAAAACTCTACTAAAATATCAAATGAAACCAATTTAATAGTTCAAAAAATAGAAAAAGAAAATATTGTAATGGGCTCTGCAGTAGGTGTTGCCGGAATTAAACCCGAACAATATGAAAATTTTGAAGAATTAAAAAAGAATGTATCAAAAGAGGAACTTTTACTACTCACAAATCATTCTAATGGAGTCGTAAGATGTTATTCTTTCTGGGCTTTGGCATTGGATAAAAATGCAAATTTGTTTTCAATCGTAAAAAATCATATTAATGACAATACTCAGGTAGAAACTCAATTTGGATGTATTAAGTCTACAGAAAAAGTAGGTGATTTTTTTATTAATCTGGTTAATCCAAAATATGAGGATTCTGAGATTAAAAAATTAAGTCAAGCTGAGTTTAATCAATTAGACAGTCTTTTGATTTACAAAAAAAACAATCTTTATGCAGGATATGAAGCAATCGAAAATGCAGTTCCAACTGAATATTTATATCCTAAGGTCAGAAATCTGGTAATAAAAAATCACAATCAAAGTGCTTTAGTTACTCTATCTAAATATAAAAATCCAAATGATATTGAACTAATTCTTAAAAATAAGGCTAAAGATGAAGACGCAGAAAGCGGTTATTACTCTACTTATCAAGCCATTCAAAATTTTCCAGATTCGCGATTTATTTCTTTTTTAGAGAAAAATCTTTACCAAACTTTAGATAATGATCATTTCTCTGGTGAATGGTTAGAATTGTACAAGGCAATTGCATCTTATAAAAATCAAAAAGCAGTAGAATTGCTAAAAGTTCCGTTTACAAAAGTTCAGCATCAGAATATTAAAGAATATCATATAAAATTTGTTTATGAATCTATTTTGGCAAACAAATGCAAACTTTACGATGATTTACTTTGGAATATATGGAAAAATGAAGATATAATTACTCTTGAAGGTTTTCAATATCTTTTATCTATAAATGGTGCCAAAACACTTGAATTAAGTAAAAAAGAGCTGCTGTCAGCGTATCAAATTAAAAACATACAAGTTACACCTAAAATAGAGCAAAAAATGTTTTCTGAAAATTTAGAAGAAACAATGCTTAATTTTATCTTATTGAATGATAAAGTGACAGGATATCACATAATCAAAGATAAAATCACAAACGCTTCTGTTGCTGATCTTGAAATGTATTGTAAAAAAATAACCTCTTTTAAAGATCCTTATTTTAATGAAACCCTTTTTAAACGATTAAAAACAACAGACAATGCTTATGTGTATCTTGCAATTGTAGAAACATTAATTTCTTTTAAAGATAAATTGATCAACAACCGAATACTGGAAACGAGAAAGAAAAACAAAAACATGAATGAAAATTGGGGAAGCGAAGCCCTTGATGAAATCCTGAAAAAGAATAACATTAAATAAAGACAAATTATTACACTCATCTGAAAAATTATATGAAGACAGAAAAAGAAAAAATGATAAGCGGTGAATATTACAACGCTTTTGATCCCGAATTAGTAAAGGACCGTCGTGCTGCAAAAATCTTACTTCATAATCTGAATGTAAAAGAATACCGCGTTACCAAAAAAGCAAAAGAAATTTTAGCAGCATTAATTCCAAATGCCGGACCAGGCTTTTACATTGAACCACCTTTTCATTGCGATTACGGCTATAATATTATTGCCGGCGACAATGTCTATTTTAATGTAAATTGCGTTGTTTTGGATTGCGCACCTGTAACTATTGGTTCAAACGTTTTTATTGCCCCAAATGTTCAGATTTATACGGCATCTCATCCGCTTGACGCTGAATTACGAAAAACATTGGAAAATGCTTATCCGATTACAATTGGAGACGATTGCTGGATTGGCGGAAACTCTGTAATTTGTCCAGGTGTTACAATTGGCAAAGGATCTGTTATTGGTGCAGGATCTGTCGTTACAAAAGATATTCCTGACAACTCGTTAGCTGTTGGAAACCCCGCGAAAGTAATTCGTAAATTAAATCAGGAATCTGAATCAAATATATAATGCTTAGCTTAAATAAAGTTCACCATATTGCTATTTTATGCTCTGATTATCAAAAATCTAAAACTTTTTATACTGAGGTTTTGGGATTAACCATTATCAGAGAAATATACCGAGAGGAACGTCAGTCTTATAAACTCGATTTAGCCTTAAACGAAACTTACATTATCGAATTATTTTCGTTTCCAAATCCACCCAAAAGACCTTCAAGACCAGAAGCTGTGGGTTTACGTCATCTCGCTTTTGAAGTGATTAATTTAGATGAAACTATTGCTTTTTTAAATACAAAAAATATAATATCAGAACCAATAAGAATTGATGAAACGACTGAAAAGCGATTTACTTTTATCGCCGATCCTGATTTATTACCAATAGAATTCTATGAAAGATAATAACCTTTATGGTAATTATTTTCTGTAAGATATTTCATCGACATGCTATCAAAAGCATACTGAAAGATTTTTCTTATATTCGTAATTTTAA
Organism: Flavobacterium chungangense LMG 26729; assembly: GCF_000735715.2. Lineage (NCBI taxonomy): Bacteria > Pseudomonadati > Bacteroidota > Flavobacteriia > Flavobacteriales > Flavobacteriaceae > Flavobacterium > Flavobacterium chungangense. Next base: position 119,347 of record NZ_JASY01000009.1, read on the forward strand.
CATAATATACTGAGTATTTTTTATTAAAAACCGAATATGATTATCTAATTTTGTAATCCACATAAAAATATTGTGGTTTACAAATTTACTTACTGATGAACAAAACGGCGCAAATCAAGAAAAATCATCAATTTATTAAATTCCGAAAATTAGTTATTGTTTCTATCTTAATCGGCTTTCTTTCTGCTTTTCTCGGGATTTCACTTAAAAAAATAACCGAGTATTACGAAGAAATATTTTTTCATGAAGTATCGGTAAATCCAGTCTTTTATATTGTATTTCCCGTTTTTGGATTATCTGTAATTTATTTTCTAAGACAATATCTTTTTAAGAAAAAAGAAAACAAAGGAATCAAGGAAGTTTTTGAGAGTACAGGCTCAAAATCAAAAAATTTGCCTTCTTATAAAATTCCTTCTCACTTCATCAACGGATTATTAACTGTCATTTTTGGAGGCTCAACCGGAATCGAAGTTTCTACTGTTGTGGCTACCGCGACTATTGGTTCAGTTGCACACGAAAAAGAAAATGTTTTCCGTCAATATAAAACCGAATTAATTTGTGCTGGTGTTGCTGCGGGAGTTACGGCACTTTTTAGTAGTCCGATTGCCGGAATTTTATTTGCCCTTGAAGTTATTTCAAGAAAAGTAACCAGAGCATTTATTATATCAAATATTATAGCAGTATCAATTGCTTTTGGATTACTTTCTATTCTAAAAGAAGAACCTTTGTTTGCGATTTCAATCACAACCTGGCATTTAAAAGCCATTCCGTATTTTATTCTTTTAGGAATTTTGGCCGGAATGAATTCAGTTTATCTGACTCGCTGTGTTTTGTTTTTTAAATCTCAATTTGGAAAAATCGATACCCATTACTACAAAATCATCATAGGATCAGTAGTTTTAAGTATTTCGCTCTTTATTTTTCCGCAATTATATGGTGAAGGGTATCATGCTATTAAAACCAGCTTTATTGCTCCAAACCAAATAATGACATTCTCTTTAGCCTTAACTTTTATTGGCATATTGTTTCTTAAACCAATTGTTACTTCTATTACGTTAGCTTCTGGAGGAGACGGAGGTGTTTTTGCACCAAGCCTTTTTATCGGGGCTTTTTTAGGATTATTACTGGCTTCCGTTTTAAATACTTTTTTTCAGATCCATGTAATTCCGGTTAACTTTATGATTATCGGAATGGCTGCCGTATTAAGCGCCAGTATCCACGCACCTTTTACGGCTATATTTTTAGTATGCGGACTTACAAACGATTACACCTTATTTTTTCCAATTCTGGTGGTTTGTTTAATTTCTAAATACACTGCAAAAATGATTTATCCTTATACGGTGTATAGCTATTCTCCAGGTTTAATAAAATAATTTCAAGCTAATAATCTGTCGATTAACAGAATCTTCAGGATTAAATAACCTACAGCAAAGTATATTTAAAAACATAACGAAAAATCAATTACAGCAAAACAAAATTACAAAATGCCTGTTCAAAAAATAAAAAGAGGATATCGCAAAACACGTTACATTCTTTACAAAGAAACTTTAATTGATTACAAAGAACACTTTTGGTCTTTTTTAGGCTCATTTGCAGGTATTGGAATCCTCGCTTACATTCAGTCAATACATTTTTCAGGAAATGATGCTGTTTATTTAATTGGTTCATTTGGAGCATCGAGTGTGCTTGTTTACGGAATTATTCAGAGCCCGTTTTCTCAGCCCCGGAATCTTGTTGGCGGTCATTTAGTCTCAGCATTTATTGGTGTTACTGTTCATAAATTTACTCCGGATATTATCTGGATTGCTGCGCCATTGGCTGTTTCACTTGCTATAATTTTAATGCAGATTACTAAAACTTTGCATCCGCCCGGAGGCGCAACAGCTCTTATTGCTGTTATTGGTTCTGACAAAATAAAAGATCTGGGGTATATGTATGTACTTTCTCCCGTATTAATTGGTGTTTTGATTTTGCTTTTTACAGCTTTAATCTTCAATAATATGACTTCGAGCAGAATTTATCCCAGTCATAGCACATATCATAAACATTATCATAAAATTAGAAAAAGATTAAGCAGAAAATAGAATCTTCTTTTTACTAATGTCATCCTGAATGGAATCAAAGTCGTACTAATTAAGTTTTAGAATTTTACCTCAACTCAGACTGACAATTAAAAATCTTTTCAACAAATCGTTATTCCTAATTCGTATTTCGTTTTTTATATTTTACCTTTGACGTCTCAATAAAAACAAAGATTATGGTTTATAAATTTAGAGTAATCCTGGACGCCGAAGAAGATATATTCAGAGACATCGCAATTCTTGAAGACGACACACTTGAAGATTTACACAATGCAATCTTCAACGCTTTTGGTTTTGACGGATCAGAAGTAGCTTCGTTTTACACTTGCGACGACACCTGGAATCAGGAGGATGAAATTCCACTTTTTGATACCGGAGATATTCCAGGCGAAATAAGAACTATGAATGATTATCCATTATCTAGTATCTTAGACAAAGAAAACACTAAAATTATCTATGTTTACGATTTCATCAGTATGTGGACTTTCTTAGTTGAATTGGCTGCGATAGAAGAAGAATCTGTTGGGGCTATTTATCCTGAAACATTATTTTCACACGGAGAAATGCCGGATGAAGCCGGAGAAAAAAACTTCGAAGCCGATATACATGACGATATTTACGGAGAATTTGAAGACGATTTAGACGAAGACGATCTTGACATGTTTGAAGGCGACGACAGCTTTGAAGATTTTGGATTTGAGGAGAATTGGAATTAGTTTTTTTTTAGGGGCAAAGGTTCAGAGGAGCAAAGTTTAAAAGTTTTTTCTTAAAAAGAAATCTTAGTCAGATATGTAAGAATATTTTTATTTTTGTATTTATTTTTTTTAAATACAAAATATGAAGACATTTAGAGAACTTTTGATTTGGCAGAAATCAATAAACCTAGTTACCGAAATTTACCAATTAACACATTCATTTCCGAAAGAAGAAATTTATGGACTATCTTCACAAATTAGAAGATGTTCCATATCAATACCGAGCAATATTGCTGAAGGATATGGAAGAGATGGAAATAATGATTATTTGAGACTCCTTAATATTTCAATTTCATCATTATTCGAAATGCAGACTCAACTAGAAATTTCATTCAATTTAAAATATATAACAGAGAGTCAATTCAATAAAACAAATGGAGAAAGTAGAGAAATAGAGCGAATGTTAAGTTCTTTTATCAGAAAAATAAAAGACAGAAAATAAACCTTTGTGCCTTTGAACCTCTGCAACTCTGAACCTAAAATATATGATCAACTTATTCAACACCCACATCGAGACTCTTGCGATACACCGCGTAGGAAACAAAAGCCGTAACGAAGCGATTTTTTTATCGGAACAGCCTTTTAATTTAAATGATGAAATTGTGCCTTTGATAAAAGAGTACTTTTTTAAGCCTTTTAGAGAGAAAGAAGAAAACTATTATCAGTTTGCACACGAAGTCGATCTGGATTATAACGACATGTTTAAATATGCTACTGAGATTTTTAACAATCCGGCTAATTTACAGGAGATTTCAAAAAAAATTACTACACATTTATTCGAACAGTCCAATCATCCGCACATTAAAAATGGAGAGGTTTATGTGACGTATTTAACAAACTTAAGTATTGATAATAATGTGGTTGATGCTATTGGGATTTTTAAAAGCGAGCTGCAAGCCGACTTTTTACAGTTTGAAGAAAAAGACAGTAATCTTGAAATGATTTTACAACAGGGAATCAACCTAAGCAAATTAGATAAAGGATGTTTGATCTTTAACTATAAAAAAGAAGAAGGATACAAAATCCTCACTGTCGACAGTAACCGCTATGATGCACGTTACTGGTTAGAGCATTTTTTATCTGTTGATGCTTTTGAAGATGAAAATTTCATTACCAAAAAATATTTAAAATTCTGTCAAAACTTTGCAAAAGACGTGGTTTTACCGGCAGAAGATAAAAAAGAAGAAGTTATGTTCATGAACCGCTCTGTGAATTATTTTGCTAAAAATGATCAGTTTGAAGAGCAAAATTTCCTGAATGAAGTACTGGACAATCCTGATTTAATTCCTGAATTTAAAAACTATAAAGTTGATAAAGGAGAAAAATACAGCATCGAGGATGTAACCTCGTTCCCTATTGCCAATTCAGCTGTTTCTGACGCCAGAAAATCGATTAAAAATGTAATTAATCTGGATACTCACATTCAGATTAAAATGGATTTTATCAACCCTGAAAGCGCTGAAAAATTTGTTGAAAAAGGCTGGGATGAAGAAAAACAAATGTATTACTACTTAGTATATTTCAATAAAGAAGAAAAAAGCTAAGAAGCTATTCATTTTCTATTTACTTACTTAAAATAAAAAACGGCAATTATAATGTAATTGCCGTTTTTTTATAGTTCAATTTTATTTTTCAGATATTCAAGCATTTGTAATGTTATAGGCTTGGAGAGAAAATCAATAATGATAGGATATTTTTTTGCTTTTGCTAAATCTTCAGGATTAATTGTAGAGGACAAAACTATAACATTTACCGAATTAAATTCATCGTAATCAGAAGTGGTAAAATGATCTAAGAACTCCCAGCCCCCCATGATCGGCATATTTAAATCGAGAAAAATTAATTGCGGTATTTTTACTGGTTGATCTTTACTGTACTTTAATGTATTAAAAAATGACAACGCTTCTTCGCCATTTTGAGCCGTACTGATCAAGTCAGAAAAACCTGCCTTTGAAATCACCTTTTTAGACAGCATCAATGTAATAGGATCGTCATCAATACATAAAATTTGTTCCAACATAACTTATTTTTTAAATGATATGATAAATGAGGTTCCTTTGTTTACCTCGCTTTCAACACTAATTGTTCCTCCCATAGTTTCAACTTGAGATTTTACAAGATACAAACCAAGACCTTTACTATCGGGATAATTATGAAACCTTTGATAGAGTCCAAAAACTTTATCACCATTTCTTTCTAAATCAATTCCGATTCCATTATCTGTAAAAGTCAAAAAAACTCTTTGATCAATCTCTTCAGCTGTTATAGAAATTTTTAATTTTCTATTCTCAGATTTATATTTTATGGAATTAGTAAGCAAATTTAGCAATATACTTTCAATATATGCCTTATTGGTGTTAAGTAAAGGAACTTTATCTAATTTAAGTTTTATTATTGGCTTATGTGCTTCTATTTGAAAGGATAACTGACCAAATACATTTTCAAAAACTTCACTCAAAGAAACCATCTCTTTTTGCATCGAAGGATTATCTTTTATAATGATCACTTTTACTAAATCATTAATCGTTTCGTTAAGGAGGTGTGTCGACTTATAAAAACCACCCAATATTTCCTCTAGCTCAGGATTTTCAACAGGAATATCCTCTATTAAGTTTAACAACCCCATCAAATTAGATAACGGAGCTCTTAGATTATGTGACGTGATATAAGAAAACTGTTTTAAATCCTTATTATTTTGAGTCAATTCGCGGATTAATTGCTCTTTTTCAGTTTCTAATTTTCTTTCTTCAGTAATATCCTGTTGAATAGATATCCAATGAGACAATACGCCTTCAACAGTAAAAATTGGAATCATCGAAAAACGAACCCAATATTCTCTTTTGTTTTTACTGTAACTTATTGTTTCTATTAAACATTCCCGTTCTTCTTTGATCGCTTTTAGTACTTTTTTTAAGGCCTCAGAATCAGAATTAGGACCTTTAAAAACATTTGGCGACTGCCCTAAAATTTCATCAGATTCATATCCTGACATTTTAGTGAAAGCAGGGTTTACGTACACAATTCTAGGAATTTTACCATCTGTAGAATTTGCTTCGGTAATCAAAATAGAATCTTTAGATTGCGTAATCACTGTTTCTAACAGTTTAAGCCTTTGCTCTTCTTCTTTTTGTTTTGTAATATCCTGAATAGCTCCAATCATTCTTATACCTTTACCATTATCGTCTTTTAAAAGAAAGCCTCTGTCCAAAACGTATTTGTAAGTACCATCGGCACATCTAAAACGGTATTGATCTTGCCATTTTTCAGTTTTAAGTTCAATAAACGAATATAATCTGACAGACATTTTTATAGTATCTTCAGGATGAATTTTATCAAACCACCATTTCGAAGTCATTCCTACTTCTTCCTGTTTATATCCAAAAACATTTTCGATTCCTTTATTCCAGGTAATGTAATCTTCCGGAATCCTCCAGTCCCATATGGTATCACTGGTGGCTTTTGCAACGATGTCATACTTCTCATTAGATTTCTTGATTTCTTCATTAGCAGACTGCATTTTTTTCAAAATAGCAATATTTCTACTTTCATTTTTCGATAAAATATAATTAAAAATCAGACCGGTAAAAAATATAAAAGCAACATCCTTTACAAAACTAAAATAAAAGAATTCTGTTTTTAAAGCATAGCAAACTAGAAATTTATGGCATAGGATTGCCATAAATAACGAAAAGATAATGTAGATCAGTATAATTTGTTTGGATTTACTTTTCATCACTCAAATATAGGAAAATTAACCAAATTGAAATACTTTTAAAGCTATAGAATTTTTAAGCATTCATTAAACTAATTCGTTGGCATTACGTAAACTATCTTCAAAACGTTTTTTATATCAAAATAAAGTGTACCTTTGCACCCATTAAAAATCACAGATGGAATCTATTAGAAACATTGCAATTATTGCCCACGTCGATCACGGTAAAACCACTTTGGTTGATAAAATTATGTATCACTGTCAATTATTTCGTGAAAACGAAAACACAGGTGATTTAATTCTTGATAATAACGATTTGGAGCGTGAAAGAGGTATTACAATTACTTCAAAAAACGTATCTGTTCAATATAAAGGAACGAAAATCAATATTATTGACACTCCAGGTCACGCCGATTTTGGAGGTGAAGTAGAACGTGTACTTAACATGGCCGATGGTGTATGTTTGCTAGTGGATGCTTTTGAAGGTCCGATGCCACAAACTCGTTTCGTATTACAAAAAGCGATTGATTTAGGTCTTAAGCCTTGTGTAGTTATTAATAAAGTTGATAAAGAAAACTGTACGCCTGAAGAAGTTCACGAAAAAGTTTTTGACTTAATGTTTGAATTAGGTGCTGAAGAATGGCAGTTGGATTTCCCGACAGTTTATGGTTCTGCTAAGAACAACTGGATGTCTGATCATTGGGAAAACGTAACTGATAATGTTGAAGCATTATTGGATATGGTTGTTGACAATGTACCAGCTCCTAAAGTTTCTGAAGGAACACCACAAATGTTGATTACTTCTTTAGATTTCTCTGCATTTACAGGTCGTATCGCTATTGGTCGTTTAGAAAGAGGTATCTTAAAAGAAGGTATGCCAATATCTTTGGTAAAAAGAGACGGTACTGTAACAAAATCAAGAATTAAAGAATTACATACTTTTGAAGGTCTTGGCCGTAAAAAAGTTACAGAAGTAATTGCTGGAGATATTTGTGCTGTTGTAGGTATTGAAGGTTTTGAAATTGGAGATACAATATCTGATCACGAAAATCCTGAAGGATTAGCATCTATTGCTATCGATGAGCCTACAATGAGTATGTTATTTACCATCAATGACTCTCCTTTCTTTGGTAAAGAGGGTAAGTTTGTAACTTCTCGTCATATTAGAGAGCGTTTGACAAAAGAATTAGAGAAAAACTTAGCGATGAAGTTAGGTGAAACTGATTCTGCAGATAAATTCATGGTTTTTGGTCGTGGTGTACTTCACTTATCTGTTCTTATTGAAACAATGAGAAGAGAAGGTTACGAGCTTCAAATTGGTCAGCCACAAGTTATCATCAAAGAAATCGATGGTAAAAAATGTGAGCCAATTGAAGAATTAACAATCGACTTACCAGAAAATCTTTCTGGAAGAGCAGTTGAATTCGTTACACTTCGTAAAGGTGAAATGCTAAGTATGGAAACTAAAGGTGAGCGTATGATTATTAAATTTAATATTCCATCTCGTGGAATTATTGGATTACGTAATCAGTTACTTACTGCTACTGCTGGTGAAGCTATTATGTCACACCGTTTCATTGGATATGAGCCTTACAAAGGTGAAATCGCTGGACGTAACAAAGGTTCTTTGATTTCGATGGAAAAAGGAAAAGCTATTCCTTATTCTATTGATAAATTACAGGATCGTGGTAAGTTTTTCGTTGAACCAAATGCTGAAATCTATGAAGGTCAGGTAATTGGAGAAAACTCTCGTGGTGATGATATGTGTGTAAACGTAACGAAAGAGAAAAAACAATCTAACGTTCGTTCGTCTGGTGCTGATGAAAAAGCGAGAATTATCCCGCCAATCATTTTCTCATTAGAGGAAGCTTTAGAATATATTCAAAAAGATGAATATGTAGAGGTTACTCCAAAATCTATTCGTTTAAGAAAAATCTATTTGACAGAAACTGATAGAAAAAGATTTAAATTCTAATCTTTTAAATTTCAATATTAAAAATCCCAAATTCCTAACTTAATGGAATTTGGGATTCTTTTTTTTAAAGATATTCCTTATTGGAATTAATAAATTTCAATAAGATCTTTTCAATAAAAATTATTTTAGCTTCACAACCTCAAGTTTAGTAGACTTTACCCCTGTAAGAATTGAATAATAATTAAATTTTTATAGAAATGTTTTTTTTTTAAATACAATTATTTTTCTATGCGAAACTGAAATTGAAACCTCGTGACAAAACAATTACAAATCTCTGTTTTTTAATATTTTATATGAAAAATAAACAAATAAAAATGTCCAGATTAAAACGATTAAAATTGAAAAATAATTAACACTGTAATCAATATTATTCTCGTAACCTATTTGATTCTGAATATTTTTTATCATTGATAATCTAGGGAACGGAAGTAAAATCAAATTTGACATGGCCTCTAAAGGCAGAAACTGCGTAATAGTATAACCTTTAGTGCTTTCTGGAAATATTTGAAACACTAAAATACCTTTTATAATTCCTTCTAAAATACTCCAAACCAAAAGAAATCCTAATGCAAAGGCAGAACGCTTTACTAAAATCCCAAGAAACAAACAGAAAGAAAAGAAACCGGTAAGTTTTACAAAAAACGCCAACAGATAATCTAAATCTGTGAAGACAATTCCAAACTCAGTATAGGATGAAAAACATAATCCTAAAATCAAGGTCATTATAAAAACAAAAATTGTTGAACAGAAAGCAAAAACCATAACGGTTAAGAATTTTGACAAAACAAATTCTTTTTTACTTAAACCGTCAATCAGGTTTTGTTTTAAAGTACCATAACTATATTCATTTGCCATCATAGAAACAATTACAATTGCGAGAAAAAATTTCAGCCAGGCAGCTATATAGGTGTTAAAATGCCAAATAAATGGAAAGTTAAAAATTCCCATTTCGGCAAAGTGAAATTTTAAAAAGCCAATATCGAATTTTATTGAAGCAATTAATGCTATAAATGAAAGCAGAATAAAATAAATTAATGTCAGCACTTTACTGGCTTTGTTTTTCCAGATTTTTTGTAATTCTATAGAGATAAGTCTGTTCATGGTTAGTTGTTTTGAACGCTGGCGTTTTTTGTTAATTCTAAAAATTGGGCTTCTAAACTATTTTTGCGTTTCACCAAATGGCTCAATGCAATATTTTTTGAAAATAGAAATCTATTTAACTCGGAAGCAGATAATTCTGATTTTAAGTAAACCAAAAATTTACCCTCCTCTTCAGTTATTCTGTCAATTGCAGGATGCTCATTCAAAATAATCTTCAAAGCTTCATTATTCTCAGACTGAATTTCAAAGAAACCTTCATTTGCAGACATTCCGTCAACAGATCCTGAATATAGCATCTCCCCTTTTCGCAAAACAACCACATGCGAACAAACTTTTTCAACTTCATCCAATAAATGCGAAGCCAGTAAAATAGTGGTTCCCTGTGAAGCAATTTTTTTAATAATATCCCGAATCTGATGAATTCCCTGTGGATCTAAACCATTTGTGGGCTCATCTAAAATTAAAATTTCCGGATCGTTTAAAAGTGCCGAAGCAATAGCCAGACGCTGCTTCATCCCTAATGAAAAAGTACTAAACTTACTATTCTTTCTTTCAGTTAAACCAACTAAGTCAAGCTTTTCATAGATTTTAGAATAATCAATACTTTTTATTTTACAAACAAGCTTTAGGTTTTCTTCTGCTGTCATATAAGGATAAAAATTAGGGCGCTCTATTATTGCACCTACTTTTTTCAACGCTTCATGAGTCTGCATTTTACCTCCAAACCAACTGTAATTACCTGATGTTCGATTTACAACATTTAAAACAATTCCTAAAGTTGTCGATTTTCCGCTTCCGTTTGGGCCTAAAATACCATAAACGCGTCCTTTTTGTATTTCAAAAGATATATTTTTCAAGGCTTGAATTCGCCCATATCTTTTGTGAAGATTCTCAATTCTAAGTATGGTTTCCAAATTTATTTCGGTTTTAGTTTTTAGTAAGACGTTTCAACTGGATTTTTGTTACTCCTAAATATAAATTAATGTAAATTTGCATTAAAGATATTGAAAATGAGCGAGCCTTTAATGCTGTTAAAAAAACCTTCTTACCCTTTAACACAATCACTTTTAAGCTATTTAGAACGATACGAACGTATCTCGAAAGTATCTGTGTTTTATGATGACCTATTACGCTTTTCAGGCTCTGTTAATGTTTACGACAAAAATGATATTGATACCTTGTGGATAAGGGTTTATTATAATGAATTTGAAAGAAATGAAATCGACCTCAATTTGAAGAAGATTTATTCTCTTTTACATTCAGACGGAAACAGCGAGATTATTCAATTTTTAAACGTTGATGCAATTGATTATTGTACTTTTGGAAATTCGAAACCTTTCCGAATAAAAGTCCGAAATATTCTTAATGACAATTATGTTCATTTTTACATTAAAAAAGCAGATGCATCCCGAATTTACGGGCTAGAATTAGAAGACATTTTATCGCCTGATAAAATCAACTTTCTGGTTTACAGGGATACCTTAATTGAAGAACATATTATAGGTATTCCGGGTGATGTTTTTATGGATACCTTATTAGACACTTGTAGCGAAACTGAAAAATCACAAATCGCAAAAGAGTTTGTAAAATTCAACGAGCGGTGTATGATCAGGCTTTTAGGCGACATGCGTGCTTACAACTATGTAATTGTGCCTATTCATGATTTTGATCAGGTAGTCTACAAAATTCGTCCCATAGATTTTGACCAGCAATGTTATGAAGGAAATTTCAAGGTATATCGCCCTCAGTTTTTTAAGGAAAATTATCCAATGATAAAACTGATCAAGGAAAAGCTTGAAGAACGTTCTATTTTTCAATACAAAGACGAAGAACGGGCTATTTTAGCAAAACGTATTCACTCTGCCGAAAACAGAATTAAAAAACTCCTGAACATAATGTGCCACGACACCATATCTACAGAAGAGCATTTAAATCAGCTAAAAATGGAATTGTACCGTTATACTAATGATATGAATTTTAAAAATGCCAAATCGATGGGACACATCATGCATGCCGCATTCGAATTTATAACGCGTAATTTTAAAAACACCAATTTGGTTTAAAATAAATACAATCTATGAAAAAGTTTTTTTTGTTTGGAATTTCTATAGTTTTATTAGCTTGTCAACAACAATCCAATACTGACTTGAAAACGCTTTATTCACTTCCAAAAAAGTTAAAGGAAGTATCCGGTATTACTTATTTTCCTGAAACCAATATGATTTACACCTTGGAAGACAGTGGGAATAAAAATGAAATTTACGCTATCAATTCAGAAGGAAAATTAGAGAAAACTATCTCTATTACAAACGCCCAAAATGTAGATTGGGAAGATATTACAAAAGACAAAGAGGAAAACATTTACATCGGTGATTTTGGTAATAATGATAATGAACGTCAGGATTTGTGTATTTACAAAGTAGCAAAAGCAGAGTTAAGCAAAGAAAATGCAGTTTCTGAATATAAAGTTTCTTTTTCATATCCTGAACAGACAGAATTTCCGCCTAAGAAAAAAGAACTATTCTACGATGTTGAAAGTTTTTTTGAATACCAAAATTACTTTTATCTCTTTACCAAAAACCGAAGCAAAGGTTTTGACGGAACTGCTTTTATTTATAAAATAAAAAATGCTCCCGGAACTCAAAAAGCTGTTAAAATAGGCGAATTTAAAACTTGTAACAATTACAATCACTGTGTTTTAACCAGCGCAACGATTAATCCTGACGGAACAAAAATAGCGTTATTAAGTCACGATAAAATTGTTTTATTTAAAGATTTTAACGGTGATTCTTTTAACAAAGGCTCTCAAACAGAAATTGCCTTAAACCACTTTTCACAAAAAGAAGCTGTTGTTTTTAAAGACAATAATACTTTATTAATTGCCGATGAAAAAACAAATAAAATTGGCGGTAATGTTTACGAATTTAAATTAAGATAGTCTCTTTAATATAAAATGAGATGCGATATGGTACTTACCATTTTTCACATCTCATTTTTTATAAAACCTTAACAACTTTTTTAATCCTCTTAAAAACTATAAGCCGCTCCAAAAACTACTCTTCCAGGCTCATCTGGTGATTGAAAATAGGAAATTCTGGCAGTTAAAACATTAACAGCATTTAACCATAGTCCTCCTCCATAATCCTGATGCCATTTTTTAGAGTTTTCTCCATCAAACCAAACTCTTCCGTAATCAAAACCACCTAAAATCCCATAGGTTAAAGGCGCAACTGTATGATGAATTTTACCAATATTCAGCCTCAAATCTGTACTTTGAGAAAAGTATGAATGCCCTAGAAAACGTTCATTTCTATAACCTCTTAAATCAGAATCTCCTCCTAAAGAAGCTCCGTGGTAAAAGTTAAAATTATTATTTAAAATGGCTTTACCCTTTAAAGATGTTGCCAAAACAAATTTTCCGTTATGATCAATTTTATGTGTGAAACCTAAAATACTTTCAAGTGTTGGAAAATTTTGCTCAGTATCGGTTAAGTTTGTCGTCCACATACCTGAAATCATAAAACACATTCCTAAGGTTGGCTTAGCCGCAAAATCAGCATTTTTAAAAACATATTTCACTTTTAAACCGCCGTAATTCTGATTGTCAAATACTTTCGGATTTACTATTCCTGCAACATCAATAAATCTGCCATCAGTTTCTTCAACCGTCATTCTTTGAAAAATCGGCTGCAGGCTAAATTCGCTTCCAAAGCGCCCCACATGCCTTATTGCACCGGAAACATTAAATTTTCTAATGCGAACCCGGTTATAGTCCATTCCAAAGTCATCATCATCGTTTTCAGTTTCATTTCCGTATCCAAAAAAATTCATCGCAAAATTTGGCGTTGTATATTGAGCATCTACATCAATTACCCATTTCCCTAACAAACCGGGAAAATGTGCCGTATAATCAAATTCCAAGCCTCCGGTTGCGAAATAATAAAAACCATTAAAAATATGTTTTTGTGTATATGGGTTTTGCTTGAAATTATTAACCGTATAATTTAAATTGATACCAACTTTCACACCGTCATCAGGATTAAACCCAATATTTGGAAGTCCGGCAATTACATTATACTTTGGCTTTTCATAATTATACAAATTGACATTATAATCATCTGTAAGCTGGGTTCTGGTTTTGGAATCTAAGTTATAAGTGTTCTCTTTTGATTTGAAATCATACACAATAACTTTTTTACCATTTTCGATATTATAAGTATCGTTGTTTTGACCGCCAATCAAACGAATCTTAATTTTTGACTTTTGGTTTCCAATTACCTGAAAAACATCATTATCATCAAGACCGTAAATCCACAGATTTTTAGTTTTGGCATCAGTTGCCGTTTTGGTGTAAACCAACTCATCCCCTTCTTTTTTCACTCTGTAAACCTGTATCTCTATAGACTTTTTAGCATTATGATTGATTACAAATTTGTCTTTTTTGTCGGTTCCTGCTATCATGACCGTACGGCTTAATACATCAGAATATTCAGAAGCATATTTCTGTAGATCCTTTTTTCTCCTTTTTAATTTATTCTTGATATCTTCAACTGTTCCATCCTGAACTTCTTTAGGCATGTTTTTAAAAGCAGCATCAATATCAGCATCTGATAAATTTTCCTGAATAAATTTAGCCTGTTCAATCCAGTCTTTTTCTTCAGTCGTTCTCAGAAAAGCCAAATCCATTGGATAAGGTTCTCTTCCAAGCCATTTTACATTGATTTTATCTCCCTTGAAAGTACGCATATGCCGAAGCGCCGGAATATTCATTAAAAGAGAAAGCAAAGCCCCATCGTATTTTGCAAAAGCCTGATCACGATCACGCGGAATTGGTTTGTAAATGACTTTATCTCCCTTTTTATATTCGCCCCATCGCCATTGATCGCTGTGTCTGTCCCAATCACCAATCAGTATATCAAACAACCGCGCTTTGATGTATTCTTTTTCATCGACAGTGTATTTTTCATCTTTGTGAAGATTTTTCATCATATCCTCTGTACTGATAATATTTGATGGATTTCCAAAATTTTTAGCATCCAGATGATTATCTGCAGGACGTTCTTCGACCATATACAACTGATCTCCAAAGTTAGAATTAAACTCTTTTAAGCCTTCCTGTTTCGGAATATAATATAAAACAGGATTGGTATGTGAAAGCCCTATCTGATCAGACATAGTGGCAGTTACAAAAGGAGAATACGGATGAGAAGTGGTATAAAAATCAAGTAAAAAATTCTCTGCATATGTATTTTGGAAATCGTTCACAACATACTGATCTTTAAAAGCTACAGATTGTAAAAAAACTGTTGCACTTTTTTTCATGCCGCGCATCACATATTCCCTCCCTTTTGAGTCTGACATTCTTAAAGAAACAGACTGATGGCCTCCCCCTTCACGAATAGGTTTGAGCCCTCCCATTAAAGTATCAATTGTAGCTGTTTTTGCTTCTACTGGCATACTGTAATATTTTCTGTAATGCTTACCAAACAAAAATTTATGAAATAAACTTTTATCGGTCATTTCAGAAGAATAGATTGAAGATTTGGTAGTTGGCGGAAAGTTATTTGAAACATTAGAAGCCCAGTTGAACTCCTTGGCTTTTATGATTTCTTGTTCAAAAAGCATTTTTTCCTTATTATTTTCATTTCCAAAAAATGCCACTTTAGCATCACCACTTTTATATAAAGTCAGGGTTGCATAACCATTTCCGCCATATGAAAAATCAGTTGAATTAATAGCCCTTGCAGCTTCAGATTTTGAACCCGCACCGCTAATAATCTGCTTAATATTTTCTTTACTGATATACTGCAGATTATGATCATGACCAGAAACAACTATCACATTTTTTTGCTTTTGGAGCAGTGTTTTTATTCGTTTTGAATAAATAGTATATTGTTTATTTTGAAGATCCTGCGGACTGGCACCAGATGTTTTTCTAAGTAAATTTATAAACGACCCAATTACCGGCAGCGGAATCTTTTTCTCTAAAGGAAACAACTGCTTTTCCAATGAAAACTGACCACCATGCGTTCCGTTGCTCATCAAAGGATGATGAATGGCGAGCACCACTGTTTTTTCCTGATTTTTATTTAAAACATTTTCCAGTTCATCAAAAAAATCTTCTCTGGTTTTAATGTCACAATTATCATTAATTGTTGGATGATTATCCCAGTCTTCTAAAAACCATTCACTATCAATAGTTACTAATGTTATAGTGCTGTCAATTTTTACATCTTCAATTGGACAGGATTTTCTAGGCAGAAACGCTTTTTTATCATTTAAATATTTGGTTACAAAATCAGCTTGGCGTTCCAGTCCTTTGATTCCGTTGTACCAATCGTGATTTCCCGGAATCACAATTGTTTTCCCCTTAAATCCTTTACTTAATTTTAATTGATTTGTTAGTTTTTTTTCTGCCTCAGCAATATCAGCAGTATTGTTGTCTTTAGGAAAGCCTTTTGGATAGATGTTGTCTCCTAAAAACAATAAGGTTGCTTTTTTATTAGACTTTTTAAGTTTTTGATGCAACAGTTCCAGTGTTTGCTGTGCCTGCTCTTCATCAGCATTGCCAGCATCTCCAACTAAATAAAAAGTATGGACAATTTTTATAGTATCCGTTACGTTTTGTGTTTCGTTAGCACTTACATTTTTTCCGTATTGGGCATTTTGCGTTGCACAACAATAAAAAAGAGGTATAGCGACTATTGCCAAAAGACAGTTTTTAATCTTAGCAATAAAATGATTATCCAAAAACAATTTCATAATTTAGTGGTATAAAAATATTCTCTATGAATCTAATAGAACAATCCGAAGATTTCATCAGTAATTTACTCAAAGATAAACTTTCTAATTTATATACTTACCACAATTTTAGCCATACACAAAGTGTGGTAAATGCAACAAAGGAATTGTGTGAAAAAGAAAAAGTAAATACCAATGAAAGGGAATTACTTTTAATTGCAGCATGGTTTCATGACGCCGGTTATACAAAAGGTTATGAAAATCACGAAAACGAAAGTGTAAAGATCGCTTCAGAATTTCTAAAAGAAAAAAATCAATCAGAGGATTTTATAAAAAAAGTAGGCGAACTGATTTCGGCAACAGCCAAAGAGTATGTCCCAAAAAATCATTTAGAAAAAATAATTAAAGATGCGGACTTCATACACATTATTAGTCCGGAATATACAAGTACGTGTGAATTATTACGCCTGGAATTAAAAAATACAGGTATTGTCGATTTTTCTACTTTGGAATGGGCTACAGAAAATTTCAAGTTTTTAATGACAAAACACCATTTTTACACGGATTATGCCCAAAAAAAATGGCAGCCTTTAAAAGAAAAGAACCTCGTTCGTATTCAGAAAAAAATCAACAAGCAGCAAGCAAAAGAAACTGTTGTAATCGAAGATGAAAACAAAAAGAAAGACAAAGCAGAAAAACCGGATCGCGGTATAGATACTTTGTTTCGGGTTACTTTAGGAAATCACACTCGTTTAAGTGGTATTGCAGACAGCAAAGCAAATATTTTATTATCTGTAAATGCTATTATCATTTCAATTGCACTTTCTTCTATTATTCCAAAATTAGATAGTCCAAAAAATGCTCATTTGGTAATCCCTACATTCATAATGCTGATGTCTAGTGTAATTACTATTATTTTTGCTATTTTATCAACAAGACCTAAAGTAACCTCAGGCTTTTTTACACGAGAGGATGTCCAGGCAAAAAAGGTAAATTTAATGTTTTTTGGAAATTTTTATAAAATGCCTTTACACGAATATGATTGGGCAATGAACGAAATGATGAAAGACCGGGATTATTTATACTCTACAATGATAAAAGATTTATATTATCTGGGTTTGGTTTTACAACGAAAATATAATTTGCTCCGAATTGCTTACAACATTTTCATGATTGGAATTATTGTTACAGTAATTGCTTTTGTAATCGCATTCAAATCAATTTAAAATAACAACATATATTTATGGTATAAAAGTAATTAAAGCTCTGTTTTCAGACAGACCACTTTCTGTATTTAAATCATTTGAACGCCTGCTTGGTGTAACACAAAAACCATCTGCTTCAATCCTTTAAAATCATATTACTTTCAGAGGATAAATTTTATTTAAGTTCATCTAATAAGTCCTGATAAGTGATTTTTTGAGAAATTGAATTTCCGGTATTATTTATCACTTTTACACGTATCGCCCTTAATCCTGAAACCCCCTGCAAATCTTCAACTTCAAATTGTTCGATAGCGGGTTCCAATATTTTTTTGTGCTGTAAATATTTAATATATTTTAAGTATTCTGCTTCTTCACTATTTTGCGAATAGACAATTGTAATTTTTTCTTTTTCTGTAATTCTGTCGGTTGAACCTTTTATATTCGATTTATCGATTCTTTTTTTCACAACTTCATAACGTGCATTATAAGTTCCGTCAACATCAAAACGTTTTTCATCCATTCTAAAACGAATTGAAAGAGGAGCACTAAATACCAAAATCAGCGAAGTAACATCCAATTCGTACGGCAAAGAAGCTTTGAGTTCATGATGTTCTAATTCCATTTCGCATAAAGTCTGCAATTGCCACAAACGAAGGTTATGCAAATACATCATGTCAAAAGATTTAGAAGGCGTTATAGAAGCTCCTATATATAAATTATGCTCAACACCATCTGTTTTAAAACGTTCATAATAATGCGGATAAATTTGCTGGGCTTCAATTTGCTTTTTATCTAAAACTGAGGCTAATTTTTTATTAATAATAGACATTGCATTATCAAATTTCTTTCTTTCATGATAAAACAAGCCCGATTTTTCGTCCAGACTCTCAAAATACAATTGCTCTAACTTTTCGTTCCTGGCGGTACCCTTTGTGTTTTTTAGAATAGGATGAATTTCTTCTTCGATATAACGTTGTATATGCTGTTCAGTATCTGCTTTTAATGGAAAATCTAATTCTTGACGCAATGATTCAAGTTCAAATTTACGCTGCTCCAAAAGAACCAAATTAGCATTTGGTTTCTGATTTTCGAAAATTTCCAAAAGAGTGGTAAGTTGATTTTTTAAATCTTTCTTTACCGTATCATTTCTATGTTCAGACGAACCTTTTATATCAATTTGCCCATATAATGGAAACACATCTTTAAAAACAATTTCTTTGAAAATATAATCTTTTGAATGATTGATATTTTGGAAATAATTCTGAGATTCTTTTTTAAATTTCCAATAAACGCTCGGATGTATAGTAGTATATTCTCGCTGGATAATAGCTTCAACCTGATGTTGCATATCAGTATTGTATCGATCAATAGTATCAGTTAAATACGGTAAAATCAACTCTAGCTTGGTTGCATTTATACTATTGAGTTCCCTTGGATTCTGGGAAACAATTTCAAGTACTCCCAATAAATGATCATCTTTAATAATTGGCGCAAAAATACAACTGTTTATATTTTGATTAAGTAAATGTTTTCCTAGTTTTTCATTTCCTGCCTCCTGAGAAAATTTCTCAACATTTGAAATTACAAATAACTCCTTTTTGTCTAAAAGATTTTCAAAAGAGCATCCAAATAAAGCATTTTTACAATGTACTTCATGATCATCCGAAAGCAAAAAACTATGCATTTTGGTATCAAATTTAGGAGGCCTGTTGAATTTTTCTTCTTCAGGACTGTAAACTATAAAACCGAATCTTAAACCTGGAATTTTAAATAATGATATGAAAATTGATTCAATAATTTCGGTTGGAGTAACGGTATCCTCTGGCTTTAAGAGATTACTCTTTAAATTCGAAACAGCATTTTCAGTAGTAGCATCAAATAAGGAAACAATTCCAAAACCTTTTAAGATCCAGCTACCTACAGGAAATTTAGATTTCCATAACGCAATATCATTATAATTATCAATTAGCAAATCGATATCATCCTGCAATAATTGTATTGAATTCTCGGTTGGAATGATTTCTAAAAAATCTGCATTGTATAAAATACGATAATGTCTTTCTACACCTTTATCATCAGGTATATCGTAGAAAAAAGGCTTGTTAAAATCTATATTTTGGTGATAGTAACTACTTAAAATCAGACAGCAGTTATTAATATAAAATTGGTGCTCATCAAAATCACGGATTTCCATATCAAATTCAGAACCCGCATTACTCAAAATTTTCCTGAATCGTTCTGTATAATTGAATGTTAAATTTTGAAATGGAATTGTAACTGCTTTTATTTCGTTATGCGTTAAAGCTGTCGGAAACAAATCAGCCAATAGATTTTTTATGAGACTTTCATTTTTTTGAATAAACTTATAGTCTTCTATACCGGTTCTAAATTCAGGCAAAGGTTCTGTTTCTTTCAGGATTGCTTTTGCATAATTCGACCTGTAATCAACATCTGACAAGGCTATTTCTTCGAAAGATTCAATTAATTTATGAAAAGATATTATAGTTCTGAAAGGACTTTCTTTAAACAAATGAGTATTCATCTGAAATGTAGTTTAGAATACAAAATTAATAATTAAGTTAATCTAATTATCTATTTAGCCTATTTATTTCTTGTTTATAAGTTTCAAGAAACTGCTTTGAGTTTTTATAAAACAAAAAAAGTCCTCTTCTTGAGGACTTTTTATATTGTAGGAAATTGTAATTAATTACAACTTAGCAACATGTTTTGTTAATTTAGATTTCAAATTAGAAGCTTTGTTATCATGAATGATATTCTTTTTAGCTAATTTATCAATCATAGAAATTACAGTTGATAATTTAGAAGCAGCATCAGATTTTTCAGTAGCTAATCTTAATGCTTTAATAGCGTTACGAGTAGTTTTATGTTGGTATCTGTTAAGAACTCTTCTTTTTTCGTTACTTCTGATTCTTTTTAATGCTGACTTATGATTTGCCATTTTTTTTAATTTTAGATGTAATAATTTATTATAGATACTAGTTAAAAAAGAAAAACCTCCCACAATTGCAAAACAATCACTTTGGTTTTAACTAATAAAATAAAAACCGAGACACCAATTTTTATTTTATAAAACTTATTCACAACTAATTTTAGTAGTCCGTGGGGGAATCGAACCCCCCTTACCAGGATGAAAACCTGGCGTCCTAACCGATAGACGAACGGACCAATAACATCAAGCGTAAACTTAATTTGCAGAAAAAAAAGTAGTCCGTGGGGGAATCGAACCCCCCTTACCAGGATGAAAACCTGGCGTCCTAACCGATAGACGAACGGACCGTGTGTTTCTCTAATGCGGATGCAAAAATACAACTATTTTTAAGATGTACAATACCTGATGCAAAAAAAATTAAAAAAAATTAATAAGCCTTCGCAAACAACACTCTTTTTGTAGATGGATTACCAGTAAACACACAGCTTCCCGCCTCTTCTAGATGACTTAAAGGCATACAACGAATTGTTGCTTTTGTCAGGTCTTTTATTTTTTCTTCGGTAGCTGCTGTACCGTCCCAATGAGCCGAAACAAAACCACCTTTACCATCTAATATTTCTTTAAATTCCTCAAAACTATTCACTTCGGTAATATGTGTATTACGATAGTCTAATGCTTTATTAAACAAATCTTTCTGAATCTGTTCCAGCAGATCATTTACATAGTTTACAATTCCTTCTCCGGAAACTGTTTCTTTTGTCAATGTATCTCGTCTTGCAACTTCAAAAGTTCCGTTTTCTAAATCTTTCGGACCAACAGCAATTCGCACCGGAACTCCTTTTAATTCCCACTCAGCAAACTTAAACCCAGGTTTTTGTGTTGTTCTGTCATCATATTTAACTGAAATCCTTAATTTTCTTAGTTTAGCTGTCAAATCATTAACAGCAGCTGTAATTTCGGCTAATTGTTCATCTGTTTTATAAATTGGCACTATTACAACTTGTATCGGAGCTAAGTTTGGAGGTAAAACCAATCCCTGATCATCAGAATGTGTCATAACCAAAGCCCCCATTAAACGAGTCGAAACTCCCCATGAGGTACCCCAAACGTGTTCTTGCTTCCCTTCTGCATTAGCGAATTTTACATCAAATGCTTTTGCAAAATTTTGCCCTAAAAAGTGAGATGTTCCTGCCTGCAAGGCTTTTCCATCCTGCATTAAAGCTTCAATACAATACGTTTCATCCGCTCCTGCAAAACGTTCTGTTTCAGTTTTTATACCTTTTACAACAGGAATCGCCATAAAGTTTTCTACAAAATCTGCATAAACATTCATCATCTTTTCAGATTCTTCTATAGCTTCTGCCTTTGTAGCATGTGCAGTATGCCCTTCCTGCCATAAAAATTCAGCAGTTCTTAAAAACAAACGCGTACGCATTTCCCAACGCACCACATTTGCCCATTGATTGATTAATAAAGGCAAATCTCTATACGATTGCACCCATCCTTTATATGTAGACCAGATAATTGCCTCACTTGTTGGACGAACAATAAGTTCTTCTTCTAATTTAGCATTCTGATCAACCATAAGTTTTCCAGGTTTATCCGGATCATTTTTTAATCTGTAATGCGTTACAATAGCACATTCTTTTGCAAATCCTTCTGCATTTTTTTCTTCGGCTTCAAACATGCTTTTTGGCACGAATAAAGGAAAGTATGCATTTTGATGTCCGGTTTCTTTAAACATCCTGTCTAACTCTGCCTGCATTTTTTCCCAAATAGCATATCCGTATGGTTTAATTACCATACATCCTCTAACTCCTGAATTTTCGGCTAAATCTGCTTTAACAACCAGTTCGTTATACCATTTGGAATAATCTTCTGATCTTGTAGTGAGGTTCTTACTCATATTGAATAGTTTGGCACAAATTTTGTTTTATTTTTTTAACTAAATAGTTTCGCAAAACTAACTATTTTTGTAATGTGCAACAATAAAAAACACCACAGATATGAAAACTTATATTTCTCTCCGACAAAACGCAACTCATTTCTATCTAATTGGATTATTGAGTTTTCTATTAACATCGTGTGGCTCTTACCAAAATACTTCGTATAATGATAACGATGGAGTATATGGCAGCACACGCACCTATTCTCAATCAAACACTACAGCTGCCAATAACCAATACAAAGATTATTTTAAATCACTGCAAGATGACAACCAGCCTACTGAAATTTTCACAGATGTAGACAGCTACGGAAATTACGCAGAAAACGACAGCACACAAACCGCTTCAGCGACAGCTTATCCTTCATGGGGAAGCAGCAATTCTGAAGTATCCGTTAACTTTTATTCTGACCCGATGTGGTCTATGGGTTTTGGTTATGGATTTGGATATCCTTATTACGGATGGGGATACGGTGGAGGTTACTGGGGATACTCTGGATACGGATGGGGATACCCTGGATATTGGGGACCTGGATGGGGATATTCCGGATATTGGGGACCTGGTTATGGATATTGGGGAGGTGGTTATGGATACAACAACTATTCCTATAATTATGGAAGAAGAGGATCCGCTGCTTACTATGGCGGAAGAAATTATGCTTCCAACAGAAATTACAACACCTCTAGAAGTTATTCATCTAACAGAAACTATACTTCAAGCAGAAATTACAACACAAACAGAAGCTATTCTACAAATAGACAAAACACCTATTCTGATTACAGAAGAAATTCTTCAGTAAACGGAAGAACATATAATTCAAACTCAAGTCCAACTTTTACGAATCGAAGAAACACAGCAACACAAAGTTACAGTAACGATTACTCAAATAGAAGATCAAGCGGTACTACTACCACAAACAGAACTTACAACAACAGTAACAACAATAATTCATCCAGAAGCTACTCAACACCAAGTTCATCTTCCCGTTCCTACAATAATAGCAGTAGCGGTGGTGGAAGCATGAGATCGTCTGGCGGAGGCGGTGGCGGAGGTGGAAGATCGTACGGTGGTGGCGGAAGAAGGTAACACTTTCCTTCCTTAACTTATCCAGAATTACATATTAAAACTAAATCAATGAAAAAAACATTCTTGCTACTTATATCAGGACTAACTTTTAGCATGTCATACTCTCAGGAAGTTTCGGATGCCATACGTTATGCCCAGGACAACTTAACCGGAACTGCCAGATTTAGAGCAATGGGAGGAGCCTTTGGAGCAGTTGGTGGAGATTTTTCTTCTTTATCTGTAAACCCAGCCGGATCTGCTATATTTTCAAATAATCAGGTTGGGGTTACTTTTAGTAATCAAAACATCAAAAACAACTCTGATTATTTTGGCGAACAGACCAGCGACAAGGAAAATTCTTTTATTTTAAACCAAGCCGGAGCTATTTTTGTTTTTAATGACCGTAATCCAAATAGTAAGTGGAAAAAAATTGCAATTGGAGCTACGTATGAAAACACCAATAATTTCAACAATAATATTTTCTCAGCCGGAACCAATAAAAACAAAAACTCTATTGACAGCTATTTTTTAGATTATGCTAATGGAATATCTTTAGGAGATATTACTGGTTTTGACTACAGCGATTTGTTTTACGATAAGCAACAAGCATATTTTGGATTTTATGGAAAAGTGATACTCCCAGATAATCCAAACGATGCTAACAATACACAATACAACACCAACGTTCCTGACGGAGGAAATTATATACAAGAAAACGAAATTTACGCAAGAGGATACAATAGCAAACTAAGCTTTAACATCGCAACATCATATCAGGACAGAATTTATCTGGGAGCCAATTTAAATGTTCACGTTACTGACTACAGAAGATCCAGCAGCTTTTTCGAAAGAAACACTAGCGCCCTTGAAGCTACTCAAACCATATCTAACGTGCGCTTTAATAATGATTTATATACTTATGGAAACGGGTTTTCTTTTCAATTAGGAGCAATTGCTAAAGTCACAAAATCATTAAGACTTGGTTTAGCTTACGAATCAAACACCTGGTATGAACTATACGACGAACTTTCACAAAGTTTATATTCGACAACAGAAAATAATGCAAATGAAGCCATTGACTACGAAGTAAATCCTAACATTATAAATGTTTACGATTCATATACTTTGCAAACTCCCGGAAAATTTACTTTCAGTGGTGCATATATCTTTGGAAAATCAGGATTAATTAGTATTGATTATTCTATTAAGGATTATGGAAACACTAAATTCAAACCCACTAACGATTCGGGATTCAGAGAATTAAACAGAGAGATAGACAACCAATTTACCACAAATGGTGAATTGCGTATTGGAGGTGAATTTAAAATCAAGAGATTAAGCTTACGCGGAGGATACCGTTTTGAAGGAAGTCCTTATAAAGACGGCAAAACAATTGGAGATTTAAACAGTTATTCTGGTGGTTTGGGCTATAACTTTGGATCTACTAAAGTGGACCTTGCTTATTCTTTTACTGAAAGAGAATCAAATCAGGGATTTTTTACAACCGGATTAACCGACTCTGCAAAAATTAATTCTAAACTTAACAATGTTACACTTACCTTATTATTTGAATTGTAATTAAAAATCAAAATAGAGGATTGAAGATTTCCGTCTGGTCTTTACCGGACGGATTTTTTTTAGCCCCGATTACTATGACATAAACAAGTTAATAAATCTTTTTTTTAATTTAAATTAGTTTTATTTTAAGACACAGCAAGTTTGCGAATAAGAATTCAACAAAAGGTTTTATATCTTACTCGTTGATAATAAGGGTTGTCCCTGATAAGATTTATGCTGATTTTCTAACCTCAAATGTTTTGTTATCTCTAATACAGGCACATATACG
>NZ_JASY01000010.1:0-142088 GCF_000735715.2 Flavobacterium chungangense LMG 26729
AACAAATAGCTCGGATGGTGAAATTGGTAGACACGCTGGACTTAAAATCCAGTGGACAGCAATGTCCGTGCGGGTTCAAGTCCCGCTCTGAGTACTGAAACTCCAATTGGCTATGGCTGATTGGAGTTTTTTTGCTTAATGGAATTACTTGCTTAAAAACTGAAGCTTCCTGTATTCCATACCGCGTTAGGGATGGAAGCGGCATTCGTCTTTTCTTTTACCACAGAAACAAAAAAATATATAAAATATATTTGGATGCTATTATACAAAAAAAGCGGATCATTTGTAGATCCACTTTCGTAATAATAACTTCTAATGTTTTAGTTCCTAAACGGAAATCCTAAAAAGAAAAAATTCTACATTTTATTTCTTCTAAACTGAGATCTAAATGCTTTTAAAAAAGACTAAATAATAAATACTCAAAATTTTATATACTATTGGCTCGTTTAGATGTTTAACAGCTTAATTTATTTAATTCCTAATCTGGATTTTAGTTTTAAAAATAATAAAGCAATTTTATAAGCATCTTCGGCTGATGAATTTCTGTCACTTTTAGGAATTTTATATATTTCACATAGGTCATCCAGTGAAAATTGCTTTTCATTTATATCGTGTAATTTTCTATACATTACATCTATGTCTAAAGCTTCATTTTTTAATCTGCCACAATCTAATCTCTCTAGTGCAGCATTTATCATTTCAATATCGAAGTTAACATGATGACCTACCAAGACTGCATTTCCTAAATAATCTATAAAAGTCTGAAGAGCATCATTTTCCTGAAGCTTTTTCATTTTGCTTTCAATTATAAATTCGTTTGATAAACCATTATCATGTAGGTATTTATATTGTAATAGAACTGCTTCGAAATTATCCTGAATTATGATAGCATCATCAACAATTGCAAAAGATCCCATAGATAAAATTACATCTTTTATAGGGTTTAGTCCTGAAGTTTCGGTAGATATAGCCACAAATCTATTTGGCTTAGTTTCGAATTTACTAAGGTAATTTTTCCAAAAATCAGGATATTCTTTGTTAATATTTTTCAGCCAGTCCAACATATTATGAAAATTGTGTAAGTTGAAACTTACTTTTAATTAACTCCTCAAGATCTCGCATAGGAGCTAATGCGTTTTTTAATTTCTCTTTGTCTGTTTTAGATAATTCTTTTATATTTATATATTGCCCTGAATCGTCATTTTTTAATCCTTCAACTGTTCGGAATTTTAATAAGGTTAAAAATGCTTCTGCACAACTTAGATATATTTCAGCATTTTTAGAATCTGAAATAGCAAGTTGTTTAAATCTTAAATAGGTATTTTTAATTCCTTTAATATTTGAGCTTAATATTAGTAACCTTGCACCATCAATAAGAGGCATCAATGCTTTAGTTTTGATATCGAATTTCATTTTGTGAGGACCTTCTTCTTCTAAAATAAATTTCTTAAAAAAACTTAAAGGCGCATTCTTTTTTAAGGCATCATTTCCTAGAAAGTCAAAAAACAATGGGTTGTTGATCGCATTTTTAAAAATAATATTTTCTACAGCCTCTTCAATTTTTGGTTCGCCGAAAACAATTTCATAATCAAAGAATATACTGCTTAAGTCATTACTGTTTTCACCTGGAGTATTCATCCAGCTGTTGTATTGCTTTATCCAGTCAGTCAGTGATTTACACCATAACATATTACTTCCCATATGACCATTTGGGCAAAATTCATAACCTACTTTTTCTAACAGAGATGTGGTTCTTTTGGCAAGTCTTAAAAAATAATCTTTTACTTCTCTATATTTTTCAGGTGTCACATCTTCAAAAATTAATATACTGTCCTGATCAGTAAGTAAAAGTTGTTCTTTTCTTCCTTGACTACCAATACTTAGCCATGCAAAACGAGCAGGAGGGGAGCCCAAATCCAAAATTGTTAATTCAACTGCACGTTTTATGAGTGCCAGGTTTATTTCGTTGGCAATATTGCATATGTGGGAAATGGTAATATCCTTTTGAATTGAATTCTGAATTAAATCAGACAATCGATCCCGAATTTGTTTTAAGTCCTTTGGCAATTGTGATCGCTTAATTTCTTTAATTAATACACCAGGATTACTTGCTTGAGCTACAATTAAATCATGTTCAGATATAATGCCTTTAACAACCGATTTATTTGTACCATCTTTAGTAACACATAAATGTGTTACATTATGCTTTAACATTAATAACTGAGCTTCTGCCAAAGAAACATTTTCAATTACAGTAACAACAGGAGATGACATGATCTTGTCTATTGTCTCAGTAATAGGATAACGGCCTGTGGCTATTTTTGATGATAAATCAGCATCTGTCAATATACCTATAGGATTATTGTTTTCGCAAACAACGATGTTGTCAACCATTGAGTCAGTCATCAAAATAGCAATGTCTTTTACAATTTTATCAGCTGTAGTGGTTAGTGGTGAATTATTATAATTAAGAGATTGAATATATTGCATTTCTGATTGTGTATCCGAATAAAATCCGTTATCAGAAATTAGTTTGTTTCCAGAACTTACATTGTCTTTTGTATGGCGCGAATTAATAGCAAAACTTTCTAATAAGAAGTTTAAAACATCTGAATTATTTGCCACAAATGGTCTAAAAACAGCAATAGGAATAGCATAAACAATACTTTCTTCACGTGCTTTGGCAGTCATCATGTAATTGTTTTTTGCAAAAAAAGGACGCAAACCAAAAATATCACCTTCGTGACATTTGTTTATGATAGTTTCCTCAGCATCAGCAATTGTAGTCAAGTTGATAATTCCGGATGATACCACGTAGAAACTATCATGAAGTATATCGTTGTTTTGAAACAATACAGCATGTTTTTCTAAATTTATTACTCGGATATTAGTTGCAATATTAAAGAGTTCCTGAAATGTCAAATTATCAAATGGCGGATATTCTTTTAAAAAATCCGCAATATGTTCAGCAATTGTATTCATAGTTTATTTAATATAGTCAAATGTAAAAATAATAAAATAAAGAATCACTATTAGATTAATTCTAATGATTAATTCTAATGATTAATTCTAATGATTAATTCTAATGATTAATTCTAATGATTAATTCTAATGATTAATTCTAATGATTAATTCTAATGATTAATTCTAATGATTAATTCTAATGATTAATTCTAATGATTAATTCTAATGATTAATTCTAATGATTTCTATTTTACATAATATAAATTATAGTTCAAATAATATTTATTTAGAAAGCATCAATTTTGATGCTTTCTAAATAAATATGGCTTTTAAAGCTTTTTAGAATACACCGCTTTACCATTTAAGGAAACTTCAATCTCACTTTTTTGTTCATTAAAAGTTGTTCGTAAAGCGTTTCCTTTAAAAATTGTGACATCTCCATAGATTTTTCCTGATTCAACAGATTCATATTCAAATAATAATTTTTTATTATCTGGTTCTATACTTAATTTATAACTGGAAAACTTTGTTCCTTTTAAATTAAACTCTTGTCGTGAATCAATAATTTTTCCATCTGCGTAAAAATTTGTAATCGTTTTGTTTAAAGTAATGTCTGGGTAAAATTCATTTACTTTTTTAAGGAGTTCATACTGTGCCTCATTTGCATCTTCTTGTTTTGATGTAATGGTCTGTGCAAATGAAATTGTTGAGAAGATCAAAGCTAATACTAAAATGTACTTTTTCATAATTCTTAATTTAAGATTAATATTTTAAAATTTTTATAACAAATCTCTGCGTAACATATCAAACTTTTATTAAAAATAGTTTAATTATTTATCAAGGTATGAAATCTTTATCTTTGCAAAAAATTAAAAGCAATCATTTAAGAAAATGACAACAAAAAAATATATTAAACTTATTCTTATTTTGGGCTCATTGACAGCGCTTGGACCTTTTTCAATAGACATGTATTTACCTGGATTTTCTGGAATTGCGGAAGATTTAAATACTAATGTTGCAAAAGTTTCAATGAGTTTATCAAGTTATTTTATCGGAATTTCGGCCGGCCAATTACTTTATGGACCTTTATTAGATCGATTTGGACGAAAAAAACCATTGTTTGTAGGTTTAATGGTTTATATTTTAGCTTCTTTAGGATGTGTGTATGTTGCGGATATTGATACTTTTATATTTTTGAGATTTATCCAGGCAGTTGGCAGTTGTGCAGCAACGGTAGCTTCTGTCGCGATGGTCAGAGACTTATTTCCAGTAAAAGATATTCCTAAAGTTTTTTCTTTGTTAATGCTTGTTCTTGGACTTTCGCCAATGCTCGCACCAACAATTGGGGGATATGTAACTGAAGATTATGGTTGGCATGTGGTGTTTTTGATCTTAATGTTCATGGGAATTGCTATTCTTATAGCATCTCAAATAGGTTTGCCAAATACTTATAAACCGGATACTTCGATTTCACTGAAGCCAAAACCAATTTATTTTTATGGATATTTACCATGTTGATGCCAAGACATATGGGTGGATATTTGCGTTTATGTCAGTGAGTTTCATTGGTTCAAGTCAATTAAATTCGGTTCTATTGAAGAAATTTTCCAGCGAACAAATGATATTCAGTGCTCTAATCGCTCAATCGCTGATAAGTATTGTTTTTTTGGTTCTTTCTTTGAATGATCTTTTAGGCTTATATGGAACGATTGGAATGTTGTTTCTGTTTTTAGGCTGTTTAGGAATTTCAAATCCTAATACTGCAGGCCTTACGATGGCTCCTTTTGCTAAAAATGCGGGAAGTGCTTCTGCATTAATGGGGGCAATTCAGCTTGGTTTAGGGGCTTTAGCTTCTTTTGCTGTTGGAATTTTTGTTAAAGATTCTGTTGTGCCAATGGTTGTCATCATGACGGCAACTACTATTTTGGCATTTATTATTTTGAATATAGGGAAAGGTTTTATCAAACAAAAAGTAGAAATATCTTCTGAAGATGACATTATAATTGGTCATTAAATAGTTGAGAAAAAAAATCCGGAATTCAAAATTCCGGATTTTTTTATACCTGTTTTTTATCAGGTCTGATTATCATTCTAAGAGATTGGTCTCTGGCGAAATAGGCTATCATCCAATTATAAAAAGTTTTCAATCTGTTTCTGTAAGTGATCAGTGAAATTAAATGAACAAATAACCAAATGAACCAGGCAAAAAATCCTTTGAAATGCCATTTAGGATTTGGTAAATCAACCACAGCTTTATTTTTTCCAATAATTGCCATTGATCCTTTGTCATTGTAAACAAAAGGTTTAAGTGGTTTATTTTGAAGTGAAGCTTTGAAGTTTTTCGCAAGATTTATTCCTTGTTGTATGGCGACCTGCGCTACCTGAGGATGGCCATTAGGAAAGTTTTTATCAGCAGTTAAAATAGCGGTATCACCAATAGCATATATGTTTTCTGTAGCATTCACTTTATTAAATGCATCAGTAGCCATTCTTCTTCCACGGCCATAACTTTCCGCTGGCATTCCTTCAAAAATTTTAGCAGTAACACCAGCAGCCCATATCAAATTTTTGGTTTTAATTGTTTCTCCATTTTCAAAATATACGGTATCATCAACATAATCAGTTACTTTGCTGTTCAATTTAACAACAACGCCTAATTTTGTAAGTGCTTCTAAAGTGTCTTTTTGAGAAGCTTCGCTCATTGGTGCTAGTAATGCATCTCCTCCATCAACTAAATAAACATTACTTGCCGTAGTATCTAATTCAGGATATTCTTTTAGTAAAATATTTTTTCGCATTTCCGCGAACATACCTGAAACCTCTACTCCTGTTGGTCCTCCACCCGCTACAACAATAGTTAGTAATTTACGGCGCTTACGGATTTCTTTGCAAATAGCAGCTTTTTCTAAATTCTTAAGCAATGTATTTCGCATTACGATCGCATCATTTAAGGTTTTCATCGGAATGGCATTTTTCATAACGTTTTCCATTCCAAAATAACTGGTTTCAGCACCTGTAGCAAAAACCAAATGGTCATATGATAATTCACCATTACTCAAAATCACTTTATTTTCTGCCGGAACAACTGATAATAATTCGCCTAAACGAAATTGAAGATTTTTTTTACCGGCAAAAAATTTCCTAAACGGATAACTGATACTTGAAGGTTCTAAAAAAGCTGTAGCAACCTGATATATAAGG
This sequence comes from Flavobacterium chungangense LMG 26729, assembly GCF_000735715.2. Taxonomy (NCBI): domain Bacteria; kingdom Pseudomonadati; phylum Bacteroidota; class Flavobacteriia; order Flavobacteriales; family Flavobacteriaceae; genus Flavobacterium; species Flavobacterium chungangense. Next base: position 6,166 of record NZ_JASY01000010.1, read on the forward strand.
GGAGGGAAAAAATTGTAATTGTTTTTATCTACAAGGGTTACTTGTATTTGAGGATGATTTAGAAGCTCTTTTGCAAGATTTAATCCTGCGAAACCACCTCCAATGATGACTATATTCATAATAAATTGTGTTTAAGGCTTTTGTGCAAAAAACTATTCTGTTTGCATTACTTTATAAATTTAACACTAATAATTGCAAGTTCAAACTCATCTTTGAAATTTATTTTTAAAATTATAAAAACTAATATTAATTGAATTTCTTTCTATGAATTTAGTATTATTTGGCCAATTTTAGCTTCATCATAATGTCTGTCTGTTCATCATTTCCTAATTTAAAAATATGTTTGTCAAATTCGATGAAACCGTTTTTCTTGTAAAAATTTATTGCTCTGTGATTTTCTTCCCAAACACCCAACCATACATATTCTGAATTTTGTTGTTTTGCTATTTCTATCGCTTTAGTATAAAGTAATTGCCCCACACTTTTTCCATGAAATTCTTTTGACACATAAATCCGTTCAATTTCCAGAGCTTTATTATCTTTTAATTCGGTTTGTGATGCTCCAAAGTTTATTTTTAAATAACCAATCACTTTATTATCCAACATTGCAAAATAGAATTCAGAATTTTCATCTTTAAGTTCAGTAGTTAATTTTTCGTTAGAAAATCCTTCTTCGAGATAGCTTTTCATATTTTCTTCAGAGTTTGATTCTGAAAAAGTTTCCTGGAAAGTTTGTCTGCCAATTTCCTGTAATTGAGTAATTTCCTCAAGCGAAATTTTCTTTATTTCAATAGTATTCATTCTTGATGTTTTTAAGCATTATAAAGCAAGTTTAAAACTATTTTTTAAGTTTTTTAACTGGTTTTTCAGTTATCTCAATCTTATTTTGTAGAACATAGTTTGCTAACAATTTTTCTATTAGTTCCTCTTTTGTAAGATGATGAAAAACAGTTTTTACTTTTGTTTTTAAATCGGTTGAAATATCGTGATTTGGCTTTGTTTTAAAGATTTGTTTTGCCCATAAAAGTGTATTGTTTTCTTCAAGGCTTATGGCTGAAGGCTTTTTGAGTTCAGTAAATTTCAATCCTAATTCTCTTTCAAATTCAGGAATTTCAACTACTTCTTCCTGTTGTAAAACAGTTAAAGAAAGTCCCTTTGCTCCTGCTCTTGCAGTTCTTCCGCTTCTGTGAACGTAATTCTCGTAAGTGTCAGGCAAATGATAATTTACAACATATGAAATTTCTTTGACATCTATTCCTCTTGCTGCCAAATCGGTTGCAACCAAAATATTAATGTGTCCTTCACGGAATTGCTCCATAATTCTGTCACGAATTCCTTGTGACAAACTACCGTGAATAGCACCTGAAGAGAAACGGTTTATAGCTAAGTTTTTTGCCAGTTTATTTACGGCTGCTTTGGTTTTACAAAAAATAATACCGCGTTCTCCGTCTTTTGAATTTAAAAAATGCATTAAAATATCTAATTTTTCAATTGGATCAACTACAATATATTCGTGATCTATTCCTTGATTCCCAACTGTTTCCATGTTGGCGCTAATTTGAACTACATTTTTATTTAAGTAATTCTGAATTAACTGTTTGATGGTTCCTGGTAAAGTTGCAGAAAACAATATTGTACGGTGTTTTTTGGGAAGTTCTGCAATGATTTCGTCTAAGCTTTCTTTTAGAATAGAAACCATTTCGTCTGCTTCGTCTAAAACTAAATATTGGGTTTGGCTTAAATCGACGGCTTTTCGCTGAATCAAATCTATTAAACGTCCCGGAGTTGCCACTACAATATGTGTTGTATTTGTAAGTCGTTCAATTTGGGGTTTTATTGGGATTCCACCGCAAACAGATGCAATAGAAATATTTGGAATATGCTTAGAAAAATCTTCCAGATTATTAAAAATCTGCTGTCCAAGTTCTCTTGTTGGGGCTAATATAACAGCCTGGACAACAGTAGATTTTGTATCGACTAATTGTAATAATGGCAATCCAAAAGCAGCTGTTTTTCCTGTTCCGGTTTTGGCTAAGCCAACCAGATCATGTATTTCAGATAAAAGTAATGGAATTGTTTTTTGTTGAATTTCGGTTGGTTCAACAATGTTCAGTTCGCTTAGTGCTTTTAAAATTGGTGCTGAAATTCCTAGTGATGCAAATTGCTTAGACATTGTTTTTATTTTAGATTTTTAAATTTTGAATTCACCACTTATTATGTGGATTTAAATAGTTTTTTTTAAGAAATTAACGTCTTATAAAAACTAAAGCCCTAGCCCTGATGGAAACGGCATCCTTTTATGCCGGCGTTCGGCATAAAAGATATAGTGTACAGCAGGAAAGAGCTTCTTATAAATGAAATATAATTTTAAAGTTCTATTGATTCCCCAATTTCGAGAAGCATCAAATCTTTTCCTTTATCGAAAAATTTACGGATAGATTCTTCATGGTTGATTTCGATATACCCAAAAGTATCAAAATGGTAACCGAGTATTTTATCACATTCTATAAAATCAGAAGCGATAATGGCGTCTTCAACATCCATTGTGAAGTTGCTTCCGATTGGTAAAATTGCCAAATCAAGTTTGGTGCGCAATGGAATCAGTTTCATATCCATTGTTAAGGCTGTGTCACCTGCAATGTAGATATTTTTGTGTTCACCTTCGATAACAAAACCACCAGGATTTCCTCCGTAACTTCCGTCAGGGAATGAACTGGAATGAACTGCATTTACATATTTAACTTTTCCGAAGTCAAAATTCCAGCTTCCACCATGATTCATAGGATGTGCTTTTAAGTCTAATTTCGCATAATAACTGGCTATTTCGGCATTTGAAACTATGGTAGCTTCTGTACGATTAGCAATTGCCTCAACATCCAGAACGTGATCGCCATGTGCGTGTGTAAGCAAAATATAATCGGCTTTTAATGTATTTATATCAATCGCGGAAGCTAACGGATTTCCCGTGATGAAAGGATCGACAATGATATGTTTTCCTCCTACTTCAATTCCTAAAGAGGCGTGGCCGTAAAATGTAATTTTCATTTGATAAAATTTAAAAGTGAAACATTATCTTCCTCCTAGAAAAAGATTAACAATGATATCCGAAATTAAGGATATCATACAAACCGTTAATAAGATAGAAAGTAAAAAAGTGCTTAGCGCCAGTTTTTTTAATTCGGGATCTAAAAGCTTGGGGTTTTGATTTTTATAAACGGTAATTAAATGTTTTGTTAAAGGGATGTAAGCTAATAAGAATAAATACTGATCGAAATTATAATCACTTAAAATCGCAAAAATTATTACCAAAAGCATTGCGGTAATAATTAATGAAAAATGATAAATTTTTGCTTTTGCTCCTCCAATCTGCACAACAATTGTGTTTTTTCCTGATTTTCTGTCGGATTCTTCATCACGCATATTGTTCAGGTTTAAAACTCCCACACTTAACAAACCAATTGAAATGGCAGGTAAAGTCAACAACGGATCTATTTCTTTAGAATATAAAAAATTAACGCCTAAGGTACTTACCAGTCCGAAGAATATAAAAACAAATACATCTCCGAATCCTTTGTATCCGTAAGCTGAATTTCCAACTGTGTAACGAATTGCAGAAGCAATTGCTGCGATTCCAAGCAGTAAGAAAAAGATTGAGTATGCAAAATTACTTTCTCCAAAAGCAAAATATATCAGGGTAATTGCAGCTAAAAGCGTTAATAATGATGTGATTATTATGGCTTTTTTCATAGCCTCGGGCGTAATTATACCGCTCTGAATAGCTCTTTGTGGCCCTACCCTATCAGCATTATCAGTTCCCTTAACACCATCTCCGTAATCATTTGCAAAATTGGATAAAATCTGTAAACCAAGTGTAGTTAGAAGTGCAAAACCAAAAACTTTCCAGCTAAATACTTCTGTTGGGGTATTTATGGTTTCTGTTGGGTTAGATAATGCGTAAATACTTCCTACTATAATTCCGGAAACTGATAAAGGTAATGTGCGCAATCTAGCGGCTTCAATCCAATGTTTCATTATGTTTTTTTAGTTAAATTTTTGTTTGAGGTTTCAAGTTTCAGGTTAGCAACCTGGAACCTAAAACTTGAAACTTTTTCTTTTTATGGTAACCATTTGTTTTCACCAAAATTAGGCTTTCTTTTTTCTAAAAATGCATTTCGGCCTTCTTTTGCTTCTTCGGTCATATAAGCCAAACGTGTTGCTTCGCCTGCAAAAACCTGCTGGCCAACCATTCCGTCATCTGTTAAGTTCATGGCAAATTTTAGCATTTTTATAGAAGTTGGTGATTTTTGAAGAATTTCCTGCGCCCATTCGTATGCTGTAGTTTCTAGTTCATCGTGTGGAATAACTGCATTTACCATTCCCATGTCCATTGCTTCCTGAGCTGAATAATTTCTTCCTAAAAAGAAAATTTCACGCGCTTTTTTCTGACCAACCATTTTAGCGAGGTAAGCTGATCCGTATCCTCCATCAAAACTGGTTACATCAGCGTCTGTTTGTTTAAAAATAGCATGTTCTTTACTGGCAAGCGTCATGTCACAAACTACATGTAAACTATGCCCTCCGCCAACAGCCCAGCCCGGGACAACGGCAATTACTACTTTTGGCATAAAACGAATTAATCGCTGCACTTCCAAAATATTTAAACGGTGTTGTCCGTCATCTCCAACATAGCCTTGGTGTCCACGTGTATTTTGATCTCCTCCACTGCAAAATGAGTATACTCCATCTTTTGTTGATGGACCTTCAGCAGAAAGTAAAACTACTCCTATTGAAGTATCTTCTTGTGCATCATAAAATGCCTGGTATAATTCTGAAGTTGTTTTTGGACGGAAAGCATTTCTGACATTTGGTCTGTTAAAAGCTATTCTCGCAACTCCGTTACATTTTTTATACGTTATATCTTCGAATTCTCTGGCAGTTATCCAATCCATTTTTCTATTTATTTTGTTTTAAATAATTATAGTGTAAAAATAAACCATTTTTATATTTTTTACCTACTCAATTCAAAGTAAGTCTTTACTATAAATCGAATTATAAGGTAAATAATACTGTTAAAATAAAAAATAACATTTTTTAACATTTGCTTTTGAAAAAAAATAAGTAATTTTACAACCTAGAAATCAATAAGATACATTTTTTTTATTGATTTAAAGATTGATTTTCTTTCACTGATTTATTAACCTAAAAAATGACTTTTTTTGAGAAAAATTAAAAAATTTGTCGCTCATTTTTTAACGGTTTTTAATTATAAAACAAAAAATAATGGGCAAATGATTTATTCATATGTTTCAACTTCAAGAAAAAGATAGTAACACCAACGGTTAATTAATGGAATTGCCTTTCAATTTTTCAAAAAAAGAATACGATAATTGAGAATTAAAAATTGAAGCTTTCTATAAATTATTGATCAAAACCAAAGGGTAAGCCGTGAAATTGATTTATTGTTTTTGAAATAAATGAATTGATTATTTAAAGACATCGTTAAAAAAAGTGAATCATAAAATACGTAAAGGATTTACTTTTAAAATACATTTAGAATTTATTTTATTTCTGTTTTTTTTTAATTACAATTTTTTAAAACTAGAATAAAAAGGGAAAGGCTATTCGTAATGAATAGCCTTTCTTGTTATTTAGATGTCGTTTTTTTAGCCGGTGGGTCAGTAACCTTTAGTAAGTATATGCCTTCTGGAAGTTCATTTAAATCAATTTCTTTTGTGCTATTACTTGATATTCTCTGCCCCTGAGAAAATACCTCTATCTTCTTTGCATTCAAAGAATTTGTTTTTATAATAGTGGTTGTATTAGTATTGCTTTGTACTATTTCTTTTTTTAAAACTGTTTCAGTATTTACATCCCTGACTGGTGGTGTATATTTTTCAATGTTGTATAATGCAAGGATTTCTTTGTCTGATAAAGCGGTGTTGTAAATTTTTAAATCATCCAAATCAGCATTAATTCCAATTTTTGTATTAATCTCTCCTAATCTGAAAATATTTCCTTCAGTATTAATTGATGCAGCCTTTTCATATTTTAACAATTCTCCATTGCGATATATTTTTGAAATGTTGCCATCAAACGTAGCGCTATATTGATACCAGGTATCCTTAGTCAAAGGGATATTAACTATTATATCGTTTAAAGCTCCCCAGGCTGCCAGATTTAAGTCAGAATTAGAAGTTGTTGTTCCTTGTTGCAAGAGTCCAAAATACTTGGCGGTAGAAGCTTCACCGTACCCCCAGATATAATTTGCTGAAGAAATATCATTCATTTTGATCCAGATCGTTATGGTTCTTGGTTTATCTTTCTGAGGGAGATTGTCAATTACAGCTTCTAATGCTTTGTTTGTTAATCTTTGTGCGCTTTTATCTTTCCCCGTCCTATCGGCTACATAATTTTCTGTCCCCATAAAAGAAATGGAATTTTCAGTATTTTGTAATGTTCCGTTGAAATTAAATTTATGAATGGGTATTTGAGCGCTCACTTCTGAAGAAATAATAATTATAAATAGGAGTAGGATTTTTTTCATAATAGGATTGGGGTTTCTACTACTAAAATATATTTAAACCTGTTTCGAGTGAAATTTACCCGATAAATGACATGAATAATCGTTGAAATCAATTATTGCAAATTATTTAATCAGTATATTTTTTCAAATCTAATGAAAACCATTGCAATTTTTGAATTTTTATTAATCTGTAGATTATTTACCGGTAATTAAATAATCGTTAAGGAACTCAATAATCAGGATTTGATAACTCTGATAGTACTAAAGTTTATAAATATTTAACTAAGAATAATACTATGATTTATAAAACTCAAGCTTTAATTTTAAAAAAGCGCTATAATTGATAAAAATATTTATTATTATTTTATTCACTACCAGTGAATTAAAAAATAACTTAAAATTAAGTTCAATTTTTGTTTGCAAACATGAAAAACGTTGCTATATTTGCAACCGCTTAAAACAACAAAGCACAACGCTGAGATCGGGGAGATACTCAAGCGGCCAACGAGGGCAGACTGTAAATCTGCTGTGAAAACTTCGCAGGTTCGAATCCTGCTCTCCCCACGGAAAGGCCAAAAAGGCGGAAAACTTAAAGTTTTCAATCTTTTCAAAAAGCCACAAAAAATGTCTGAAGACCTGCAAATTCAACGATTTGCAGGTTTTTTTCGTTTTAAGCCTATTTTCAATATTTATAAATCCTCACAAAATTAAAGGTGTAGAATCGGTGCACTTTCCGGCGCGCTGAAAAGTGCACCAGAAATAGTAAAAATCCCTTATATCATAGGGGTTAACGAGATTAACGACTTGATTTGGCAGTGATATTATTTTACATTTATTAATTTAAAAAGTAGGATTATGTTGGAAAGCAGTTTTGGTTTGGGATTCTTTTTAAAAAGACCCAAAATAGAAAGTAAAGAATGGATCGTATATTTCAGAATAACTGTTGACGGTATCCGTAAGGAAAGCTCAACTAAAAGAAAATGGGATAATACTCGATGGGATCAAAGGTTCGAAAGAGCGGTCGGCTCAAAGGAAGATGCAAAGTCGCTGAACTTCTTTTTGGATTCGCTGACTTTAAAAATCAATGAAATCAAAACCGAAATGATGTACAGCGGCAAAACCATAACCGCTGAGAAAATTATGGACGAGGTTCTGGGAAGGACAGCCCCAAAGATTAAGGTGCTCGAAGAATTTCAAAAGCATAATGATGAAATGGAGGCGCTTCTTGGAAAAGGCTATGCAAAAGGCACCCTTGACCGGTTTACCATTACTAAAAACCATTTGACTGCGTTTATAAAATTCAAGCTTAAAAAGCACGATCTTGAATTTGCGGATTTGAATCTTGAGTTTGTAAAGGACTTCGAGTTTTACCTTAGAACTGTACGCGACTGCAGCAACAACACCACCCTAAAGTATATTGCAAATTTCAAAAAGATTGTAATCCGTGCCATTGATAAGGAGTTAATCACCAAGGACCCATTTAAGAACTTTAAGGGACGTAAAACAAAACTGGTAAAAAAACCACTCACCGCACAGGAATTGTACGAACTTGAAAGTCATTATTTCACAACTGACAGGCTCAATGTCGTAAGGGATGTATTTGTCTTCCAATGCTACACTGGCCTAGCTTACATAGACGCTTATCAATTAAAGAAAACTGATATCAAAGAAGGCATTGATGGAAATCTATGGATTATGTCCGAAAGGCAGAAAACAAACTCATCATTTAATGTCCCTCTTCTTCCCCAAGCACTGAAAATAGTTGAAAAATATAAAGAGCACCCGCTGTGTATCCAGCGTGGAACCGTGCTTCCTGTTTCATCCAACCAGAAAATGAATGAGTATCTAAAAGAGGTGGCAGTCTTGTGTGGCTTTCCTTTTACATTAAACACGCATATGGCCCGCCGTACTTTTGGAAGCACTGTGACATTAAATAACAACGTCCCTATTAATGTAGTTAAAGAACTGCTGGGTCATGCATCGGTAAAACAGACTGAGGCATATGCTATAACTGAGCAGGCCACAATCGGACGTGAAATGTCTATTCTCAATAAAAAACTCAATAAAACTGGGTCCAAAATGTCTAAGCCTGATTTGGCGGTTCTCAGCAGGCTCGAAAAGGAAATTCAGGCAATCAAAAAGAAATACAATATTAGCTCCTAACAATTAGTAAGGAAGCATTATAATAAGATAGGCTGTCTCAAAAGTTTTAAGACAGCCTATTTTTTTTTTGCTCCTCATTTACCTGCTCATCAATAATCTTCTGCCAGTCTGTATATAATGATTCATCAAATTTTATCGCATCACTCTTTTTTTCATACTTCCCCGACGCAGCAGTGTTTTCTGAAAAAATTTTATTATTCATAATGTCTTCTGGTCCAATCACGATCTGTATAAGTTCTTTTACTGCCGTAAAAAGACCCAATGCTACTTTTTTATCGACAGCCCTTCCTTCATGCACCAATTTATTTCTCACTTTCCGGGCATTAAACAGATTAATAAGTATACTTTCAGTAATTATAGAATTTTGATATAAGAGTTCCTGCTTGATTGCCATACTCCAAGTCCTGTTGTCTTCTTTGAATGATTTTTTTCTGCCATCAATTTCATGTTCCGGATGAAAACTTTGATTTTTTAAAAAACGGTTATGCCATAAATAGTCAATCATTTGCTCAGAGGTGATCCAAAGATTGGATAAAACAAGATCCCAGTTCCCATAGCGAATTTCAGTAATGCCCATATTCAAAAATTTAGGCGTCAAATTTGGAATTTCATCGAAAATTTTACTACCTTTCTCTATACCAGCCCTAAGCTCGCTGATCATTAAATGTCTGGGTGAACTTAAATTGATTGTGTCCAAGCTGCCTGCCATCTTTGTACGTACTTTAGAATGGGATTGTGATGATGCACTTCCCCCAAATTCCGTATTAAAAATTCCCCACTCTTCATAAATAACTCCTGACACTACATCCCTGCTGTTTACACCTTCCACATAAAAGCCATTAAAGATCAACTTGGCAAAAAGTTTATTAAAAAAATTTACGGCTTCTTCCTTTTTATGAAATTTCCCATTTCGGGCTATTGCAATTGCACCATCGTAGCAGACAAGGGCATCAAGTTCGTTATTTTCGGTTTTTATCTTTGAGACTATCTGAATAAGCCTGCCATGGTTATAGGTACTCTTGTTGATTTCATCCAACTCAACCTCCCACGGCTGCTCATCATCAGGAGTAACGAAAGTGTATGGATGCAGATATGCAATCCAGCAGTAGTTTTTCATAAAAATCTCTCTATTCATCTGAATCCTTTTATAGTTTTTGTTACAATTTTTACATCTCATTACTTCTTTATTCCTTCACATCGATTGCAACTTTCACACAATTGATGAAGCAATTGGTTCTGTAGTTTAACCGAGTTAAGTAAAACAATAAATCCAATATTTCAAAATAAAAAATGTAAAGATTTCGCTCAAAATCACTTTCAACTACTATTTTCTAAAAAAGTTAGCAGGAAGGTGCCTGCTATTTGTTCGAAGTCTATTCAAACAAAGAAGAGACTGTCACAAAATACTTGAGACAGCCTCTTTTGCATTAGGGTTTTGCACACCTATTAAAACTGCGTGAAAAAAGATAATCTAATTTATTTTTCAATAGTCACTTTGTGATGCTTCCATTCATCAACATGCAAAAGCAACGCGCAATCTCCGTCATTATTCCATACATTGCTTTTGAGCCCCCAATAGAAAAGATAATGAATTGTCCCATCAGGATTTTTAAGACTTCTGCTGCTCCCCTCTTTGGTATATAAAGTGACCCAATCTCCCTTTTTTACTTTCTGATCGGGAAACCAAAAGGGATGGCGCACCTTGTTGGAAACTGTTCCATTACTGCTGTAAGTAGTGTCTAAAACTAGAAACTCACCGATATCAGAATCTTCCAGTATCTTAATAAGAATTCTTTCATCATTATGACCGTGGTCAATAATTTTATTGATTTGTGCTTTCATTTATTTTCTCTTTAAAGTTTAAAATTTATTATTATAATTTTTATCAAATGTCATTCTTTAAAGAGAATCTTTTTTACGGAAATCCGTACCTGTGTTTCATTTTACCTATTTTCATCATCAAGAAGGTTTATTCCTGCGTAATTTAACCTCGCTCCTGCGTTCAGGATGATAGGATGGAAAATACTCTAAGTATCCTAAATCCTGAAGCTGTTTAAAATACTTATGATAAGTCGGCAGCGTATTGACATGTGACAACTCCATAATTTTACTGCGGCTGACTTTAATCCTTCTTCGTTGGCCCTGCCTATAGCCTAATCCCAGTATTGCTGTCAAAATTGATAGATGCCAGACATTTAGTTTAGGATCATTACTATACATTGACAGATAACTCATTATATAGCTTTCTTTTAATCTCTTAGTTTTTATCATCATCAAATAGTTTTTGAAGATCTTCTTTATTATAGTAGTACGAGCCAAGCACTTTTTTGAAACGGACTTTTTGGCTTGTTCTAAGATTCTGAACTGAACCTGCTGAAATATCAAGCAGTTTTCTCACAGACTTGCTTTTAATCCACTCTGATTCCAAAGTTTCTTTCCGTCCAGAATCCTTATCTTTAAATACAGCCTGTATTTTATCTACTAGAAGAAGACCAAACTGTCTCAGATCTTCCTTGGTTACAATTTCATTCATAGTACAATTTCATAAAATTATTAATTGCAGAACCTTTAACTGTCCGCATCGGCTGAAAACAAAAAATATACTTCACTGCCACGATTTTTTTTAAAAGATGGTCTATACTTTATGTATCCATACTGATGAAGTTCCTGGACACATTTATGATACGTATTTGCTGAAGAAACTTTAGCAATAACAATAATCTCCGAGCTAAAGACAAAAATTGGATTAATAAAGCCCTTAACGGATCTAAATTGTAATAGAGCTGCATAAATGGCAATATGCATCGGACTAATCCGGTAATCATTCTCTATTGCGGTGAAAAAATCCGATAAAGGCTTTAATTTTTCCATAACTTTAAAGTGAAGGAGTTTTTCTTTTCTTTACTTTATTATCTTTCCTCCCTGAATCACCTTCATCAGAATCTAGATTTTTTTTTTGATCTTTAGATACTGATTCTTTTTGAGATTCAGCCTTTTTTTCTTCCTTGCTCTCTCGATGATTAATTCTTTGTAAATTTTCATCATAAATATTAACAGTCTTAAACTGGGGATTTGCCTCCACATACATTTTACTTTCAGTACCGCCGACAACAAAAGTCGCCGACTGAAGGTTTCCTTTCTTAAGCGAATTCAAAAGGTCTTCTTTATACTTCGGAGTATTCAGTTCCTTGATTGAATGTTTGGCCAAACTTGCCTCCAGATCATATCCGTAGTTCTGATGGTATTGGTTCAGCTTAAAATTACCATTGTCAGATTGTTTAAAGTCAATTTTCAGCCAGCAATTATAGCTCTCCCCTTCTTTATTTTTAAGATCTTTATTGACAGATCTGCCTTCCATCAAATTATAAGCCTCTTTCATTGTAATACTGGCGCTGTCTTTGTTGATGTAAAAGGTCTGTTCCAGCCCGGGTTTGTTCTCTTCTTTCTGCAGATTGACGTGATAGGAATTAAAAAAATACATATCGGTCTGCTCAGACCTTTTGAAATTTAATTCTACAGTTAAGGTATCCTTATTTGGAACACCATTGTTCATAATGCCGGTGTGCATGATTTTAAAATCCTGATCTCCTTTCGTCATTTTATCTCTCACACACTAAAATATTCTGACTAGCAAAATCAGATGCTACTTAATTCATTAAAATCAAACCCTTCTCAACTTAGGTTCAAATGGCAGAGCCTCCCCCTTCAAAATTAGAAAACATGTATTTTTTTTAAAAGAATAGGGGATTGCTTTTCTTAATAAACCACTTATTAATTTGCTGTTCTACTGAGGCAAATAAGTGATTTATTTCTGTCAGGTGTCTTTATATAAAATAACACCATAATATACATCTGTGCATTATATGGTGTTTTTTTAAATTAAATTATCTTAATTATCCGAAATACTATTTACAGGCTTCTGCCATAAGCATCTGCATTTCTTCTAATAAACCTGCAATAGGTGTGTCGCTGGTGTTTGTGAGACAAAGATTACCGTTGGTACTAATCGCCCCAATAGTCTGCTCCAAGCCCTTTCCTGAACGAACCATTGGACCATATACAGATTTAAGTTTGAGTTTTCCAAAATCAGTTTTATATTTCACTTTTACCAGATTAGTAACCATTATTTGATGATTGAATGCTTCTTTTAATGTATCTACCATTTTTTGGATATCTGCACTGTTAAAAGTAAGCGTTCTGAAAAAAACAAGGTAATTTTCTACATGTTCTTTTGTTTCTGTTCCATTGAGACCTGATTTTGCCAATCTGGCTATATCCCAGAAAGATTGCTTTTCTTCTGGCTCAAAATAAACGGGATGAGTCGTAATATTCAACCCGCAATTGTCATCTAGTTGAAGCGCTTTTCGTGTGCAGATAGGAGAAATTAATTCAATTTTTTTGTCATCCCACTCTTGGCGATGTTTTCTTCCTGCGATAACCACAGCAGCGCAAATTGCACCATGTACCGTTGTTTGCTCCAGTCTTGATCTTTCTATTAGCTGTGATGTATGCTCGCTTGAAAATTTAATACTTTTAACTTTAGGAGAAACAGTTGAAAGTTTTTTAAATATATATGTTGAAGTTTCATTATCTTCAACAGCATTATCCTCAGGAAGTCCAAGTGTTTCATCGTTAGATTTTTGCGGTGCCAATACTTGTGGAATCTGGCCTGTAACCGCCTCCAACAAATCCCTGAATAAATACATAAGAGAAGATCCATCCGCCAATGTATGATTGGCAGCTAAAATCAATACAGTATCTTCAGGTTTTTGTAATACAATCACTCTAAAAAGAGGGCCCTCTTCAGTATTGAATCGTGTTGCTAATTCCTTTTCGACTACTTGCTCCCATTTAAAGCCGTTATCGATTTCTATGACTTTCAGTGGAATGACCAAAGAGTCAACATGTTCGATAAAAGGTCTTTTAAATTCATCCATTCTAATTCTTGCTGAAAGGTTGGGATGTCTCTTCTGAACCTGATTAACAGCCAGTCTCCATGCTTCAGCCGATTCTCTTCCTTCTACTTCTGCTGCCAAAGCAAAGTCCTTAGAATCAATCTGGTCCAACAGCCAGAATGTTTTTTCAAATGCACCCAATGTGCGGTTTTGATGTTTTGTCATTTCTAATAGTTTTTAATTTTTACTGATTCTTAGAGAATGATTCTGTATCTGGTGTGATTAATAATAATCAATATGACCGTTTTCATTCTCCGCAGCAAAATTCAGTAAAGAACAATTCTATAAAAATGGATATAGTGCGGTTATTATAGTAGATTTTTCCCTTAATTGGATTTGGTGAATTGACAGAAGACAAAATCGGGCATCGTAAGTAAAGTACAGAGCATTAGGAATTGTCAAAACTAGCAGCTTTGAATATTTATAATTATTTATAATGATAGAGGAATCGTAAATGCTGTCGTATATGATAATTTTACAAATAGACAGCAGATAAATCTGTGTACTAATAGAAGTATATGAAAAGAGAAACACAAATTTGTAAAGGAATTGGAAACAGAAAAATCTAATAAAAGATATAGATTTAGCTGAACTAAATTAATTCAGACATTCTTAATTTTATTCCATATCAGTTGCTCCGGGAAATTTTTTAATAATTAAAGATTTCAGTCTCTCCTGATTCTGATCACCCCATTGGCCTAAAGCACCTATAACAGGAATTAAACTCTCACCAAATTTCGTTAGGCTGTATTCTACTTTTGGCGGCACTACGGGATATATTTTCCTAACAACTAGCTCATGTTCTTCCAGTTCGTTCAACTGGATGTTCAAAACCCTGCGTGATGCATCGGGTATTTTACGCTGCAATTCACTTGGTCTCTTATGGCCTTCGTTAATAAACCAAAGCAGGCGTATTTTTCATTTACCGTATAATACTTCCCCTATCAGGTCAAGTCCACAGTTTAAGTTCGGTATTGTTTTTCTTTCATACATATTGTAAAAGTACTAGTATGTTACGATTTGTGCAATAGGGGAAAAATTTGTCCCTACCTGAATCGTAATTCCGTACTTGTGAGAAAGTTGCATACTTCTGAAATTTGTACAAAAGAAATCATCATGAAACAAATAGTAGATTATCAAAACGAGTTATCAGGCAAAATTGCATTGGTAACAGGAGGCACAAAAGGAGCTGGCAGAGCGATAGCAGAACGTTTAAAAAATGCCGGTGCTACGGTAATTATCAGCGCAAGAAACCAACCTGAAACACCAGATAAAGACCTGCATTTCATTTCTGCAGATTTAAGCAAACCAGAAGCTGCTGCCAAAGTTGCTTCTGAAATATTTGAGAGATTCGGTAAGTTAGATATCCTTGTAAACAATCTGGGAGGTTCTGAAACTCCTGGCGGAGGATTTGCCGCATTAACCAATACATATTGGGAAGAAACAATACAAGCCAATTTACTGGCACCAGTTCGTCTGGACAAGGCAGTTCTTCCTCAAATGCTTGAAGGTAAAAGCGGAGTAATAATCCACATAGCATCTATTCAGGGAAAACTTCCTTTGTATGATTCCACTCTGCCGTATGCTGCTGCAAAAGCCGGACTTATTAATTATAGTAAAGGACTATCGAAAGAAGTATCTCCAAAAGGTGTACGTGTATTGACAGTTTCTCCAGGATGGATTATGACCGAAGCATCAATACGAATGATGGAGCGTATTTCCGAAAGCAGTAATATACCCATAAAAGAGGCTGAAAAAAGCGTGATGACAGCTTTGGGAGGTATACCTTACGGAAGACCAGCCAAACCGGAAGAAGTCGCAGAACTCGTTGGATTTCTAGTATCACCCAGAGCAGGTTATCTCACAGGAACAGAATATGTAATCGATGGCGGAACAATTCCAACGATTTGATTTTTAATATAGGTAATAGTTACCTTGAAAGAAGAGGTCGATATGTCCAATAAAATAATAGTAAATAAAATAAATAAGCATTAGTAACCATAAAATAGATACATTATGAACTTACCAGAAGTAATACAAGACTTAGTAAAAGCGCAAAACAATTTTGACAGTTCGGCTTTTGCCGATTGCTTTTCAGAAACTGCAATCGTATTTGACGAGGGAAAAAATTATACCAGCAAAACAGCAATAAAAAACTGGATAGAAAAAAGCTCAAAAGAATACAATACGGCAATAAAACCGCTTGAATTTGAAGGAGATGCTGAAAAGGGAAATTTAAAAGCAGAAGTATCCGGAACTTTTCCAGGGAGTCCCGTGATTCTTACCTATAATTTAACGTTTAAAGGAAAGCATATAGAATCGTTGAAAATTAATTAAAGTTTCGGAATCAGACCTTAAATTATGATTATTCTGTTAGGAGAATTACATACAATTAAATAATTGACCTATTTAATTCTCCTAATTGTTTTATAAAGTTTCGAAACTAAATCTTTGGTGTCTAGATCTTGGTAGATTTTACATTCACCTTATCTTTCTCTATTTGCAACATGTTCATGATTAAGGAATTAAGGTTGACGAAATTCCTAAATGAACATCTTTGTGTTTTGCCCCCCAATCATCCAATTGCAGGCAAATAGGAATGAGAGCACTGCTTACAGGAGTAAGTTCATATTCAACCCGCGGAGGCACTTCATGATACACCGTGCGTATTACCAATCCATCACGTTCCAGCTCGCGAAGCTGTAATGTCAGCATCCTTTCGGTAATGTTCGGGATTATCCTTTTAAGCTCCCCAAAACGTTTTTTACCGTTACTTAACCGTATTAAAATTGGCAGTTTCCACCTTCCGCCCATTAGTTGTACGGCGTAGGTGAGATTACAATCTGAAAGAAAATTTCGATTGATGTTATTTGTGGTATTTTCTTTTCTATTTGTCATTACTTACAAAATTGTATGTACATACAAAGGGTTGTGTACACTACAAAATTATGGTCTTCTTTTTAATTTTGCAATCAAAGTATAATAGAAATAAATGAAAACAGAAAAAATAAAAGTAGGCATTATAGGACTTAACCCTGACAGCCAGTGGGCATCAAAGTCACATCTTCCTGCACTAAAGCAGCTGTCTGATACCTTTGAGATTATTGGAGTAGCCAATTCTACTCATGAAAGCGCTTTAAAAGCTGCAGATGTGCTAGAGATACCAATCGCTTATGAAAACCCAGATGCCTTAATTGCATCAGCCGAAATAGAGCTGGTTGTTATTACTGTAAAAGTCCCTCACCATTATGATCTTGTAAAGGCTGCGCTTGAAGCAGGCAAACACGTGTACTGCGAACACCCCCTGGGCAACGGGCTTACTGAAACGGAGCAGTTGGCAGCTATTGCGGCACGGAAAAATGTAGTTGCAGCAGTAGGGACGCAAATGGTTGTATCGCCGGAATTAATTTACCTAAAACATCTTATTAAAGATGGCTATGTAGGGAAGGTTTTATCCACTACACTTCTAGGCTCGGGAGGTCCTTGGTCAGATGAAGCAATTTCGGCTAACTATTATCTATACGATAAAACAAACGGCGCTACAATGCTGACCATTCCCTTGGGGCATACATTAGCCGGCGTAACTAAAGTTTTAGGCGGCTTTGATACTTTGACAGCAAAAATGATAAACCATTTCACTACAGTAAAACTTACTGATAGTGGCGAGATAAAGCCTAAGACCTCTGAAGACCAGATTATGGTAATAGGCCAATTAAAAAATGGGGCTGCAATTTCTATTCATTACCGTGGCGGCGTTTCAAGAGGCACTAACCTTTTGTGGGAGATTAATGGAACGCAAGGAGATATACAGGTAACAGGACCGCTTGGACATGGTCAATTTGTCCCGTTGACAATTCAGGGAGCCCAAGGGAAAGACACGAAATTACAAAACCTGCCAATTCCAAATGAAATGTATGAGGGTTTGCCTGATAATCCGGTAATTAGAAATGTAGCGGGGATTTACAAAAGAGTAGCTGCTGATATAAAAAATAAAACCAAAACAGTACCAACTTTTGACGACGCAGTTGTACTAGCACATCTACTCAATGATATCGAGAAGTCTTCAAAAGGTTAAGGTAATAAGCTTAAAGCTTAATTTACTACAAAACCCGTGTGTTAACAATCTAACTCTTAATTTCTAAATGTTTTTGGACTGTCTGGGATTTTAACCCGATAAGTACTTTTATATCCCTATATCGATCGTAATTCCGTACTTACTTATAAAGGTTACATCAGGATTTTACTTCATTGATTTAAATAAAGTTATAGATTAAATAGAGTTATTTTTTGTGTCCAAAAGAGACGTTTTTCGATATAGGGAAAAATGTACAATGGACTCTTCCAAATGTCCATTTTCAAGCCTTAGTGTTTTACGCATCTTTGTACTGTAAATAATTCAAAACAAATAGTAACTAATTAAAAATAAACAAAATGAAAACACTTATTTCAACATTAAGCCTTTTATGTATCTTTACTTTAAGCCAGCCGTTATTTGCTCAATCAAAACGAGTTCCTGCATCAGCCGGAAGATTAGAATTTATTGAAGTTGAACCAAATGTAAAACTTCATGTAACCGACCTTGGGGAAGGACAGCCTATTGTATTAATACACGGATGGCCGTTAAATGATGCAATGTATGAATATCAATATCAATATTTTGTTCAAAAAGGTTTCAGGGTGATCGGAATATCGATGAGAGGATTTGGAAAATCTGACAGACCCTATGGTAAATACGATTTTGATGTTTTCTCAGATGACATCAAGGTAGTTTTAGATAAACTTAAGATCGAAAATGCAGTTCTTGGCGGTTTTTCTATGGGAGGTGCCGTTGTCATACATTATATGGCAAAATACAATGGAGCACACGTGAGCAAACTGGCACTTTTTGCCGCTGCCGCGCCTTCGTGGAAACAACGTGAAGGTTTTCCTTATGGTGCTACTGATGAAGCTGCTGCAGGATTAATACATACAACAAGAACAAACAGACAGCAGTTGATTGAAGATTTTGGTAAAGCATTTGGGGCGTCTGAAAATGCAATCTCACCAACTATGTCTCAATGGCTGGCAAGTATTAATTCTGATGCATCTCCTTATGCAACAACACAGTCAATAATAGCTTTGCGAGATCTTGATTTACGTCCTGCCTTATCAAAAATTAATGTGCCTGTAGCAATATTTCATGGCACGAAAGATAAGCTATGTGATTTCGTGTTTGCAGAGCAATTGCACAAAGGTCTAAAAAACTCTTACATTGTAAAGTTTGAAAACAGCGGACATGCACTATTTATTGAGGAAATGGAAAGATTCAATACAGAACTTGAAAAGTTTGCAAAAAAATAATTTATAGTCGCAGTTCATTAAATGCTTTGTAAAAAATAAAGATTAGAAGCTAATTAAGTATCGTCGCCGGTCCTTTAAAGACCGGCTTTTAATAGAAGAATTGATAATGAAAGAACACGTTTTTGATGTAAGCCTGAAAAAAATAGGCATGCTGAAAGTAGATAATGACAGCCTCGAAATGATCAATTCTGAAGCTTACAAAGAGTATATAAAAGTGCTGTACCTTTCTGCAGACTGTAAGATCAAGGTAGATTTTCAAGTATACAATACTTCGGGCAGTTCTCTTTTTTTTATAAGTCCCAATCAGGTTCTCAGCATCGAAGAAATCGGTAAGGAAGAAGGCTTCTTTATATTTTACAACAGTGATTTTTACTGTATTCAAATTCATGACGAGGAAGTTGCCTGCGATGGACTTCTGTTTAATAATATTCATAATATGCCTATGACGACTGTACCTCAGACAGAGTCAGCATTTATCGATTATTTATTTGTTCAGATGCAGGATGAATTTATTTTGAAAGATTCCTCACAAGAGGAAATGATACGTACTTACCTGAAACAAATCTTCATTAAGTCAACCCGACTCTGGAAATTGCAACATCTTGAAGGTATATTGGCACAACAGCATAATGATCTCGAATTTTTCAGGCGTTTCACCCAATTGGTTGAAGCAAACTATAAACAAAAACACAGTGTAGCGGACTATGCCGATATACTTGCTATAGCACCCAAGACGCTAACCCATAAATTTAAGCGGATGAACCTGCCGCAACCCAATGAAATTATCAAAAATCGCATCATATTAGAAGCAAAAAGACTTTTAGTTCACACCGCTAAAAGTGCGAAAGAAATCGCATATGACCTAGGGTATGAAGACCCAGCTTATTTTAGCCGTCTTTTTTTTATAAAAACCAATGAAACCCCATTTGGCTTTAAGAATAAATACCTCAGTATTCAGGGTTCAGGAGAAAGTCTTTAAAAAATCAGAAAAAAATAAAATAATGACAAGTAAATATTTTGTGTACACTTTTATATGCCTCTTTTTAACTGCAATGAATATTAATGCACAGCAAGTTAAAGATCCCAATATTAGCACATTGGCTGAACGCACTAGGCCTGCGCCGGAGAGTGTTTTTAAAAAATTTCGTGATGCAGGCATGGATCCTGTTGAACATAAATTAACCGATCTTGAAAGAGAGAAGTTAAACAATGCCTTTGCTATACTGCCTCCATTACATCAAAAAATTCTAAAAAAGCATCTGCACAGTATCAGTTTTATGGATAATATGCCCAATATTGCCCTTACATCACCAGTCGAAACATCTGATTCGCTAAAAATGTATAATATAACTTTCCGTGCTGAAATTCTTAACCAGACTATTTCTGAGTGGACAACCTGGAAAGAAAACACCTGCTATGAAAAATCAACAGACAGTCAATATCAGGTTACGATTGAAGCTGGTAATCTGGATGCCATTATCTACGTTTTACTTCATGAAGCTACACATGTTCTGGATGGTGTTCTAAATCTAACTCCTCATCTGAATAAAAAAGATGTTTGGGAAGGATCAAAAGCCTTTACACAAAATGTTTGGGATAAATATAATGAGCCTTCGGAGAACGTAATCAAACCATTACTGGAGACTGTACTCTTTAGAAGTGGTAAACCAATCGAAGTTTCATATGCCCCAGAAGTATATAAAGCAATTCAAAAAACACCTTTTGTTTCTCTCTACAGCACAGCGTCATGGTTTGAAGATCTAGCCGAAGCATTAACGATTTATCATCTGACCGAGAAAATGAAGCAACCCTATAAAGTGGTAGTTCTAAAAAATGGAATTCAGGAAGTCCTCTATGAACCCAGCAAGAATAAGAGCGTGAAAAAAAGGCAAAATTACTTGCAAATTTTTTATAGATAAATTAAGGTCTTAGAATTTAAACGAAATAAGATTTTAAAAAGTTTTTTTGATTACCCGAATTAGTTATATTAGGTAATATGTAAGTAAAATTCATAAATGATGACAATTTAAATGTGTAGCAGATTCGTGGCACATTGCATTTGCAAGAAATACCTTTTTTGCCACAAAAAGTTAAAGCGGTTTATAACGATATTAAATAATCTAGCGTTTTTTTGTGGCAGAATCGTGGCGAGTAACTCTTCACATGTTAATTAAATCATTAAAATCTAATTCTTCTCTAATTAGGTTCGAATGGTGAAGCGAATTTAATTATGCTTAAGCAGTTATTTCATTTCTATAATCATTTCTGCTTCAACCGCCATGTTATTTGGAAGGGTATACACCCCCACGGAAGTACGCGCATGTCTGCCCTGCTCACCAAATACTTCAATTAATAAATCTGAAAAGCCATTCATTACTATTGACTGCTCAGTAAACAAATCGGCAGTATTTACATAACCGTTTACTTTTACTATTCTTTTTATTTTATTGAGGCTTCCAAAAGCACGTTTAAGTATCGCTAGCTGATTTATGGCCGTTAATCTAGCGGCTCGGTAACCGTCGTCAGTAGTGAGTTCCTGTCCTACTTTACCGACAATGTATTTCCCATCTGCTTTAAGCGGTCCTCTTCCCGAAAGGAATACCAGATTTCCAACTTGTATGATGTCCACATAACTTCCTAAGGATTCTGGTATTTGTGGCAATTGAATTCCTAACTGACTTAATTTTTTCTCCGGAGTCTGTGCTGACAAATTAAAACTCAATAGTACTAATGCAAGCATTACTATATTTTTCATTATTTCCTATTATAATTATCTAAAAAAGAAAGCCATCTTAAAAGACAGCTTTCCTGATTTTTGTTTTTACTTATTTTATGAATTTGATCAATTCGGCATTAAATTTTGGAAGCTCTTCAATAAACAAGGCATGACCGCTTTTCTCAAATGGAATCAAAGTAGAATTGGTAATTGATTTGTGCATTTGCTCAGCCAATTCGTAAGAACAAATTTTGTCCTGTGTTCCGTGAAGAATAAGAGTTGGAATTTTGATTTTTTTCAAATCTTCTCTTAAATCTGTATCACGAAGTGCTTTCATAGATTCAGCCATTGCATATGGAGAAGCCTGCGCCTGAATAGTTCCTAGCCATGCACCTTGTCCTGCAGATACGCTTGTTTCATTGGCTGGGAATATTTTTCCGAAATTCTCAAATAATTGTGGTCTGTTGGTATTATTAAGGGCAATAAGACCATTTACATCTTCTTTTGTCCAGAAACCATAGTTAAAGTCAGCTCTTTTAGTCCATAAAGGAGCCGCCGCACCAAACAATGCCAGTTTTGAAACGTGGGCTGCATTGTATTTTGCTACATAGTGAATAACTGTCGCACCTCCCATAGAGAATCCTCCGATAGTTGCATCTTCAATTTTAAGTTTGTCAAGAATCACTTTGATATCATCTGCATAAACATCATAGTTGTATGCACCACCCGGTTTGTCTGATAATCCAAAACCTCTTAAGGTGATTCCTATAACGCGATATCCTTTTTGGATAAGTTCTGCATATTGGTATTCGTACATCGCATCGCTCAATGGCCATCCGTGAATTAGCACTACCGGTTTTCCTTCTCCTAAATCCGTTACATGCAGTTTTACATTTTTTTCTACTTCAATATATTCTTCTCTTCCAAGGCTTGCCGGTTTTCTTTGGCTTTGAGAGAATGCAGTTGTTACTGCTAATAAAAAAATGGCGAAGCTTGTTGTTAAGATTGTTTTTAAATTGGTTTTCATTTCTTTTGTGTTTTAATTATTATTTAAAGTTTTTTTTATTTCTTATTGACAGGACAAAATTGCGGTTTCTTTAATTATAAATCAAATTAATAATTTTAAGTTATTATAAATTTTAATTATAATCATTTCTTTACTTTTTCATTACCAAAACTGGTTTTCCTTTTTCTACTATATATGTCGCCAGTTCCGAAGCTTTTGAATGGCTGTTATTTCTTGCTGAGTGAACTACGCCAGCTGGAATAAAAAGTACTTCTCCAGCCTTTAAAGTAACAGGAGACTGACCTTCAACTTCATACTCTAAGACGCCATCAAGGACATAAATAACCTCCTCACCCGGGTGAGAGTGTTTTCCAAAAGCGGTATGAGCTTCAAAATCGATGCGTGCCTGAACCGTTTCGTATCCGGGTACACTAAGATCGTAACGTTGTAAATCTGTACGTTTTATTCCTGATTGCTGGGCAGAAGCTGTACTTGTAATAATCAATGCTAAAAGGCTGAGGGCAGAAACTGCGGCTGATGCAAAATTTAAAGTTTTCATGTTTTTTAATTTAATAATTTATTAGTTTTATTAATTTCCTTGTCAAAAGTACCATGGCATTACTTGTTTTGAAATGAAAATATAGCCTAGATGGACAAATGGAGTAACGAAGTGGACAAAAGTGGAGTTATGAGTATTATGGATTATAAAATCCTGCAAGACTAGCTGTGATAAGATTCACCTTCTTTCCATATACCCATTATAGACAGAGAATCTGAAATATTTACAGTAGGATCGCCTTTAACCAATAGTAAATCTGCTCTCATTCCTTCGGCAATTAATCCCCTGTCTGATAAATTAAATCTTTTGGACGTTACTGATGTTGCAGATCTTAATGCCTCAATTGGGCTTAATCCGGCTTCTACCAACAGCTGCATTTCATGATGAACGCTCACACCATGTGCAAGACCTCCTAAATGAGGCATAGGTACTGAAACATCTGTTCCAACAAGTATATCTACTCCAGCATCATGCAAATCCTTCACATTATTAAAGTTATCTTCCATACTGCCTTCTGGGAAAGTATTGAAACAAGAACACATTGTCATTTTCCAGTCTTCATTCAATTTATTTTCAACTCTTTCATCATGTGCAACATGACAGGCAGAATTTCCTATAATCGATGAATTTAATACCAGACAGGGTGTTACGAAAATTCCTTTGTTGACGATGGATTCTATAAGATCTTGAGTCCAATCTGGTCTGTCAATAAACAAATGTGCCAAACCATCAACACCAATTTCAACTGCTGTTTTTGCCGCCTTCGCTGTTAAAACGTGGGCTATGGCAATTTTACCTAATTTATGAGCTTCCTCTACAGCTGCTTTTAATACAGGAGTTTCAATGACAGGTAATCCCGGTGCATTCATTACAGTTCCTTCCTCAATCATTATTTTAAAATAATCTGCGCCATTATTTACCTGACGACGCACAAAATCTATCGCTCCGTTAAGTGAAGTAACATCTGCACTTAATTCTTCTTCTTCTTTTTGAGCCTGGTGGGCAGCTAAAAAAATGGCCTTTTCTTCTTCACTCATTTTCTCCATTTCTTTTAAGACAAATTCAGGAATACCATCACCTTTAGGAATAAGTTCGTCAGGATGACCGCCGGGAGCTGTCAGGCCCATACCAGCAGAACGCACATCGGCAGCACCGGTAACTCCTATTAATTGGCTTTCACGTCCTTTACTTGTAAATCCTCCCATCATTTCCAATTCGGTAGTTATACCAAATTTTAATGCATCTTTTAAAAATTCTACAGAGGTATGCACATGGGCATCTATTAAACCAGGCAGCAGAGTACAGCCTGCTCCGTCAATCACATCATCTATATCAGCTGGTAAGCCATTTAAAATTGAAGTAATTACCCCGCCACTAAAGACAACTGTTTTTTTACCAATTACATTTTTGCCATCAAATACATTGGCATTGATGATGGCTTTACTTTTAGTATTAGTCATTTTGAATCATTTAAATTAATTTTCCGACAAAGTTATCTGGTCAATAATGATTAAAATAGCTACATTTGACATAATAATAGCTCTAAAAGGTCATTTTAATGAAATTACATATAAGGGAAGAATTCGGTTTTTTAGCGGGTTTTGCCGATTTATTAGGCACAGAAGTAAAAAATGGAATATTAGTGATACCCGACAGTAAAGGAAAAGGTTATTTAAGAGGATTTCGATTAGAGAATTCCATAAATATGCTGCTCAGCTTTTATGAGTATAATGAGAATGTACTTGCGAAAAGACTAGGAGATCAAAATGCACTGAATCGAATACTATTTTCTTTCAATAATATTTTTCCTGATGCCGATTCAAAAAACAAACATTCAGGAAATCTTCCTTCAATTCAGATTTTTAAGGGAAAACTTAATATTGAAACATTCTATCCGGGTAGAACTAAGTTCAATTCTATTTGCATTGGAATTGATTCTGATAAATTAGCAAAAACTCTAGGAGTGAATATTGACAATGAAATTTTCAGAAATATTATTACCAGCGAACAGTCGATTTTATTTGAAGAGCTGCTTTCGCCAAAAATTCAGCAGGTGGCCATGGAAATTATTCAGGCTGACATTCCAGCTTCCCTCAATGATTTCTTTTTTAAAATTAAAGCCGAGGAATTAATCTGTCTGACTTTAAAAGAGCTTTTTAAAAGAGAAAATCCAACTACGCACGCACTAAATCAAATCGATGTTCAAAAAATTTATAAAGTGCGAGATACAATCTTGAATAACATTGCTGCGCCTCCAGTTATAAAACACCTGGCTTCAGAAGTAGGGATGAGCGAATCAAAGTTTAAAAGATTATTTAAACAAATTTTTGGGGACAGTTTGTTTAGCTATTACCAAAAGTTCAGAATGAAGGAAGCTTCACGATTGCTAAAAGAAAATAAAATGACTGTTTCAGAGGTTGGCTTTAAGATGGGATTTTCTAATTTAAGTCATTTTGCCAAAGCTTTTGAAGAACATATCGGAATAAAGCCAAAATCATTCCAAAAACTAAAATAGAATTTAAGGAGCAAATTACGACTAAAAAAGAGTGGATTGGGTACCTTGTTTACCACAAAAAATCAAGGCAGTTTTTAAAGATATTTCACGCATCTAAGTTTTGTG
The DNA here is from genome assembly GCF_000735715.2 of Flavobacterium chungangense LMG 26729. Taxonomy (NCBI): domain Bacteria; kingdom Pseudomonadati; phylum Bacteroidota; class Flavobacteriia; order Flavobacteriales; family Flavobacteriaceae; genus Flavobacterium; species Flavobacterium chungangense. The sequence continues at coordinate 32,048 of NZ_JASY01000010.1, forward strand.
GCAGAATCGTGGCACATGATGTTTTTGAAAACTAGAAACTCAGAAAAATAAAGGGTTAACGGATTTAGGTTCGAAACTTCTATTCTCCGCTGAAAGCTTAAAATGAGACTTTTCAAAGTTTACAAAAAAGCCTAAAATTCACGGAAAACCCTGCAAATCAAACGATTTGCAGGGTTTCTTATTTTATACCGCTTTTCAATATTTTCAAAAACAGACCAAATCTTCGTGGCGCATTCGTGGCGCAGGTTAAGATTTTTAAAGTGTGCCACAAAATTTCACCTTAAGTCCCTATATCAAAGGGGTTAAGCACGTTTACATCTTGTTTAAATAAGGTTATAATTCTACATTTACTAATCTAATAAATTGAATTATGCTAGAGAACAGCTTTGGGTTAATTTTCTTCTTGAAAGTTCCCCGACATGAGAGTAAAATTAGAACCGTTTATTTCAGAATCACCGTTGACGGCATTCCTAAAGAAGCATCTACAAGACGCCAATGGGATCTGGAGCGATGGAACCAGAAAACTGAAAGAGCAGTCGGCACAAAAGAAAACGCAAAGTCACTTAATTTTTTTCTGGACTCGCTCACCTCGAAAATCCACGACATCAAAACAGAGATACTCTACAGCGGAAAACCAATAACTTCCCAGAAAATCATGGACTACGTGATGGGAAGAATAACACCGAGAGTAAAAGTGCTTGAAGAATTTCAGAAACATAATGATGAATTGGAGGCGTTGGTTGGCAATGGTTATACGGGCGCAACCTTGGAAAGGTTTAACATAACCAAAAACCACGTGTCCAATTTTATAAAATTCAAGTATAATGCTAATGATTTCGAATTTGCATATCTAGATCTTGAATTTGTAAAAGATTTAGAGTTTTACCTGCGGTCTGTCCGCAAATGCAGCAATAATACAACCCTTAAATACATTGCCAACTTCAAAAAAATTGTGATTCGTGCACTTGATAAAGAAATTATTGAAAAAGACCCTTTTAAAAGCTTTAAAGGCAAAAAAACTAAAATTGTAAAAAAGCCTATCTCTGCAAAAGAATTGGCTGAATTGGAAGCCCATCAGTTTTCAATAGAAAGACTCAGTATAGTACGCGACATTTTTGTATTCCAATGCTACACAGGGCTTGCATACATTGATGCCTACCAGCTCACAAGTGCTGATATAAAAGACGGAGTGGATGGAAAACCCTGGATTATCTCTGAACGGCAGAAAACTAATTCAACCGCAAAGATTCCGCTCCTGCCTCATGCTGCCAGAATTCTTGAAAAATATAAAGATCATCCTCTCTGCATCAAACGAGGGACTCTGCTGCCTGTTTATTCCAATCAGAAAATGAATGGTTACCTTAAAGAAATTGCCATATTATGCGGTTTTCCTTTCCCACTTAATACCCATATGGCACGCCGTACATTTGGAAGCACAGTAACTTTGAACAATAATGTCCCTATTAACGTAGTCAAAGAATTGCTTGGGCACTCCTCTGTTAAACAGACAGAAGCTTATGCCATAACAGAGCAGGCAACTATAGGGAGAGAAATGTCTATACTAAATCAAAAACTCAATCCGCATAGACATGGGATTTCCCAAAAAGATTTAACCACGCTTGAGAAGCTTGAAAAAGAAATTCAATTAATTAAAAATAATTATAACACTAATTATTGATACATTTTAATCATTTAATAAAATTAAAAAGAGGTTGTCTCAATCATTTTGACACAACCTCTTTTTACATAGTTTTACTTCACTTTTACAGCTAGGATGATAGGATGGTTTGTACTTTAAATAACCCAAATCCTGAAGTTGCTTAAAATATTTATGATATGTCTGCAGTGTATTCACATGAGATAATTTCATAATCTTTCTTCTGCTTACTTTGATTCTTCTTCCCTGTCCCTGCTTATACCCCAACCCTAAAATCGCGGTTAAAATAGCAAGATGCCATATATTAAGCCTTTGATCATCCATATAATTAGGCAAATATTCAATTGCATTAATTTTGGTGGGATTATTTTTATGACTCATTTTTAAAAAGCTTTTCCAGATCTTCTCTATTATAATAATATGAACCAAGCACTTTCTTAAAGCGCACTTTTTGAGTTGTTCTAAGATTCTGTACAGAACCAGCAGAAATATCAAGCAGTTTTCTCACCGCCTTACTTTTTACCCATTCAGGCTTTACTGATTCAGTTTTTTCACGATTATTCTCTTTAATTATAGTTCGTACACTATCCAATAATGATATACCAAACTGTCTTAAATCTTCTTTAGTTACAATTTCCTCCATAACATAATTTCATTTCTATATTATATCATTAAAATAACACAACGAAAGTAACGTATCAAAAAAATAAGTTTTGCAAAGTTCCCGCAGAGATATTCAATAATTTTCGGACTTCATAAGATTTTAGCCATTTATTTTTCTGTTGGAACTGAGGTTGAATGAATTGCTTTAAATCATTCAATAGAAGATTTCTGAATTCGTTTAAATCTTCACGGGTGACGAGATCGATTACCATGATAATATAATTTTTAGATTGTTATCATACAAAATTATATAGTTTTAAGAATTTTAATTCACAATTAGGAGTAAGTTTCTCCGTCACTTACTTTAATTCCCTCCTTTTACCTAAAAAATTATAATATAAATACGATTTTAAGTTTTTATTACAATTACGACACAAGCTATTTCACGTAATCAACATTTGAGCATTTATAAAGTCAAGCTAATTTGCAGTGGATACCTTTTCTGTCACAAAAAGTTAGGGCGGTTTTTAAAGATATTTCACCCGTCTAGCTTTTGTGGCGGAATCGTGGCAAATGGGTATCTTGAAAACTATAAATCCAGCAAAACCAAGATCTGCCAAGTTTAGGTTCGAAACTTTTAGAAAAAAGTTCGAGTCCTGTTTCTGTTGAAAATGACATAACTACAAGAAAAACAAAAATGCTGTAAAAATTTTTCATCTCCTGATTTTTTGATTAATAAGCCCAATCCTTCAGATTCCCTGACCTATCTACCTCCTTGACTATCCTGTTCAAATAGCTACTGATATGCTTCTGAAGATATTTTTCTGCAAGCAGTTTGAAAAAAAAATACTCCTGTCCTAGAGCGCATCTTAAATTTATAAGTCGCAGCAATAACCAATGCGGCCATTTCCCAGATCAAAAAACCTGTATTTATATTCTACTCTTGACAGCATTCCGAGTCTTTTAGAAGTAAAATTATCTAACCGAATCGAAAAAGATCTGTCTGGCAGATAGGACACAAATTTTTGTCGGGCTGAATTACAATCATCAAAAAAAAAGATACGCTGGCAGCCTGGCTGTCGGCAGGCTTCAGTCACTGAGCCGGGGCCACAACCAGCAATTAGCAGCATATCATTAAAGACTTCTAAGAGATCTTTATCTACTATGGTTCTAAAGAGTTTTGAAACAGAAGCATTAACTGCGGCCGCAGCGTTTATCTTTACAGTATTCACAATTACAAATAATTTAAGCCGGCGGCTAATTCTAAAAGCAAAGCCAGATGACTCTCTTGATCTAGTGCAGCCATACATCCTGTACCAGCAGCACACATTGTGGCAGTACAACCCGCCGGACCAGAACCTATAATCGAGCATTTAATCTTTTCTATTGTTTCTGACATATGTATTTATTCTTAATAGAATGAAAATCTTTGATATATTAAAAAAGCTGGTGGCAGCCAGCTCTTTCCTGTCTTTCATTAAATCAACAATACAAAACCTTTATGAGATAAGGAAATGAAAAACAGTTTATAAATTATCTACAGCAGACCTGCCATTCTGAAAAATAAGCAGCCAAAACATTAATAATTTATCTTCTAAAAATAGCTTCAAGACAGCTTATGGTTCTATGCTTATTATTTCAGACATTGTTTTTTTCTCAAATTGAGCAGTAAACCTGCTAGATATCTCCCAACGTTCGCCTGCTCACACCAACATAGGATGCAAGCAGCGTCTTGGAAACCCTTTTATCAATTTTTGGATAATCCGCTATGAATAATTCATACCTGTCTTTAAAATTAGCATACGTAGACATTATTATTCTCTTCTGAAGAAGTATATTGCTTTCAATGCTGATTTTTCTAAAATAATATTCCATTTTTTTTGAAAAAGCACACAGTTTTTCTTTATTTTCATAAGTTATACAATAAATTTCTGCATCTTCCAGGCATTTAATATCCAGATTGGCAACCTTGCCCATATTATAGGAATGACTGTCCGTAATCCAGCTGTTTTCCATCGCAAACTGGATGACATGAATTTTGCCTTTATCATTTAAATGTGACGCAAATACCAAACCGCTTAAAACAAAGTATTCATATTTTGCGGTTTTACCAGCCTGTGCTAAATATTCATCTTTCTTAAATGATTTTTTAAGGAAAAATGACTCCATCTCAGCAAATTCCTCATTAGAAATCTGTACTATCTTATTGATATGTCCTTGTAATGACTGCTGCATATGTTATAAACAAAATAATTAAACCTCAGTTGTATTCAATGAATTTAGAAAAAACTTGTCCAAATTGAACCATTCTTTTACATCCTGATCAATAACTTCTGCTATTACGATATTGTCAAACTCGTTGCTTGCAGGATTATAATGATAAACTTTCTGCCATTCATCAATATTTAAGACAATAGCCTCAAGAGCCTTACAGATGAAAACAAGCTCTTCGTTTGTCATCGTTGGATGAAGTGAAATTCTTACCCAGCCCGGTTTTTGGGTTAGATTTTGTTCTAGAATTCCTTTTGTAATTGAATTTGATTTTTCCTCATCAATATCAAACAGAAAATGGGCATAAGTGCTTGCGCAGGACCATCCTCCACGAACCTGAATACCAAAACGGTCATTGAGTAATCGTACGATTAAATTGTAATGGATATCCTGTACTGTAAAAGACACACAGCCGATTCGTTCTGTCTTTAAATCCCCTAAAATCGTAACGCCTTTTATTTTATGAAGCTCTGAAAAACAAAGATCCAGTAATTCTTTTTCCCTGTTTTTCATTTTTTCAATTCCCATTTTATCTTTCAGTTCCAGACATAAAGCCGTACGGATCACCTGAAGAAATCCGGGAGTTCCACCATCTTCTTTTACTTCGATAGCATCACTGTAATGATAGCCTCCCCATGGATCGGTATATTTTACATTGCCGCCGCCTGGATTATCAGGAAAGCTGGATTTATACAATTCTTTTTTAAAAACCAAAATACCGCATGTCCCCGGACCTCCGAGAAATTTATGAGGAGAAAAGAAAACAGCATCCAATGCTTCTTCCGGGTCTTCAGGATGCATGTCGATTTTGACATAAGGAGCCGACGCTGCAAAATCAACAAAACAATAACCTCCATTCTGATGCATGATTTTTGCCAGTTCATGATACGGTGTAATAATTCCCGTAACATTCGAACAAGCCGTAAAGGATCCAATTTTAAGAGACCTGCTACCGTACTTTTTGATTTCTGCTGCTAATATTTTGGGGTCTACCAAATTATCATCGCCACAAGGCAAAACCACGACATCAGCAAAAGTTTCATACCACGGAACCTGATTGGAGTGGTGTTCCATATGTGTGATAAAAACAACCGGCCTCTCGTCGTTAAAATTTAATTTTACGCTATGAATATTGTCTTGCGAACGCAGCCCCATGATGCGCTGCAGTTTATTTAAAGCTGCTGTCATTCCTGTCCCGGTCGCCACAAGACAATCTGAATCATTGGCATTTACATGCTTTTTAATTAATTCTCTGGCGTATTGATACGCATAAGTGGACGCTTTTCCGGTATGGCTTGAAAAGGAGTGCGTATTGGCAATCATTGGACCAACTTTTCCAAGCATAATATCTTCAATAGGAAAATACAATCTTCCGCTGGCAATCCAGTCGGCATATAGAATTTTCTGTCGTCCGTATACTGATTCGAAACTATGATTTAAACCAACAGTATTTTCCCTGAATTCAGAAAAATATCTTTCCAGTTCACTTGGTTTTGTTTTTAGGATAGTATCCATTTTTTTGCTCGTTTATAAATATTTATTTTTTTTAGTTTTTGATTTCGCTTTGCAGCAATTGTAATATTAAATAAAGAGCTGCTGGCAAAACAGCTCTTTGGGGTCTTTCACATAAAAACTTGCTTACTAATTCAGATTTTAAAATGATACGCTGAAAGACAACTATTAAATTTATTTTCATTATGATTTTTACCTGATCACGGAGGGTACTAAATTGATTTAAATGTCTGGGGCAGCTCTCTAGTAAAGGGTTAGTTTATTCAGCTACATCCATTTTTTAAAAAATATGTTTTTATATTCATCACAAAAATATGTTTTCTAAATTCTTCAAACAGTGCCTTTTGTCACATTTCATAAGGTTTTTAAAACACGAAGAATATCTATTTTATAAGCAGAAAAACTGAAATTTGTATCCCATAAAAGTTAAAAACACCATATAGCACCATCATTGTACCTGATCATTTCGTTTATCACATAAGACTAAAAAATATAGAAATAGTTATCCTGAATTAAATAGACTTTTTAATCTCGTCAACCACGCCTCTTTGTAAAAAACAACCATAAACTCACATCCCATTTTATTTTTTAACCATATCGTTTTCAGCTTATTGGTAAAAAGATTTCAGCCATCATGCATCTGGCACTTCCACCGCCGCATGCTTCTATGGTATCAAGACTTGAACTCAGAATTTCAGCATGGTTTTCCAACTGCTCAATCTGCATTAGAGTCAGACTTTGATGGGCTGAAGCGCTCATTACAATATACCGCTTATCATTCGCAGCCCTGACCTGCAGCATATTTCCAGCGAAATTATTTACTTGATCTTCAGTAATTACAACAATCTCTTTTTTGTTGTCTTTCAGATTTTTAAGAACCATTTCCCTTTCCTGATGATCATCGATAGAATCCACGCAGACTACGGCAAAAGTTTCACCTAAGCACATCATTACATTGGTATGATATATCAGTTTTCGCTCACTGCCAACTGTTTGAAAGGCTTTAAAAATGACTGGCGTATACCCAAAATCTTCACAGAATTCTAAAAATAGTAATTCATCTGCCCTGGGAGACAAAGCACAATATGCTTTTCTGTTTGCTCTGTCCAATAGCAGACTCCCGGTGCCTTCGAGATAAACACCATGGTCTTCGGCAGCTGTATAATCCATTACATTATTAATGTCAAATCCCTTCTCCTGCAACAGGCTTAAAATATCCTCACGTCGTTCTCTGCGACGATTTTCTGCAAACATTGGATAAAGGGCTATTTCTCCATTTTCATGAAATGAAACCCAGTTGTTTGGAAAAATACTGTCTGGAGTATCTGTCTGAAGATTATCATCAATCACTATAACATCAATGCCAGCGGCTCGGAGTTTCTCTGCAAAGGTGTCGAATTCCTGCTGCGCTTTCGCATTTACGGTACTTGGCAAAAGTCCATCTAATACTTTTTGGTAATAATTATTTACAGCCGTCTGTTCATTCATTCTGAATGCTACGGGACGAATCATTAGTACAGAATTAGTTGTCTGTCTCATATTTATATTTTTTTTGTTTCAAGTTTTTTAAACTTAAATCAATTTTTATTCTCTGATTAGTGGAAGGGTCGAACACCTCAGCAAGCCCTCTTGTTTTGCAATTTCTGCATAGGGAATCTCTTCAACGGTAAAACCTTTTTCACGAAGCCAATTGTTTAATCTGGTGAAATTCCTTTCAGAAACAACAACATTTTCATCAATGGAAAATACATTTGAAAACATGTGGTACATCTCATTCCTTTCAATGTGGAATAGGTTTTCTTCACCGAAAAGATCAACTAAATAAAGATAATCAGCTTCTTCACGGAAACCCCTTTTATAGATAATTCCCTTATTCTTACCAACAGGCTGAAAACAGCAGTCCAGATGCAGGGCATTATCACGCGCTTCAAGTTTTGATTTTACCAGATCAAACTCTTTAACAATTTTATCAGGAAACAATGATCTGATATAATTTACACCAGCCATATTGGTTCTTGCTGTGATATAATCTTTGTAATCACGACCCTTGTAAGTTCCGATAAAAATATGATCATTCCAGAGCATAACGTCACCTCCCTCTATATGAACTTCCTGGGGCGGCCGCAGCACCTTTAAAGGGGCAAGCTGTTCTATTACATACGCAATAGCATCAAGTTCTCGTTCTCTGTCCGGCAGAATATTAGATTTTACAAAAACATCATCAATTACAAAGCCGATATCTCTGGCAAAAATCTGATTATAATTTTCAATGATTACCGGACGGTAAACCTCAACATCATATTTTTGCAAAACAGCTTGAAAAGCAAGCATTTCAACAGCCATATCCTTTTCTATCGGATAGGTCCCAGCAGCAATATGCTCCAATGACTTAGGATCATAGGCTTCTTTTATTGTTGGAGTCGGCCCATTATTGACAGCAGTTCCCAAAACAACCGCACGAAGTCTTGATGTTTCGTTTTTTATGTTTAATTGCATCATGACTGATTATATTATGCGCATATCCAAAAAAGTCTTCATAGTCAATTTCAAATATACTTTTTGTATTAATCTTAATATTTAAACTTCTAACTTTCTACGGCTATAACCTTATTTGTTTTCCTTTTACCATCAAAAAAATACAGTTGCAACTGCCATTTTAAATTCTGAAAATATAATTACTAACTAAAAAATACAATACTTTTTTTGCCTGCAAGAGATAAGAGCTTCCTATTGTTGTCATTGAAATGTAAATTTATCCAGCAGAAAAACAATATTTAATTAAGTACAACATAAATAACAATCAAACGGATTACTCTTGCAGGCAAAATAATGTACTAACCTAAGAATGGATATCTGTAATTTTCTGGCGTAACAAAGGTTTCTTTTATTGTTCTTGGAGAAACCCAACGCAACAAGTTTAATACAGATCCGGCCTTGTCATTGGTTCCAGATGCTCTTGCTCCTCCAAAAGGCTGTTGGCCAACAACGGCTCCGGTAGGTTTGTCATTAATATAAAAATTACCCGCAGCATTTTCTAATGCTTTCATAGCATATTCTATAGCATAGCGATCCTGGCTTATAACGGCTCCTGTCAATGCATATTCAGATGTGGAATCAACTAAGGCTAGTGTTTCTTCACATTTAGAATCTTCATAAACATAAATAGTCAGCACTGGTCCGAATAATTCAATTTTCATTGTTGGATATTGAGGGTTGGTCGTTACAATAACAGTCGGCTCAATAAAATAACCAACAGATTTGTCGTAATTCCCACCGGCAATAATTTCGGTATCACGATCTTTTTTTGCCTGATCAATAAATCCTGCCAATTTATCAAACGAACTTTCGGAAATTACGGATGAAACAAAATTAGCAGTGTCTTCAGGTGAGCCCATTTTCATTGAAGCCAAATCAGCTTTTAACAAACGTTTTACTTCAGGCCAGATTGATTGAGGGATATATGCTCTTGAAGCTGCTGAGCATTTTTGCCCCTGATATTCGAACGCGCCTCTTGAAAGTGCCGTAGCAACCTGAGCAGGAACTGCTGAGCTGTGTGCTACTACGAAATCTTTACCTCCAGTTTCACCTACAATTCTTGGATACGTTTTATAGTTAGCTATATTTTGACCGATTTTTCCCCAAATATCATTAAATACGCGGGTTGAACCTGTGAAGTGAACTCCTGCTAAATGAGGACTCTTAAGAACTGTTTCAGAAATCATTGCAGAATTACCATAAACCACATTGATTACACCATCTGGCAAGCCGGCTTTTTTGAAAACTTCTACAATTACATTCGCCGAGTAAATTTGTGCCGCACTTGGTTTCCAGATTACAACATTACCCATTAATGCTGGAGCGGCTGGCAAATTTCCTGCAATTGCTGTAAAGTTAAACGGGGTAATGGCATATATAAAACCTTCAAGAGGCCTGTGCTCTAATCTGTTCCAAACTCCATCCGAAGAAACGGGCTGCTCTGCATAAATCTGGGTCATGAACTGTGCATTAAAACGCAGGAAATCTATAAATTCGCAAGCAGCGTCTATTTCCGCCTGGTGCACGGTTTTTGCCTGAGCAATCATAGTTGCAGCATTTATCTTTGCACGGTAAGGTCCGGCAATTAGTTCAGCCGCTCTTAAAAAGATTGAAGCTCTGTGCTCCCAAGATAAGTCAGACCATTTCTTTTTAGCTGATAAAGCCGTAGTAATAGCTGTTTCAATATGCTCCTTATTAGCCTTATAATAACGTCCCACTACATGTTTGTGATCAAAGGGAGGATTAATTGGTTTGGTGCTTTCTGTACGGATTTCTTCTCCTCCAATATATAGAGGAATATCTACGGTTTCATTGTACATTTTTTTAAAAGCGGCTAAAACTTCTTCTCGGTCAGAACTTCCAGGCGCATAAGACTTAACCGGTTCGTTAATCGCTTTTGGGATATTGTAAATTCCGTTTGGCATAATATTTAAATTTGATAGTTATATAGTTATGAATAAAATGTACTTATAAGCTCAATGAATAAAAAGCTTTCTACTAATGATATTTAAACCATTTTCATTTTTTTTTATTTAGAACTAATTTGTAATTTTTCTTTGCAGTATATGCTCACCTATGATTTATCCTAAAAACTTTTACTGTTTGGAAAAGTTTCGGATACAATCCAGATTCCATTTCTAGACTTAATCTGTAAGCTTCAATTAGCATAATATGTGAAATAACCATCATCCAACTTTTAGATATTGGTTTAATTGCACTGTAAAAAGAATATTATTCTCAGAAAATAACACGGAAAAAATCACTCTTTAGAAGCCAAATATCTCTCCGCGTCAAGAGCGGCCATACATCCTGTTCCCGCGGCAGTAATTGCCTGACGGTATACATGATCAGCAGCATCTCCGGCTACAAAAACACCATCTATATTTGTTTTAGACGTTCCAGGAGTATTAATAATGTAACCTGTTTCGTCAAGCGAAATGTAATCTGCAAAAATATCAGTATTTGGTTTGTGGCCAATAGCTACGAAAAATCCGGTTGCAGGAATTTCAATAACTTCACCATTAGATTTATTCAAAGCCTTGATGGAGTGAACAACGTTGTTATCACCCAAAACTTCAACTGTATCGTGACTCATCAAAATTTCAATATTTTCCGTTCTGAGAACGCGTTCTTCCATGATTTTCGAAGCTCTGAATTTTTCGCTTCTTACCAGCATCGTTACTTTTTTACAAAGTTTAGATAAGTAATGTGCTTCCTCACAAGCTGAATCTCCTGCTCCAACAATTACAACTTCCTGATTTCTGTAGAAAAATCCGTCACACACTGCGCAGGCAGAAACCCCGCCTCCCATATTCAAATAGTGCTGTTCTGATGGCAGTCCTAAATATTTAGCTGAAGCGCCTGTTGAAATGATAACAGTTTCACAGTGCAATTCAATTGAATCGTTAATCCAGACTTTATGAATAACTCCTGAAAAATCAACTTTAGTGGCCCAGCCGTCACGGATATCAGCACCAAAACGTTTTGCCTGATCTTGTAACTGAACCATCATTTCCGGACCTGTAACTCCATGAACATAACCCGGGAAATTTTCTACTTCATTAGTCGTTGTCAATTGACCGCCAGGCTGCATACCTTGATACAAAACCGGATTCATATTTGCTCTGGCGGCATAAATAGCCGCTGTGTAACCCGCTGGGCCTGATCCAATGATAAGGCATTTAATATTTTCGATTATATAGGACATATTTTACTTTTTTATTATAATATTAAAAAGAACTGCTGGCAGACAGCTCTTTTCTTGGTTTTGGTCTTTGTATTTACATGGCTTGTATAAATTATTAATTCTATGAAATAAAGTATGCAAAAGACAATTTTAAAAATCTGTAAGCAAATCTGCCAATCTGAAAAATGGATAGTCCAATAATTCAATTAATTGTGTAATAGCTTTAAAATCAATTGGAAATTTCAGCTGAATACTATTTGATGTTCTTCTTTTACCCCCGTAATCTTAGTACAAAACTTCAAATTCATTTTCTGAAACTAAATTATAAACTATAAATCGTTCATTATGTGCCTTTGGTCACAGTGATCAAATTATTGTAACTATTTTTAATAATGCCAAAATCTTAGCATAATAACATTTGTTCCTTAATAAATTAGATAATCCAACAGTTGTCACTTTCATAGATAGAAAACACTGTCCGCTTATATCACATTAAAAATGATAGTTTTCAAAACAAATGGCTTTGCTGGCGTTTTGCCGGCTGGTAATGCTGCGATTGTTTTCTTCATTTATAGCCGCGTGTGCAGCGGCAAGTCTGGCTATCGGCACTCGGTAAGGAGAGCAGCTAACGTAGTTTAGACCTTCATTGTGACAGAACTCCACGCTGCTTGGCTCTCCCCCGTGTTCCCCACAGATTCCGATTTTAAGGTTCGGACGACCGGCCTTTCCTTTTTGTACAGCCATAGTAATCAGCTGTCCAACACCCTGCTGATCTAGAACCTGAAAGGGATCATGTTTTAAAATGCTTTTTTCCAGATACATTGGCAGAAATTTCCCAGAATCATCACGTGAATATCCATAAGTCATTTGTGTTAGATCGTTAGTTCCAAAAGAGAAAAATTCCGCATGCTCAGCAATTTTATCTGCGATAAGCGCCGCTCTGGGAACTTCGATCATTGTACCTAAAAGATATGGAATGCGATCATCATACTGTTCAAAAATTTTCTCCGCAGTTTGATTAATTATATTTTTCTGTATCTGCATCTCTTCAACCGTACCAGTAAGAGGAATCATTATTTCAGGAAGACTTTCAATACCCTCATATTTTATGTGTAATGCGGCTTCTAAAATCGCAGCAGTCTGCATTTCTGAAATCTCTGGATAAGTGGTTCCCAGCCTACAGCCCCTATGTCCCATCATGGGATTAAATTCGTAAAGAGATTCAATTTTTTTCTTAATGATCTCATGTGGAATCCCCAGTTCATCTGCCAGTTCCTTCTGAATTTTTTCATCATGGGGAACAAACTCATGCAGAGGCGGGTCAAGAAGTCTTATATTTACAGGTAAGCCGTTCATTAACCGGAATATATCTTCGAAATCCTTTCTCTGCATAGGCAGCAGTTTTGCGAGGGCCTTCCTGCGTCCAGCTTCATTATCTGCAAGTATCATTTCGCGCATAGCCATAATTTTATCATCATCAAAAAACATATGCTCGGTCCTGCAGAGTCCAATCCCTTTGGCCCCAAATCTTAAGGCTGTCATAACATCCATTGGGGTGTCTGCATTTGATCTAACCTTTAGTCGGGCATGTTGATCAGCAAGATTCATTAATTTTTCAAAATCTACGCTGAGCTGCCCCTCCGATGTTTTAAGTTTTCCTTTATATATTTTACCTGTTGATCCATCCAGTGAAATCCAGTCTCCTTCCTTCAGTGTTAAGTTTTCAGTCTGAATAGTCCGCTGTTTGTAGTCAATTTTGAGGCTTTCGGCACCAGCTATACAGCATTTCCCCATTCCTCTGGCTACAACTGCCGCGTGAGACGTCATTCCGCCTCTTGCAGTTAGTATACCCTGAGCGGCAACCATTCCTTTCAGGTCTTCGGGTGAAGTTTCCATACGAACCAAAATAACATTTTCGCCCTTTGATGACCAAACCTGGGCATCTTCTGTAAAAAATACAATTCGTCCCGAAGATGCGCCTGGTGATGCAGGGAGACCTTGTGCAATGCAGCAGGCTTTAATGATTTCATCCTGGTCAAAAATGGGATGCAGGAGCTCATCGAGTCTTTTTGGATCAACCCTTAAAAGTGCTGTCTTTTCGTCTAATAAATTTTCGTGCAGCATATCAACAGCCATCTTTACCATGCCGGCGCCAGTTCTTTTGCCATTTCTGGTTTGGAGTATCCAGAGCTTGCCTTCCTGCACAGTAAACTCGATATCCTGCATATCCTTAAAATTTAATTCCAGCATTTGGGCACATCCAGCCAGTTCCTGATAAATTTCCGGCATCATTTCTTCCAAAGATGGAAAATCTCTGCATCGGATATCTTCGCCAATGCCGGATAAAGATGCCCATCTTCTTGAACCTTCAGTTGTAATCTGCCGGGGTGTCCTTGTGCCGGCAACCACATCTTCTCCCTGAGCATTGATCAAAAACTCACCATTAAAAGTTTTCTCACCGGTACTGGCATCTCTTGTGAAGGCAACACCCGTTGCAGAATTTTGCCCCATATTACCAAAAACCATAGCTTGAACATTAACCGCAGTTCCCCATTCCTGCGGCAAATTGTTCAGTTCCCTGTAATATACAGCTCTTTCATTCATCCAGCTTTCAAATACCGCAGTAACTGCACCCCAAAGCTGCTCCCACGGATCATTTGGAAAATCTTTTCCTGTAGACTTTTTGACCAACTGCTTAAAGCTTTTAGATATATTTTTTAAGTCTTCAGCATTGAAATCGTTATCACTCTGATAGCACTTTTGTTTTTTTTCCTTCTCTAAAATTTCTTCAAATGGATCTGCAAAATCGCCGGCTTCAGCTCTGACGTTCATCACTACACTGCCGTACATCTGTATAAATCTCCTGTACGAGTCCCATACAAAACGAGCATTGTTTGTTTTTTTTATCAGCCCTTCAACAATATTTTCATTAATTCCAAGATTTAAAATGGTATCCATCATCCCCGGCATAGATGCGCGCGAACCGGAGCGCACCGAAACAAAACATGGGTTCTCGGCATCTGAAAACCTGGTTCCTGTGCGTTCTTCAATAAATTTAATTGAAGCCGTTACTTCATTCTTAATAATGCTTATGAGTTTGTCGTGTCCCTCTTCAAGATAGATTTTGCACATTTCGGTTGTAATGGTGAATCCTGGAGGTACGGGAATTCCAAGCAAATTCATTTCGGCAAGATTGGCCCCCTTACTCCCTAGAAGATTTTTCATTTCGGCATTTCCCTCTGCCTTTTTATCACCGAAAATAAAAACTGTTTTAGTTAAATTACCCATGTTTTTTTTCTTTTTTTTGATTTTAAATAATTTTACGAAATCGATATAGTGATCTAGGTAAAAAAAATACATGAAAAAGTTGGCGGCGAGGACTCAGCATCCACCAGATCCAAAAGATCAGCGGCATGATAACCTGCATCTGGCTTTATTCAAGTATAAATTAATGACACGGCGAAGTTATAATATGCGGATCGGGCATTCTGTACCTTTTGTCACATTCGATAAAGGAAATCAAAAAATGATCAATAGCACACTTGATTTATATCAATTAAATGGCTCTTTTTGATAAACTGCTTCCTAAAAAATAGATAAAATTCTTAGGGAAGCAGTTTTTATGATGCTTTTCAGCAGCGCACATTTATTTTAATTCCTATGCCGGCAGTTAAATAAAATGGTAGAAATTATTCGAACAAAATGGTAAAGCTATTGACTATCCTTCAAGGACAGCCTTTGACAGCAGATCATAACAGTTACAAATAATGAAAATAACCCTGGTTTCAAATTTTCATCACTAAACATTCTGAAAATAAAATCTAATCACAGAATGAAAGATGCTGTTACACCCAATATGGACTGCCATTGAAAATCAAATCTAATCCGCCGGTAATCAAGTGCGCTATCTCTGGGCGCTTACTTTTTAAATGGTAGAGATGAAATAAAATTTCATCTAAAAGCTGCTTATCATTCAAATCTCTCAACAATTCAATAATTTCTACAGCAAGCAGCCAGTCATTGGGATGCTTGTCTTTGAGTACATTAAATATTGCTTCAAGATCGGTTAAACAGCTCGAAACGTCAACTGCTTTACTGCTTCGAACTCTTTTAACTTTTGCATATAAATCTTCCAACTCATTTCCTTCCTCGGTCTTTTGGCTCTTAATCGTTTTGGTTGCAGGGACTGTGCATATCAAATCAAAACTGCTGTTATCAGCCGGTCCGGAAAATGCTGAAACAATTTTTTTACCTACCGCCATATCATAAATCCCCCAATCGGGCTGAAACAAAACATTTTTTTCATTCGTAACTGTGCAATTTCTAAAACTGATGAGAATAATTTTTCCGTGAACGTTCCTTGTTCCCGTTATTATTTCGCCCTGGACAATGATATTGCCTTCAAATTCCAGTTTTACAATTTCATTCTCAACTATATTATACGCTTTAAGATCCTTTGGGCTCATATCCTCAATTGCCAAATTAATACCTTTTAATTTACCTACAGGACTGCCAAAACCATCAGAATGAGTTAATTTTCCATGCCCTACCAACTCTTTTTCACGATAAGACAGCGCCGTTTCACCAGTGGTGTTAAAGTAAACTGGTTTACCGTCCTGTGCCAGAACGCTGGTAAAAGTGCCTGAAATCTGCAGACCTGTAGTTAACTCAATTGTACCTACAGCACTGGAGCTTATAAGCTTATTAATTCCTGAAAGCCCGCCAGTTCTCAAAGCCATTTTATCGGCAAATTCTTCTAATACATAACTTAAGTGGGAGAAGTCAGGAGTAACATAGAGCTGCGGCTGTAATGTTGTGATATCAAAACTTTGATAAGCAGCAGAAATATCGTAGGGAATTTTCTTTACATTCTCACTCATGCACAATGCGCTTTCCCCAATTGATGAAAGAAGTCCAGCTCCATAAATCTTAGGATTTTCAACAGAACCTATCAGGCCATACTCAACTGTCCACCAATGCAGGTTTCGGATTTGTGCCATTTCAGATAATTCACCCATATTATTTTGAAGCTCCGCTACTGCCCTCTCTGCATCATCAATCTTTTCCTGAGAGGTTCCTTCAGCTTCTTTCAAAATGGAAAGCAGGCGAATAGCCTCATACATCTGATAATCCTTATGTGACGAGATAGCTTTAGACCCAATTTCCCCAAATCGTCTCAAATATTCAGCATATTCAGGGTTGGCAATTATCGGAGCATGACCCGCACCCTCATGAATTATGTCAGGAGCCGGCGTATATTCAATATGCTCCAATTGCCTGATATCAGATTCAATAACCAATACCTTATAAGCTTGAAATTCCATAAATGCATTGGGAGGAATAAAGCCGTCAACCGCTACTGCTGCCCAGCCTATCTCGGCAAGAATTCGGTTCATTCCATACATACTTGGAATGGAATCTGTCTCGATGCCCGTTTTTTGCAAACCTTCCAGATAAGAATAGTGAGCAACTTTTGACAGATAATCTACATTCTTCCGCATAACATAACGCCACACAGCCTGGTTAACTGCTGTGTAATCGCTGTAATTCTGTGGTTTTATAAATTGTCTTAAATGTTTTGGAAGTTTTTCAATTAATGGATTCTCCTCTATCAATGAATTCATATAATGTTCTTTATTAAATTATGAGATTTTATTAAAAAATCAATTTCCTCAAGCCATTTATAAAAAAGCGAGCAGCAGAGTAAAGTGAACTTTGAGATAATTATTTTAAACGCTCCGCTTTAAGCTTGGAAATGAAGATAAATCTTACAAAAAATACTTACTAAGTCAATAACAGCTTTTAATCCTCACAGTTTATATCTGTCCTTTAAATATATCCATCATTTTTCTACTGAAGTGGAAAGCAGGTTTAAAAATAATATAATCTAATATTACTGAGTGTGTCTTTAGTCACAGTTACATCCTTATTTATTGTCTCTAAAATATTTATGTCAAAATATTTTATCTTAGTAAAGTTCAGATTCTGCATTTTTTTTATAAAATATACCGATTGGTATATTTATTTTATATTTTTACATCAGATTTCTTGTTTCCAGAATAACCATTTGGAATAACACGCAAACAGAACAAAATCCATATAATTAAAATAAAAGATTATGAGCGAGACAAAAAAAACAAGAACTTTCGAATGGGCAAATCCTTTAGAAACTGCTGAAAAAGCAAAAGCAATGTCGGGATACGATTTTTTGAACGGCATCTTAAAAGGAACGATTTCACGACCTCCAATAGCTGCCGCTTTGGAATTTAATCCACTGGCTGTGGAAGAAGGAAAAGTAACGTTTGAATTTGAGCCGCAGGAATACCACTATAATCCAATAGGCAGTGTGCATGGAGGGGTAATTTCTACGTTATTGGATACTGCTATGGGCTGCGCTTTACATTCTAAATTGCCGCAAGGAACAGCATATACCACCTTGGAGCTAAAGGTTAATTTCACTAAGGCTGTAACTGACAGGTGCGGGAAAATGAAAGCCGAGGGACGTATCATTCATCTAGGAAAAAGTATAGCGCTTGTTGAAGCTGATCTTAAAGATGACCAAGGAAAGTTATATGCACATAGTGTATCAACCTGTATGATTTTAAAATTCTAAAAACATTAAAAAGTTATGCGACTTATTATAATTTTCTAAGTAAAATCTCTGACAGTATTTAAAAACAAAGTATACTACAAGCCTTGATTTAGCGGGTCTGCACTCACGAACAAATATCAAGTCTGTCTACTTAAATATCTCTGTCACATTTAAAAAGGTTATCTTTATGAAAATTAAAAACAATAAAAATCTTGGAAGTATTTTCCAGAATCAATAAAAAAGTGCGGTTCAGTAAACCGCACTTTAATTTTCAAAAGTTAATCAACAGTCCCATGAGGTGCTATGTTACTGCAAAAACTTTTTAAAAATAGTCGTTGCGGTATGTCAATCGAATCGGAAAGTATTATTCATTACATATTCTTGTGTGGTTTGTACCGATTTCCTTTTAAGTATATTCTTTCACTCAGCATTTTAAGATGAACCAGCATCGGTTTTACCAAAATTCTAAACTGAATTCCCGAGAAGAGCAATTGAACCCAGTCCAGCCATAACCCTCTTATCATATTTCTAAATTTTAGATTCTAATTTCAACTTTATGTATTTTGATGCCATGCACATTGAGTTCTCATATCTAAATCAACACCTCTTAAAAATATACTGAACAGTATTGATTAGTACCAAAATAAATCAAAGGCTGTTGATTAAAATGCGTAGATGTCCTGTCACACTTTTAGTATGTCGGTCGTCATCCATGAGTTTGGCTATCATAACTGCTCCTTCAATAATAGCCAGAATAATGAAAGCTGTCTCTTCAGCGTTATGAACAGCTTTGAATTCTCCCCTTTTCTGCCCTTCTTCTATCAGCCCTGCTATTGTATTTTTCCAATTTAGAAAAGCCTTTTTGACATGAAGTTTAAGAACAGGGTTGGTGTCATCGGCCTCAATCGAAGTATTTAGTATAGGACAGCCACCTTCAATAAAGCCATCACTGTAAAAACAATCATATATATCTGCGTATACTAACAATTTTTGGCGGTAACTATTTTTCTCATCCATTTCTGATTTGAAACGATGACTCATTTTTCGTACATTATACCTAAAAGCTTCCAGCGCCACTTCATCCTTATTCTCAAAATTACCGTATATACTGCCTTTTGTCAATCCAGTAGCCTGAATCAGATCCGTAAGAGAGGTTCCTGCATATCCTAGTTTGTTAAAAATGGGAGCACTTTTCTCTATGATAAACTGACGTGTTTGTTCTGCTTTGCCCATTATTTTAGTTTTGACAACAAATATATACCGTTTAGTATATTTTTACAAGCCATTTTATATTAATTAAGCTTAGTGTTCAATATATATCAGTATATATTCATCGAGTCTAAAACAAATCTATTACTAATTATCCTATCTGCTCTGAGAAAATTAAAAGCTTTAACTGTAATTTATCTGACTTTAATTTTAAACTTATAATCTGGACGTATTTTATAAATCATTATAATTTACAGTGCATATAGGGTTTTTTATTTATGAATTGATATAAATTTTACTTATATGAATGATTTTTCTACAAATTCTTAAAAAGAAAATTTATCTCATTGCATTAAATATAAAAAGTAATATTATTGTTAACTTTTGGTTAAATTGCACCAATATTTGTCAACCAAAATGATTATTACTGACGCCGAAATACTTGAACGCCTAAAAAAAGGGGATAAAAAGGCATTAACAATACTTTATGATAGTTATTGGAAACCTTTGTTTTCCTCCTCCTATCTTTTACTTAAAGATAGAGAATTATGCGAAGAAATTATACAGGATATATTTATTGAAATTTGGAACAGACGTTCTGATCTTCAAATTAAAGTTTCTTTCAAAAGTTATTTATATGCCAGTGTACGCTACAAAGTTTTTGCAGAATTTAGAAAAAACAAACCTGAAAGGGTTGAGTTGTACGACGATATCAACGCAAGGTTTCAGTATGCTACACCGGAAACCCGAATGATTCACGAAGAGTTGGAACAGCATGTTAGACTTGTTGTGGAAAACCTGCCTGAAAAATGCCAATTAGTGTTTAAACTAAGCAGAAATGAGCAGCTGAGCCATAAACAAATTGCAGAGCAGTTAGGCATATCTACCAAAACGGTGGAAAATCACATTACCAATGCATTAAAGATTTTGCGAGATTCACTAGGAAATGCACTTGCAATAGAAATTATACTTCATTTTCTGCGCTAATCGTTACATTATACGTAAATAAAAAATTAGCAATGAATTCGGTAATTATCTATAAATAATTTACTACAATCAACCCTTTTAATATAAAATTATCCTCAAATTAAAAAAAAGTTTACTTTTTTTTAGGGGACACACCTTTTTACATACACTCTATTAATATACACTATAATGAAAAAACAAAAATCAATGGATACTAACTATAACAAACAGGATTTTCAAGAATTGATTGAAAAGTATCTGGATGGTAAAATATCTTTAGAAGAGGTCAAACTGCTTGTCAACTATTACCATAGTTTTAAGCTTGAAAATGACTGGGTGGATGAACTTGGCGCAGAGGAACCCATTAAGCACAGAATGCTGATAAATATTTTGGAGGCAATTCAGGATGAAGAACCTCAAGAATCAAAAATTATCAGCCTGCTTAAAAGCAATATTTTTAAATATGGTGCTGCGGCGGCTATTTTACTTTTTGTTTTTTTTAATGCAGTTTACAATTCAAATAGCTTACAAGTACAGAAACCAGCTCAAACAAGTGTTGCAAACAATACAATTCAAATTGGTTCAAACAAGGCTACTTTAACCACAGAGGACGGAACAGAGATCATCCTTGAAAAAGGAAAATCATATTCATCAAAGAATCTGTCAAGCAATGGCGAGAAGTTGCTTTACAATGAAACAGAGAAGTCTGCAAAAGCAATAGTGTATAATTATTTGACCATTCCAAGGGGCGGTGAGTTTTTTGTGAAACTAGCCGATGGTACCCAAGTCTGGTTAAATTCAGAATCTAAACTTAAGTTTCCTGTTTCATTTATTGAGGGCGAAACAAGAAAAGTAGAATTGGTGTATGGCGAAGCCTATTTTGAAGTCACACCGAGCACAGCACATCGCGGCGCAAAATTTCAGGTACTAACTGGGATCCAGGAAATAGAAGTAATAGGAACTCAGTTTAATGTACAAGCTTATAAAGATGACAAGCTCATCAAGACTTCCCTTGTAGAAGGTAAAGTTAATGTGAAAAATAATTCCATTGAAAAAAATCTAAAACCAGGCCAGGCATCTTATCTATCTCTTGATTCTGGAAAAATAACAGTCAGCGATGTTGATATTGAAAATACCATTGCGTGGAAAAAGGGGTATTTTATGTTTAATAATGAGTCATTGGAAAGTATGACAAACATACTGTCTCGCTGGTATAATGTCGTTTTTATTTTTGAGAATGAAAAAAAGAAACATATCCGTTTTACGGGAGTGTTAAAGAGATCGGATAATATTCAAAAATTATTAAATAAGCTGGAAAAAACGAACGAAGCTTTTTTTCAAATACAGAACAATCAAATAACAATCAAATAACAATTAAACAAAGAGCAAATGAGGATAAAATAAAAAGGGGAGTTAGCTAAAAACCGTCCAAAGCCAAAGCTAAATCTCCCCCCTGAAGTAGAATTAATTAAAACGAATAATTAACTAAACCATCTGTAAAACTATGAAATTTTTACAAAAAAAACTATTTGCATTTATTAGCAAGAACTTATTAAATGGAATTATGAAAATACTCATTTTAGTATCGTGTCTTACCCTATTTGGTTTTTCTCCCAATAGTGGCTTTACACAAGCCATTAAAGTTGAAAAAACGAAGACAATTACTGTACAAGAACTATTTCAACTAATTAAAGGAGAAACAGGTTATGAGTTTATTTTTAGAAATGATTTAATACAAAATGCCCCCACAGTTTATGTTACAAAAGGGACTTTCAGTATGAGTTATTTATTAGAAACTGCTTTGGCGCCAATTGATTGTGCGTATGAGTTATCTGAGGGTACAATTATAGTAAAGAAACAACTAAAACAAAAAAAGCTAGACGCTCCGATCAAAATCACAGGAAAAGTTACGGATAGAAACGGAATTCCATTATCTGGTGTAACCATTATGATAAAAGGCAGTTCAGTAGGTGCATTTTCAGATGCAAATGGTAATTATTCTATTGTTGTTCCAACTTCAAATGATACTTTGGAATTTTATTATTTAGGTTTTAAAACGTTTAGTATAGTTGTGGGAAGGCAAAGTACTATTGATGTACAATTGTTTGAAGATGCTTTAGAACTTGATGAAACAGTAATAATTGGTTATGGATCTTCCAGAAAAAGAGACCTTACAGGATCGATAAGCTCTATCAAAGCAGAAAATATTAGTAGTCAGCCGGCAGCTAATCCATTGCAGGCAATGGCTGGCAGAATGGCTAGTGTAAACGTCGAACAGGCTAATGGATTACCTGGCAGTTCTGTCAATATCCAGATTAGAGGCCGCAATTCATTGCAATCCGGATCTCAGCCTTTGTACATAATTGATGGGGTCCCTTTCAACAATGATGCAATTAATAAATTTAGTCTGATAGCTGCTAATGGAAATATTAGCCCTTTTAGCAATATTAATCCTGCTGATATAGATCGAATTGATGTATTGAAGGATGCTGATGCAACTGCAATTTATGGTGCTCGTGGGGCAAATGGTGTAGTACTTATTACAACGAAACGTGGCCAGACAGGAAAAGCTAAATTAGATATCAATGTATATTCAGGCTTTGGTAAAGTTAGTCGTTTTGTTCCTATGCTAAACACAGCGCAATATCTGGAACTTAGAAATGAAGCATTTGCAAATGACGGAGTGACTCCGGATGAGTATAATGCTCCGGATTTACTGCTTTATGATCAAAAAGCCTATACTGATTTTCAGAAGTTAATGATGGGAGGGTCGGCACCAGTAAACAATATACAAGGAACTCTTTCAGGTGGAAATGACAATGTAAAATATCTGGCAAGTGTTGGTTATAGAAATGAAGGAACTGTTTTTCCGGAAGATTTTGCTTCTAAGCGTATTTCTACCAGAATGAATCTTGATTATACCTCTACTGATAAAAAGTTTTTGGCCACATTTTCAGCAGCATTCTCAAAGGATATTACAAATCTACCTACTATAGACGTAAGTAGTTCTTATAGTTTACCGCCAAATTATCCACTTTATAATGAAGACGGTTCGTTTTTTTGGGATTACGCTCAAATGAATCCATTAGCGCAGTTAAAACAAAAGTACGAGGGAATTACTAATACTCTGATTGGAAATGCGGTGCTTACTTATAATCCCATTAATGACCTCTCGATTAAAACACGAATTGGCTATAACGAAACCAATTTAGATCAAAAAGCAGCCTTTCCATTAAACTCTTTACCTCCTTATTACCTGGCAAGTTATGCACAATTTGGTGGTAGTAAAACTACTAATTATGTGTTAGAGCCAACTATTGACTATTCATTTAATAAAAATGACTGGTCTTTAAAAGCACTAGCAGGTGCTTCATGGCAGACAAATGATTCAAATGGACATTTTATACAAGCAGATAATTATAGCAGTGATGCATTACTGTTTTCTATGATGGCAGCAGGATTACTTACACCAATATATGAAGATGTTTCAAGTTATAATTTTACGTCTTTGTTTGGAAGACTAACCTATGATTATGGTCAAAAATATTTTCTTAACCTAAATTATCGCAGGGATGGTTCGTCTAAGTTTGGTGCAAATAATCGCTTCGGAAACTTCGGTTCCATAGGAGGAGCCTGGGTTTTTAGTCAAGAATCATTTTTAGCAGACAACGCTTCTTTCTTAAGTTTTGGAAAATTAAGAATCAGCTACGGGGTAACAGGAAATGACCAAATACAAAATTATCTTTATTTGCCGCTTTACAAACCTGGAAACAATTACGATGGCAGTGCTTCTTTGACTGTGACAAATTTTGAAAACCCAAATATACAATGGGAGTCAACCAGAAAATTCGAACTTGGATTAGATTTCGGTTTTTTTAAGGATAAGTTAAATGCTACTTTTAATTATTATAATAACAGGTCTGATAATCAAATTGTATACACTCAGTTACCTACACAATCTGGATTTATTAGGTACCAGAATAATATAGATGCCTTAATCGAAAATACAGGTTTTGAGTGTGAACTATCATCAAAAAACATTACGACGGATAATTTTAGCTGGACTAGTAATTTCAATATTACCGTTCCTAAAAGTAAGCTTATATCCTATCCAGGATTACCTGAAAACAGCACACAATACAAAATTGGCAGACCAGTACCTTATATAGTGCTGTATGACTATGCAGGTATTGATCCGGAAACTGGCGCAGCAATTTATAATGGTGATGATCCGTATTCCCCTAATTTTAAAGAAGTAAATATTGGTACCCCTTTTTATGGAGGTATTAGTAATTCTCTAAGTTACAAAAATTGGTCAATGGATTTTCTATTCAGGTTTTCACATTCACGAGGAGCTACAACTAAGTTGAGTCAGTATAAAGGTGATTCAGCATTAGGAAATATGATCAATGAGCCAACTTCTGTTTTAGACAGATGGAGACAGCCCGGTG
Source organism: Flavobacterium chungangense LMG 26729 (assembly GCF_000735715.2). Classification (NCBI taxonomy): domain Bacteria; kingdom Pseudomonadati; phylum Bacteroidota; class Flavobacteriia; order Flavobacteriales; family Flavobacteriaceae; genus Flavobacterium; species Flavobacterium chungangense. The sequence continues at coordinate 57,031 of NZ_JASY01000010.1, forward strand.
ACCAAAACACACGTTTCCCCGGAGCTACAACAACATATGGTACAGACATCTATAATGGTTATGACTACTACTCTTATTCTTCGGCTAACTATGGAGACATCTCTTACATTCAGTTACAATCAGCAAATTTATCTTATAACCTTCCTAAAGCTTATACAGACAAGATAAAAATGAACTCTTTTTCTATTTATATGCAGGGACAAAACTTGTTTAGCTTAGAGAAATCAAAATACAGATTTGCAGGTACTATGCCTCCCTTACGAACTATTGTTTTCGGTATTAACTGTTCATTATAATCAAAAAAAAATATTTATTATTATGAAAAATTATTTAAAAAATATAGCATTCAAGTCTGTTTTTTGCACTTTTTCCCTGGTAACTTTCTTCTTGGTTTTTACTTCTTGTGATGACTTTGTAGATGTTGGAGCACCAGAAACACAAGTTGGTATGGACTTCGTATTTTCGAACGATGCAACGGCTACCGGTTCTATTTTGGGACTCTATGACGCTGTTAAAAATAATTTAACACCAATGTACAGCGGTGTTTTAGGTACAAGTTCAGATGAGCTGGAAACCTCTTTTCCTTTTTCTTATGGAGAGTTTGCTTCTAACGAAATTTCTGTAAACAGTTATACATTGAGGTACAACATATGGATGCCTTCGTACGCAGTTATAATGCAAAGCAATTTAGCCATTAAAGGTTTGACAGAATCCACTACTTTAACTCCTTCCGTTAAAAATCAGCTTTTAGGTGAAGCTAAATTTATGCGTGCATTTGTTAACTTTTATCTGGTAAACACCTTTGGAGACATTCCCCTTCCGCTAGGTTCTAATGTAATTGAAAATGCCGAACTTCCCCGAACACCCTCTGCTGAAGTTTGGATACAAATTACGAAAGATCTTATCGAAGCTCAGGAGTTGTTGGGAGAAAACTACCCGTCAACATCTTTTAGAACACGAATCAATAAATCGGTCGCTAATGCTTTTCTTGCCAGAGTATATTTATATCAAAAAGATTGGCTAAATGCTGAGATAGAAGCCACGAAACTAATCACTAACGCAAATTATGAATTAGTTGACTTAAGCAATAAATTTTTAAATAGCAGCAATGAAACCATATTGCAGTTTCACAATGTAAGAGGTATTTCAAATCTGGGTTTTATTTATCAAAAAAAACCGGGATATATTCCTGATTTTTATTTAGCCAATACGATGGCTGATTCTTTTGAAGACAATGATTTGAGAAAAAGTGTATGGACAAAAGAAATCACTATAGGTTCTATGTCATACAGCACCATTTATAAATATCAGGATATAGAGAATAATGGTGATGAGTACGATGTTGTACTGCGTTTAGCAGAACAATATTTGATAAGAGCTGAAGCTCGCGCACATCTTAATAATATTGATGGTGCCAGCGGTGCCCTAGCCGACTTAAATGTTATTAGGGATAAAGCCGGTTTAGATGGTTTGTCTGGATTAAACCAAGCTCAAACTTTACTTGCTGTTGAAAATGAGCGAAAGTTTGAATTATTTGGCGAGTGGGGACATCGCTGGTTTGACTTGAAACGTACACCAAGTTTAAACAATTCTGCCTTAACAAGAGCAGATGATGTAATTTCTGTTATCAAAGACACATGGAAATCTACATCTGTACTCTATCCAATTCCAGCCGAGGAAAGAAGGCTCAACACGAATCTTACTCAAAATCCCGGATACGAATTTTAGTTTATATCGTTTCGCAGTAAAATTTCATATAAATAAGAATGAAAAAATATATAGTAGTTGTAATGTTAACTTTGTTTTGGTCCTGTAAAAATGAGACTGATACGAAAGTGTATACCATTCTGTCTGGAAAAATAAAAAACAGTACGGCAAAAGATTTTTCTGTAATGTCCAGCGGTGGTTTTTCTAAAAAAATTAAAATAAAAAATAATGGCAGTTTTGCGGATACTCTTGATATTGATACGGGAGTTTATAATCTATATACCGATCAAAATTTCACTCCCATCTATTTTAAAAAAGGAGCAAATGTGGGTCTTGTAATTGATGAAAAAAATGCGGATTCTCCTTTTGTTTTTTCAGGAGACGAAGCCGATTTGAATAATTACTATGCCAGTAAAACAAAAAAAGAAACTTCTTTCTCTGCAAACGACAATAAACTTTTTTCTCTGCCGGAAGCTGCTTTTGTAGATCAAATAAACAGTCATCAGAAAGAATTAGAGAAAAATTTGGATACTTATAAAAATATTCCAGAGGAAATAAAAAAAAGTGAGCTGCGTTCGTTGAATTACAATAGGTTACTTAAAAAACTGATTTACAAAAATACAAACACTAATAATAATGTTGTAACTCAAACTTCTAAAGACTTTAACAAAGAAATAATTGATATTAACCTTAATAGTGGTGATGATTATTTTTACTCTTCGGATTATAGAGGTATTGTAAATCAGATTGTTTATGAGAAAGCTCAAGAAATTAGCACAAAAGATGAAGTATTCTATTTTCAGGCATTTGTAAGAGCAAGCGGTGAGATTACCAATGAAAAAGTAAAAAATGAACTGCTATATTCAAACATCTTATCAAGCCTTCCTGCCAGTACTACTAAAAAAATCGATTTAGATAAATTTTTAAGTCTGTCTACTAATAAAAAGCACCATAAAGAAGTAAAAGAACTCTATAATACGGTTGCTAAATTAGATAAAGGAAAGCCATCACCGGTATTCAAAAACTACGAAAACTTTGACGGCAGCACAACATCCTTAAATCATTTAAGAGGCAAATATGTCTATATTGATGTGTGGGCAACCTGGTGCGGACCATGCAAACGAGAAATACCATATTTGAAGAAATTTGAAAAACAATATGAAGGTAAAAACATTGTATTTGTCAGTATTTCTGTAGATGCTCAAAAGGATAAGCAGAAGTGGAAAGAAATGGTGAAAAAGAATGCACTCAAAGGTATTCAATTGATAACTGATAATGAATTCAATACCGAATTTATCAAAGGGTATCAAATTACGGGAATTCCCAGATTTATAATTTTAGATCCTAAAGGAAATATTATAGATGCAAATGCAATAAGACCTTCAGACGAGGTAAACTTAAAAGCATTTTTTGATAAATTAAATCTGGCAAGCTTGTAATAGGATTTTTTTCTTTCAATGTTGTTAAATAAGATGATAGAATAGGATTTATTTAACCACAATACTTAAATAGAATTAAAAATAAAACTTCCCGATTCGGTTTTCGATAGGGAAGTTTCAAAAATCAAACAAAAAATGAAAAAATTAATTTTGTCAGGTCTTGCAGTAGCCGCAACAATAGTTTCGTGCTCAAATAAAGAAGAAGGTTATACTATAAACGGAAAATTTGCCGATATAAAGGAAGGCACCGTTTATTTAGAATTTACCGATGGAGATAAGACAATTACAGATTCTACTCAAATTAAAGACGGAAACTTTACATTCAAGGGAAAATTAGAGGAGCCTTTACTTTACTCTATAAAACTAAATAAAGCACAAAATGGAGCTCAATTTTTATTGGACAATGAAGATATAACTTTCGAAGCCAAAAAAGATTCCCTGTTTTTTGCAAAAGTATCGGGTGCTACCCAGGATTCTATTTACAAATCTTTTTATGAAAATGAATATAAAAAGATTGCAGCATTAATGGAACCTTATTACAAAACAGATGACTCTTTGACCCAGAGCGGAAAAGTAAAATTGACTCCCTCTCAAGAAATTATGTTGAACAAACGCTGGGAAAATATCCGAAAGTTTGTCGATGATGTAACAGGAAAATTTATTGTCTCTCACAAAGACAAACTAGCTGCAGCCTTGATTATTAATGAAAGAGTGGCTACTTCCGGATCACCAGAGAAAGTAAAAAAATACTATGATGTTCTGACTCCTGAAATTCAAAAATCCTTTTATGGCAAAAAAATAAAAAATACCATTGAAATTAATGAAAAAACGGCAGTTGGAGTAATGGCTCCCCTATTTTCTCAAGCTGACGTAAGTGGGAAAATAGTAAAATTATCTGATTATAAAGGAAAATATGTCTTAGTAGATTTTTGGGCTTCCTGGTGTGGTCCTTGTCGGGAAGAAAATCCTAATGTAGTTTTGGCTTACAATACCTATCATGATAAAGGCTTTGAAATTTTGGGAGTGTCTCTGGATGACAGAAAGAAGGATTGGGAAAAAGCCATTGAAAAAGATGGTCTTACCTGGACTCATGTTTCTGACTTGAAAGGCTGGGAGAATGAAGTAGCTGGTTTATACGGTGTAAACGCAGTTCCAACAAATTACTTAATCGGACCTGATGGAAAAATAGTCGCTAAAAATCTTCGAAAAGCAGAATTGCAGTCTAAACTGAAAGAAATTTTTAATAAATCGTAATTAATTCTTCTATAAAATATGAAACGATTATTACTGTAATAATCGTTTCATAAAATAACAACAAACTTCACAATCAAAAAAATGAAAAAACACATCTTTCTGGGCTTCTGCTCACTGGCTTTCTGCACCCTTATTTCAGCACAGAGTAAAGCAGATAAATTCAAAAAAATCAAAGAATTAGGCGGAATAGAAGAATATTTGTACCTGCCAAACGGAATGAATATTCTGCTTCTTCAGGACAATGCTTCACCCGTTGCAACTGTACAAATTGTGTATCGCGTAGGATCCAAAAATGAAGTTTTGGGAAACACGGGCTCAACACATCTTTTAGAGCATTTAATGTTCAAGGGAACACCGACCTTCAATAAGAATAACGGAAATACAATTACAGATGTCCTTCAAAATACCGGTGCACAGTTAAACGCGACAACCTGGTATGACCGCACCAATTATTTCGAAACGCTGCCAAGCGATAAAATTGAATTAGCGCTGCAGATTGAAGCCGACAGAATGCGCAATTCTTTATTGACAAAAGAGGATAAAGAAGCTGAAATGACGGTTGTGCGCAATGAATTTGAACGCGGCGAAAATGACCCAAACAGTATACTGAATCAGGAAATCTGGTCATCGGCTTATATTGCGCATCCCTACCATCATGCTACAATAGGCTGGAAATCGGATATTGAAAAAGCGCCGATTGAAGTTTTGCGTAATTTTTACAATACTTACTACTGGCCGGATAATGCAACGTTGACCATTATTGGTGATTTTAAAAAAGAGAATGTTTTTAATTTAGTGGATAAGTATTTTGGCGGGATTACAAAAGCCCCAAATGCAATGCCTCAACCTTACACTGAAGAACCGATACAATACGGTCCTCGCAAAATTATTATAAAAAAAACAGGAGAATTAGGCGTTGTTAACAAAGCATATAAAATTCCGGGTGCTTTAAATGAAGATCTTGCAGCCTTGAAAATTTTAGGAGAAATTATTGGATCAGGACCTTCGGCAATTTTAAATACAACTTTCGTAGACAGCGGATTGGGAATTTATACCTATGCAAATGTATCCCAGTTTAAAGAGGTAGGCCTTTTTATGATTGGTGTAGGTTTTCCAACCACTTCAAATCATGAAGATATCGACTCTAAAATAGCAGAAGCGGTTGCCAGAATAAAAAAAGACGGCGTAACAACCGATGAGATAAATCGCGTAACAGCCAAAATAAGTGCAGAGACCCTTTTAGCCCGAGACGGTTCAGGAGTTATTTCCTCTGAACTAAACGAAGCCATTGCCGCAGGCGACTGGACCATTTATATCACAGGAGTAGACAAACTTAAAAAAGTAACGCCTGCAGATGTACTTCGTGTAGCGCAAAAATACCTGGTGGAAGACCAAAGCACAACAGGTTATTTTATTCCAAAACAAAGCGGAACCCAAAGTCAGGGTGAGCCGCAGGCAAATAATTTCATTCCTTCTACTGGTCCTTTTTATTATAGACACCCGGAAGGCAGACATGTTCACGAAGAAACTTCATCAGGAGCTTCATTGCAGCAAAAAAACACTATGGCAGATGCTGCTGTTAATGAAATAGCAATCGAAAAAAGTGCTCCGGCTTACAAAAGAGAAAAAGTAGTGGGAATTGATGTAGTTTCCGTAAAAACTTCGGCTAAAGATTTCGTAACTGTTGCTGCAAGTATTTCTTTAGGAAATTTTGTCAATGAAACTAAAAATCCTATGATTCCTTCCTTAACAGCTTCTATGCTGTCAAAAGGAACTACACTCAATGATAAATTTAAATTCTCTGAAAAACTAGAAAAATTAGGAGTGTATTTAAATGTAAATGCAAATACAACATATATATATATTGATTTTAAATGTCTTAAAAAGGACTTAGATCAGGTGATTGCTTTATTGGCAGAAGAAATCCGAAATCCTTTATTTGACCAAAAGGAATTCGAAAACCTAAAACAGCAGTATACTGGAAATATTCAACAAGGTTTAAACGATCCAGGCCAAAGGGGAAGTATTGCTCTAACGCAGGCAATTTATCCAAAAGGAAATCCAAATTACAGTTTAAGTGTAGAAGAAGATTTGACCAATATTAAAAATGCCACATTAGATGACGTAAAAGCATTCCATAAAAAATATTTTGGGCCAGCTTCGATGCATTTAGTGATTGTAGGCGATACTGAAGGAGCAAACTTAAACAATTCTTTAAAAAAATCATTTAAAAATTGGAATGGCGGCGTTTCAGAAACTTTAAAATTTGAAGAAACTGCAAAAGTGCCTTCCAAAACAGAAGTTATTACCATCGCTGAAAAACCCAGTGCAGAATTATACATTGGACAATATACAGGTTTAAAAAGAGCGGACGCGGATTATATTCCGTTTTACATCGCCAATTATACATTAGGTGCAGGTTTTGCCGGCCGTTTAATGCAGACTGTTCGTGACAGCGAAGGCTTAACCTATAGTATTTCTTCTTCAATGGGCGGAAATATCATGACTGGAGGCTACTGGATGGTAAATGCTTCTTTCAATCCGTCTTTATTCCAAAAAGGACTGGATGCCACGATGGTTCAGTTAAATAAATGGGTGAAAGAAGGAATAACAGCTGAAGAATTAGAGAATAAAAAAACTAATTTAATTGGAAGTTTTAAAGTAGGACTTTCTACTACAAATGGGGTTGCAGGTACTATTTTGAGTTTCATCGAAAGAGGTTTGGAGCCAAGCTACATCGAGCAGTATCCAAAAGATATTCAAAAAGTTACCTTGAAAGAAGTTAATGATGCCATAACTAAATATGTCCAGCTTGATAAAATGATAATTATTAAATCAGGTTCATTGGATAAAGATGGCAATCCGATTCAATAAAATATAAGCTGCCTTCCCAAATTATTATAAAATTATGAATTAGTTATTATTTCACGGAGGCATGAAAGAGCTGTTTTTTACAGCTCTTTCTTTAAAAAAATCAAAAAAAATGAAAAATACAATTATTGCTTTTATGGTTTTGTTCAGCAGCTGCGTGTTTGGGCAAATGTATAACCCCGTAAAGTGGAGTACTTCTGTAGAGAAAATCTCAGAAACGGAATTTATTTTAAAAGCAGAAGCCACAATACAATCAGGATGGCATTTATACGGACAGTATATCGAAGAAGGAGGCCCCTCACCTACCCTTTTTACGTTTGACAATTCAAAAAAGCCATTTGAACTTATTGATAAAACTACTGAGGAAAAAGGGCATGAAGTAATGGATAAGATCTTCAATATGAAAATAAAATATTTTGAAGATAAAGCACTTTTTTGCCAAAAAGTAAAATTTAATTCTAATGATGTTTTCGATATTACTGCAGAAGTTGAATTCATGGTTTGTGATGATAAAAATTGTCTGCCGCCTGCCTCGGAAGAGTTAGTATTTAAATTGCCCAATGCAAAAAAGACTCCACTTGCTGAAACTCCCGTTGTTAAAGACGCACCGGAAAAACCCAAGAAAGATTCAAGAGGTCTGGTTAGTATCTTTATAATTGCTTTTTTATCAGGTTTTGCAGCCTTACTGACTCCCTGTGTTTTCCCAATGATTCCAATGACGGTCAGTTTTTTTACCAAGCAGAGTAAAACTAAGGCTGCCGGAATTCGCAATGCATTGATTTACGGACTTTCTATAATCATTATTTATGTTTTATTAGGTTCGATTGTAACGGCTTTTTTTGGAGCAGATTCTTTGAATGCACTTTCAACGAATGTTTGGTTCAATATCATTTTCTTTATTTTACTGGTTGTTTTTGCCTGTTCTTTCTTGGGTGCTTTCGAAATTATGCTGCCAAATTCATTAGCAAACAAAGTCGATTCTCAGGCAGACAAGGGAGGCTTAATTGGTATTTTCTTCATGGCTCTGGCGTTGGCCATTGTTTCCTTTTCATGTACAGGCCCAATTGTAGGAACGTTATTGGTTGAAGCGGCTTCAAAAGGTGGTATAGCGCCAATTGTAGGGATGTTAGGGTTTTCAACAGCTATTGCATTGCCTTTTTCTTTATTTGCTGCGTTTCCAGGCTGGCTGAATGCACTGCCAAAATCAGGCGGCTGGCTGAATACTGTGAAAGTTGTTTTAGGCTTTTTAGAACTGGCTTTAGCTTTCAAATTTTTATCCAATGCCGACTTGGTTCTGCAGCTGCACTGGCTGGAAAGAGAAGTTTTCCTTGCGATCTGGATTGCTGTTTTTGGGGTTTTGGCTTTTTATTTATTGGGAAAAATTACGCTGCCGCACGATTCTCCTTTAAATCATATTTCTGTTGGAAGATTAAGTTTTGGACTGATTGTTTTGACTTTTACAATTTACTTGATTCCAGGGCTTTGGGGTGCTCCACTTAAAATAATCAGTGGTTTTCCTCCTCCAATGCATTACAGTGAATCTCCGGACGGAGTTGGAGGTTCTAAAGTTCATGCCGAGACTTCTAATAATTCGCTTCCAGAAGGAGCAGAATATGGTCCGCAGAACATCATAACGTTTCATGATTATGAAAAAGGAATGCAATACGCTAAAAAAATAGAGAAACCAGTATTGCTGGATTTTACGGGATATGCTTGTGTAAACTGCAGGAAAATGGAAGAGCTGGTATGGTCGAACCCGAAAGTTTTAGGAGTTTTAATTAACGACCTGGTGCTGATTTCTTTATATGTTGATGATAAAAAAGAACTTCCTGAAACGGAACAGTATGTTTCTGAAACCACTGGGAAGAAAATTAAGACGATCGGAAATAAATGGAGCGACCTTCAAATTAAAACCTATAAGGCAAATGCTCAGCCGTTTTATGTAATTGTAGATCACAATAGTGCATCTTTGACAGAAACTTCAGCTTATAATCCTGATATAGAAGAATATTACAATTGGCTTCAAAGCGGAATCAAAAACTTTAAAAAATAATAGTTTAAAAAAAGACAGCAATGAAAACTATTGCAGATACTACACCAGCTATTGAATTATAGCACTATTTTTCTCAGTTCAGGGGAAACACATGGTAAATCATCTACAAATGATTTTTTAATCACCAAGGATTGGTTGTCACTTTTTACCTCCGCGATGTCGGAAAAAATCATGTTGCACAATTTACTGGAGAAGGTCAATGGATATCTGATGTGCAGTCCTTCACTACAGGCTGCACATTTTAGAGCCAGATTATTAGAAAAGATTCTAACTGAAATTTTTCAGAAATTATATAGACGTATTCATCCCTTGCAGCACTTTAACTTACTGCATGATAGAAAAAAGCATATTTCAGTAAAAGGTATCTGAGAAATATTAATTCCTATAATTACACAAATGCAAAACACCTTAAAACAAATATTCCCAAATTTTTCCAACGAACTATTGTCGGCGATTGAAGAAAATGCAAGCGAACAAAATTTTGAAGCCGGCGCTATTCTGATGCGTACAGGACAATACATTAAAAATACCGTTTTAATTTTAGAAGGAAAAATAAAAATTTATCGTGAAGGAGAAGATGGTGGCGAGTTTTTAATGTATTACCTGCATCCTGGACAGGCTTGTGCCATTTCAATGATCTGTACAGCCAAAAGTGAAAAAAGTCAGATCATGGCCAAAGTCGTCGAAGATGTTTCAGTGATAATGATTCCTCTTCCGCTAATGGAAAAATGGATGATGGAACACCGTTCCTGGTACGAATTTGTAATTGAAACCTACCGGAACCGGTTTGAAGAAATTTTGGAAATTGTTGACAATATAGCATTTCGTTCGACAGACGAGCGATTGGAATTTTATCTAAAAAGACATTCAAAAGCATGCGGCTGCACTGAAGTTAAACTATCTCATCAGGAAATTGCAACTGAATTAAACACCTCCAGAGAAGTTGTATCTCGATTACTAAAAAAAATGGAGCAGCGAGGATTAGTTAAACTAAACCGCAATCACATCGCGCTTCTAAAATAATTTAAAAATGAAGTTCCAATATATTAACAGATTAGAGCCGGAGTGAATACCTTTATTGCCACAAAAAACTAAGGCGGTTTTTACAGCTATTTCACTAGTCGAAGTTGTGGCAGAATCGTTGCACAAATTATTTTGTAAAAATTAAATATCTTGCCAATCAAGTGCTGACAGGTTTAGGTTCGAATGTGCAGCTAGCTCTCGCTAGTTACAATACTTTCTTTTTAACTAATTCTCATCAAACAAACGATACGGAAACACATTTAAATCTATTTTCAGATTTTTCATAGAGCCATCACATAAACACTCTCATTCACTGAATTATGATGGTATATTTCATTTTTATTCTTGTTAGTCATTCCACAAAAAATATAAAATTTTTATTTTTTTGTCGTTACAACTAATATAAAAACCAATAATTATATTAAAATACTAACTTTACAAAAAAAAATCCTTGGATAAAATAAATATAAAAAGGCATTCTATAAACGATACTTTTAAAATTTTAGGAGAGATTCCGCAGTCGGAAGGCCTTCATATTTATAATACCAAAGAGGAATTTTTTGAAAGCCCTTTTTCCTATCCATTCAGGTCTGAAAGCTACACTGTTCTATTAGTACATTCAGGTGAAGTTACAATGCAGTTTAATCTGGCAAAGTACCATTTAGAGACAGATGATATGGTTTTTATTTCTCCCCATAACATCATCAGTATTTTAGAAATCAAAAATAGTGTCGTCATGATGGGAGTAAGTTTTACACTCAATTTTGCTTTGGAAAACAGTATAAATAAAAATGAAATGGATGCGTTCGATTTTTTTGCATCCAAAAGTGTCCCTCATCTCAAACTCAAAAGCGACGAAGTAAGCCATATAAAAATGTTAATCGAATTACTGCATAAAAAAAATACGCAGATAAATCCTTTTCATGGGAAAGAACTTTTAACACACAGTTTCAATTTATTAATGTATGAATTAGCTTCAATCTATCGTGAAAGTAATTCTGACGTAAAGGTAAAAATGACCCGCAAGGAAGAACTTACTTCCAAGTTCTTTAAGTTGCTGGAAGAGAATTTCATTACCGAAAGAAAGGTAAAATTTTACTCTGATGCATTGTTTATGACTGCTGGACATTTGTCAAAAATACTAAAGGAAGTTTCCGGTAAAACAACCGGCGAACTTATCGATACAGCCATTATTACAGAAGCGCGCATTCTGCTATCCAATCCTTCGCTGAGCATTGCACAAATTGCTGAGGAACTTAATTTTAGCGATCAGTCTTTCTTTGGTAAATTCTTTAAAAAACATATGAAATTATCTCCTTCTGAATATCGTAAAAAACGATAAAAGTCCTCTTGGGCATTACAATCGATTTAGCCCAATAAAATCCAATCTCCCTTTTTACTTATTCTAAGAAAAACCAGCCCAAATTCATTTATTTAATGAAACAGAACGGTTTATTTCAAGTCTCTTTTATATTTTCGGTAAGTTTTATTATTCTAAGAACAGTTTCCACAAAAAACTGTTTCTGACCAATTATGTCATTAAAATGACCTTTTTTTGATTTCCTTCTCAACACATCTTTGCACTATATATTTAATCAAATTATAGTGGATAAAATGAACTACACAAAAACTTCGGGTTTGGATAATTCCAGACAAACTGCTGAGACGCCCACGGGTACTTTCTTTAACATATTATGCTGCACAGGACAGCTGTTTAAGAGTCTTAATTTAAATCAAAAAGTAAAATTTAACTAATTACCTATGCCTAAATCATTAAAAAACAGCATCACGCTTCTTCTAATAATGGCTTTGCTGAGCAGTTGCGGAAAGAAAAAAAATGAAATCGAATCTAAAATCATCACAAAAGTCAGTGTAAAAACTGTAGATGCAACTTCACAACCGGAAATATTCAGCTACAGCGGAACAATTGAGGCTGATAACACCGTATCATTGGGATTTTCGGTTTCCGGAAGAGTAAATAACGTTGCCATTCAGGAAGGACAGCATGTTTCCAAAGGACAATTGCTTGCCTCAATAGAAACAGAAGAATACCAAAGTGCTTACACGATAGCCAATGCCAGCCTTGAACAAGCGGCAGATAATTTTAAAAGACTCGATCTTTTATATACAAAAGGAAGTCTTCCGCAGCGGGATCATATTACTGCAAAAATAACTTTGGAACAGGCCAAAGCCAACAGCAGCATCGCACTGAAAAGGTTAAAAGACACTAAAATCTATGCTCCTTTTACAGGTATTATAACTGCCAAATTTATTGAAAGAGGCGCAAGTGCCGCACCCGGAGTTCCCGCTTTTACCATCATGAAAACAGATAATGTGTATGCCAAAGCTTCGATTAACGAAAATGAAATTGGCACCATTAAAATTGGAATTCCGGCTCAGATAAAAATTGCATCGCTTGACCAAAACTTCAACGGAAAAGTAACCATTATAAATCCAAGTGCCGATGCAGCAACCCGAACTTTTGATGTAAAGGTATTGCTGAATAATTCGAAAGGCGTTCTACTTCCGGGAATGATCAGCGATATCAAAATAGAAACCGGCAGAATGACACAGGCCATTACAATTCCGGCAACAGCGGTAATTCGGGATGCTGATGACATTAATTATGTTTTTATTGCTTCTGAAAAACAAGCCGTAAGAAAAAGAATAAGCCTTGGGAATTTTAAAGGGAACGAAGTTATAGTAACCAAAGGGCTGAATAATGGGGATAAAGTCATTATAAACGGACAGCGAAATCTTAAAGATGGACAGGAAATTTCTTTTTAGTCTTAAATAGTCAATGCAATAAAAATGAAAAAAGTAAAAATAAATTTCATAGAAGCCGCAATGAAATACCGTCAGGTTACCATTGTAGTTACGGTTTTACTGATGATTTTTGGACTGTTTGCCCTGCTCAACATGCCCAGGAGCGAGGACCCAAAAATAACGGTAAGAAGCGGATTAATTATAGCAGCACTTCCCGGAGCTGATGAATTGCAGGTTGAAAAACAGCTGACCAATAAAATTGAACAATATCTTTTTAGTTTTGAGGAAGTTCGAAAAGAAAAAACCAAATCAGAAACTAAAGAAGGTCAGGTTGTGATTACCTGCGAACTGAATGAAAATGTAAAAGATACCAAAAGATTCTGGGCAACACTTCAGCACGGACTTAACACAACCTTCAAAATGCAGAACACATTGCCGCCCGGAATGGTCGGCCCGATTGTAAACAGTGATTTCGGTGATGTTGTGGCGCAGATGATTACCGTATCTGCACCGGGAAGAAGTTATGCTGAAATTGAAAAATACCTTGATAAACTGGAAGACGGACTGAAAACACTTCCAGAAACTTCAAAAATAAAACGTTACGGGGGACAAAAACAGCAGATTTATGTGACTGTTCAGGATGAAAAACTGCACCAGTACGGTTTTGATTTCGCAACAATTGCCCAGGTATTACAGGCGCAAAACGGAACAAATTACACCGGCGGAATTACCCTTGATAATGGTGAAATTTCTGTATTTGCAAAAAATCAATATAAAAATGAAGCCGACATCGGCAATCAGATTGTGTACAGCAGTCCGCAGGGAAAAATAGTACGTTTGAAAGATGTAGCTACAATTGAACGCCGTTACGAAGAACCTTCAAGTTTTATAAAATTGGGAGATCAAAAAGTAATGATGCTGACTGTAGAGATGCAGCCCGGTAAAAACATTGTAGAATTTGGTGAACAACTTCGTGAAAAAATTGATGAAGTAAAAAAAGAACTGCCACCCAATGTAGAAATCAAAACCATTGTAGATCAGCCCGAAGTGGTAAAAGAAAGCATCAGCCATTTTATGCTTGAATTTGCTATTGCGATCTTCTCTGTAATTGTTGTGGTTATTATTCTGCTGCCTTTTAGAGTCGCAATGGTATCGGCCGTAGCTTGTCCTATAGCTATTGTAATCACCTTTGGGGTTCTTAATATGATTGGTATAGAAATTCATCAGGTAACACTGGCAGCCTTAATTATTGTATTGGGAATGGTGGTGGATAATGCCATTGTGGTCGTAGACAATTATATTGAAAAACTAGATGAAGGCGTAGATCCCTGGACGGCAGGCTGGCAGAGTGCAACACAATTGTTACTGCCTATTTTTACTGCAACAGCGGCTATTATATTTGCTTTTCTTCCGCTTGCCTTTTTTCTTAACGGAATAGCCAAAGAATTTATTCAATCGCTTCCTATAGCGGTGGCGGTATCCTTAATTACTTCCTTTATTGTTGCGGTGCTTTTAACGCCTTACATGAGTTATATCTTCATTAAAAAAGGATTAAAACATAAAGTAAGCGACCGTCCTGTAAAGAAAAATATGCTCGACAGATTACAGTCTGTTTTTAATAACGGTTTAGAATTTAGCTTTAGATGGCCAAAAGCTACACTTATGGCAGGATTATTTTCTGTGATTCTGGCAATCATAATAGCTTCCAGCGTGGAGCAGGAACTTTTCCCCACTGCAGAAAGAAATCAATTTAATCTGGAAGTATGGCTGCCAAGTGGTACCAGTTTAGAACAAACTGAAAAAACCGTAACGCAAATTGAAAAAGAAATTAAATCCGACGAAAGAGTACTGAGCACCGCAAGTTTTATCGGCACCAGCTCTCCCCGATTTCACTCGACTTATGCTCCCGAAACCCCAAGACGTAATTTTGCACAAATCTTTATTACGACAGCCGGAAAAGAAGAAACACAGCAGCTGGCAGATGAATACCTCAAGAAGTTCAACGGCTTTTTAACCGACGGGTACATACGGGTTCGACAATTGTCTATGAAAGAAAGTCCGGCACCGCTTGAAGTACGTGTGATTGGTGATGATATGAACGCCCAGAAACATATTGCTCAGCAGGTTACCGCTATCATGGAAAAAGCTGAAGGCACCAACTGGACAAGATCAAGTTATCAGGAAGATTATTATGGGGTAAAAGTGGTTCTTAAAGAAGATAAAGCAGAACGTTTGGGAGTATCCAGCTCTGCGGTGGCACAAACTCTTGGTGCGGGTCTTAAAGGATATCCTGTTTCTACTTTGTATGAAGGAGACAAACCTATTGATATTTTACTGCGCCTTGATTCTAAAAACCGCGCCGATTTTACCGAGTTGGAAAACATTACCATTTCGACAATTTACGGAACAAAAGTTCCTTTGAAAGAAGTCGCAGACATTTCACCTGCATGGCATACAGGAATTATAGCCCACAGAAACGGTTTAAGAACCCTTACTGTAATGACCGAAGCACAAAAAGGAATTAAAGCGGCCAAAATAATGGCTGCTGTACAGCCTGAAATTGATAAAATTAAACTGCCGGACGGCATAAAATTAGTTTATGGCGGAGAATTTGAAAGCACGAATGAAACCGGCCCGGGAATGATGATGTCTCTTGGAATAAGTTTGATTATGATTTTTCTGGTACTGCTTTTTCAATTTAAAAATTTTACCAAAGTTTTAATTGTACTGTCCACTTTTCCTTTAAGTCTGCTGGGTGCTTTCCTTGGCCTTAAATTAACAGGTAATCCAATGGGTTTCACCGCTTTTATGGGAATCATAAGTCTTATTGGTATTGTAGTTAGAAACGGAATTATTTTGGTCGATTATGCCGATGAATTGGTACACCTGCACGGCTATTCTATAAAAGCAGCCGCAATTGCTACAGGAAAACGACGTATGCGACCAATATTCCTGACTTCTGTAGCAGCGGCCGTTGGAGTAATCCCAATGATCGCCGGAAAATCGCCCCTTTGGGCGCCTTTAGGCAGTGTATTGGCCGTTGGATTAGTTGTTTCGATGATCATGACACTATTTGTGGTTCCTATTCTTTACTACAAATTTGTAAAACCAGAACCGCACAGCGAACATTATCACCCTGATAATGATGACGAAATATTATACAAACCATCACATGAAGGGCATTAATTCATAAAGTTATCAGACTGCTATAAAGCTTTGATTAAATATAAGGGATTCCGATTTATCCATAGCAGTCTTGATAGCCTGAGCCGCTTCTTTAAAATAGCTATCATGAAAATTCAAAAAAATATTAAAATTTTCTTCGGCCTGATTGTTTTTTTGACCTTGTCAGAAACAAGGGCGCAGGAAAAAGTACTCACGTTGGAAGAGGCCAAAGAAATGGCGGTCAAAAACAATAACAGCATCAAAAAGGCCGTACAAAATACCCAGGCTGCCCAGGCTGCAGAAAAAGCAGCACATACTATTAACAAACCCTCTCTGGATGCAGGACTTATGGGATTGTATGTAAGTGATCCTCTGAGCGCTATTCTGCCCGAGTACAGCGGCAATGCATCTCTGGGATTAACACAGGTTATTTATGCTGGCGGGAAAATAAATTATGCTAAAAAAACAGCCTCAAAAGCCGTTGAAATAAGCGAAGTACAAAATCAGCTTGCTACAAATGAAGTGCTGCTGAAAACAGAAACTACGTTTTGGAAAATTGTTGACCTGAGCGAAAAAGTTGTTTTATCTAAAAAATATATTAGTCTTTTAGAAACTTTACTGGCCGATTTAAACAACTCTTTCAATGCCGGATTGATTTATAAAAATGATGTGCTTCGCGTGCAAGTACAGCTTAATGGAGCACAATTGGATTTAAAAAAAGCACAAGACGGATTGAGTCTTGCAAAAATGAGCCTTGCCCAAATAATGGGAACTCCAAATGCTGATTTTAGCGCAGCAGGCGATTTTAAGGAAGATTTTATATTACCTTTTGAAGAAGAGGGAAAATTAAAATCGCAGAATCGCTCGGAAACCGCTCTTCTTAAAAATGCTGTAGAAATCAGCGAACTAGAATCTAAAATGCTTGAAGCCAACAGAAAACCAAGCGTGGCATTAAGCGCCAACGGACTTTATGCTGCGGGAAAGAGAATTAATTTTTCTAACGGAGAAAATGATATGGCGGCGTTTTACGGTTTGGTGAATGTGACAATTCCGGTTTTTGACTGGGGAAACCGAAAACTGAAAGTAAAGGAACAGGATTTTAAAACCGAAGCCCGAAAAACCGACCTGAAAGAAACCCAGGAATTAATTGCACTCGAAGTTCAGGACGCCTATTTACAATTGTCCCAGGCTAAAGAACGCGTTGCATTGACAAAGGAGTCCTTGAGCAGTGCCGATGAAAACTTACGTCTGAACAATGACCGTTTTGATGCCGGAACCGTAGTGGGAAAAGATGTACTTGAAGCTCAGGTATTATGGCAGCAGGCGTACGCAGAAACCATTGATGCCAATGCAGCGTACAAAATCAGTAAAGCCATCTATAAAAAAGCGATCAACGATTTAAAGTAATTTAATTACGACCAAAAAATCAGCTGACAGCCGATTGTAATTTTTTATAATTATAATCGGCTTTTTTGGGTTAAAACAAATAGAAATCTGCTTAATCTCCCACAACAGCGAGTTAAACTTTTTTTATAGCTTATAGTTATCATTCTAGCCAAGACGCAAAGTCACATAGAAAATGGTTTTAAACTTTACGATTTTGCGTCTTTGAGATAGATTTATTCCCAGCAAATATTTTAGATATTTAAATAAATAACATTGAACTGTCGGGAGAAGTGTTTTGTCCGCAGATCACGCAGATTTAAATTAATAGAATCATCTGCTCAAATCTTTTTAAAATATGCGTGAAAAAATTTCAACAAAAAAAGCCTTCAAAAAAAATATTTGAAGACTTTCACAACCAACAATAATTAAAGAATACAGTATTTTTTTATTACATGGATTATCTTTTTAGCGACTTTATTCTGCGCTGACAAATTCCTTTTCAACAGCGATTATTTTTATTGCTACAGGTCTTTCTTTTCGGAGCACTCCCCATTTCATGCAGGCGGCACCCCAAGAAAATCCCGCACCAAAAGCTGTAAGCAAAATATTTTGCCCGGCTTTAAAATCAGTTGCAAAATCCCATAAACATAGCGGAATAGTAGCCGATGTGGTATTGCCGTATTTTTGAATATTAACTTTAAATTTTTCAAAATCAATGTTTAAATTCTCGCTCACAGCTTTAATTATTCTCAGGTTTGCCTGGTGCGGCACAACCCAGTGGATATCAGGACTATCTAAATTATTAAGTCCCAGCACTTCGCTGCAGGCAGCACTCATCGATTCAACCGCTTTTTTAAATACAAAAGAACCATCTTGTTTGATATAATGTTCTCGGTGTAAAATGGTTTTCATACTGGCAGGAAATCTCGAACCACCGGCAGGTACAAGCAATGCTTCTGTGCCGCTTCCATCTGTTTTTAAAATCGTTTTCATTATTCCGGACTCTTCAGTACTTTTCTCCAGAAGAACAACTCCGGCACCATCTCCAAAAAGAATACAGGTGTTGCGATCTTCATAATCAACTATAGAACTCATTTTGTCTGCCCCGGCAACCAGAATCTTGCTGTAACGCCCGCTTTCTATCATTGCTGAAGCCATTTCAAGTGCATACAAAAAACCACTGCAAGCTGCATTTATATCAAAACCAAAAGCATTTACAAGACCACTTTTTTCGCAAACTTTACTCGCCGCAGGCACCAGAATATGATCGGGTGTTGCAGTAGCCAGTATCAGACCTTCAATTTCAGCAGGATCGACTTCATAATGCTGCATTAAATTATCTATTGCTGCTGAGGCCAGATCAGAAACAGCCTGAGAATTACTCATGGCTATTCTTCTTTCTTTTATTCCGGTTCTTATTTCAATCCATTCCTCAGTTGTATCTACTATCTGTGAAATGGTTTCATTATTTAATATTGAAGCAGGTACAAACCCGCCAACAGCTGTTATGGTTGCATTCATCTTTCTTTCTATTTCTATAGATCTATATCAAAATCAAATATTGTTTTCTTTCATCAAAAAAAATTAAAAATTAGGAAGAGACAGCAACGGAATATCAAGACCAGAGGCCATAATACGGGTTTTACTGATGTGAACAATCGAATCCCAAAAGCCATACTTTTGTGGCACCATTACCAAAATATCAGCATTGTAATTTTTAATTTCCTTTTTTATTTCATTGATCACTGCACCTGATCGAATGTTTTTATAAACAAACTTTACTTCCATATAAGATTGTTCTTCCTGCGAGTTTATCTTTTCCTGTTCCAGAAGCAGCTCTTCTACTTTTTCATTAACACTAAAAAATTCTACTTCTGCTTTTAACAATTCTGCTATAGAGGCAAACCAGCTTAATTTTTCTATAGACGATAAACTTTCATTATCAAAAGCAAAAAGTATTTTTTTTAAGTTTAAAAAACGGGCATTTGCGGGAACTGCCAAAACCGGAATATTGGTATTTTTTATGATTGCTGTCGTGGCATTACCCATTAAATCCTGCTCCAGAGAACGGTCTGCCATACCCATAACAACGAGTTGTGCATTAGTATCTTCTATTAAATTATGAAGCTGGTCTTCTAAAAAAGAATAATTGCAAAAGCACTCTACTTCAATTTCAAACAAAGTAGCTATTTCAGTACCCAATCTTTCAAGCCTCAACGATGTTTGATCAAGTTCTTGCTGCATTCCTTCACTGGATATTCTGGAATTGGCACTGTGAATAGATAATGAAAAAGAATGAAAAAGGATCAATTTTGTACCGGTAGCTTTTGCAAAACCAGCAGCATAAGTGACAGCATTATTGGCCGTGTCAGAAAAATTGGTTGCCGCAATTATGGCGTGATATAAAGTCATAAAATGGTCTGTTAAATTAGATAGTTTATTAATATGAGTTGTGAATACGTTTATTTTCTATAAGCCTGAATTATCTTCATCAAATGAAGAAACCAGTACTTCTGCCCCGGTCCTGTTTACAATTCCGTGTAGAAAAAAACTATTGATATAGGATAAGAACTTAAACTTTTCCGACAGCATTATTTCATCTTCAAGAGCATAATCAAGCTGTTTGAAATAAAGTGCTGCGGTTATACTAGCATCCAGGGATTTTCTATAATACCCCTCAGAAATGCCTCGTTTTACATTTTCAGTAAAAAAAGGAAGGAACTTGCTTTTTTTTGACTCTAGCATCAAATCGTATACTTTTGGGTAAAACTTCATAAGATCACTCATAAAAACAGGCGTAAATACAGACAGGTTACACTGCATATACATAAAAAAAGTACTCAATTCTGTTGGAGCATCAGCCATTATTTTTCTCAGCTTATCAATATGTTTCTCTGTATTAACCAGTGCCTTTTTTACTATTTCGTTTACAATAGTTTCCTTATCAGGAAAATATTGGTAGAATGTCTTTTTTGAAATACCGCAATTATGACAGATTAAATCAACAGAGGTTTTCTTGATTCCTTTACCTGCAAAAAGCAGTGAGGCCGTATTTATTATATCCTGTAATTTGTTCTTCATAACTTCCACTATTAAAATTTTAGTTTAGAGGAAAAAGATTCGTATTCTTCACGCAGTGATAATTTTGAGTGTAAACAAATATATTCACATAAGTCCTGTACAAAAAGGTTAATTTACAGCCAAGATTGGTCATTTTGCCGTTTTATCTAATGTCATAATCAATAAAACCTGTAAAAAGTAGGCTTGAGTACAAATCCCACACGAAGCATTCCGCGCTCTGATTTAAAATCGATCATACTCTCGCTATAGCCCTGCCACCATTGTAATGTAATTAGCTGATTGGCATTTTTGGTAAGTCTGTAACTGATTCCTGTATTAATGCTTCCTTTAAAATCCCAGTCTGCTCCTTTCCTGACTGCCAAATCAAAAAACAATCGGTCTTTATTGATCACCCATTGCAGCTGTCCTTCACCATACCCTATATATTTGGGCAAAGACGGGTTATTATCAATTAAAAAAGGAATCCATGCTTTTACACTCACAATAAGTTTGGGAGAAAAAATTCTGGTAAATCCAACAGAGACTATATTTAAGCTTCGGGAATAAATGCTGTCACGACCATTCGATTCATGCTCTAATGAAAATGTTAAGGCACCAAAAAACCGATTGTCTCGAAAAACAGGTTTCAACAACATCAAACCGAGATTATAATTGCTTTCTTCAAAAGGGCTGGATGCTTTGTAAACTTTCCAAAATGATTTTTGCGTATAAGTAAGATAAGGATAAGTCCCAAAAATTGAAGCCTTGTTAGATAAACGCTGTTTGAAACTAAACTGGAATTTTGCATCCATTGTGTTCTCTGAAGGCTTTTCTCCTAGGTTTCCACCCGTAACAAAATAATTATCCTTATAAATTGAAAAAGCAGGAAGTTTGGTTATAACTTTTTCGATAGAATCTCTTTCAACCGGAATTTGTGCATATCCAAAAAAAGAAGCTAATAGTAGCACAAAAAGTATGGTAATTTTCATTTAAACTGTAATTCATTTCAGGCAAATGTATACAGTTAAGATGGCTGGTAAAAGGTCTGTTTAGTGTTAACTTTAGTCTAATTGACGCTTAATTGATTAAGCTAATTAAAAAAAAAACTATATATAAAAGGTAGTAATTACAAATCTATAGATTTTTCCACCAAAAGTGTTGGCGGTAGGATCAATGGTCATTATTTTGTAAATTAGGATAATTTTATAATATTTACTTTAATATTGTCATCACGTGGACTTGATACCTTTTCTGCCACAAAAGTTAATATTTACTTTTCTTCAATTCTCTGTCATATTACTTAAAAGGTTTCGTAAAATATGTCCTAATTTGTCTTAAAAATGCTTAAGTTTGTCTTTCAATCAATTAAGAATTATAACGTAATTTTAAACGGATTTAAGCCGGTCTGGAAGTTTCAATATTGATAAAAACAGCGAAAGTTTCCGTGGCAGAATCGTGGCGCAGCAGTTAAAAAAATATTAGAAATGCAGTATAAAAGCGGGATACAACGGTTTTGTTCGAATCCCTCTTTCTCCGATGAGAGCTTAAAAAGAGACTTTTCAAAGTTTATAAAAAAGCCAAAATTTACTTAAGGCCTCCATATTAAATATTTATAATATATTTGTAAAGCAAAAAGAATAATACAACTTCTTATTAGTTCGTTAGTATTTTAAGTTTTGTGCATGATTTAATATTGAAAAAGTAAAAAATTGAATTTGGTGCAGAATCGGTGCACAGTGGTTCAAGACATAAATAAAAGTGGCATTGACAGCAGTTTCAAGCGAATAGTTCGAATCCTGCTCTCCCCACAAAAAAGATAAAACCTGTAAATCGTAAGATTCGCAGGTTTTTTTGTTTTATACTACTTTTTAAATTTTTAAAACCGAATAAAATTTCGGGTCAATACATCTTTATGGCAAAATCTTGGCAAAAAATCGATGCCTTAATACATTTTCTGCCACAAAAGCTAAGGCGAATTTTAAAAATAATTGACAACACAAGTTTTGCGGTAAAAACTTAGTACACTACTTAATTTGGAAAAGCGAGACCTTGACGAAATCAAGCTCTTAGTTTAGGAAAAACTTATACAATAGATAAAAAACTTTGTCAATTCCAACTAAATAAACCTTCATAGAACTATCCATACGTGTTTTTTATCTCCGACATAACAAAGGTACTTTGTGTACTTCCTATGCTTTCAACTGATCCTAATTTATTAAACACAAAATCCTGATAATGCTTCATGTCTTTGGCAGAAACTTTCATTAAAAAATCGTAATCACCTGAAATATTGTAACATTCCACAACTTCTTCTATTTTCATAATATCACTAACAAACTGATTTCCAATATTACGATCGTGCTGTTTAAGTTTGATATTACAGAAAACGATGAATCCCCTGTTTAGTTTTTCTGCATCCAGCAGGGCTATATATTTCTTAATATAACCGTTGTTTTCTAACCTTTTTATACGCTCAAAAACAGGCGATGCCGAAAGATTTACCATCTTTGCCAGTTCTTTTACCGTGTATTTAGAATTATCGTGAAGTATATTTAGTAATTGAAGATCAATATCGTCTATCTGCTCCATAGAATATTTTACTTAAAATAGGTTGAATTAATTTGTAAAAAAGAATAATAATCTTCAAATATAATAAAAAACAATACAAAAGTCTTATTTTAATTATATTGAAGATTTAACGACCTGTAAAACTTATTTTTGCCGTATAAAAATCTAAAAAAAGAGCACATTGAAGAAATTATTAGAAGTATTACGTAAAGCAGGTTTCGACGGTTTCCTGTTAATGATAGCCACCATGATTCTGCTGGCCTATTTTTTGCCGAAGCCAGGTATGATCAAAGAACCTGTTTCGCTGGAAGAGATTGCCAATGTAGGCGTGTCGTTTATTTTCTTTTTTTATGGCTTGCGACTGAGTGTTGAAAAACTAAAATCCGGGCTTGCCAACTGGAAAATGCACATTGTCGTCCAGTTGACAACCTTTTTGTTTTTTCCGCTCATCGTTTTGGCATTTCGTCCCTTATTCATCAACGCCGGCTTCGAGTTGCTTTGGTTGGGTGTATTTTTTTTGGCAGCTTTACCATCTACAGTTTCCTCTTCCGTGGTCATGGTTTCTATCGCCAAGGGCAACATTCCCGCTGCCATTTTCAATGCGAGCATTTCCAGTTTGATTGGAGTAGTCGTTACGCCTCTCTGGGTTGGGTTGTTCATAGCTTCTGCAACAGGTGATTTTGATGTCACTGATATTGTTATAAAGTTGGTTCTTCAAGTCTTGTTACCTGTCATCATTGGAATCGGCCTGAACTCACGTTTTGGCGCCATTGCTGAAAAATATAAAAAACAGCTCAAATATTTTGATCAGGCAGTCATCCTTACCATCATTTACACGTCGTTTTGTAAGTCATTCTCCGAGCATCTTTTCGAAGGCTTCACTGCACTTGAACTTGCCGGACTCGCCACAGGGATGATGGTCTTGTTTTTTGCCGTATTCCTTTGTGTCGGGCTACTCAGTCGCTTGCTTGGTTTTTCAGAGGAAGATCGTATTACGGTCTTATTTTGCGGATCTAAAAAGTCATTGGTACACGGCACTGTTATGTCAAAAGTGCTTTTTCAGCACAGTACCATCACCGGTATCATATTGTTGCCACTCATGCTTTACCATGCCTTGCAATTGATTGCTGCCAGCATAATCGCTCAAAGTATGGCTAGACGAAAAGAGGTTTAAAGAAGCAATCCGAGGTCGGATTCTCTAGATTTATTTGTTAGTCCGTAGAGTAGCTAAACTCTACGGACAGAATGAATCAAAAAAGATTCTATTTTCTAATTATA
The DNA here is from genome assembly GCF_000735715.2 of Flavobacterium chungangense LMG 26729. NCBI lineage: Bacteria > Pseudomonadati > Bacteroidota > Flavobacteriia > Flavobacteriales > Flavobacteriaceae > Flavobacterium > Flavobacterium chungangense. The sequence continues at coordinate 81,601 of NZ_JASY01000010.1, forward strand.
GATTTGGACTAAACAGCCAATTCTTTGCGTATAATTTCTGCTCCTGCGCTTAAAGCACTTAACTTACCTCTTGCTACGCTTCGGGATAACGGAGCCATACCACAATTTGTACAAGGGTAAAGATTTTCGATATCTACAAACTTCAGTGCTTTACGTAAGGTATCAGCAACTTCTTCAGGTGTTTCGATAGTGTTGGTTGCCACATCAATTGCACCTACCATTACTTTTTTACCACGAACCAGTTCCATTAAACTATAAGGTACATTTGAGTTATGACATTCTAATGACACAATATCAATTTTAGATTTTTGAATTTTCGGAAAAATTTCTTCGTATTGACGCCACTCTGAACCCAATGTCTTTTTCCAGTCATTATTAGCTTTTATTCCATAACCGTAACAAATATGTATAGCAGTTTCGCATTTTAAACCTTCAATAGCTCTTTCTAATACTGCCATCCCCCAATCGTTTACTTCATTAAAGAATACATTAAATGCAGGTTCATCAAACTGAATAATATCTACCCCTGCATCCTGAAGTTCTCTTGCTTCTTCATTTAGCGCTTTTGCAAATTCCCACGCCAATTTTTCCCGGCTTTTGTAATGATCATCGTACAAAGTATCTACCATTGTCATTGGGCCAGGCAATGCCCATTTTATAGGCTTATTAGTCTGTTTACGTAAAAATTTAGCATCGTCAACAAAAACTGATTTTTGACGTGCAACTTGATCTACAACAACAGGAACACTCGCATCATAACGGTCACGAATTTTTACAATTTTACGATTTTCAAAATCTACACCGCTTAAATGCTCGATAAAAGTCGTTACAAAATGTTGACGTGTTTGTTCACCATCACTAATGATATCAACCCCTGCCAATTGTTGTTCATGTAAAGAAATGCGCAAAGCATCTTGTTTTCCTTCAAATAACTGATCTCCTTCTAATTTCCAGGGTGACCAAAGCTTTTCAGGTGGTGCAAGCCAGGCAGGTTTGGGTAAACTTCCAACAATTGAGGTGGGTAATAATAGTTTTTTCATAATAAAATAATTTTAATGTGTTGTTGTATAATTAAAGAGCGAAATTGGCAGACCACTGTTCCAGGACACTTTTGTAAGGGGTAATGAAATGCTCTTCTGCATATTTGCCCTGTTCAACAGCCAGTCGGCTTCGTTCTTCGCGGTCATAAACCACACGAGTCAGTGAATAATCTTCGTGCTTAAGACTAGGTTGATAGATTTTCCCGGCCACTGAATTTGCATTGTAAATTTCAGGGCGATAAATCTTCTGGAAAGTCTCCATTGTGCTGATTGAGCTGATTAGTCCAAGATCAGTATAATCAGCAAGTAGATCTCCGGAATGATAAAAAGCCATCGGCGCCACACTGTTCTGAGGCATGAAAAAACGAACTTTTAAGCCCATTTTAGAGAAATATTCATCAGTGAGAGAATACTGATACTGCAAATATTCATAACCCAGAACCGGATGCTGATACTCTGTGCGAGTATAAGTTTTGTTGCTCGATACACTTAGACAAATGATCGGTGACATCTTAAAGTAATCTTTATAAGTGGTTGAACTCACAAAGCACTTATAAAGTTTTCCGTGCAAATCACCAAAATTTTCAGGAACACAAAAACTAGATTTATTTTTATTGTACTCAATCAATAAAACACTGAAATCATAATCACGCACATAAGAAGAAAAATTATTTCCGGCAATACCTTCAATATGCTGATTAGTCTTACGGTCAAAAATATTCGTTTTTAAAACTTCAATCATTGGCAGATTGTTAATACCATTCTTATCATCAATACTCATCGTTACTGTGATGATTTCAAGTTCTACATGGTAACGGTCACCTTTCGGATTATCCAAATGAGCCAATGCATTAAATCGATTGTTAATCATATTTAAGGCATTACGCAAGTTTTGTTGGCGATTATCTCCTCTGGCCAGGTTTGCAAAATTGGTTGTCAGACGCGTTTGACTTGCTGGGTGATAGTTTGCATCTAAACAAGTGCTCTCTAATGTGAATGTAAAATCATTCTTGATGGTATTCAGGGTGTTTTCAATGTCTTGGTTTTCGTTTAATATTGTTTCTTCTTGTATGTTCGCTTTCATTTGATGAGGGTGTTTAGTTTTTTTACCTTGCAAATTTCAAAATAAAAGATGAATAATTTTAATTTAGAATTAAAATCAGGTAATTATTCCTTTTTGATGTATTTTTAAAGGTTATTTGTCTTTTTATGAGTGCAATGATAAAAAAAACAGATAAATTTTCTTTAGAGAATTTAAATAGGATTGATTTGGAGTTGCATAAAGGAGTGGATTTGGTACCTTTTTTGCGACTATACAACAGAGTTTTTAATTTCTTAAGCGGTTTTCGAATCCTGCTCTCCTCTTCCCTATTAAAGACATAATTTCTAATTCACCGGCGAAATTGTATTCTTTAAAAAGACAATCTATTCGAAAAGTGAATATTCTAGCAGAAAACATTGAACTAAACCATAAATAAAAGGGGTGTAATATCTGATAAAAGGATGTTTTATGAGATATTTTTTTATCTTTGAAACTCAGGATTTTTAATCCAAATGGCTTTATCTTTGAGCCTTTAGAAAATTGATATTCATTATGGAACAGAAAATACATCAGGGAAGAAACGTAAAACGCTTCAGAGAAATGCTTAACATAAAGCAGGAAGCATTGGCTTATGATTTGGGTGAAGACTGGAATCAAAAGAAAATTTCTTTACTGGAGCAGAAAGATGTAATTGAAGATAATCTGCTGAAACAAATCTCTGCAGTATTAAAAATTCCTGTTGAAGCTTTTCAGAATTTTGATGAAGAGCAAGCGGTGAATGTTATTTCTAATACTTTTGGAGATAATGCTTGTGTTGGAAATCCTAATTCTACATTTAATTTCAATCCTATCGAAGAATTAAAAAAACTACACGAAGAAAAAATTGTTTTATTTGAGCGTATGTTGAAAGAGAAAGATGAAATGATGGTGAGGCTTGAGAAATTGATTAGTAGATAATTCTATCTTATATAATATAGTGTTCCAGTTCCTTTATAAATGTTGAATTTTAGGTAACTCTTTTGGAGTTATAAATGAATTATTTATTACAGTAAAAAGTATCAATACAATTTTTAATGGTAGCTTTTCGCTGTAAGCGACTTTTTAAAAGCTAATAAGAAAATTATTTACGATTTAAGCGCACCAGATCGAGAATTCGAAATACTAGAAAGCAATTCCAAAGGCTCTACATAATGTGGGTTTTTGCTGATTTTTCCGTCCTTGATTACGTAAGGATGTGTAAGTAATGCATCTGTAATTGCACTTTGGCTAAAACTATTAATGTCGTACATGCAAATTAGTGAAACTGAATGTTGTGGAGTTAGCAAATTAAGTCTGGCTTCATACTCTAAGAGTTCATCAGTTCCAGGCAGGTTTTTGAGAGCCCATACCATATCGCCGCACGCTCTAACGCTATCATAACCAGCCCTCGAAGCCGATAATAAAGTTTGCTCGAGCATTTTGTACATTTTTTCAGCAGCAAACTCTCCATTCTTTATATAAGTGTTTTCAGATGCGAGTACTTCTAACTGACCACTTAACAGTTTTTCAGTAATTGATATTCCATTACCAGCCAGACATCGGCAATGTTCGCTATGGCGGTCTCCCTCAAGAATGTTAATTACTTTATTATTGGCTTCCAAACCCTCCATAATGTAAGGAATGATTACCTCATATTGCTGTTCTCTGGAATCGAAAAAACCGCATATGTGCATTGGAGCCGACAATGATTCTCCACATACCGAAAAAGACGTCTGTTTGTTCATATATCAAATGTACACATTTTTTTGTCTTTAATAGACTTGCTCAATGCTGAAAATTTTAATATAATTTACTACATTACTTTCTATAGCAGTCTCCAATGTCATCTAACAAATCAACAACAATCGATATTCACCTTCATTTTCTATTGGTGCTCTATGAATACAAGGCAGCACTTGTTGTTTTGGATGATCTACAGCCAGTCGCCAAAGATGCCCTAATCCTAAATTTATAGGTTCTGCAGCTGGATGCAGCTGATAATGCAAATCAAAATAATTATCCTTCAAAAAGTTTTCGAATTCTTCTGATGGTCCATCATACAGTTCCTTTAGTTTTGATCGGATTTCCGGAATTAGAATTTTTTGCTCAGCCTGCGAATTCGATACTATATCACTCGCTGCTCCGTGATAGGTACATAAAAAAGTATCTGTTGTAATGGGCGAGCGATCAACATGAAACGAATACACATCAGTAGATATGAAGTCAAATTCATCATCTCGCTCATAACACTTTATTAAATTAAGAGAAGGCGAAGCTCCAAAATCAGTTAATACTTGTAAATCATTTAAGATTATTTCCCTTGCCATATTACCTTTTTCTGATAGTTGGAGTGCGATTAAATCTGCAGGATAAACTTCGGTTATATTTTCTTCTAAAGATAACTTGGTTACGATCTCATTAAAATCGCCATCTAAATTTCTGTGCCAGCATAGTGCATTTATTTTGCCCTTGAAATTGGTGTGTACAAGATCTGAAAATGTAGATACGATTTCAATTTGGTTACTGGAAGAAAATCGATTGCTCATTAATTTTTTTATAAAAGATTAGTTACTTGGTTCTCCAGCATCTGTACAATCAAATATAAGTTTTAAATAACTTAAAAATTTAACCGCTAATAATATAATTTATAACAAAAAAAAATCCCATTTCGTTAGAAATGGGATTTTAATTTAGTGACCTCGACTGGATTCAAACCAGTAACCTTCTGAGCCGTAATCAGATGCGCTATTCAGTTGCGCCACGAGGCCATTTTTACAGTGTTTTGCTTAACTATAGTAGCTTTATTGAACGCTGTTTGCGGGTGCAAATATAGGAATAAATGTGAGATGTACAAACAAAAAATAACATAAAAATAAAAAAAAATGAAGATTAGATATTATATGTTTGATATTCAGGGTTTTTACAATAGCTGTATTTATAAGCATCTTTATAAATTCATTACATATCAAATAAAATGGTAAGAAGTGACAAACATTCACATATAATATTTTATGATGATACCTTCTATTTCGGGTCAAAATCAACTATCCATTCAATTCCGAATTTGTCCCTAAACATTCCAAAATTTGAATCCCAAGGCACTTCAATTCTTCCCCCTTCTGAAAGTTCGTTAAATAATTTGTCAGCTTCTTCAGGACTTTCTGCACTAATGGCTATTTTTGACCTGTTTTCATTTTCATTTACTTGTCCCATACTTTCCGGAACGTCATTACCTATTAAAAGGTTTTTGCCAATAGGCAAAGCAATATACATGATCTTATTTGCTTCATTTTCCGGAATTGGATATTCAGGGCTTGATATATTTTTGAATCGTATAATCTTTGCAAACTCTCCGCCAAATACTGATTTGTAAAAACTGAATGCTTCTTCGGCATTTCCGTTAAAGTTAATGTGTGGATTGATAAGTGCCATGATTTATATTTTGTAGATTGTTTTTTATTCCAAATATTGACTTAAATATTTATGTATTCCTCTTAAAATTATTTTTGATGTATTTATTCATGTTTTTCCATATTATCAGCATACACAAGAATAGTTGTTCCATCTTCTTGTTCTACTGGTTCCAAAAGATGGATATCCCATAAACCTCTGTCTGAAACTTGTTCTAGCTTTTGGGCTATTAAAATTTTTTTACCGTCTGTGCGTACGTTTATCATACCATAAACCTCTACTGTTCTGCCGATTTTTAAAAAAAGATCCTTTTTTTTCTTTTCAAGTTGTAATTCTTTCTTTGCCTTTTTCTCACTATCAATTTCTGAGGCTAGCTTTAATAGTTCATTTTGCAAGTATTCGATTTCCTTTTTAATTTCACTTGGCCATTTAATTTTTTCCTTCGCAGAACGTGCCATTTCTGTACTGAAGATTAGTGGAAATTCACCCCTCCCATATTTTCCCAATGCCCCCAAGGTGTTTGGACGCGGGTGGCAATGTGGCTCATCGTCGCCACTCGAAACAATCGTTGCGGCAGCATTTACAGCCCTCAAAAATGTTGTCGAAAAATCACCACTTCCGTGATGGCATGCCTTGGCAACATCTGCACCGAAATACTTATTAGCCTCTGAAACCAATTCTTTCAGCTTTACCAGATCTTTTGTTTTTGGGTCTGCCTTGCCATAATGTTCCAGTAAGAAATTTTCGGAAGGAACATTCAAATCGCCTCCTAGCAGAATTTTTACATTGCCATATTCAAGCCGTAAAACGACAGAATGTCCATTTTTTGTCTTGCCATCATTACTCTTAAATCTGCGTAAAAGACGTTTGCTGCCATATTGTTCAAGCTTTTCAACCACGGGAGCCAGAACACGAATTTTGATCTCACTGTTTTCTCCAAAATCAGGAATGAATTTATCTTCATTGCACATCATACAAATTTTAGCGCCTCGTCCAGCAGCAGTCTTCATCAATTTTGGATACAACCTTTTTCCAATCGCTGCTGGATTAGAAATTATTTTTTCCAGTTGTTCAGGTGTTTCGATAACATCAGTTTGGTAAGTCAGCTTGCCTATCTTTTCATGACCACCCAAACTTTCACCAATCGAACGCTCAACCAAACCATTATGATAAACTTTTTTAAATTCAAACCGAAGATTTTCAAATATTGCCTGAAAACCACCATAATGGTCTGCATCGCTGTGGGAAATAATTACATCATCAAACTTGAAAGGCGGATTCTCAACATTTTTGGTATTGAATTTCCAGTTAATAAACCGTAACATATTGTCGTTTTGACCTGCATCAATAAGCATTGTCCTGTCTTTTGGAACACCTTCATTTGTCTTGCCATCTGGAAAGATTGCAAGGCAACCATCACCCTGACCAATGTCGACAAAATATAGCTCAACTAATTTATCTTCCTGTAAGTGACTTTTTTGCATCCAACCATCTTTTGCACCACGAACATTAACCTTTACCCAATCACCATTTTCTTCAATAATTTGAACCCATTCGCCCCAAAGCAAATGATTTACCCATTTTGAATGTTCGTTTGGTTCAATATAAACAAAAGCATCGGGATAGCCAGCGAATTTGATATTACTACTCATATTTTTAAAGGATTATGAATTAATAGTTTTAAATAATAATTAATTTATCATTTCAACAAATGCAGGATAAAAAGTTCTCATATCATGGGTGTCTTCACTCCCATTCTACCATTTAGAATAATCAAAATATATTTCAAATATAAACCTATAAAGATATTTTACAGCACGTATAAATACTCATTTTTAGACACTTATGAATTATTGATGCAATTTTTAGGAGTAGAAATCCAAAAATCAGACTTTAGATTATACTAGTAAAAATAATATAACATATAAATCCAGAATCAGCTATAGAGATCGTATTTGAATCAGATTTACTAAATGCAATCTGATACTCTATAGAATTTAAATTATAACATTATATTCGCCTTTTAAAGTAATTTTAGATACATGACTTAAATTATGTCTAACAAATGATTATGGATATAGTTAAAAATAAAAAGACCTATTTGTGTTTTGTTTTCATTTCTTTCTTGTGCATAACGAACTTAAATGCACAAAATCTTTTTTTTGAAAAAATTACCGGAAGAGAAGTAAATCCCGTAACTCAAATACACGGTATTGCAAAAGATTCTGTAGGTTATATCTGGATCGGAAGCTGGAATGGAGCTTACAGATACGACGGCAAAACATTTGACTTTTATTATCACAATCCAAACGATAATACATCGCTCCCTAACAACCGGATACGAAATATTATTTCTGATAAAAAAACAGGGCTTTGGTTTTTAACCTTTGACAATAAATATGTAAAATTCAATTACAAACTAAATTCTTTTAAAATTGTCAATTTTGCTAATGTTCCTAAATCTGTCGTCAAAGATCTTGGCAGCAATTCTAATACATTAAACAAAAATAAAATTGTAGACGGAAAAAGATATTTTTTATCCTCTCACCTCTTCACCTCACACGATCTGAGCTCAGCAAAAGAGATTCAGTATAGAGCCAATATCAATCACCCTGGAAGTTTACTTGATGATTATATAACTCATTTTTTTATTGATGATCAGAATATTATTTGGCTAGGAACCAGAGGCGGAGATATTTATAAAGCCAATCCGAACCGCAATCCTTTTGAACTGCATTACAGTTTTAGAAAAGGAAGCGGCAATACCAAATTGGCAACGGTAAGAGCGGTAACAAAATCCGAAGAAAAAGTTTGGCTTGGTACTGATGAAGGGATTCTGATTTACAAAAATAATGAACAGGATTCTAACGATCCTTTTTATAAATCCAACAGCAGTATTAAGAATGTACGCAGTTTACTGAGAGACAATAAAGGCCGAATCTGGATTGGAGGAATCACCGGACTTGAATGCTACGATCCTAAAACGAACCGGTGCAAAGCCGTAATCAATAAAGAATTGGCTCCCAAATTAGAAACATGGTCAATATTTTCCTTAGAATCTATTGGTTCAGATTACTTGTGGATTGGTCTTTATAACGGAATAGCACGTATTAACTTAGCCGATGACAGCATCCGGTTTTTTAATTTGTCAAAAGAGATCAATGAACACAGCGTAATGGATATTTTGTCTGTCAGTAATAATGAACTCTGGCTGGCAACAGAAGGTAATGGTATTGTACGTGTAAAATTAGATTCTAAAAGCATGGTATATAATGCAGTTTCGCTAAATTCATTCCGGAAAAATCCCAATTATAAAACTTCAGATAATATCATATTTGCTTTACACAAAGACAAACGCGGAAATATCTGGGCAGGAACCAGTGAAGGATTAAACAAAATTTCCACCTCTGCCAGTACTATGCGGATTGAAAAAATCCAGCCTCTTTCTGAAATTCCAAATTCATACATATCTTCTATAACGGATGACAGTCAGGGAAATCTTTGGATCGCACACAAACAGGGAATTTCAATGATTGATGTTGCTTCGAATAAAATTTCAAATTACCAGAAAGAAGACCGGTTTGGATTATGGACCTTTTCAGAAAGAGCTGTCTATAAAGATCCTTTAGAAAAGAAAATATATTTTGGCGATAAAAACGGATATGTAGCTTTTAATCCGGATGAAATTAAAACGGCAGAAGCGAATAATAAACTTGTTTTTAAATCTTTGTATTTAGCCAATGAAAAGGTGATTCCGATGAAGCTCATTAATGGGAAAAAAGTGCTTTCAAAGGACCTTTCGCAAACCAAAGAAATTCAACTCGATTACGAAAACCGAAGTTTTACAATAGAATTTGCTTCACTGAATTACAACAGAACCAATAAAGAAATCTTCGAATATAAGCTCGAAGGCTATGACGATAAATGGATAAAAACCAATTCCACTAAGATAATTTATAACAAAATACCGCCGGGAAACTATATTTTTAAAGTCCGGATAATTTCCCCTAATGATACAAAATCCCCAATCCGCACTTTAGAAGTAAACATTAGTGCGCCATGGTATGATACACTTCTAGCTAAGATGCTGTTTGTAGTACTCATAATTGGTTTTGTTTATTGGGTTTTTAAAGAGATTTTGTACAGAGACCGCCTTAAAAACGAAATCAAACTGGTAAGACTGAATACAGAAAAGCAGGAAGAATTGAATAGGGAGAAATTAGAGTTTTTTACCAATATTTCCCATGATTTAAAAACGCCGCTAACACTGATTGCCGATCCAATAAAACAGCTGGAAAATAAAAATTTATCAGTAAATGAGAAGACACTTTATTTTTCAATAATCAACAGAAATTTAAACTATCTGACAAGGTTAATCCAGCAGATTTTAGATTTCAGAAAATCAGAAATTGGAAGATTAAAATTAAATTCCAGCACACAGAATTTTAATACATTCATCGAAGAATGTTACGACACTTTTAAATATATAGCAGACAAACGCAATATCAATTTTACGCTTGAAATAGAAAAAGAACCTCTGAATTGTTATTTAGATTTCGAAAAAACAGATCAGATTCTGATCAATATAATATCCAATGCCTTAAAATATACACCAGATGGAGGTACTGTTTTACTTTCAGCATATTTGAACGGTACAAGAAGTGCATTAGAAATCACTGTTCAGGATAATGGTATTGGTATAGACGCAAAAGAGTTAGAAAAAATATTTGAACCCTTCAATAATTCAGGCCCTGCCCCTTTTCACGGATATTCTTCAGGAATTGGTCTATCATTAACAAAGAGTCTTGTTGAATTTTTAGATGGAACAATTTCCATTAAAAGCACTGTAGGACAAGGAACAACTGTTATTATTTCATTGCCTTTTAACGCTTCATCAGATACGTCTATTAGTCGAAGTAAAGAAATACTAATTGAACCTTTAGAAGACAAATCGCCTGGTAATTTAACGATTATACAAGATGAAACCAATAAACTAACAGTACTGCTAGTTGAGGACAATCCTGATGTTCAGGCTTATTTGAATAATGAACTATCAAATGAGTATATCATAATTCAGGAATACAATGGAAAAAAAGGCCTTGAAACAGCTATACAGACCATTCCTGATATCATTATTTCAGACGTAATGATGCCGGAAATGGAGGGAACTGAACTATGTAAAGAGCTCAAAATGAACGAAAAAACCTGTCACATCCCAATCATCTTATTAACGGCAAAAGGATCTGATGAAAATCAGATTGAGGGGTATGAATTAGGTGCCGAAGCTTATGTGATGAAGCCTTTCAGCGTCGAAGTCTTAAAAGCTCAGATTAAAAGCGTTCTGGACAACAGGCTCATTCTCCAAAATAAATTAGCTAATATAACAAGCGTCAGTCAGCTTCAGGTGGAATCACCGAACCTAGACAAGGTTTTCCTTGCCAAAACTGTTGAAATAATCAGCTCACATATCGAAGAAACCGATTTTAGTGCTGAAATACTGGCAAATGAATTAAAAATCAGCCAGAGACAATTATACAGAAAAATAAAAGCCGTTAGCGGTTCTACTGTTCACGAATTTATTACAAAAGTCAGAATGGATCATGCTGAAAATCTTCTGAAAAATTCGGATCTCAGTATTTCGCAGATTGCTTATAAGGTTGGTTTTTCAGAAGCTTCTAATTTTTCAAGAACATTTTCGAAACATTTTGGCTGCAGCCCTTCGCAATATGGCAAATAACAATAGCCATTTTACATTTTACATTTCATATTAAACGCTTAAATTTCAGATTAATACATCCAAAAAAAAAACACTTTCTTATCATAACCTGACATGGCAGAATATGATATGTATTGGCAATCTTTGATAGCAGAAAAACAGCCTATAAAACTAAATTTGCTAAAGCTTCTTACAGGTTTTAGCAGAAGCTTTGAAAGATTACTAACTTATTTAAGAGACCAAAATGAATAGAACGTTCTTTTACCCTGTTTTAACTGTATTGCTTCTGCTTGCAAACTTTGCATTTGCCCAAAAACAAAACCCCGACGGAATTAAATACAATTTCAACTATGACTGGAGGCTTTTTACAGGCGATGATGATCAGGCGAAAAATACAAGTTATAATGATAAAAACTGGACGAAAGTAAATCTTCCTTACGCCTGGAATCAGGCAGAAGCATTCAAAGTAGATATCACAAGATTGTCTACGGGCATTGCGTGGTACCGCAAAACATTCCAGCTTCCGGCAAAATCTAAAAATCAAAAAGTCTTTATCGAATTTGAAGGTGTAAGACAGATGGGGGAAATTTATGTAAACGGAACGTTTGTTGGCAGACATGAAAATGGCGCTATGGCTTTTGGTTTTGATATTACTTCATTAATAAAGCCTTTCCCTCAGGAAAATGTAATTGCTGTTAAAACCGATAATGACTGGAAATACAAGGAGAAAGCGACAGACTCGGGATTTCAGTGGAACGATAAAAATTTCAATGCCAATTATGGTGGAATCCCTAAGAATGTTTATCTGCATATAAAATCAAATGTGTATCAAACCTTGCCCCTATTTTCTGGTTTAGGCACCTCCGGAACTTACGTTTATGCATCTGATTTTGATATTGCAAAAAAGAGAGCATTAATCAATGTTTCTTCACAAGTTAAAAATGAACAGACATCAGCTGTTAATGCACAACTAAAAATCAGTGTTGCTGATATGGACGGAAAAGTAGTTGCTACTTTTTTAGGTGAAACTGCTACTATAGAACCAAATGAAATAAAAGATCTAAAAGCTTCCAAAGCTTTGAAGGATCTGAATTTCTGGAGCTGGGGATACGGTTATTTATACAATGTTAAAAGTGAATTGGTTGTAAACAATAAAGTTGTAGATCAAACCACGATTCGCACCGGATTCCGCAAAACCAAATTCGAAAAAGGAATGATCTGGTTAAACGATCGTGTTATTATGATGCACGGTTACGCACAGCGAACCAGTAACGAATGGCCATCATTGGGAATGTCAGTGCCAGCCTGGATGAGCGATTACAGCAACAGCCAGATGATAGAAAGCAATGGTAATCTGGTACGCTGGATGCATATTACGCCATGGAAACAGGATGTAGAATCCTGCGACAGAGTTGGTCTGATTCAGGCGATGCCAGCAGGAGACTCTGAAAAAGATGTTACAGGCAGAAGATGGGAACAACGTACGGAGTTAATGCGTGATGCTATTATTTACAACAGAAATAATCCGAGTATTTTATTCTACGAATGCGGAAATGAAAGCATTTCTGAAGAACACATGGCAGAAATGAAGGCAATTAGAGATAAATACGACCCTAATGGAGGACGTGCAATAGGAAGCAGGGAAATGCTTGACAGCAAAACTGCTGAATATGGCGGAGAAATGCTGTACATCAACAAAAGTGCAAGACTTCCTTTTTGGGCTACAGAATACAGTCGTGACGAAGGTCTTCGCAAATATTGGGATGAGTTTACCCCCCCTTTTCATAAAGAAGGAACAGGCGGTACCAGTCATACCAATGTCAATGGATCGAAAGTAGCAGATGCAAGTTCCTATAATCACAATCAGGATGCTCATGCCATAGAAAACGTAACACGATGGTATGATTATTATCGTGAGCGCCCCGGGACTGGTACAAGAGTAAGCTCAGGCGGTGTTAATATTATTTTTTCAGACAGTAATACTCATTTCAGAGGGGCTGAAAATTACAGAAGAAGTGGTGAAGTGGATCCAATGAGACTTCCAAAAGATGGTTTTTATGCACATAAAGTAATGTGGGATGGATGGGTAGATATCGAAAATCCTAGTGCTCATATTATCGGTCACTGGAATTACGACAGTTCTGTTACTAAAAAAATTTCTGTTGTATCATCTGCTGATGCAGTTGAATTGTTTGTCAACAACAAAAGCTTAGGAAAAGGCATTCAGTCTGATCAGTTTTTATTCACCTTTGAAAATGTAAAGTTTGAACCGGGAACTATTCGTGCTGTTGGATATGACAAAACGGGCAAAAAAATCTGTGAAACAGAAATTAAAACTGCCGGCAAACCTACTGCAGTCAAACTAACTGGAATTCAAAGACCGGGAGGAACATTAGCAGATGGCAGTGATGTCGCAATTGTAGAAGTTGAAGTCGTAGATGAAAAAGGAAACCGCTGTCCGACAGCTTTGAATATGATTAATTTTGATGTTCAGGGACAGGGAACATTTATTGGCGGAATCGCACAGGGACCGGATAATTACATCGGTTCAAAAAACATTCCTGTTGAATGCGGCGTTAACCGAATTATGGTAAGAGCCGGAGAGAAACAAGGAGAGATTAAAATAAATGCTTCTTCTGAGAATCTTAAAACGGGAACCCTGGTGATTAAAACCATTGCTGTAGATAATGCAAAACTCACGACAGTTATGCCGGATCATCAATTACCGTCTTATACTAAAAAAGGACCGTCACCAGGTACACCTTCTTTTAAAAAGACAAGAACCCCGATTGCCATAATTGACGCTAAAACTGCTTCGAATCAGGCAGATGCTGCTAAAAGTTATGACGATAATGAGTTAACAGAATGGTCAAACACTAAAGACGGAAATCCGGTAATTGAATTTGAATTAGAACGTGAAGCCCTAATCAGTCAGGCAGTAATAAAATTTGCAGGATGGAGAAGCAAAAAATATCCTATACGAATTTATGTAGACAATAAGGAAGCATTCAACGGTACAACACCAACCAGTTTAGGATATGTAACGCTGGAATGCAAGCCAACAAAAGGTAAAAAAGTCAAAATTGAATTAGCTGGCGCCACTAAAGACAGTAACGAAATCAACCTGGTTGAAATTACAGGAAAAGTAGATCAGGCGGGATTAAAATCAGGAGATAAAAAGAACGGCGAATTGCCAATCGTGGAAGCAGAATTTTATGAGCCTCTTGACAAATAAAAAGTCAGGTTTAAAACTCCTAAAAAGATTGTATTTATAGACAAATAATCTATTACAAAAAATGAAGAAAGCTGCCCGCTAAAGGTAGCTTTTTTTGTACTGTCTATACTCTATTCATAACACTTGATTTTGTAGCATTAAGAATGTTTTTTTAGCATATAATTAAAATGGCATTTGACAAATATTGAAGTTGTTAGTGCTGGCAGTAGAAAAATCAGGAGATGAAATATTTTGAAGGATTATAGTTGTTGAGCTAAATACTTTTGACCATTTATACAGGTAAATTCTTTAATAATTTGCAGATGTTGGTTTCTATTTGTTTGCAAGCGGTAATTTATTTACTTTTAAAAACTTAATTATTTGGTATGCGAACGGCATCCAATATCTATATCCTTTCTAATAGTTACTTACATATAATATGATAAGAATTCGTATAGCAAAGCTTGTGTTTACATTCTTAATGCTCAGTTACAATTGCTACTCTGTAGAGATTCCGACATATTCAAATTCTGTTGTCAGCCAAAAGGATTCTGCCACTAAAGCAAAAATTACTAATTTTCTTGATCGTGGAGCCGTTTTCCTGTACAAACCGGAAAGCCATAAAATGGATATGGACAGTGCAAAGTCTAATTTTGATCGTGCTTATGTTTTAAGCAAAAGCATTAACGATGAAAACCTCAAACATAAATGCCTGGTTTACTATGGAGAACTTTTGTTTGAAGAAAACAACTACCCAAAAGCTATTGAAATTATTCAAAAAGTAATTGCTTATTATAAAAAAACGAAACAGTATAAACAAGAAGCCGACTTATGGGCTGTACAGGGAAAAAGATTATTCTGGCAGTCACCACGTAGCTTTAAAACTCTTGAAGAAGCTGTAATTTGTTTTGATAAAGGATCCCTGATTTACAAAAATCTGGGCCTTTTAGAAAAATTTGCCTATTTCATAAAATACAAAGCAGATGCTCATTTAAATCAGGGAAGATTAGATCTGGCAGAAAAAGAATTATTCCAGATTCTCGCTGTTTATAAAAAAATTGGTTTTAAAAAGCTGCATTTCACTTACGATCTTTTAGCAGATGTGAACAGGCTTAAAGGAAATTTGGGTAAAAGCCTTTATTATTCTCTTGCCTGTGTAAAAAGTATGGAAAAAACAGGAGATTTTGATTATGATGCAGATTTTTATCAACAGCTCGCAATTGCGTACAAAGATATCGGCAAACATAATTTAAGTATAGAATGGCTCAGAAAGGCAATTAAAACGCTGAAACTCAAGAAAGAAATTGATTATTATAACTTATATGAATTTACAGATTTACTGGCCAAGGAACTCATTGAAGTAAAAAGAGAAAAAGCAGCACTAAAACAAGTACAAAAAATTATAAGAGAATATCCTCCTCAAAATGATAGTGGCAAAGCAATAATTTTGGGCTCACTGGCCTATTGTTATAACAAAAATAATCAGGTTAAGCTTGCCGAAGCCAATTTCAAAAAAATGATTGAGTTGTATGAAAAAAGTAATGCAATGTATATCATTGATTTATCCAAAGCTTATTTTGAGTTTGGAAAATTCTACGAAGAGCATAAAAACTATGATAATGCCAGGATCAATTTTCAAAAATCGCTGAATTTTTCAAAAGGAATTGTGGAGCTTTCCCAAATCAAAGACGCAAATTTATATTTGTTTAAAATTGATTCTGCTAAAGGAAATTATATTGCCGCAATAAAATATTTTCAGAGATATAAAAAACTGAATGATTCTATTTTTAATGAAAAAACGAACAGGCAAATTGGAGAACTGCAAATTTTATATGGCCTTGAAAAGAAAGAAAAAGAACTATCTAATTTAAAATTGGACATGGATACTGAAAAAGGAAAAAGGATCCAGGCGCAAAGTACTATAAAATTTGGAATTTGCATTGTTGTTTTTCTTTTAGTGAGTATCCTTTTGTTTGGGATAAGTTATCAATCCAAGAAAAAAAACAACGATCTTTTAATCAGTAAAAAAAGAGAAATAGATCAAAAAAACGAGACACTACTGAAATTGGTAAACGAAAAAGAATCTCTTATGCAGGAAATTCACCATCGTGTAAAGAATAATCTGCAGATTGTTATGAGCCTCCTGAATTCGCAGTCTTCAACCTTAAAAAGCAAAGAAGCTTTTGATGCCATTCAAAAAAGCCAGCACAGATTGTATGCGATTTCTCTTTTACATCAAAAATTATACAGAACAGATATCATTAGAGAAATAGAAATGGAAAATTATATCCATGACCTGTTGTATAATTTTAGAGACACATTTGATATGCAGCATATTAATTTTGAAACAGATCTTCATCCATTACATCTAAACGAAGCACAAGCTGTTTCTGTTGGACTTATTTTGAACGAAGCAATTACAAATTCGATTAAATATGCCTTTCCGGACAATCAAAAAGGTGTTATTCTTATTGTGATGAAGCCTCTGGAAAATTCGAAAGTAAAACTTCAAATTAAGGATAACGGAATTGGTTTTCCTGAAAATTTTAATACTTCATCAACTTTAGGAATAAACTTAATCAGTGGTTTAGCTCAGCAGCTTGATGGCGAAGCCTCTTTTTTTAATGATTATGGTGCTGTAATCGATGTTGAATTTATACGGAAAAATATTTCTTAAGAAATAACCCGATTCTTTTAAATAATTCTCCATAAAAAAGTTAACGCTTCACTATTTCTTAATTGAGGATCATGAATCCTTACAATTTCTGCAAAACTTAAAGCGGAATTTATTTTTAATTAATGGATTTAAAAAGCAACTTTTAATTTAAACAGATAGGTAATTTCCTAAATTATTATTACCCTCTTCATAATTTTACGATATATCGTAATAAAAAAACACACTCAAAACATCCAAACTCCTTATATCCAAAGCCATCATGATATAGGTATGTTATTTGGCTAGTGTTCTGCGACGTCAATAAATTCAGAATACAGCAAAACAGTACTGAATTTTTATTTATTAATCTTGATTAAGCAACAGCTTTTGGCCGCTGTCCTAAGTTTGCATAACCAATTTAACAAAACAAGTCCGGATACAGAATCGAACCGGATGTTGATCTCGGGAATTATTAATCTAAAACCATACAAAATGAGTACAATTACAGTAAAAGACGGAACACAGATTTATTACAAAGATTGGGGAACGGGACAGCCCATCGTTTTTCACCACGGATGGCCTTTATCAAGTGACGACTGGGATTCACAAATGATGTTTTTTCTTCAGCAAGGATACAGGGTTATTGCGCACGATCGCCGCGGACACGGGCGTTCAGGACAAAGCGGTGAGAACAACAATATGGAAACTTACGCATCAGACATCTCTGAACTAACAGCTGCACTTGATCTAAAAGATGCCATTCATGTGGGGCATTCAACCGGAGGAGGCGAAGTGATACGCTACGCAGCAAAATATGGTAAAGGACGTATTGCAAAAGCCGTAATCATTAGTGCTA
Source organism: Flavobacterium chungangense LMG 26729 (assembly GCF_000735715.2). Lineage (NCBI taxonomy): Bacteria > Pseudomonadati > Bacteroidota > Flavobacteriia > Flavobacteriales > Flavobacteriaceae > Flavobacterium > Flavobacterium chungangense. The sequence goes on from NZ_JASY01000010.1 coordinate 99,554, forward strand.
TTACACCAATTATGATTCAAAACGAATCGAATCCGGAAGGTGTGCCGTTGTCTGTTTTTGATGAAATCAGAAAAGGTACTGGATTTAACAGAGCACAGTATTTTTATGATTTTCCAATTGCATTTTACGGATGGAACCGTGAAGGAACAACAGTTCAGGAAGGCATCAAACAAAATTGGTGGCGCCAGGGAATGATGGGTTCTGTTTTATCACATTACGAAGGTATCAAAGCTTTCTCTGAATCAGATTTTACAGAAGATCTAAAAAGCTTAGATATTCCTGTTCTGGTTTTACACGGAGAAGATGATCAGATTGTTCCTTATGAGCAGGCTCCGAGAGCAGCCAAACTTTTAAAAAACGGTAAATTAATTACCTACCCGGGATTCTCTCACGGTATGCCTACTACCGAAGCAGAAACGATCAATAATGATATTCTGGCTTTTATAAAAGCATAAGCAAACAATATTTTAATGAATCAGACTGCCTGTAAAGTTTGCTTTTGCAGGCTAGTTTAAAACCATATTAATTATGAGTTCGTTTCAACCCCCATCATTTGATACCGTTACAGAAGCTTTACAATGGCTCAACAATCAGGGTTTTACAGAAAACTTTAATCTCGATACAAATTGTATCCGCTGTAATAACAACAAACAATCCATGTCGCCGGAAGAATTCAAAATCGAATATATTTTTCGTTTTGAGGGCGATACAGATCCGGGAGACGAAGATATAGTGTATGGCATTATCTCAGAAGTTTATGCCCTGAAAGGGGTTTTAACCAGCGCTTTCGGAATTTATGCCGATAGTGTTTCCGCCGAAATGATCCGGAAACTCTCAACACATTAAGCATTTATAAAACATAACATTTTAAAATAAATAATCATGAAACCATCTACAAACTTATTGTCACCGGATAATCACGCTTTAGTATTAATTGATTTTGAAGGGCAAATGGCATTTGCTACGAGTAATATTGCGTTAAGCGAATTGCGCAACAATGTGGCAATCATCTGCGGAGCGTCAAAAATCTTTAATGTGTCTACTGTAGTAACTACTGTTGCCGAAGAAAGTTTTTCGGGTCCGGTTTTTCCTGAAGTCGAAGAATATTACCCAATTGCCACTTCAGGATATATTGACCGTACAACAATGAATACCTGGGAAGACGAAGCAGCTTATAAGGCAATTACAGGCAAAAACAAGAAAAAAATAGTCCTTGCAGGATTATGGACAGGCGTTTGCATCGTTGGGCCGGCTTTATCTGCAATCGAAGAAGGCTATGAAGTTTATGTAATTACAGATGCTTGTGGTGACGTAAGCGAAGAAGCTCATGAACGTGCAGTGCAAAGAATGATACAAGTTGGGGCAAAACCTATAACCTCTATCCAGTACTTATTAGAGCTTCAGAGAGACTGGGCACGCGAAGAAACATATGTTCCGGTAACTAATTTAATGAAAAAACACGGTGGTTCTTACGGTTTAGGTATTCACTACGCGCACAACATGCTAAAACACTAATTCATTTCTTTATTTCAACCTGAAACATACATAAAACCTCTTACCCTTCATAATGTTGAAATCAACACCATTCATATCAAAAAACGTCAGGCTGCTTTTTCTTTTTCTCTTAATGGGAAGTATTGTTTCAGCACAAAGTTTTAAGCTTTTGCGTTACGACGAAAATTACGGGTCATTAAGAGATTCAACCCGAAATTTTTATGAGAATTTAAAATTTGTTCCCTTAAACAGCGAGAACAATTTTTACCTGTCATTTGGCGGCGAAGCCAGATATGAATATGTTGATTTCAATAATGAAGACTGGGGTCGGCTTAACATTGGCCAGAACAATTTTTTGCTCCAGCGTTATGATCTTCATGCTGATCTGTATTTAGGTAAAACTTTCAGGGTATTTGTACAGCTAAGGAGTGCTTTGCAGGACGGAAGAATTAACGGGTCAAGAGGTATTGATGAAGATCAGTTGAATGTACAGAATCTTTTTTTGGATGTGAATTTATATCAGAAGGAAGACAAAAAAGTAACCGTTCGTGCCGGAAGACAGGAACTCGATTACGGTTCCGGAAGACTGATTTCGGTAAGAGAAGGCCCTAATGCGAGATTGTATTTTACAGGAGGAAAAATAATGTACTCCTCTGCCCGATTTTCAGTTGATGGTTTTGCTATGATGGAAGACGAAATCAATACAGGTGTTTTTGATAATAAAATATCAAAAAAACGGAATCTCTGGGGAGCTTATTCCAAAATAATATTCCCAAAAGCAGGAAACCTGGATTTGTATTACCTCGGAATCAGAAGAGATGCAGCTGTTTTTGAAGAAGGAATTGCTTCAGAACAAAGACATACTGTTGGCACAAGGTTTTGGAAATACGGTGGTGGTTTTATTTATAATCTGGAAGCAGCTTATCAGTTTGGAAGTTTTGGTTCCGGCGATATAAATGCCTGGACTGGATCTATAGATATTGGATATTCTTTTGAAGATATCAGATTCAAACCCACTATAAACCTTCGGAACGATTACATCTCGGGAGATAAAAACAAAGGTAACGGAAGCCTGCAGACTTTTAATCCGCTCTTTCCAAAAGGAGGTTATTTCGGATTTAGCCCACAGGTGGGGCCGGTAAACCTTATCGATATTCATCCTTATGCCACAATGGATTTACTGTCAACGCTGAAGATGCAGGTGGATGTGGTTTTTAACTGGAGATTTTCAACTCAAGACGGGATTTACAGACCAAGCGGATCACTAAATCTAACCGGAAGTGCATCAGACGAACGGTATATCGGTACAGCATATTTAGCCAATTTTGTCTATAGTGTAAACAAATATATATCAGTCGTAAGCGGGATACAGTATTTTAAAACCGGTGCTTTTATCAACGACATTATTCCAAATTCTAAAGATGGTGTTTTCTTTAATGTCCGACTTGGATTTAAATTTTAATAGCATAAAAATATACTCTTACTGAATTAGAACACTGATAAAACGGATTTGCTATCGCAAAAACGCGGATTTACGCAGATTCATTTAAAGAATTTATTTAGAAATCCGTTTTATCCGTGCTTTTGCGATAGCAAATCTGCGTCATCCGCGTCAAAATCTACATCAGTTATATCATCAACTAAATTTCTAAATATGAAAAAATCAGTCCTTTTTAACAAATACACAATTAGAACAACGATTCTAATTCTTCTAATATATGCAGGCTTAACTAACACTGCTTTTGCACAAAATGCCGCACTCGGGTCATCTACAACCTGGGGTAAAGTAGATGGAGTTGCAGTAAACGGATTGGTTCAGGGACCATCTGCAGCCGAAGCAGAACTGCAGGTTGCCTGTGTTTTTGAATACACAGAAGGCGATATTTTTAACCCTCCTGCCCTGCCTGCAAACCTAAACGGAATGGTACATTTAGATGATGCCCTGAAAGGCATTATTACCGAATTACGCAAAAGCGGTAAATTTACAGGACACTCGCTTGAAACTTTATTGATTATACCTCCAAAAGGTACTTTGGCAGCCAAAAAGTTATTGCTCATTGGTCTTGGCGAACGCACTAAATTCACACCGGATTTAATGATCAGTGTAGGAAGCGTTGCCATGCGTGAGGCTTTGCGTCTGGGTGTGAGCAATTATTCTTTTGCGTCTGATATAAAAGATGCAGGAATCGATTCGCCAACAGCGTTAGTTGCAGCCAATGTAGTTTTGGGTTCTTTTGAAGCTTACAGAACGCAAACATATTTAAAAGATAAAAAATTATCAGATCACAAACCTTTAAGCAAAATCATTCTGCTTGCCGGACCGGCTTTTTATACCGTTGCCGGTGATGGAATTAAAGAAGCAATTGCAAAACTTAACGCTAAATCATAACATTATGAAAGCAGATTTAATTTTATTCAACGGAAAAATTCATAGCTTCAATACTGAGACTCCAAACATTACGGCTGTTGCCATCAAAGACGGAAAATTTATAGCAGTTGGACATGACAGTCATGTAATGGAATTTGCTTCTGAAGAAACTAAAATAATAGACCTACAAAACAAGAGAGTTGTTCCCGGAATCAACGATTCGCACATTCACCTGATTCGTGGGGGCTTAAATTATAATTTAGAATTGCGTTGGGATGGTGTTCCTTCTCTTGCCGATGCGCTAAGAATGCTGAAAGAACAAGTTGACCGTACGCCAAATCCGCAATGGGTTCGTGTCGTTGGCGGCTGGTCTGAATTTCAATTTGCCGAACGCAGAATGCCGACTCTGGAAGAAATTAATGCAATTGCGCCAGATACTCCTGTTTTTATTCTGCATTTGTATGACAGAGCCATTATGAACAGGGCAGCTTTAAGAGCGGTTGGTTACAACAATAATACGCCTGCTCCTCCTGGAGGGAATATTGAACGTGATTCAAACGGTGAACCAACCGGATTGATTATTGCTACCCCAAATGCTATGATTTTATATTCGACACTGGCTAAAGGTCCGACACTTTCGTATGAACATCAGATCAATTCGACGAGACATTTTATGAAAGAACTAAACCGTTTCGGAATCACAAGTGTGATTGATGCAGGAGGCGGATTTCAGAATTTTCCAGATGATTATAAAGTTGTTAATGAACTGAACGAAAAGAAACAATTAACAGTTAGGATTGCCTACAACCTGTTTACCCAAAAACCAAAACACGAGTTTGAAGATTTCTCAGATTGGATTGATACTGTAAAACTGTATCAGGGCGACGATATGTACCGTCATAACGGTGCAGGCGAAATGCTGGTTTTTTCTGCTGCCGATTTTGAAGATTTCCTGCAGCCAAGACCCGATTTGCCTGAAAGCATGGAAGCCGAACTGGAAAAAGTAGTCCGTCTTTTGGTTGAAAACCGCTGGCCGTTCAGGCTTCATGCCACTTATAACGAAAGCATTACCAGATTTTTGAATGTCTTCGAAAAAATAAATCAGGAAATTCCGTTCAACGGACTGCCCTGGATTTTTGACCACGCCGAAACTATTGACGAAAGAAATATTGAACGCGTAAAAGCACTTGGCGGCGGTATAGCCATACAAAGCAGAATGGCGTATCAGGGTGAATATTTTACAGACCGTTACGGAGCAAAAGCAGCCGAAAACACACCGCCAATCAAAAAAATGATTGAAATGGAAGTTCCCGTTGGTGCAGGTTCTGATGCTACACGCGTGAGCAGCTATAATCCATGGGTTTCTATGTATTGGATGACAGTTGGAAAAACAATTGGCGGTCTGCAATTGTACAACGAAACCAGATTAAACAGACAGACCGCTTTAGAATTGTACACCAGAGGTAGTGCCTGGTTTTCTCAGGAACAGGCCAAAAAAGGTGATATCAAAACCGGAATGTTTGCAGATCTGGTGGTTTTAGACCGCGATTATTTTAACATTGACGATGAAGAAATCAAAAAGATAGAAGCGGATTTGACTATTGTCGACGGAAAAATTGTGTATGCCAATGGAGATTTCTCTTCGTTTTCCCCGCCTCGTATTCCGATTTTGCCTGACTGGTCTCCCACAAATATTTATAACGGATATCCGTCAAAAAGCAGTTTCAGGAATACCATAGAGAAAAACGCTAAAGCAGATGCAAAGCCTGGTCTGACTTCACAGATACACAGTTGCAGTGGCAGCTGCGATGTTCATGCACACAGCCACGATATTGCGAGAATGAGCAATGTTCCTGTAGATAATTATAACGCATTCTGGGGCGCATTGGGCTGTTCCTGTTTTGCCTTTTAAATTTTAAAACAATGACTGAAATTATCAAACAAATCCTGTATTCAGATTTAGGATCAGCACTCAGCAATGCGACACTTTTAGCATTTAGAGTTTTACTTGCAGTTGAATTATTCAGAGTTCACGGAATGAAGAAGTTTCGAACTGAAAATGGACAAAAAGAACACGTTCCGAATCCGCTCCATCTTCCTGAAAAACTAAACGGATTAGTGGCTGCATTTTCAGATACCATAGTCCCGATTTTTATTATTCTCGGTCTTGGAACCCGACTTGCCGTACTTCCAACTATCGGTGTTACAGCCGTAGGATATTTTGTGGTTCACAGAAAAGATTCGCCAGAAGTACGCGACGTTCCTTATATGTACACGTTATCCTTATTACTCATTCTTGCGCTGGGAGCAGGAAAATATTCACTTGATTATTATTTATTAAACCTACTTTAAAAATGAAAGCAAACATCGGAATTAAACAAGAAAACATCTCCAAAGTTGCAGAAGTTCTAACAAAAATTTTAGCAGATGAATTCGTATTGTATACTAAAACAAAAAGAGCACACTGGAACGTTGAAGGACCTGATTTTTATAACAAACATCTTTTTTTCGAACAGCAATATGATGCTATTGACGAAATTGTTGATACGGTAGCAGAAAGAATCAGAGCATTGGGTCATTACACGCCTGCCACTCTTAAAGATTTTCTTGCCCTGACACACCTTACAGAAGAATTACAAGAAAAAAATGACAGTAATGGTTTTATCAAAGAATTGCTTTTGGATCATGAAAGCATTATTATTTATCTGCGCGAAAACATAAATAATATTGCAAATGAATTTCAGGATGCCGGAACGAGTGATTTTATAACAGGTTTAGTAGAAACTCACGAAAAAATGGCATGGATGCTTCGTGCCCATTTAAAATAATAAACCATGGAAATTCAAAAAAATATTTGGTACGTAACCCTGCTCCTCACTATGATAGCAGGGTATTGCGATACCGTAACTTTCGTTGCAGCAGATTCGATATTTTCGGCACACGTTACAGGAAACTTTATCGTCTTTGCCTATCAGATTATCAAAGGTTCTGATGTACATGCCTGGATCAAATTATTGACTTTTCCCATCTTTATATTTGCCGTTATTGTTGGCGGAAGAATCGCCTTAAAAAGTGTCAACCGCTACACGATTTTGTTTTGGGAAGGAATTATATTGGTGCTTTGCGGAATTTCTTCTTATGTTTTCGGATATTTGGAAATATTCTCAGAATGGGCAATGTACACTGTAGCAATGACAACTGTCTTTGCGATGGGATTACAAAATGCTTTCGGAAAATTGTTTGCCAAAGAAACTCATGGTCCAACAACCATGATGACGGGAAATGTAACCCAGGCTTCGCTTGATTTGGGAAACCTGCTTAAAAACGGTACAAATGATGCCGATTCTTTATTAAGCTTTAAGAAACAGCTGGTTACTATTTTTGGTTTTCTTACAGGCTGTTTTTTAGGAGCTGTTGCCGGAAAATATTTTGGTTTAACCACTTTGCTGTTGCCGGGAGCTGCTATGATCATTTGTTACTGGTATCACAGGAATAAGTAAGCATGCTTGCTGTGTCTTTGCAGATTTCTAATATATAGAGTACCTTTAAAAAATGATTTATAAATCTCCTAAATACTGTCAGCCATCACATTTATTTTTTGTAAAAAGACAGTTTTTTTATTGCTGGTAATTGCGCGAACCAATATAACTTTTAGGTAAATGAAAGAAAAAATTCTAATAGTTGAAGACGAATTTATAGTAGCAAACGATTTAAAAATCATGCTGATTAAGACAGGTTACGAAATAATTGGCATTGCTTCTTCTGTGGTTCAGGCACGAAAATTAATTGAAGCCAAAAGACCAGACTGGGTGCTGCTTGATATCATGCTGAAAGGTGACCTTACCGGAATTGATCTTGCCTGGGAACTGCGCGAGATACAGCTTCCATTTCTCTATATTTCGGCCAATACAAATCAGTCAACTCTTGAGGCCGTGAAAGAAACACATCCGTATGGTTTTATGGTGAAGCCTTTTCGAGAGAGAGATTTGGCAGTGATGCTCGATATTGCAAAATACCGTTACAATGAAGAAAAAGGTACTTTTACCGATACACTGCCCAAAGTTGCAGATGAAGAAATTGAAGGCATTATTGGCAGCAGTGAACTTCTAAAAGCAGTAATTGAAAAAATAAAAATTGTATCTCCGGCAGAAACTTCGGTTTTGATCCTTGGCGAAAGCGGTACCGGAAAAGAAAGGGTTGCACATTCGATACATAATTTATCTACCCATAAGCCCAATCCGATTGTGGTGGTCAATTGTGCTGCTTTACCGCAGTCATTGGTAGAATCAGAACTTTTTGGCCATGAAAAAGGAGCTTTTACAGGGGCAAATTCATTACGGATCGGTAAATTTGAACAGGCACATAACGGCACTATTTTTCTCGATGAAATTGGTGAATTGCCATTGGATTCTCAGGTAAAGCTATTGCGTGTCCTGCAGGAAAAAGAAATTCAGCGTCTGGGAGGAAATTCAACCCTAAAAATTAATGTTCGGGTGGTAGCGGCAACAAACAGATGTTTAGAAAAAGAAGTTGCCGAAGGCCGTTTTCGTTTGGATTTATATTACCGGTTAAACGTCTTCCCGATTCAACTACCAACGTTAAAAGACCGTAAAGAAGATATTGAGGTTCTCGCCAATCATTTCCTCAGAAAATATGCTGCAAGTGCCAGAAAAAATGTTTCAGCAATCAGTTCGCCAGCTTTAGCACAATTGATGCAGTACGACTGGCCGGGAAACATAAGAGAACTCGAACATTTGATAGAAAGAAATGTGCTGTTGGCTAAAACAAACGAAATCGAAAAGTTTGATCTTCCGTTGCATACCGTGAGCCCATTACAGGAAAACAGCGGTAAATTAAAAACGATGGAAGAAATGGAAAAAGAACATATAATGACTGCGCTGCAAAATTGCGGTGGTAAAGTTTCTGGCCCCGGTGGCGCTGCAGAACTGCTGAACCTACAGCCACAGACGTTGTATTCAAAAATGAAAAAATTAGGCATAAAACAAGGGTACAACTGATTTTGTAAAAACAAAAAGTGTAAGGTTTTAGAATTTAAAAATTAAAGCATTAAAAGTAAATCTCTTAGATCTGCTTAATCTGCGAGAAAAAACTAAGCGCATAGAAAAAAAATTAAAAAGAAACTAGTTTCTCAAACAGAGCCGATTCGGAATCTCTATGTACCTTTAAATAAATAAAATGCATTTTTTATCAATATTGCAAACTATAATCCTCTGTGTTTAAAACAAAACGCAATGACATACATTAAAAATTTATGGAAACAATAAAATTAGAATTAGACGAAAAAAAACACGGCGCCTTTAATCTTTATGCAGAAGGTAAAAAACTGGGTGAAATGACCGTAAGCCTGAAAGAAGATTTACTGACTGTTTACCACACAGGCGTTGAGCCAGAGGCAGAAGGAAAAGGATATGCCAAAAAACTTCTGGACGAAATGGTTTTGTATGTTCGCGAGCACAATATGAAAGTTTTACCGCTTTGTCCTTATGTGCACGCACAATTCAAAAAACATCCGGACGAATACGAAGATATCTGGAAAAAATAATTTAAAAACAAGCTTATGAACTTAGATACTATTACAGCAGGCGTGCCTTTAAACGAGGCAAAAAAAGCTTTGATCCTGCTTCACGGACGCGGCGCAGGAGCACATGATATCCTTTCGGTTGCTAAATATCTTAACGTTGATGATTTTGCTTTGGTCGCGCCACAGGCAGAAAACAGAACCTGGTACCCCTATTCGTTTTTAGCGCCAATTTCCGAAAATGAACCTTCATTTTCAAATTCACTTTATGCTATTGCTCAGGTTTTAATTGCCGTACAGCAAAACGGAATCGAAAAAGAAAACATCTATTTCCTCGGATTTTCGCAGGGAGCTTGCCTGGCGCTTGAATTTACTGCCAGAAATGCTGCCAAATATGGTGGTGTTGTGGCGTTTACGGGAGGATTAATTGGTGATAAGGTTTACGAAGAACATTATCACGGGAATTTTGGGAATACTCCAATTTTCATCGGAACGAGTGATCCTGACTTTCATGTTCCTGTGGAAAGAGTGAATCAATCTGAAGCGCTTCTTGAAAAAATGGGTGCCGATGTGACCAAAAAAATCTACGAAAATATGGGCCATACCATCAGTCAGGACGAAATTGATACGGCTAACGCACTTATTTTTTCTAAAAAATAATGATCCAAATTACAAGAGTATACAGTGACAAGAATGGCGAAAGTCATTTTGAGGATTTTGAAGTTTTGTTGAGAAACAATGGCGACATCGGTTTTTTATCTGATGATGAACCTGTAAAATCTATTGTTTTTCGAGAAGTGAGTCCGTCCTACGATTACGATTTTCATAATGCGCCCGACCGCCAATATATCGTTTTATTGGATGGCGGCGTAGAAATCGAAACTTCGCTTGGAGAAAAAAGAATTTTTGAAACTGGTTCAGTCTTATTGATGGAAGACACTGCCGGAAAAGGACATAAAACGAAAAATATTGAACCCAGAATAAGAAAGTCAATCTTTATAAAATTATAAAACAAAATGCGAGAATATATGGTTTTAGTGATGTGCTGTTATTTCAGGGGAAATTAAACCCATTGCACGAATAATTTCAACTTAAGAAATGTTCTTTTTTAATACCTAGCTTCTGCATTCGGGAAATCAGTGTCGTTCCGGGAAGACCTAATAAAACTGCAGCACCCTGTGGACCAGAGATTCTGCCCCCGCATTTTTTTACGACTTTTAGAATATACTCCTTCTCTACTTCCTGCAAGGTTTTGGTATACAAATCTGATTCAGGATTTTGAGTTTCGATTCTGAAAGTTTCAGGGAAAGCCATTTCTTTAATTATCTCTTCGTTAGCAAATAAAATAGCTCTTTCGATCCTGTTTTCTAATTCCCGCACATTTCCCGGCCAGGCATTCAGTGTCATGCTTTTGAGCGCTTTTTTTGAAAAACCTTTCATTTTTTTTCCGATTTTGATTGAATGCCTTTCGAGGAAAAAACCAGCCAGAACTTCAATGTCTTCCACACGTTCGCGTAAAGCAGGCAATGCAATCGGAAAAACGTTTAATCTATAATACAAATCGCTTCTAAAACGGCCTTCGGCAACTTCTTTTTCCAAAAATCGGTTGGTGGCTGCGATTATACGAACATTAATTTTGATGGTATTTTTACCGCCAATTCTCTCAATTTCTTTCTCCTGTAGTACACGAAGCAGTTTTCCCTGAAGTTCTAATGGCATCTCTCCTATTTCATCCAGAAAAATAGTGCCGTTATGTGCCTGTTCAAATTTTCCGATCCTCAAATCTGAAGCTCCGGTAAAAGCCCCTTTTTCATGCCCGAATAATTCACTTTCAATCAGGTTTTCGGGAATCGAAGCACAGTTCACTTTTATCATTTTTTCGTTAGCAACCAGTGACAATTTATGGATGGCATTTGCAATTAACTCTTTTCCGGTTCCGGTTTCGCCAAAAATCAAAACGGTCGATTCTGAAGGGGCTGCCTGAGAAATCAGTTCATACACCTTTTTCATGGCATCACTGTTTCCGATAATTCCATGAAAACCCTGATTTTCTACAGCTATATTTTGTGATTTTCTTTCGCTTAAGTTATTTTTCAAAAGCTGTAATTCTTCCCAATTCCTTTCAAATGCTGTTGCCAGTTTTATATTCCGGATTGTTATCGAAAGTTGCGATGCCATGCCACGAATAGTTCTATTAGATTCCCTGCTGAAAACGGCAGCGTTTTTAAAGACTAAAAAAAGCACATTTAGGCTGCCTTTTATCTCTGGCAGACAGACTCCTATTCCATTCTTGAAACCTTTATTGTGAACTGAATCCAGATAAACCGGAAGTCTGTTTTTTTTCTCCGGTACCGTTTTTAATTCAAAAACAACGGTTTCAGGCGTTTCTATACAGAGGTGAAAAAAACCGTCATTAATCGGATAGACCTTAGAAAATTCCTGCGGACTGGTAAACTGATAAAATATGTGGTAGTCTTTTTGGCCTTCTTCGGCGGAAGCCAGAATAAAATCTTCAAATAAAAAATGCTGTTTTAAACCGGTTATGACATTATGGAAATCTTTTCGGGTTAAAGCTTCTGAAAGTGCTTTGCAGATAGACAAAATCTGCAATTGTTCTCTTTCTCTTTCCTGCAGCCTGTTCCTCATAACTGCGGCCTGATCTTTCGGATTTTCCATAAAGCGTACTATTTTATGCGGTAAAACGTAAATGTAAGAAATGGCTTTTATAGAATGACTATAGTTTTTTAAAATAAAATATTTTCCGAACATAAAATTACGATATATCGTATCACTATCATATGCTAAACAAATCCAACTTTTTATGAAACAAGGGATTGCTGTAAACGGAATGTTATTTGGTTAAAGTTTGTCTGGAAAAAAGCCCCTTTTTTATTTCTTAATCTAGGTTAATCGATGCAGGAGGATAACAGCGGTAAATTTGTAAAAGAAAATCAATAACAATTTAAATATATAAATCATGGAAAATAAAATTTTAGGCTTACACCATATTACTGCAATTGCAGGTGATGCTAAACGCAATTTCGACTTTTACTCTAAAATATTAGGATTACGTTTTATCAAAAAAACTGTCAATTTTGACGATCCGGGAACGTACCATTTTTATTTTGGTGACGAAGTAGGAAGCGCAGGAACAATCTTAACTTTTTTCCCTTGGGGCGAAGGAATCCAGCAAGGAAGAAAAGGCAGCGGTATGGCAACAGAAATTGGGTATTCTGTTCCAAAAGGAAGTTTGGATTTCTGGCAGAAACGTTTTGAGCAATACAATGTGATTTACAATAAACCGTCTGAAAAATTCGGAGAAAAATACCTTACTTTCTTAGATCCGGACGGATTAAAATTAGAATTGATTGAATCTAAAACCGACGATAACAGAAAACCTTGGGAAACCGACGAAGTAAAAGCAGATGTGGCAACAAGAGGTTTTCACAATATTACACTGACATTGAACAATATCAAACCAACAGCAGCAATTTTAACCGAAATATTTGGCTATAAATTAATTGATCAGGACGTTAACCGTTTTCGTTATGCAACAGCTGCGGTAGAAAATGCAGCGATTGTTGATTTGGTAGAACTGGAAGAAGAAAAACGAGGCCATGTGGCTAACGGATCTGTACATCACGTGGCATTCAGGGTTCAGAATGATGAGATTTTAATGCACTTCCGTGAAAAAATAGAGGCCCACGGATTGTCTATTACACCACAGATTGACAGAAACTACTTCCATTCTCTTTATTTTAGGGAACCGGGCGGTGTCTTATTTGAAATTGCTACAGACAACCCCGGATTTATGGTTGATGAAAGCTTAGAAGAATTGGGACAAAACCTAAAACTTCCTGCTCAATACGAATCGGACAGAGCCAGCATTGAGGCACATTTGGTTAAGATTAACTAATTGGTAGCGTTAAGCATAAGGTTTTTGAGAATCAACGATTTGTATTTTCTTATTTGAAGGCTTTCAGAATTCTTAGGATGATACAAAATTACTCTAAAATAAAACCGATACACTATATGAAAGTATATTGTATCGGTTTTTACTATTACTATGTATGATTCTATCCTCTTCTGAAGACCTGAATCTGGATTTTATTTAGATGTCGGGCATAAAATTTTTTTACTTTACTAAAAATTTTATTGTTTTTGTACCACTTTCAGATTCAACTTTACCAATATAAACACCTTTGGTTTTAGGCAATTCAACAAGAGATGAATTGTCATTAATAACGGATGATTTAAGTACTTGTTTTCCACTTATGTCATAAATTGTAAATTTACTATTTGATGGAGCATTTTCTATCCTGATAAAACCATCTTTTACAATCCATTTTAATTTGTCTTTCGAAAAATCATCGGTAGATAAGTTTGTGGCAGGAAGAGCTACTCCATGAATTTTAACATCTGCGAGGCAAAGTGTCTTTCCAGTCGATGCTGAGCTATACCAAGGATATACGCGCAGTTTTAAAGTTTTTCCATAAGGAATTTTAAGAACAGGTATTTTTGAAACGGCATACATGGTATTAGATGTCATACTTGTAAACTCACCTGCGACTGAAGTAGTAGAAAAATCATCTGTAGAATAAGAAATACGACATCTCATGCCATTTCCGCCTGCAGCGCCAACATACATACTTATTAAATCAATATTTAATTCTGTACCCTGAGCTGCTGAAATTCCAAACTGGATATAACGTGTAGATACTTCATCTATTTCTCCTGCAGGCCATGCACCACCATCAATTAGGTTTCTTTGTGTTTTTCTTGTGGTATAAGCATTACTATCTGCAGGCCATACAGTAGTAGTATTAGGTGCAGCATAGGATTGCACAGACATACCAGAATGGGTTTGATCAACAGCTGTAGCCGGTCCTTGTAAAATATAGCTGTTATTTGCAGTTAGTCCCCAAATTAGATTAACTTCAGTTCCTCCGGTCAATGTAATAAAATTAGCAGTTAACGGAACTGTTTTGGTAACACTTCCGTTTGTTACAGTAAGTGTGCCTGTTTTATTTCCTCCTACAGATTGAGTAGCTGAGATGTAAAATTTTGTAAATGCCAGATTTCCGCCTGTGTAATTCATATTGATAGAAGAACTAAAAGCATCTGTTTTGTTTGCAGCTATTAAAAATCCATTATCCACAGAAAGTGTAAAACTTCCTGCAGCAGGTGTAAGATCAAAACCGGTAATGCTAACTTCTTTTGTAAGTGTCTGACCTGTATAGGCGTTTCCAAAATCACATGCTGTTGGATTAATCAGTACATCTGTTGATGTGTTGATATAAGAAGCTAAAATATTTTGTTTTACCATTTCCTGAGCACATAATCTGGCAGTTAATGTTCCTAATAGTGCTGTTGGGTGGGTAGAATCTGCAGAAACATAAAGCTGAGCTGTACTTGCTGCATCTCCATACGATTCAACCAGTGTTTTTGTTAAGGTAGTCAAGTCGATAAGCTGTACTCCTTTTTCTGCTGCAACTTCTTTCATTGCATAGGTATAATCATAAGTATGGTCTGTTGCCGGAAGACTAAAATCAGGTCCCAAATCATGAAGTCCTTTGCGTGTAATAGCCCCGCCGCTAAAATATTTTCGACACAAAGAGGTTGCTAAAATTGGTGTAGCGTTCAAAGCCCGGGTTTCGTCAATATACTTTCTTAGGTAATCTTTATAAGTCGTTTGCGGGTTTGTTCCTCTGTAGTCTGTTCCGTTAATTGGATTTAGAGCATCCGTTCCTCCATCCAGACCACCATTTTTCTCATCGTTGTGGGCAAATTGAATGATGACATAATCCCCAGCTTTTATTTGTTGTTTTACAGTAGTCCAATAAGGAGCTTCCATATAAAAACTTTTACTGCTTGCACCATTTTTTGCACGATTATTAACAGTAACTCCTGCCGAAAAAAACTGTTGAAACATCATACCCCAGCCTCGTATATCTGAAGTACTTTCGTCGTAAGTAGCCATTGTAGAATCTCCAATGGTATGAAGTGTAATTTGTGCCTTTGCAGGAATGATGCTGCAAAACAATAAAGCAGCAATACATAATTTTGATAATAATGATTTCATTTTTTTGGTTTTTAATTCATTGTAATATGGTATATGAAAACATATACTTCGTGGTATTTATTTAAAAGAGAAAATTATGGAGTTACTTTTTATAAACCTTAGCAGCTCCTTGTTTACCATTAATTTTATAACGGACAATATAGATTCCTGATTTCAGGCTATTTAAATTTATTTCTGTAACAGATTTGGTATGATACACACGTTGTCCGTTAAGTGAGTAAACGTCCAGATTTTCAAGTACGCCATTTACTCTTAACATACCATATTCTAAAAAGACTTTTTCGTCTATACCTAAACTACTTGAGTTTACGGTAATTGATCCGGTACCTGTAAGTAAGCCCGGGTGTGTAGTCGAATTATATATTCCATCTGCAAGCTGAGTTCCGTTTAAAGTAAATTCCTTAACTGTAACTGCTGTGTTTAATACTGCCGAAGCTGATCCGGTTATATTCATATTTAAAACATTCCCTGCACATTTTGCATGATTAAAAATCGCTTTATTGGAAGCTGCCAAATTTATTGTTCCTTTTCCAAAGGCATTTTCAACGAATCCGTTAATTACTGATGAACCTCCTGCATTAACGGCGGCTAAAGTTAAATCCCAGGTTCCTGTAAAGTTGCTATTATCTCCTCCTAGCCTGGCAGTGGCAGTATTGGCAAAATCTCTAATGTTACGCACTATTATTTTGTTTGCACCAGAAAATGTTCCCGGTAAATCCATAACACTGCCTGCGACATTGTTGCTGCTCATCGTAAGAGAAATATCGCCTTCTAAAATAATTGGAGCGTTAAAATAGAAGCCTGTACCACTTGTTGCATAGGTAATAATGGTTCCCTGAGCCATTCTGACAGGGCCTAAACATTTTGAATCTTTTGTTTGTCTTAAACGAATAGTTCCACCCGTTTTCACATACATATCACCTTCAAATGTCAAAAGCGTGGTTTCAATTGTTATTCCACTGTTTACATTTACTTTTTCTCCCGCCTTTGGCAATAAAGCCGGAGAATATTTAGTTACATCATCCCAAAGTCCGCCCAGGAATGTAAACTCACTTGGTCTTCCTATAATTATTTTACCCGTTCCACTGATAGTTGCTGCATTAGTAGTGGCACTATAAATTCCGGCAGGCTGTAAAGAACCGTTTATATACCATTCGTTAATTGTTATGTCCTGATTAAGAACAATAGATGCTGATTCTTCGGTATATAATGCTGTTTTAACATCAACTGCATTACCAACATCTACGGTCAGTTTTCCATTCGTTTTTATTGTTATTTTTGGTGCTTTCCCTAATGAGTTTGAAACTTTAGCCTGTAAATCACCTTGTTCTATAATTAAATTGCCTGTATATCCGGAATTACTGCTGTTAAACTGGCATATTCCTGTGCCTGATTTAGTAATTTGATGAACTCCATTAAGGGCTGCAGTGATGTTTAGATTGCCTGAAACGTTTATATTTACCGCTCCTTTAGTTTTAATATTTCCAGATAACGATGCACTGGTGGAAGAAGATACTGTTGCCTGATTAAGCGTAAGCAAAGTTGCAGAACTATTGGCAGAAATAGCAATGATTGCACCATTAACCAAATTTAAATCTGCGGCGAAATTTCCTCCATTAGCATTTATTGTCCAATTTCCATCCACATTTGCAGCTTCTGAAGCGGCCGGCAATCCATCAGGATTCCAGTTGTTTGCTTCTGTCCATCCGTTATTAGCAGCGCCACCATCCCAATTATATACTGATACAGTTGGAGCTATAGCTGTAGGATCCCAATTATCAGAACCTGCCAAAACAATTTTAGGTTCGTATAAATTGGCTTCGGTCTGGTCAGTCATTGCTCTAAGTCCTGCCCAATTGGCTCGGCCACTCATATCTGCACCTGTACCTGTATTCATCCATTCGTATAAATGGAGTCTGGTGTCAGTATCAGAATAAGCCATATTCCATTTGTCACCCCATCCCAAAGGATCAATTTCGGCAGGCATTGTACAATAAAGCCAGGCTACTTTTGGGTATTCATGCCATGGCCGGCCAAATTTAATTTTCATTCCATCATCTCCTAATCTTGGGCTATTAGGCTGGTATGTTAAATTACACTTATAAAATACAAAGCCATATGTTTGTGTTGCTTCTGTCGAAGGGGCTGTTATCCATGCCCCACCATAACTTCTAATTTCGCATTCATTAAATACTCCAATTCCGCGACCATAGATATAATCTGTACGGCCTAAAATCATACAAGATTTAAAATAAGCACGTGAGGTTTCTGCTGTCCAAAAGTAGATTGTATCCTGATACGCGAGTATGTCACAATTGATAAATACATTCCGGTCTGCCTGCAGCGCTATGGCTTGTGCCTGACCAACAACTCCGGCAGTATTTCTAATTGTTATATTTTCTGCCTTAAAATCATTTGCCATAATAGTAAGTGTTGCAGCAGTTTTTACTAAATTGCTATTGCCTGACCATAGCGCTACCTTTGTATCCGGGCACAAACCATCGCCGCCATCGTTACAATTATAAATATCATAAGAGATAATAGTTTCTTCTCTGCTCTCTCCAATCAAAGTGATGTTGGTTTTATTGGCAGGAACTATGAGCTTCTCTTTGTCGTACAAGCCACGTTTTACATAAATAATTGTAGGTGTGCCTGCCGGAACTGCATCAAATGCGGCCTGTATAGAAGTGAAATCTCCTGTTCCATTTATATCTACTACTATATCAGGACTAAAATTTTGAGCTGTAGATGAATTAAAAAACAATAGCCCTACAATTAAGAGGACAAAAAAGTCGAGTTTTTTCATAAAAAAGTGGTTGGTTAGTAAAGTTGTTTAATTTGATAGACATTATTAAATCTTACAAATGAACAGCGTCAATATCTATTTTTGTTAAATTAAATTATGAATACAATATTTTAAATGCCAATTTTTTAATAATAATTCTATCTTGCGTCAAAAATATTTTAATAAAACAATAACGGCTTTTAAATTTTGGTCATTTACTTCTAATTTTTGGTCATTATGTATGTTTACACGGATTGCGATTGACTCATTCTGTTTTTAAGATTATTTTTAAACTCAAATAACACTTTACTACCAAAAACTAAAAACTATAATCGGTAATGAAAAAACTTCTATTGATTAAATTTTCAATTACATTTTTATTCATCATTTCAACAAATGAAATAGTGTCGCAGATAAAATGCAAAATAGAAAATTACTCTACAGAGGACGGACTTTCCCATGATGCCATTGCCTATACGATGAAGGATAAGGAAGGCTTTATGTGGTTCGCCACTTGGGATGGAATAAATAGATTTGATGGTAAAAGTTTCATTACTTACAAAGCAACTGCCGGCGATAATAGCAGCCTGAATAATAACCGTATTGCGTTAATCAAGGAAGATGCTTCCGGATATATATGGCTTAAGGCCTATGATCGTCAGATCTACAGATTCGACAAAAGCACCGAATCGTTTCTTTCTATCGCAAACATTTTAGGAACCACTAAAATTGATTTTGATAATGTTTTTCCAACCAGCAATGGTAATGTTTGGCTGACAACTATGAGTAAAGGTATTTTTCTGATACAAAAAAAATCAAGTAGTCAAATAAAAACCAGACATTTCTGGCAAAATAAAAAATCAAGTTTTTTATTGGCTTCAAATAATTTAAATTTTTTATTTAAAGACGCGGATAATTCTGTTTGGGTGGGTTCTGATAAGGGATTAGATCATATAACAACATCTAAAAGTGAGGAATACCAAACAAAAAATATAATAAAAAACAGTAATGTAAAATGTCTTATTATACCGGATAATAATGTTTGGTTTGGAACTGATGAAGGGGTACTGATTCGTTATGATAAAATTCGTAAAAGCTATTGGAAAACTGCTATCGCTAAAAAAAGTATAAATGCAATCATAAAATCAAAAACAGAAAATTTATTATTCCTAACTACTTCATCGGGTGAGTTAATTACATTTAATACTAAAACCTTAAAAATAGAATCAATTGATAAAATTTCAGATGCACCAATCTATAAAATTTATCAGGACAGTCGAGGTGTACTGTGGATTGAACCCAAGAAACATGGCGTTTTTATGGTTTATCCAAAAGAAAAAAGGAATCGTTTTTTTTCTCAGCAAACAGATGCGACTTTTCTTGACCTAAAACATAGTTTCGGTTTTTTTGAGGATAATTTTAACAGGGTCTGGATAAAATTAAAAGGGGGTGGATTTGGGTATTACAACGAGAAAAACAATACATTAGATTACTTTTTGAATAAACCAGGAGATGAAAATCAGAAATTTTCAAATATTGTTTCCAGTATGTATTTTGACCCTTCAGGAATTCTTTGGCTTAGTACGGACGACAGAAGTATTAATAAAATTATTTTTCAAAAAAACACTTTTGAACATCATCTTTTAGTTCCGGGCAGTAAAATTAAATCTGAAAATGAAATCAGAGCTGTTTTTGCAGATGAAGAGAATAGATTATGGCTTGCTTCAAAAGCAGGGAAAGTAAAAGTGTATCGGGGAAATGAGGAATTGAAAAATCCGTTTATCAATTATAAGACAGATGAAATTGGTCATATATACTCCATCATCGGAGATAGGAAAGGAAATATCTGGTTAGGAACAAAGGGAAATGGTCTGTTTAAAGCAACTCCTGCCAACAGACAACATTCTCAATATGTATTAAAGCAATTTAAAGCAGATCAAAATAATCCAAAAAGTATAAGCAGCAACCAAATCTATTCTATTTTAGAAGATAAAAAAGGCCGTATTTGGATAGCTACTTATGATAATGGAATCAATTTACTGGAAGAAAATCAGGGACAATTTAGTTTTATACATCAATTTAAAAATTATCCGGTTACAGAATTCAGCAAAGTAAGATACCTGGCAGAAGGTTATAAAGGCCAGATCTGGGTGGCCACAACAAATGGATTATTGACTTTTGACCCCGACAATTATAATCCGGATAAAATAAAATTTTCGAGATATAGAAAGATTTCCAGTGATAAATTTAGTCTGGGCAGCAATGATGTGTTATTTATTTTCAAGGATTCAGAAGATAAAATGTGGATTTCTACAGCCGGAGGCGGACTTAATCAGGCGATTGAAAAAGGAAATGATTTAAAATTTATAAATTTTGCAAAAAAAGATGGTTTACCCAGTGATTTTATTCTGAGTATGGCAGAAGATGATGATAAAAATTTATGGTTAGCGACTGAAAATGGCATTTCAAAATTCAATTTATTAAATCTGACCTTTAATAATTATGATTCCAATGACGGATTGCAAAAAACCGGATTTTCTGAGTCGGCAGGTTTAAAGCTGTCAAATGGCAATTTGATTTTTGGCTGTAGGAATGGATATTTAACTTTCAATCCAAAGAAAATAAAAAATCAAAAAAATACGGTAAAAATGGTTTTTACCAATTTTGAGATCAACAATAAAAATGCAAATGTAAAATCTCAGGAATTCCCTTTAAAAGCAGACATAAATTACTACAATGACATAGAGTTAGATTATACCAAAAACACAATTAGTATTTATTACACGGTTTTAGATTACAGATCAGGAAACAAACAATTGTATGCTTACCGTTTAAAAGGTTTGGATAATACGTGGCATGAAGTAAAGAATCAGAAAAAAGCAACTTTTACCAATTTACCGCCCGGAGATTACGAGTTCGAAGTAAAATGTTTAAGTACAGATTTATATACAAATATTCCTCAAAAGAATTTATCGTTTACGATTACTCCCCCATTTTGGAAAACCAATCTGGCTTATTTTTTATATACAGTTCTCTTCATTATTCTGCTGGAAATTTCAAGAAGAATAGTTTATTCAATGATTCAATTGCAAAACAAAGTTGTGGTTGAACAAAAAATGACCGAATTAAAACTGAGTTTTTTTACTAATATATCACATGAATTAAGGACTCCCCTAACCTTGATTGTGAACCCTATAAATGAGATTGCAAAAAATGAACAACTAAGCGATTTAGGAAGTGAATATATCGAAACAGCGCGAAAAAATTCTAATCGGTTAGTACGTTTTGTAAATCAGTTACTTGATTTTAGAAAAGTTCAGAGCGGCAATGAAGAACTCAATATTGAACCCATAGAATTGGTTTCATTTGTAAATGAAATCAATAGTTTGTTTTCTCAGGCAATCCGTGAAAAAAATATAAAAATTAAAACACTATCCAATTCTGAAACGCTTCCTGTAAATCTGGACAAAGAAAAAATGGATATTATCCTTTATAATTTATTATCTAATGCTGTTAAATTTTCCCCAAACGATAGTAATATCACGGTTGAACTTAAGGTTGAAAATAATCACATCTTAAAAATTAATGTCACAGATCAGGGAGCCGGAGTCGATGAAACTAAGCTTAAAGATATCTTTAAGCTTTATTATGAAACTGACACCGGCAATAATAAAATTGCAGGAACCGGGATTGGCTTAGCACTTTGTAAAGAATATGTTCATTTGCATCAGGGAACTATTTATGCCGTCAATAACCAAAACAAAGGTCTTACAGTATGCATAGAAATAGATTTAAACAAGCCCGTTTTTCAAAATAGCAATTACAAATTAGAGTTGTCAGAAGAAAAACAAAAAAAAATCTCCGCTTCTAACAAACAAAACAATGAAAGACAACTAGTTGAAAATAACTATAATGCTAAGCTTCCTGTGGTTCTTATAGTAGAAGACAACCCTGAATTGAGGTCTTTTCTAAAAAGTCAGTTACAGCCATATTATAGCATTTTAGAAGCCGAAAACGGAAACGAAGGCTTTGCAATAGCCACAAATAAACTTCCGGATTTAATTATCAGCGATATCATGATGCCAGAAATGGATGGTATTGAATTACTTGATGCTCTAAAAAATACCACAGAAACCAGTCATATTCCGGTTATTTTATTAACTGCTAAGTCATCTGTAGAAAGTAAGATTGAAGGTTTAAATTATGGAGCTGATTATTATATAACAAAACCTTTTGATACAGATTTTCTATTGGCTTCGATCGAAAATTTAATTAAATACAGAAAGAAAATATTTGAAAGTTTACAAACTGATTCAAAAACAATTATACTTGAACCAGGAGAAATAGTTATTACAACAAAAGATGAACAGTTTTTAAAAGATAGTATTGCTGTAGTAGAAAATGGTTTAACAGATTCAAAATTCAATATTGATATCATAGCAAAAACTATTAATATGTCAAGAGTAACTTTTAACCGAAAATTTAAGAGTCTCACGCAAATGACACCAGTAGAATTTGTCAGCGAAATGCGTCTAAAAAGAGCCAGACAATATCTGGATGCCGGTGAAACTGACATTGCAAACATTGCATATAAAGTTGGATTTAATGGCGCAGGGTATTTCAGCACCTGCTTTAAGGAGTTTTACAAGATATCTCCTTCTGAATATGTGAGACAAAACAATAGCATTACAAAAAGACATCTGGATAAATAACATACTCATCTCATAATCAAATAAGAAACAATCAGTCAATTAAAAAAGTTGTTTTTAATAAATAAAGAAGCCTCAAAGTCTAAAAATCTTCTTACCTTAACGTTAGGAATAATCTGAGTATTAAAAAATGCCATTTAAATTTGTCAAACAATGAAATGTGAAAGCATTTTTGTACCGTGTTGAAAAATTAGATACAACTTTTCTTATAATTATACTATTTAAACCTATTTAATTGTTAATGAGTGTTTTATAAAAATAATAATGACTAAAAAAAATTGGAATATAAAGATTTGGTATTAAATTTGCACCGCCAAAATGCAGATTTATTCGATAAAATGCATGAATTGTATTCCCGTAATTTTACTGTGATTTTAAAATTTCAATAAAATAACAATTAAGAAATAATATCATTTTGTATTCTAAATACTAACTGAGAATATATCGAATTCCCCCCCCAAAAAAAGCAAAGATGAATGTAAAAGAAAATGAAGGAGAATATCATAAACTACCTTTTTTGAATTCTAAAATAAAAATTACCATTACGACCGCAATTTTATATATTATCATTGCGAAAGCTTCCGGATTTTCATTTGTTCCTGAAATAAATATAGCTCCCTTTTTCCCTGCCGTCGGTTTTAGCATAGCCGCATTGATTATTTTAGGAAGAAAGGCGATATTTGGCGTACTATTGGGAAGTTTCATATTTTCGTTGTGGGCATTTCAACCCTATCTTCGAGGTACTGCAACTTTTGAGGAATTAGTTAAACCCTTGTCTTTTTGTGTTTTAAGACCGCTAATTATTGGATTAAATGCTATTGTTGTATCCCGTTTAACCCAGTTGTGGTGCAAAACTAAGTACCCTTTTGACAAAGGAATAAATGTATTATATTTCACTTTTGCTTGTCTGATTGGAGGTTTCATTAGTGTATCTCTTGGTATAGTTTCACTTGCAGTCACTCCCTATGTCAACATGAACAATTTCATGGCAATTTGGAGTAATCTGTTTAGATCTAATATTTTGGGAGCCATTCTGTTTACTCCTTTTGTGCTTTCCTGGCTATACAAAAAGGAACAAACAACGAAGTGGACTCTAAGTAAAAAAATAGAAGCTATTGTATTGACTTTACTTACAATTGCTACTTCAATATTTGTTTTTACGGGCAATGTACAAAATGAGTCTATTATCTTTTTTTTCCTTATGTGGGCTGCTTATCGATTTGACCTGAAAGCCATAACCTTCGTAGCTTTAATAGTAACTATCATTTCGTTATACTGTACATCCGTGTATTCGGATGAACCTGTCAATAATTATTGGATTCATAGCTATTTTATGTTGCAGCTATTTCTTTTTGTTAATTTAGTTTCCATAATGTTTCTATACGGCACCTTGGAAGAAAAACGTAACAAAACCAACAAATTAGGTGAAAGCGAGTATAAACTTAATATTGAAAAAAACATTTTGGAAGCTACTATCCAAAGCCCAAATGGCATCAGTATATTTACCTTGGATACTAACTTTAATTATATCAATTTTAACTCAATTCACAAAGATAATGTGAGAAACTTATACGGTTTTGAGATTGAAACAGGAGGTAATTTGTTTGAATATATTAAGGATCCTAAAGTACAAAAGGATGCCATGAAAATTTACCAATCTGTTCTAAACGGAAATATACATATAGAAGAGGATAAAGAAGAAAATCATCTTGGAGATTATTGGAATAACTTCATATCACCTATAATGGATAAAAACAGCACCATTATTGGGATAAGTACAATTTCTATCAATGCAACGAAACAGAAATTAAACGAAATAGAATTAGAAAAAAATAACCGTATTTTAAACGGACGGATAAAAGAGATAACATGTTTGCAGAATATTTTCGAAATTAACAGCAATAATGCACTTTCAATTACTGATATCATTGCCAGCTGTGTAAAAATAATTCCGGAAGCATTTCAATTTCCGGAAACTACCAATTGCAGAATCATTATACCGGAACATGAATACACTGCCAAAGACAAAAAAACATATTGGAATGTCCGGAAAAATATAATACTAAACAAAGAAGAATATGGTACTCTGGAAATAGGCTGCTGCAAAGAAAAAGAGTGTGTTGACAGTTATTTACCGGAAGAAATGGATTTATTAGGAGCCATTGCTAATATTTTATCGAAATCATTTGAAAATCATTTTGCCGAAGAAAATCTAAAAATAAGCGAAGAAAAATTCCGATCATTTTTTGAGAACATTATGGATGTATATTTTATGTCTACTCTTGAAGGTGATCTTTATGAAGTTAGTCCCTCTATTTACGATTATCTGGGCTATACAAGAACAGAAATGCTCTCCATAAATATGGGAGATTTATATGTTTATCCGGGTGACAGAAAAAAATTGAAACAAGAACTACTCGCAAATGGCGAAGTGAAAGATTATGAGATTGAGTTGATGAAAAAAAATGGACAGGTTAGTTCTTTTGCGATGACTGCAAAAATAATTTCAAAAGGAAAAGAAAAGATATCCCATTTTGAAGGTTCTGTACGCTGTCTTGATGAATGGAAAGAAAATCAATTATTAATTAGAGAACAGCATCGAAAAATAATAAAAAGTGAACAGGACTTCCGTATCCTGTTTGAAAATGTTCAGGATGTTTTTTTTAAAACTGATTTAAAAACGGACACAATATTAGATGTAAGCCCCTCATGCAGCTATTTCAACGGCATTACAAGAGAAGAGCTTATTGGGCAATCGATCTATAATATATATCCGGATATTGAACAATTAAAACAAATGTCAGAAATAATAGTTTCTGGGCGTGAGATTAATGATTATAACAATGAAATAATTATAAAAAATCAGCATTATTATGTATCTATTAATGCTAAATTAATTTGTGATGCAAAGGGCAAACCTGAATATTTAGTAGGAGCTTTGAGAAACATTACAGAACGAAGAGTAGCTGAAGAAAATCTAAAAATAAGCGAAGAAAACTATCGTATAATTTTTGAGAGTGTTCAGGATGTATTTTTCAAAACAGATTTGAAAACCAAAACGATATTGGATGTAAGTCCATCATGCAGGTATTTCAATGGTATTACCAGAGAAGAACTGATTGGACAAAAAATGTCAATCATATATAATAACAAGCCTCAAATGCGATTGATGTTTAATGAGGTGGCTACGGAACGAAAAATTATTGATTTTAACAATGAAATAATAATAAAAGGAAAATTATTTTATGTCTCAATTAGTGCTAAAATCATTTATGATGAGAATGATGAACCTGAATTTGCAGTAGGATCTATAAGAGATATTACAGAGCGTAGACTGGCCGAAGAAAATCTAAAATTGAGCGAAGAGAAATTCAGATCTATCTATGAAAGTTTTGAAGATATTTATTTCAAAAGGGATTTACAAGGTATTATTTTAGAAATAAGTCCATCAGTAGAAAAATATTTCGATTTGAGTCGGGAATCAGTAATCAGTAAAAACTATAATGATTTTTGTTATGATCGCACTGATGCGAACAAATTTTATCAAACCCTTATTAAAGAAAAAGAAGTCAATGATTTTGAACAACGTTTTGTAACGTCTAAGGGAGAAATTTTGTACTTTTCAATAAATGCCAAGTTACGATACAATGATGAGGGGCAACCTGCCTTTGTAGAAGGAACTATGCGTAATGTTAATGAAAGAAAAAAAACCGAATTGGAAATAGCATTAGCCAATGAAAAAATTAAGGAAAGCGAAAAAAAATACAGAACTATTTTTGAGAGTGTCAATGATGTGTTTTTTAGAGCATCTGTAAAAGATCAGAAAATAATTGACATTAGCCCTTCTTGTTCCTATTTTAATATCAAAGAAGAAGAAGTTATTGGCAGTAATTTTGGGGATTTTTATCATAATCTTGATGATAGACTATATATACTGGAAGAACTTAATAGTGTTGGAGAAATAAAGAATTATAATGTAGAAATAGTAGTGCATTCTAAATTGTATACTGTTTCAATCAATGCAAGAATTATTTATGACGAAAATAACGTACCTGAGTACATTGTTGGTTCTATCCGTGATATAACTGATAAAATTGAAGCAAAAGAAAATCTAAAAGTCAGCGAGGAAAAATTCCGATCCATTTATGAAAATTTCCAGGATATCTATATGAAAACGACTATTGACGGAATTCTGCTTGATGTGAGCCCATCGTTTGAAAAGAATTTTCAGATTCCTCGCTCGGAATTTATGGGTACTTCGGTTTTTGATTATTATCCAAACAAAAAAAATAAAGAATTATTATTAAAAAAATTAAGAACACAGGGCCATATTTCTGATTTTGATGTACAGTTATATGATTCTTCAGGAAATCCTGTATATTTCTCCATAAATGCACATCTTTTATATGATGAACAAGGGGTTCCGGTAAACATTGAAGGAACATTGAGAAATATTAATGAACGAAGACACATGCAGGATGAGATGCTTACCAAAAACAGAAAATTAGAATTTCAAAATACCGAGCTGGAGCAATTCGCCTATATCGCATCCCATGATTTACAAGAGCCGTTAATCACTGTGAGTCACTGTTCAGAATTATTAGAAGAAGAATTAGCAGGAAAACTGGATGAAGACCAACAACATTATTTAACTTTTATTCGTAGTTCCACTTCCCGTATGCAGCTATTAGTAAAAGGACTTTTAGACTATTCCAGAATTGGAAAAGAAAGAAAAACAAGTATAATAGATTGCAACACAATTGTATCGGAAGTAGTTTTGGATATGAAAAGCAGTATAGACGAAAGTAATGCAATAATAGAATATGAAAACTTACCTAAAATTGAAGCCAATGCTACCGAAATGAGGCAGTTATTTCAAAATATGATCAGCAACGCTATTAAATTCAGAAAAAGAGAATTCAGCCCAAAAGTAAAAATAACAGCAGTAATGGAAGACAAAAAATGGGTGTTTTCTGTAACTGACAATGGTATCGGAATCAAAAAAGAAGATACCGATAAAGTTTTTGTGATTTTCAAAAGATTGCATAATCGTAATGAATATCAGGGAACAGGTATAGGTTTGTCACATTGTAAAAAAATCATTGAACAGCATAATGGAAGGATTTGGGTAGAATCAAAATACAATGAAGGAAGTACTTTTAAATGGACATTGCCGTTAAACTAATAATATATATAAAGGTGAGAACAATCTAGTGATTAAAAAATGAAAAATAAATTGAGCTGCGTTCTATTAATAGATGATGACTTTGCCACAAATTTTATTAATAAAAAAATCGTCCAGAAGGCAAATATAACAGAGCATATTCAGGTAGCATTAAACGGAAAGGAAGCTATTGACTATTTGTGCAATAAAGGAAAATTTGAATCTCAGGAAACAATAAATCCACAACCTCAATTAGTTTTTTTGGATATTAATATGCCGGTAATGGATGGTTGGGAATTTATTAAAAGCTATAAAAATTTAGTATCTGATGAAAGAAAAAAAGAAATTAGAATAATAATGCTTACCAGCTCATTTAATCCGGCGGACAAGGCTAAAGCTGATACTATAGAAGAGATAGCAGATTACAGACAAAAAACTTTAAACGTCGCAATGCTCCATGAAGTTATAAAAAAGCACTTTCCAAATCAATCAGAAGAATAAAAAAGTCGTTGGAGAAGTTTTTTAAATTTAACATATAAAAAAAGCCCAATTTCATAAAAAATGAAATGGGCAATTTATAAATTATTCAAATCAATTCTAATGAATTGGTTTGGTTAGTATTTTAGATTTTTAAAGTATTAACCTATCTGAAATACAGAGAGGTTAAATCTATCTTACATTTCGTTCAAGTCATTGAACTCGTGTAATGATTTCAATGTACCTTCATAAAATAAAATTGCAGCGATTAGATTTACCTTGTCTGAATAAGGCATCATTTTTCTCTGAAATTCTACTGTTGTATCTAAGAATGTTGTTGTACCAACTGCTTGGTTATCTAAGGTTTTCTTGTGTTCACTATCGTCTGGAATACCTAAGTCAGACATAGTAACACCTGGTTTTGTAACTAATGCAATGTAAGGAAGCGTTTTTACTAAAACTTTAATACGCTCAATGTATAACTCCAAAAGTTCTCCTTTTTGCATACCGCTCAATTCTTTTTGATCATGGTATTTACGGATTAGAGCTGTTGTACTGATAATACTTCTTGGAGCATTTTTTGCCTGTGCTGAAATAGCACCAGTCGTCAAGAAAAATAGGATACTTAGTAAAATAATTTTGCTCTTCATTTTATGAATCTAATTGGTTGTTAATGAAAACAAAAGTATATAAATTAACTTTAATTGCAACTTTATTGTTTTCTTTTTTTTCTTTTTTTTGAAATTAGTATAGTATTTGTTTCTAAAGTATTGTGTAGTAATGAATTGTATTCAGTAAAAGAAATCTATATATCTGTTATTAAAGGTTATTTTTTATTTCTTCATCCGGATTGATTATTCTAAAACGGCCAGGATACTTTTCCCATATACTTTTTTTGTTGCCATAATAATCCATAAATTCTTCGCAAACAAAAACGGCATGGGCTGTTGACCATGCTACAACACCACAAAATTCACTTCCGGACTGGCGCTTTAATTTTTG
Source organism: Flavobacterium chungangense LMG 26729 (assembly GCF_000735715.2). Lineage (NCBI taxonomy): Bacteria > Pseudomonadati > Bacteroidota > Flavobacteriia > Flavobacteriales > Flavobacteriaceae > Flavobacterium > Flavobacterium chungangense. The sequence continues at coordinate 129,174 of NZ_JASY01000010.1, forward strand.
TACCTGTTTCCCTATTTCGAAACCTAAATATTTATAAATTGTTGGAGTGTACACTTCACCGTCTTCTAAATCTTCTAATGCTTTATCAAAAGTTGTTTCTTTATCAATAATTTGTTTGTATTTTGCCATTACAGCATATGTCAATATTGCATAGTCTATAATTTTTTCACTTTCGCAATTGTTTTTGATAAATACAAAACCAGCTGATTCTTTGGCTTTGCTTATTTCATCATTTTTTAGATGAAATGACGCATTATTTTTTAGGGTTATTTTTTTTAAACTATCATTTATTATTTCTGTTACATACAAGTTGTCTAATCCATAAATGTTCAAAGAAGCTTTTATAAAAGCAATCGATGAGCAATTTGTGCGTTCACCTTGTTTAAAGCTTTCGAATATTTTATCTGAACTCAATTGAGAGTAAGAATTTGAATAGACAAAGATTAAAAATAAAAATATTGAGGTAACAGCTTTCATTGACATTAATTTATAATTCTTTTCCAGGTAATTTTTGGAAAACAGACTTTACAAATCTATAAAAATCAACCCATATTTGTTTTTTTACGTTTAACTTTTATAATAAAAATGTACAGATTGATCAAAAATAAATCGTAAGAATAGATTATAGAGCATTAAAGGAAAGTTCTCATAATAATATTTATTTAAATTTTCCTACTAAATCAAATTAGTATAGTAATATTATATAATTTTCATAAATTATTTTGTAAGTTTTTATTTAATAGTTCAGGTAATTTTAATTAAATTTAAAACGATATATTATGAATACGAATAATCAAAATCCGAAAAGCACTAAAAAAAGTGGTTCTGATACCCGAAGTGATATGAGAAAACATCAATATAAAGATCATGATGAAGTTTTAACAAACGATAAAAATTATGATGTTGATACTCATAAATTTAAAAAAGAAGAACCTGATTTCGATGATAAATTGAATAATCAGGAGAAAAAATAAAAAATAAAAACGTTTCGATCCATAATCCGAAACGTTTTTTATTTACATATCTCTTAACCTATTTAAGGCTTGCCTTTAACAAATCACAAAATAAAATTATTCTGTTTTATTCATTATTTTATGAAGTGCATGATAAGATTCAAACGTATCAATATCTATTATATCATCTTTAGTCTCAACCTCTCTGACCTGACTTTTATTTTTCTTGATAATTTCTTTTGCTCCTTCATCACCAGATAATAGCATAAGTTCCGGAAAATATTTTCCCGGAAATAGAACCGGAACACCTTTATAATCCTCTTTTGCGGTAATAATAATCACTTCTTCCTCTTTTTGATGAAGTTTCAGCATTGTGTTTAAATGAATATGGCCAATAAAAGGCTGATCGGCTAGTACAAATAACACAGCGTTTACATCAGTATATTTTTGATTTATTTCTTCAACTGCAAGTGTTATAGAACTGCCCAAGCCCTTTTGCCAGTTTTCATTAATAAGTACATTGGTTTTAGAAAAGTTTATTTTTTCTATAATTTCATTTTGATACGCCCCCAGAACAGCAAAAAAAAGATCGGCATCCGTTAACAAAACATTTCTAATGATACTGCCCAATAAAGTTGAATTTCCCCATGGCAATAGTTGTTTTGATTTTCCCATTCTTTTGGCATTTCCTGCTGCTAATACCACTATGGCTGTCTGACTCATCAATTATGATTTAGGAATGAATAGCACTATTTTTATATTTTAAAGATATTGGCTCTTCTTTCCGTACAACAGATAGTATCTCAGCAATAATACTAATGGCAATTTCCTGAGGAGTTTCTGCTCCAATACTAATACCCGATGGACCATAAGTAACATCCAGAAGGTTTTCATTATAAGAATCAGTAAATTCAAAAAAATCGTTTAATATTTGATTTCGTCTTTTAACCGGACCAAGAAGCCCAAGATATGCCGGCTGTGTATTTTTTAATCCTGTAAGAAACTTTAAATCGGTTGAGTAACTGTGAGTCATTAACATAACAGCCGTTTCACTGTCAATAGAAAGAGAATCAATTTCTTCCGGCAGCAGATGTAAAACCTGATTTGCACCCGGAAAATTAGCAATCGTTTTAGGATCTTTTAAGGATGCCACTATTGTAATTTGCCAGCCCGTTAAAGAGGCAAATTGACATAATTGAACTGCATCATGTTCTGATCCAATGATAATTAAATGAAAGCGTGGTTGAAGAATTTGTGTGTAAGCCAGTAATGTTTTATCTAATTGGATATTGGAAAAAGCAAAGTTTCTTCCTTCAAAATGAAATTCGGAACCCAAACCGGGTTGAATTCCCTCTGTTTTAGTATAAAAAGATTCAATTTGCAGAGTTTGCCTTTTTTTTACAACGGTCTCTAAAGCATCCAACACAGCTGCATCAGGAGAAAAAAGTTCCAAAAGAATATACAGAATACCTTCGCATCCCAATCTATATCTTCCATCATAAATCATAATCTTAGCTTTATTATCCAAAAATACTGATTGAGATTGTTTGAGAATTTCATTTTCAACACAGCCACCGCTTACAGCTCCAACCATTGTATCATTTTCAAAAATAAGCATACGGACACCCGGCCTTCTGTACGAGGAACCTTCAATAGAGACAACTGTAGCTATAACACTTTTGAGTCCAATTGTCTGGGCTAAAATGTACGATTCTTTTAACTTTAATAATTCATGGATCATACTTTAATCCTTTTTTGAAATAATTTTTCCCTCAGCATTTGAATATTTACTAATTGATTAAACAGTTCCAAGACTAAAAGGCAAATTTCTGATTCTTTTTCCGGTCAAATCAAATATGGCATTGGTTAATGCCGGGGCAAAAGGAGGCAGTGCCGGTTCTCCCACTCCACCCGCATCTTCCTCATTATCTATGATGTGTACTTCGATTAAAGGGATTTCATTAATACGGGGCATTGGATAATCATAAAAGTTATGCTGCTCAACAATATTTTCTTTAAAGGTAATCTGATGAGTAGTTGCCGCACCCAGCCCCATGACAATAGAGCCTTCAACCTGTGCATGAATAATATCCGGATTTACATACCAGCCACAATCCATGACAGCCCAGACTTTATCTATTTTTACACCGCCAGCAGGATTTTTGGAAACTTTTACAACCTGCCCTACTGTGGAGTTGAAACATTCTGTAATAGCGACTCCATATCCTTCATTTTTTTTACGGTTTTTCCAGCCTGAAACTTCTTCCAATTTATCAATTAATTTTTGGCAACGCTCTTCCTGTAAATGCTCGCGGCGAAAAGTTAATGGATCTTTTCTTGCTTCATGAGCCATTTCATCAATGAAACTTTCATAGGCAAATCCGTTTGTAGAAGCATATACGGATCTCCAGAAACTGGTCGGAATACTTGTTTCAAAGAGAACATCTGAAATGCTTACGTTTTTAATACTTTCATAATAAGGTTTTAAGAATCCTTCGCTGGTACTTCCATTTGGTTTGTTCTTTGGTGCTCCGCTCCAGTGACCATTATTTTGGCCTGCCATCCTGAATTTCAATGCATCAATTTTTCCATTAGAAATAGTTCCTTCACAGCGGTAAGAAATTCCCGGACGAAATGGCCCTAATGTAGCATCATCTTCACGCGTCCAGACAATCTGAACCGGACCGCCAATTTCCTTTGAAACTGCGACAGCCTCATACGGATAATCGTTCATGGCTTTACGTCCGAACCCCCCGCCCAGAAAAGTCATATTTACAATCACTTTCTCTTTATCTATTCCAAACTTTTTGCTTATGTAATCCTGAACCCAGCCAGGTGCTTGTATTGGTCCCCAAATTTCAACCGAATCGCCCTTGTGATGGGCAATGCAATTTATGGGCTCCATTGCGGCGTGTGACTGATAAGGGGTTTGATAGATTACGTCTAATTTCTTATCTGTTTTTGATAATATTTCTGTTGGATTTCCCTGCGTTTTTAGCGACATTCCTTCTTCTGTTTTTAGAAGATTGTTTTGGGTTTCGAATATCTCAGGCGTACTCCAGTGTTTAAAACCGCTGCTGTCCCACTCTACTTTTAATTGTTTTCTGCCCTCAAGAGCTGCCCAGGTTGAAGTAGCAACAACGGCAACACCTTCACGCATGTGCTCATAATATCCCATTTTAACCTTAAAAACGCGTTTCACACCCGGAATTTTTAATGCTGCAGTTGCATCAAAACTTTTAACTTTTCCAAAATAACGTGGATCGCGTTCTACCGAAGCAAAGAGCATTCCCGGAATTCTCGTATCAAGTCCAAAAATTAACTCACCATTGGTTTTAAGCGGTGTGTCAATTCTTTTAAGTGGCTTTCTAATTAATTTATATTCAGATATTTTCTTCAGCTTTGGTTCTTTTGGAGTTTCCAGTTTTGAGGCTGCTTCAGCAAGTTCTCCATAATGTAATTTTTTCCCTGATGGTTTGTGAATTACGTGTCCGGATTCGGCATAACAATCGGTTACGGGAACATTCCATTTTGTTGCTGCGGCCGTAATAAGCATTTCACGTGCTGCAGCACTTAATTTAAGCAGTTTTTTATAAGCAGAACGAATAGTTGAACTTCCTCCGGTAATTTGTCCTCCATATTTTTTTTCATTACCAATGGCAAAGATGACGTTGATATCTTTCATATCAACTTCGAGTTCTTCGGCTACAATTTGCGGTACCGACTGATAGGAACCCTGCCCCATTTCTGCCCTGTGGTTTACAATAGTCACTTTTCCTGACGGATTGATAATAATCCAGGGGCATAATTCGATTTCTGAATCATTTAGTTCAGAAGGATGTACAACCACCGGCGCGCCATTTGCAGGAAAGTAAAAACCAAGGCAAAGTGCAGCACCACCTAATCCGGTAAGTTTCAGGAAATTTCGTCTTGTAGTATCTATGTTGTTATTTTGAGTCATCGGATAATCATTAAATTAAGGCAATACTATTTTGCAGGAGCATACGCACCCGTTTGCAGCCACGTAATCCAGGCTTTTTTAAACTGTGCATGTGTTAAAGGCGGAACCGTTCTTCCTTTTCCCATGTTCCATCCCGCTTTTACCAAACCATCATCTGCATGCGCTATAAGTTTTTGCAGATCCTTATGTCCGTTAAGTTGTGGATTTACCAATTGTTTAGCGAGTTCGTGAGCCGTTTTTCCTTCAAATACCATTTTCATATCAGCAGGGGGTAAATGCCAGTCGGGATTTCCCGGTGGTGTGTGGATTCCGGGGCTGTTTGAGGATTGATGGCAGTTAGCGCATTTCATTGCATACACCCCTTTTCCGTCTTTGCCTCGTTTGGGCTGCATGCTGTGGATAACGCTATTATCTCCCTGAAGCGGAATATCTCCTTTTGGATGGCAATTGACACAACGCGGACTCATCAAAACTTTATATACTTGTTTAAATGCTGCTACGGATGCGACGCTGTCTTTTTTTATCGGTACGATGGAAATATATTCTTTTTCTACAATCCGATTATTAGAAACAGTGAATGCCAGCCCAATGCCTGAAGCTAATAGTATGGCTATCAATATAAATTTAATTTTTGTTGACATAGTTCTTTATCTATCAGATTTTATTTTTCTCCTGCATTTGTGAAGCCAAATGTATCGCTTTACGTATTCGTGGATAAGTACCGCATCTGCAAATGTTTCCGGCCATGGCATCGTCTATATCCTGATCTGTCGGATTTGGATTTTCCCGAAGAAGTACCGCTGCTGACATGATTTGTCCTGAATGGCAATACCCGCATTGAGGCACGTCGATTTCCTGCCAGGCTTTTTGCGCCGGATGATCGTTATTTTTAGATAATCCTTCAATAGTTACTACATTTTTACCTTTTGCACGACTCATTTTGGTCACACAGGAGCGAACTGCTTCACCATCCAGATGCACTACACAGGCTCCGCATTGTGCGACACCACAGCCAAATTTTGTTCCGGTTAGCCCCAAAGTATCTCGAATTGCCCAAAGGAGCGGCATATCCGGACTGACATCCAGATTCTCGGTTTTGCCGTTTACAGTTAGTTGTATCATAATATAGTCTTATTTTTAAGATTAACAATTACCCGATTTTTAAGCAGGCAATTTTCGTTTCCTAATTTACAAAAAAAATAAAAACGACTGAATGTGGATTACTATTTGGCATTGTTCTAAAAAAGTTAAAAAAAAAATTACTTTATATAAACTATTATTTTATTATAATTGTCTGATAATAATATAATTAAATATTGTAAAAGTATAAATTTTTGATTGTCATCAGTTTTAGATTTGTAAAACAACTTAAAAATCGGGCTATGAACATTTCACATCATAAATCCAACGTAGAGGAAAGCGCCAGAACATCTGCTAAAAAAACGGACAGCAAGTCGACTTCATCAAGAGCCAATGAAAAATCAAGCATTGAAACGCGAAAATCTGTACAGATTAAAAAATAATTTAGAAAGAAATGATACTAAATTTGCATATATGACCAATCGGTCATATATTTGCATTGTAATTCTTCTAAAATAGAACAAAGAAAGAACAACCATCATGGCAAAAGGCGAAGAAACCAGACAATTTATCATAGAAAAAGCAGCTCCCATTTTTAATACCAAAGGGATTGCCGCAACGGCTATGAGTGATATTATGGAAGCCACAAAGTTGTCTAAAGGAAGTATGTACGTTCATTTTGAAAATAAGGAAGTTCTTGCCTGTGCAGCTGTAGATTATAATATGAAAGTTTTAGGCGATAAACTGATGGCCAAAATTAGTAAATGCAAAACAGCGAAAGAAGAATTGTTTACTTATATAAATTTTTTTAGTAATGCTGTAAATCCGCCCCTTACTGGTGGGTGTCCTTTGTTAAATTTTGGAACAGAAGCAGATGATACCAATCCTGTTATAAAAGAAAAAATAAATAAGGGAATTAATAACAATCAGCAGTTATTGGAAAACATTATTAAGAAAGGAATCGCAAACAGTGAATTCAAAACCGACTGGAATGGAGTAGATTTTGCTACCGTAATGGTTGCCATGATGGAAGGTGGTCACCTTATGTCGAGAATGTCAGGAAACAATGATAAGATGAATGTAGTCGCAAATACCCTAAAATCAATAGTAGAGGAAAACAGCCTTTAATTTTTTTTATTTAAAAAATGACCTTTCGGTCACTTATTAAATAAAAAAAACAATATCAATGGCAAATATCAATGGCAAAAATCAATAGTAATAAATCAATAAAAATAATTTAATAAACAATAAACATTATGTCGTCAAAAACAATTTTAATTTCAGGAGCATCAAAAGGATTTGGAAGAGCCTGGACAGAAGCATTTTTAGAAAAAGGATATCAGGTAGCTGCTACAGCCAGAAATATCGATTCATTAGCCGATTTAAAAGCACAATACGGAGATGCTGTTTTACCTCTAAAACTGGATGTAAATAATCGCGCCGACTCGTTTGCTGTGGTTGAAAAGGTACATCAGCATTTTGGAAAAATTGATATACTCATCAACAATGCAGGCTATGCTTTAAATGGCGCCGTAGAAGAAGCAAGCGAAGAAGAAGCAAGAGCGCAGTTTGAAACCAATTTTTTCGGAACTTTATGGTTAACGCAAGCGGTTTTGCCAATTATGAGAAAGCAACAAAGCGGGCATATCATCCAGGTTTCATCTATTTTAGGAATCGCCGCTTTACCTGTTTTAGGACTTTACAATGCATCAAAATTTGCCGTTGAAGGTCTTACTGAAACGTTGGCTTCTGAAGTAAAGCAATTTGGTATCAACGTAACCCTTGTTGAACCAAACGGTTATGCTACTGATATCTGGGGTCACGGATTCAACAGCGAAAGTATCGATGCTTATGACGGACTTAAAAAAGCCATTATTGATGGACATGATCCTGATACTTTCGGAAAAACAAGTGCTACAGTTCCGGCGATCATTAAATTGGTTGAAGCTGAAACCCCTCCTCTACGCTTGTTTTTAGGAAAAGTTGCTTTTCCATTAGCAAAACAAGTCTATGAACAAAAACTTGCCACCTGGGAAGAATGGGCTGATGTTTCTGTTGCAGCACACGGATAATTTCTTTTCTTTTTTAGATTAATAAAAACGAGACTGTTTCTTTGGAAGAGACAGTCTCGTTTTTTTATGGGAACTCATTTCCGCTTTTGGCTATATTTTTTTTTTGAGCTGGTGAAAACCTTTTTAAAAAAGAATACCCTTCTGTCGGCATAGGCACCAGTTTTCAAAAAATATTTATCAAAACCCAAACGTCATTATCTAACTAGGGTTTTTATCGCATAGCCCATATCCGAAAATCATTTTCTTAACAAAATTTAAGATTTCACCATATATTTAATTTATAAGCAATAAATACCATGTATTCCCTGAAATCATTTGTATTTTATGTAAACAGCTGTTAAATCTTTAATAAATATTAATTATTAATTATGGAAGAAACCGTATATTTGAGATACACAGAATATTTAGAAGCATGCAAAAAAAATCAAAAATACATAGTTTTACATTTCCTAAAACACCTACAGGAGTAGATGGACTGGACGAGATTACAGATGGTGGTTTCCCAAAAGGACGCCCAACATTAATCTGTGGCGGCGCCGGTTGCGGAAAAACATTGTTATCAATGCAGTTCCTTATTAAAGGAATTACAGAGTATAAAGAACCCGGAGTTTTTATGTCTTTCGAAGAACCTTCGGATGATCTTACTTTAAACGTAAAATCTCTTGGATTTGACCTCGAAAAGCTGAAAGCTGAAAAAAAACTCGTTGTAGATCATGTGAGAGTTGAAAGATCAGAAATTGAAGAAGCGGGAGAATATGATCTTGATGGTTTATTTATCCGATTAGGACACGCTATCGACTCCATAAAAGCGAAACGCGTTGTATTGGATACCATAGAATCCCTTTTTGCGGGTCTTGACAATCAGGCTATTCTTAGAGCTGAATTGCGACGGTTGTTTCACTGGCTTAAAACAAAAGGTGTAACGGCTATCATTACGGGAGAACGCGGCGAAGCAACCCTAACCCGCCAGGGATTAGAAGAATATGTTTCGGATTGTGTGATTGTACTGGATCATCGTGTTATCGAGCAGGTTTCTACCAGAAGATTACGAATTGTAAAATACAGAGGATCAACACATGGCACAAACGAATATCCATTTTTAATTGACGAAGACGGAATTTCAGTATTGCCCATTACCTCACTAAAACTGGATAACGAAGTTTCTTCAGAAGTCATTTCTACCGGAGTTCCCGGATTAAATGAAATGTTTCAGGGCGGTGGATTTTACCGTGGCAGCAATATATTAGTATCCGGTACAGCGGGAACAGCCAAAACTACGATTGGATGTTATTTCGCAAACGAGCAATGTAAAAATAAGGAGAAAACAATCTATTTTGCATTTGAGGAATCGCCACATCAGCTGGTCCGAAATATGAGATCGATTGGTATTGACATGGATGTACACATCAAAAAAGGATTACTGCAAATTCATTCGGCACGACCATCTTTAAATGGTCTTGAACTGCATTTGCTTACACTAAGAAAATTAATCAGGGAATTCAAACCAACGACTATAATCATTGATCCAATAAGCAATTTGATCTCTGTAGGAAGTGAACACGAAGTTCGTTCGATGCTCGTTAGGCTGATTGATATGCTAAAAGCACACAATATAACAGCCTTATTTACGTCTTTAAACAAACAAACGGATAATTTCAGACCTGACCTGGCAGAAGAATCAGTTTCTTCTTTGGTAGATACCTGGATTACCGTTCGGGATATGGAAGGCATTGGAGAAAGAAACCGGGGTATTTTTATTATCAAGGCAAGAGGAATGGGACATTCGAATCAGGTAAGGGAATTTGTAATCAACAATAATGGTATAGAACTGCTGGATGTTGAATTAGGACCAAATGGAATCCTGACAGGTGCAGCACGACAAACCTACAGATTCAAAAAAACGGTATCCGATATTAAGCTTCAAAACGAAATCAGCAGAAAAGACAGGGAAATTGCCCGTAAGCGTAAAGTTTTGGAAGCCAATATAGAAGCACTTAAGAATGAATTCGAATCTGCTGAAGAAGAACTTAGTATTCTAAGGGCAACAGAAGAATTACAGGCGAAATTGTCTTCTAAAAAATAACAGTATTATGAAAAAAGAAGTTGTAGCCGAATGGCAATTATTACTCTATATAGCCGGACAAACGCCAAAATCAATTAAAGCGCTTGAGAATATAAAAAAATATGCCGAAATACATTTGAAAGGGATATACAGCATCGAAATCATTGATTTGCTTAAAAGCCCGCAATTGGCAGAAGGGGATCAAATTTTGGCAGTACCAACGCTGGTACGCAAATTTCCTGAGCCTATTCGTAAAATAATAGGTGACCTCTCTAATGAAGAAAGAGTGCTTGTAGGACTTAATATTAAACCTATAATTGCATAAAACATGGAAGATTCATCTGATGGCCCGGTCACAACCAAACATACATTTACTCTTTTCGTTTCAGGCATGTCTGTAAAATCAGGTTATGCTATTGAAAATCTACGAAAGATTTGTGATACTTATCTCGTAGATAATTACGAAGTAGAAATTATTGATATCAGCCGAGACAAAGAGCAGGCTGTGATTCATCAAATTGTAGCGATACCTACGCTGATTAAAACAGGTCCGGAACCGAGAAGAATCATTTTAGGAGATTTGTCAGACACAGAAAAGGTATTAACAATACTTAATATAAGGGGATAATTTGAAAGACAAAGATAAAAATATCGACACATTGCTGGCAGAAATTGCTGCATTAAAGGAAGAACTTTTTGAGTCAAATAGTATTGTAAATGCTATAAAACAAGGAGATGTCGATGCATTGGTTGTACACAACAACGGAGTTCCTCAGCTTTATTCGCTGGAAACGGCCGACTATACTTACAGGCTTCTTATCGAAAAGTTCAGGCAGGGTGCATTAAGTATTTCCAGAGATGGACTTATATTGTATTGCAATGATTATTTCTCCAAACTCACCGGGATATCATCAGAAATGATTATAGGAACGTATCTCAATGAATATTTTGATAATCCTGCACAATTTGTTCAGCTTATCGAAGCGATGAAATACGGTATTACGACCCATGAAATATTGCTTAAATCAGAATCCGGTACAAAAACATTTCCGGCTTACATCGCTTTAACAGATCTTGAACCGGCGGTTGAAGCTATCGGAATCGTAATTACCGATTTAACCGAAAAGAAAAAGCATGAAGGAGCACTCATTCAGCATCAATCAGAATTAGAGGAAAAAATTACCGAATTAAACAGGATTAACAGAAATCTTAAGGAATTCATACACGTAATATCCCATGATCTCAAAGAACCGCTGCGTAAAATTGTGATGCACAGTGAACGGATTCAGGGAAATAATCTTACAGAAACAGATGCCAAATCTATGAGCGTTATGAAACTGTCTGCCTTGCGATTGAATTCGCTTATAGATGATCTGGTACAATATTCGTCGCACACCGCACAGCTGGAACGTACAGAGGTTGATTTAAATTCAGTTATTTCAGAAGTTGTCGATGATCTCGAAATTAGCATTACGGATAAAAACGCCCAAATTAAAATGAGCAAACTACCCGTCATACAAGCGTCGAGGGTACAAATGCGACAGCTATTTGCTAATTTGATTACCAACGCTATCAAGTACAGCAAAGCAGATACTCCCCCACTTATTCAGATTTATCAGGATGATAATATTAACACTGATATTCCGATTCAAAACACTAAATTTGTTAAGATTAAGATCAAAGACAACGGTATCGGAATGGAGTCCGGTCACCTGCTTAAAATTTTCACTATTTTTCAGCGTCTGCATGCCAAAAACGAATATTCAGGAAACGGTATCGGTCTTGCAATTTGTAAAAAAATTATGGAAAACCATTCAGGTACTATCACGGTCGAAAGTACGCCCAATGAAGGCACCACATTTAATCTTTATTTTCCAATTTTATAATGACAGAGAAATATAACCTACATATTATTATTGCCGAAGATGACAATGATGACGCAGATGTTATTTTTGATACCTTTACCCAAAACCCTAATTTTAGAAAAGTAAGCCTAGTAGCCAATGGCGAAGAACTTTTAAATTTCCTGAAAGACACTTCTACTGAAACTCCTGATGTTATCCTGACCGACATTAATATGCCTATTCTGGACGGCATCGAAGCCTTACAGGAAATACTGACTACGAGTGAATTAAAGGATATTCCGTGCTTTGTCTATTCGACAAGTATCAATCCATCCTACAAAGAAAAATGCGACCTGATGGGTGTAAAAGCCTACCTGATCAAACCCTACTCTTTCGAAGCTTTTGCCGAAATTCCAAAGACGATTCTGGGCATTATCGCTGATTAAAAATAATATGAAAACGAGATTTTTTCTTTTAGAGAGTCTCGTTTTTTTTAGGAGCTGATTATTTCGTCAGCCGCTATCGCTCGTGTCCCGCTTTCGGCTATATCTTTTTTAAGGTGAAAAATCACCTCATAAAAGGATACCGCCTCTATCGAGGGCTAAGGCAATTATTTTCATAAGATGTATTTGATTATTTTATCTATGATTCATAATATTTTTATTGCTTGTCACTTTTAAAATTTTGGTGTTTTATTTCATGCATTATTCATACACTATCTATGCTTTATCTATGCTCTATCCATGCTTTATTTACACCTGTGTCCCGTCCTATGTCCCGTCCTAAAATAACTATACAGATTATTAAATAAATCCTATTATAGTTATACAAATATAATTCTTAATCCTAAACTTACTATACAACTGTTTTTTCATAGTTAAATTTTTTATTATAATTCTTCCATCTCTTCTTTAAGTTCTCTGATTGTAGATGAGCTTGATTT
>NZ_JASY01000011.1:0-146214 GCF_000735715.2 Flavobacterium chungangense LMG 26729
TTTTGTTTTTCGCTTGTCGTTTGTTTCTCAAAGCGGGTGCAAAAGTAGGCACTTTATTGAGATATCCAATACTTATTACCGGTTTTTTTTCAATATTTTTCGTTTTTTTTCTTAACCTACTGATAACATAAATTTTATAGTTTTTAAAAAATTAACAAAAAATAGGTTTTTTCTTATTTTAATTAATTTTTAAATAAAATACAATTTATAAAGTGGAAATTTAAAAGACATATTTTCCTGTATTTCTATTATTCAAAATAACATACACACACATGTAAATTGTAAAAACTGAAAATAACTAAGAATTTGTAATAATAAAAAACTTAAATAAAGAGGTAAGGTATAAAAACAAAAAAGGCATCTAATAATAAGATGCCTTAATTTACAAGATAACAAATAAGTTAAAATTAATAGAGAATATAATATTCTCTTAGTTTTTAATAATTGACTTGTTTACAATTGAATTTCCGGTTTGAATACTTAGTAAGTAAACGCCTGAAATTAAATGACTACAATTATAAGAAAGATCAATTCTACCAATATCATATATTTTATCTGTGATTACGTCTAATTTACGTCCATTGATATCAAATAATGAAACAGTAACTTTTTCATGCTCTGTTTGCATAAAAGAGATAATCAGATTACCTCCTGTTGGATTTGGATAAATATTTAAACTCACATCAGAAGAAGGATCTTCCTCCTGAGTTGCTTTTTTAGCGGTAACTGTAGTAACTGTACAATTTGGAGTTGTGCTAAATGCCATCGTCGCTGCCGAAAAATTGGTGAATGAAGCATTGATGTCAACGTTAGAAGTATCACTGGCACCTTTACCATCACAATCTGTTCTGCCATTTCTCCAATAAGGAAATTGCAAATAAACACCCGGAGTTGAGCAACTGCCAATCTCTGCATCTCCGCCCACTACAACTGAACTTCCAAAATTTCCGGCAAAAAGCATTGCATTTCCTTTAATATTAGCTGTATTTGAAACCGATCCACCTTCCATCCAGGCGTTTCCTTCTACTATTGCACTATTTGATATAGTTGCATTGTAAACACAGGCATTTCCTCTTACAATAGCATTTCCATTTATTGTTCCTCCATCTACCATAGCATAATCTTCTATACGAGCATTTCCTGAAACGGTACCGGCTCTGACCACCGCATAAGGACCAACATAAACTGTCGATGCAACATTCGCATTATTGGATACCCATCCTCCACCGTTAGTATGTATGTGCCCATTTGTTTTAAGAAAACTTCTAAAATTAGCAGAAGGCTGAAATCCTTCAGGAGTTGCATTTGCAATTTTAAGCTCATAAGGATATCTTCTCTGCTTAGGATAACCCACATCCATATTGTAATTGACATGAACTTTAGGTGCTGCAAAAACTACAAGAAAAATATTTGCTTCTGTAGACGTATTAAGTGTAAAAGAAGCTTCTCCATCTGTTTTATACATTGGACTGTAACGAGATATTGTCCCATCTGTTTTTGTGGTAACAAAACCATATCTCCATCCGGCCTGGGTAGTATTAACCTCTGTATGCCCTTTGAATTTAATGGTGACTTTCTTTTGGGTTCCACTGCAAGTTGGATATAGAGGAATAACATTCATACCATAATCCTGTGGAGCCCAGTCATTATTAGTATAAAATTGATCTGTGGTCCCTGTAACTTTAGTAAGAAGCGTATATTGTCTGCTGGTATAACGTGGCATATTGGTCTTTATACTATTGTACACGTTTCTAATTGTCTTTCCAAAATTACTGGTTGCATTTATTTGTGAATTCCATTGAATAGGATAGTCGAATGCAGGCTGTCTTTGAGCATATCCCCAGAGATAATCATCGAGTTGGTCCTGTGTAAAGCCTTTTAGTCGCTTAATTGTCTGAAGCGGGTGTTCTTCATTGATAGATTCTGCCCACATTCTTCTTGTAAAATCAAATCCTTCCTTTTCCTGAACATAATACATCAAGTGAAAGTTTGTGTAGTGATGTCTATTCGATGACCACATAAAATGTTTGGTCTGTATCCACCTGGTTAAAGTACCATCAATCTCTGCCCATTGGGGATAGGCCTGAGCTCTCATAAAATTGGCATGTCCTTCAAAAAATGGACCGCCCCAGTCATATCCTGCAAATGCAGTTCCGTTGCCCGGATTTTCCTGAATACGCATCATCATTTGCAGCGTATGCGCAAATTCATGCGATAATGCCCCTCCATCTCTGGTGGCTTCCGGATGTACAAACATAGCACCAATAGTATTACTAAATGAACTTGCCTGCGCAAATGCCTCTAATCTCGGATCTGTAGAATTCCATGTATTCATCATCATGATAATGATTTTGTACTTGCCTAAGTTTGTCGTTGGGGCATTATTGACAAAATGTAAATCGGTAATAAACCGTTTAAAACTGGTTTCAAGCGTATCTGCAACAGATTTTGGGGTAAACCTTAATGCGGTATTAGAATAAGTAGCAGGATTGGTACCTACTTTATCTCCCCAATATAGAACAAAATTGGTAGATTCATATTTTCTTGAGTTTGATACTTTATTGTAAAACTCATTATTGGGGTCGCTCCATTCTGTTGGAGTAAATAGGGTTTTCTGGGCTATTGCAAAATAACTGCACAGAAAAAGGGTAACTAGAAAGAAAAGTTTTTTCATGTTAACTAATTTAGTAGGTTAAGAACTTATGTTCTCTGCAAATATAATATTAAATTATAAGTTTTATAATACAATATTAACCATATTTAATACTATTTTACCTAATTAAAATTTACATATCTACCTACTAAACAAGAACTTAACAAACACAACAATACTTTAAAGCTAAAAAAACAAAAGATTCCTGAGAATTAATTCTTCAATTCAATATCAGTGATTTCCAAAATAACACTATATTCTGGTTTGGAAGAAGAAACTTTCAGTCCAATTTTCATCAGGAAATCACCAGAGAAAATAGTTCCAGATTCTTCAAATGTATTTTTGTTGTTTGACATCAAATTAATTTCTTTTACCTGATATTTTTTTGAAGCATCCAGTCCTTCTAACTTTACCAGACTATAATTAGGATCTGTAAGCGGATGCAAAGTGTATGAAAAAAGCACTGAGTGGGTTTTATCTTCATTAACATACATTAGTACTGCCCTGCTGTCCTCATACGGTGATACCAATCGATATAAATCTCCCTGCCAGATTACAGGAGCTAATCTTTTGTAATTGGCAACTGCCTGTTGACAAAATTTTAATTCGTCTTCCCTAAGTCCGCCAACATGAATATCAAAACCTAATTTTCCCATCATAGCAACATCGGTTCTGAATTTAATAGACTGATTTCCCATTGAAGTGACGTGATTGCAGGTTGCCAAAGCGGGATAAAAATTCGAATATCCCCATTGAATTAAAATCCGATCGAAAGGATCTGTATTGTCGCTTGCCCAAAATTCTGTAAAATAGTTCAGTAGTCCGTAATCAACCCTTCCACCTCCGCCCGCACAAAGCATCATCGGAAGATTTGGATATTTATTTTTTATTCGATCCAAAACTTTATACAATCCTTTTGTATATTCAATAAATAAATGCGATTGCTGATTTTTTAAATAATTAGAATAAGCGCTTGTCATCATTCTGTTACAGTCCCATTTAAAAAAAGCAACACCCGATTTGGTCTGCATAATATCATCAACTACCTTAAAGACAAAATCCTGCACTTTTGGATTGCATAAATCCAGAACCAACTGTGTCCTGTAGATACTTTTTTCACGATTGGGCAAACTTAAAACCCAATCCGGATGTTTTTCATACAGTTCGGTTTTTTCATTAATCATTTCGGGTTCGATCCAGATACCAAATTTGACATTGGTTTCTTTGGCTTTTTCCATCAGAAAACCAATTCCATCCGGCAATTTTGCTTTTGTGGCTTCCCAATCTCCCAAACCGGAAACCGAACCACTTCTCGGATATTTATTTCCAAACCAACCGTCATCAAGTAAAAACATATCAACGCCTAATGTTTTGGCATCTACAAACATATTGGCTAATTTAGCCTGGTCAAAATCAAAAAAAGTAGTTTCCCAATTATTTAATAATGTCAAGCGTGGCTTTTCTCCGTCTTTCAATCCATATTTTCTAGCCCAGGCATGTAAATTTCTGCTGGCTTGCCCCTTTCCATTATTAGAAAATGTATAAATAAAGACCGGGGTTTTAAATACTTCCTCTGGTTTCAGATTATATTCTGAAGCAAATTCATTTATTCCGGAAATGATTCGCAGTTCATTGTTATTATCAATATCAAAAGTATACTTAAAGTTTCCTGACCATGCAATTGTTCCTGCAATAACCTCACCTTCATTTTCTGCTGACTTTGAGTTTAATGAAAGAAAAAAACTTGGTGCGGCAAACATATTCGTTCTGACTCCCAGTTTTGAATCGATAACTTTTGAGCCTCTTGTAAGCTGACTTTCTTCCATTCGCATTTCTTCGACAACATCACTGTAAAATTGGGTCAGCCAATATCTATCAGCATCGAGATGCAAAGCTGATGATGCATAGTTATAAAGTGTCAGAGCCTTTTTTTCCTGATGCTGAATTTCTGTCCAGGACTCAATTACATTTTCTTTAGCAAATGTTTTATAATGAAGCGAAACATAAACAGGATATTGGGGATCTTTTAACTTAATAATGGTCTCTGTTGTATTCGAATCAATTTTCTGTGTGGTATGATTTTGATATTCCAATTCTAAAGAAGGATTTCCATCATTGTGCGTCATTCGTATTGCCGGTTCAAATAAATTATTGGTACCAAAAGTCGGATATGCCGAATGACGTAAATCGATTAAAGGATTTCCATCATTTATGGCAAACTTTTTTGTATTTTCTTTTGAAATAAATTCATACTCCTGATTATTATTCAGCTTTGAACCAAAATATGTTTGATACAATTTTTTATTTTTACCTACTTTTAAAACCAAAGCAGCACTTTTAGTTTCAATACAAATCAAAGGGTTTTCCTGTGCCTGACCTGAACAATATACAATGGTCAATAGTAAAAGTAATAAACGTTTCATATTTTATTTTTTAATAAAAATTAATACTCAAACGGATTCTCAACACTATCCATCGGAGCCGTAAACCATTTTGGTCCGTTTTCAGTCATGTAAAAATGATCTTCATGTCTGATTCCGAATTTACCAGGTATACAAATCATAGGTTCATTACTGACCACCATTCCTTCCAGCAGTTTTATCTTGCTACCGCGGACTAAATACGGGTATTCATGAATATCAAGTCCGGTGCCATGTCCTACTCTGTGTGGCAATCCGGGTAAATCATAATCAGGGCTTAATCCGGCTTCGGCCAATGTTTTACGGGCAGCATCATCTACAGATCCGCATTCAGTACCAATTTGTGCAGCTTCAAAAGCAGTTTGCTGTACCTTTTTTTCCAGATTCCAAATCGTTTTATATTCTTCTGAAGGAGTTCCAAAAACGTACGATCTTGTAATATCAGAAAGATAGCCTTCTAACCTGCAGCCTGTATCAACAATCACAGCCTGATTTTCTTTTAAAAGCTGAGGAACTGCTACTCCGTGAGGATATTGGGTATCATCACCAAACAAAATAATACAGAAGTAAGCTCCTGAAGTTATTCCTGCTTTTATATGTGCTTTATTTACAAAATCTGTCACTTCGCTAACGCTGATTCCAGGCCTTAATATTATGGCTGCGGCTCGTTGAACCTCCATTGTTATGTCTTTAGCTTTTTGAATGATAGCAATTTCGTTTTTAGATTTTTGCATTCGGCATGATGATGTAATGTTTTGTGCCGTTACAAAATCATAAACATTATTGGTTTTTGAAATTCCGTCAACTAAAAAATAAGCTGCCGATTCATCTATAGAAACAGTTCCGTTAGTCAAATTCTTTTTATTCAGTAATTTTCCGAATAAAACGTAGGGAGATTCATGTTCTTCCCAACAATTAATCGTTGATTCGACTTTCCTATATTTTTTAAAAGTCCCTTCCTCAAATTTTGGCACTATGTATTCTAAAGAACCGTCTTCAAAAAGTATTGCTCCAACCATTCGTTCAGAAGCACTCCAAAGTGTTCCTGTAAAATAATACAAATTTGTTCCCGCGTTAAGATACATTGCTTTAACAGAAAGTTGTTTCATTAAGTTTACCGCCTTTTTGATACGTTCCTGATATTCTTCTAATTGAATAGGTTGAACATCGAGTATTCTGTTTTCTATTTTTTCTAGTTCAATTGCAGCGCTTGAACCGCCTACACCTATTGTCATTTTTTTCTAATTTTACGTTAACCCGCTAAATTAATCAATCTTATTTTATTCTTTTTTAGGTTTTGTCTGGTTCATCATTTTTACTACTTCATCCTGATTTAAAGCATAATCATACATTCGTAATGAAGCGATAAATCCTGAAAAATTCTCTCCAATATCTGAAGCACCAATTATAATTTTAGCTTTATCGATGGCCGAAGATAAAAGCATATTTTGCGAATTATTTAAAACTCCGTCTACGTATACTTTCTCAACAACACCGTCAAAAGTCAGAACCAGATAATGCCATTCATTTGCTTCAGGAAGTTTGTTGAATTTCATATCAAAATGTCCGTCTAAATGTACTCCTGCGCCATAAGGCCCACTGTTGTAAGCTAGGGCATTATATGAATTTGCCAGACCAAATTGGGCTCTGTCACACCATGAAGCCAGAATTTCTCCTTCTTTTGCTATTTCCGGATTTTTAACCCACGTTGCTACGGTATAAGAACCATTCCATGATAAGGATTTTGGCAATGATTTGTCTAATGTAAGAGCACCTTTTTTGAAATTTAGTGCTTTTATTCCTTCGGTTTTTTCTAAAAATACTTCTCCACTTTTACTGAATATTCCCCCAATAGTTCCTTTATTTTTTATAGTAGCAATTGGTGTTTTATCAGCAATAGTAGCAGCGTCAAGATCAACCAATAATTTCTTAGTGCTTTTTGCTGCAGAAACTGTATTGGATTCTTTGTTTTTTAAATTTAACGGAACATCAAATAAGGAGCTGTATACTTTTATATTCCAGACTGCAGCATAAAGCCCGGTTTTTTCGGTTCCTAAAACAGTCAGTTTTATATAACGAGTCGTTACATCATGATCATCAATCATTGGGCTGCCGGCTGTTTTATTTTTGGATTTATCCGCATATTGCAACCATTTTATTCCATTTAGTGAATATTCTAATTTATATTGATAATAATAACTTGCAAATTCAAATTGGGTCATTACTCTTTTTACTTTTTTCTCTGAACCTAAATCGATAATTAAATGTTGTGGCGTTGAATTGTCTGCTGCTTTCCACATAGTGGCATTATTATCATCAGTCGCGTATGAAGTTTTATATTCATAATCGTATTGAGTCGATTTTAAATGATAAAACGACGAAGCCGCTGTTTTTGCTCCAAAAGCGATGTCTTCAGGAGCCACCGATTTTACCAAATCTTTTATTCCTCTACTTGAAGGAACAACTGTTTTGATTATGGAATCGTTTTCAAATACCATCTTATCCATGCAAACCTGCCTGGCAAGTCCGCCTCTGGTCATTGGATAATCGTGTTTATGATAAACAATATAATAATCGTCATTCTCTTTCAAAACCGAATGATGTCCCGGGCCATGTACCGTTTGATCGTTATTGGTACTCAAAATCGGATTATTTTTTCCTGGAATAAAAGGTCCATATGGTGAATCAGAATATGAATAGCGAACATTGTAAGTTTCATCATGACAGGATGCACCGGAATACATTAAAATGTATTTTGATCCTTTTTTCATCATGTAAGCTGCTTCAAATGGTGCCGGGGTTTGTTCAAGTGGAATGTTGGTTGAGTTTTTCATTTTACTCATCGAGTCTTTATCTAATTCACCCACTGCATAACCTCCGTTATAATGCACCCATGTACCCCAATAACTGTAGATTTTACCATCTGTATCTGTAAAAAACTGTGCATCAAGAGATGGAAAATTTTCTCTCGGATAACCATTTGAAATTACCGGAACATCTTTTTCGCTTAATTTTTTCCATGGACCAACAGGAGAATCTGAAACATAACCGTAGATATTACAGCCAATTTCGCAATTTCCAAAATACAAATAATATTTTCCATTATCTCCTTCTATAATATCAGGAGCCCAAAAATTTGTAATTGACTGGGCTGAAAAGGATGGGATTTCCATGATATAATTATACCAGTTTTTAAAGTCTTTGCTATACCAGACCGTTGGAGCTCCAGATGCGAGCATTTCATTATCTGTTGTCGCATATATATAATAAATGTCTCCAAACTTTTTAATTGTAGGATCGGCAAACCAACCCGGTAAAATTGGATTTTTTGCTCCGGGGGCATTTACATCAACATCTTTTTGTGCAAAAATAGTTCCTGCAAATACAAAGATAATTAGGCAGTAAAATAGTTTCATTTTCAACATTTCATTGTATGAATTAAATTGAATTAAATCTGTGGCTATATTTTATTCTCACTCTGATTTTGCAGATTCAGCGGATTTATTTTTAATGCTTTGATACAAAAAGACGCTTGCTTTTATAACGAAACATACCCCTGATTATGTTTGAGAAATGAGTTTTTTTTCAAACTGATACATAAAATCTATCCGTTGTGTGTTAGCAATTATTACATTCCAAATAAGTCCTGTTTAATATTTCCAAACCAATACACCAGTGGTTTTTATTGAAGGATTTCCAATAAAAACTTTAGTGTTTTTTGGTAAATTGATATTATAAACCTTATCCGAATAATTAACTGCTATCCCAAATCCATCACGATAATCGACCATTATTCCTTCAGGATAATCTTCTATTGCAACATTTTGTTTTTGGTATAGTTTTCTTAAAACCTGTTTTTCCAGATCGCCATTTTTAGAATCTACTCCAATATAGGTAACAGTTCCTTTTCCTAATTTGTGAGAAATAACGGCCGGTGTCCCTGCATAAAAATCACCTTCGTAGGTTGCCCAGATTTCGGTTTCTTTATTCGGTTTTAACAAATCTCCCCAACTTGTCCATCCAAATTCCTGATTATCAAGCTTTATTATTCCCGGAGATTGTGGCATCAGCAGATCGTACGATTCTATTTGAGAACCAATTAAATTCCACATTGGCTCATAAAATTTAGCTTCCCAAAGGTGTCCCTGACGATTTTGAATTCCGGACCGGCAACTCAAAACTAAATTCCCGCCATTTTTGGCATACAACGTTAGTTTATCAATCATTTTCTGATCAATCATCTGATATGCGGGAACAATTAAAAATGGATAATTCATAAAATTTGTAGTATCACGAACAAAATCGGTCGGTGTGCCAAAAGATTTTACTGCTTTGTAATATTTTAAAAAATGTCCAATAGTGTTCCATTCTTTTGTTTGCTTGTTCAATTCAATTCCCATGACATTATCACCATTGAACAGGATTCCTGTTTTACGTTTTAGATAATAATCCGGTAATGTTGCTTTTGCGTCGTATTTTTTTCGCAGCGTATCAATTTCTTTTATAAACAGCTTAAATTCTTCACCGCCCGGAGTTGGTGTAACGCCATCTGTACCTACAATTCCATAGTGAAATTGCTCATACCCATACAATGGCGAACGATAGCGATAGGTACATGCAAATTTACTTCCTCCTGCAAAAACGTGCCAGAGCCACATGCGTACACTTCCCGGTAACGGCTGCGGATTTATGCTTCCCCAGTTTACCTGTCCAGGCTGTAATTCCATACAGCCATACATACCTTTTAAGGGACGGAAAAAATCATTCGACATTCCGATAGCAGTATAATCGCCAAGGCGATACCCTTTTGAACCAATTCCGGTGCTTCCGCCATAAACTAAATAACGGGTGTAGCAATCAAAGTCCAGTTCTTTACTCATCCCAACAAAACTTTCATTATAATTAGACCTGTAATTAGAAGTAATCCATTGGTCTTTACTTACAAACTGGCGTATAGTAACTGCCTGTTCATCCAGAAAAGTGGCTGTTTCCTCATCGGCAAAACGATAATGATCTAATTGCGAATGTAAATTCATTCCCCATTCTTTGTGCAATGGAATATTTATCTGAGTAAAATCACTGTACGTTCCGCTCCAGAAATTGTTTCCCCAAGCCTGATTTAAGGTGGCGATGTTTTTATATTTCGCTTTAAGCCAATTGCGGTAACGCTGTTGTGCATCAGCACCATAATCCAGAAAACGTGACGGTTCGTTATCTACCTGCCAGCCTATTATATTTTTATTCTGTCCATATTTTTTTGCCAGTTGCTCAATCATCTTCATGGAATACGATCGATAATAATTGCTTGAAAATGTAGCATGCTGCCTTGAACCATGATCAGTTTTGGTACCGTCCTCATAAGTAGCGAGGATATCCGGGTGCTTGCGAACGAGCCATACGGGGGGTGTGGCTGTCGAGGTACACATCACAATTTTTAATTTATACTTTGTGGCAATTTCTACAGCTTTATCAAGCCATTTAAAATCATAAACACCTTCCTGAGGCTCTAATTCTGCCCATGCAAATTCACCAAAATGGGTAAACTCAAAACCCATTGCAGCAATATTTTTCAAATCACGATCCCATTGCGACGGATCCCAATGTTCCGGATAATAATATACTCCTACTGTGGTCAGGTCTTTTTTGGGAAAAAATTTGTCGAACTTTTGAGCCGTCAGATTTAAACTTAACAATAGGCCAAATACCGTAAATAGTATTTTTTTGAAAAAGTGTTTTGGTGATCTTTGCTTCATTTGATACTCTATAATTTAATTTGAATGGCTTTGCTTTTTAAAGCTATTTTGTATGCGCCTCTTACTTTTTCGTAAGGTAATTTTACATCGTGATCCACTCTTAAATATGCATTTGGCGTGTATGCTGTTTTAGGATCTAAAGTAATACTCACTACCCCGGTTTTAGTATTGTAGCTTACTTTATTAAAAGTTCCCGCATCCAATGTTAACCATAGTTTTTTTGGCGCAATAAATACTTTAGATTTTGCCGCAGTTGTAATGGTTACTTCAATCTCATCTCCTTTTTCTTTTAAGTTTCCTCCAAAAGCCAGCCAGCCGTATTCTTTTTCATTGGTAATAAAAGTAGCTGTATTGACCGCATAACCAAAGAAACCGGATCCGTAATCTCCGGATAAATAATCGATTCTTAAAGTTTCCGGATAAGAATGAAATGCAGCGGCCCCGAAACCATCTTCTGTAATATTTGAAATTCCGCCTAGCAGTCCGCCGTAACCCACTTTTAGCAAATGAAAATCATCAGGTGTTTTTCTGAATTGTTCCAGCACAGGAATAGCATTCAAAGTCGACCCATAATGATGAATCTGACGTTCTACTCTTGATAATTTTCCTCCGTATAAAAAGTCCCAGTATCTGCGGGCATTTCCATTGTAAGCCCAGTGTGGCATTGTTGGCATGTAGGCTAAAATGGCGTCCAGAGTAACTTTTGCTTTATCGTTATATCCAAAATAATCCGACCACATATAAACTTCTTCCTGACCTGTAGAATCCCAAGGCATTTCACTTCCAAAAGGATAATTTAATGTTCTCCAATGGTCTGCTCTTTCTTTCATTTTTGCTTCCAGATTATTCGCCATTTCCGTATAACCTTCTGCTTTTAAATCTTTCAGAATCAGTAAAAAAACAGTGCCTTCCATTTGTCCAAACTGAGCGTAATAAGGTGCTAATGTGGTCATGGCGATACTGGTTTCGTACGCATTTTTCAAATACCAGTCCCACGGATGGTTTGTAACCAGACCTTCGTGATATCTTGCTAAACGATACATTGTCCAGTGCGCTGCTGCAACATGTGGATAATTATAAGATCTTCCCGGATCATCAGAACCTTTTTTGTCCCAGGCCGCCCATGTTTTATAATTTACATCTTTGCTGTAAGTTCCTTCCGGCATTAACTTTGGTTCGTAATAAAAGACACTTTTTTTGACTCCATATTTAAGCGTATCCGCCGTATTATACTGAATTCCGCCCCATAGTGTTTTGTCGACAAACTGTTCCAGTTTCTGAATTTCTTCTTTATTTGGAGCAATTAATTCTTTCATCATAGCCCCCAGCCATCCGCCTGCTCCACCTTCGTCGCTTAAACCGGCAATCCAGACACGACTGTCCTGGCTTACTTGTTTTTTGGTTTCATAATCATAAGAAATCACCGAAGGATTTCTGTGAAAAGGATCATTTTTTTCATCAAACCATTGTGCTGTGGTCAGGAAATGCCCGAAATCATTAATTACGTTTGTTTCTGATTTTATTATTTTATAATTAATGGTTTGCTCCAGTCCGTCTTCATAAATCACGGTTAATCTTGCTCTCCCCCATTTTTTTCCATGAATGGTGTATTGAAAATATCCGTTTTTATTGGTTGGTTTTGCATCTATTACCAAAGCTCCTTCGGGTTCTATTTTAAAAGATTTTACTTCTTTTTTGTATTTCAAAAATAACTTCCCATCAACATCTTCTGGCAAAACATAACCCGGAACTCCAACAGCTACAGGACGTTGGTTTTGAATTAAGGATTTCTGAATATTTTCTATTTCGTCAACCAATACAAATCTCAAAGAAAAACTTTTAGACTCCCCGGCTTTTAATACTAATGAATTAGGTGTATTCCATTGGTCGGCGTTTTTCCATTCCTGATCTGCGTACGCTTTACTGAAAGGCATCCATTCGTGGAAACCTTCAAAGACAATACTCCTTGGAGTTTCATCATCCAATAAAGGGCGATAAGCTTCAAAAGGCATATTTTCCTCAGGAAGTAATAACAATGCCGGTCCGTGACCGCTTAATCTTTTTACTTCCAGATAACCCGCATCTTTTCCAATATAAGGATCAAAAAATACATTGTGAAGGTGTGTTTCGTCTAATGTTTTTCCTTCCAGGATGTTATTAAAAATCATTGGAACTCCCAAAGCTCCTATTTCCTGAGTGGAATTTGATTTGTTTGTAATTTCGAAACGCAGAATTAAGTTTCCATCTTTTTCTTCATAAAAACGTTTTATGGTCAAAGGAATATCAGCAGGCAAAGTATTCGAAAGATCGGCTGCTGCCAGAACATTTCCCGAAGCATTTAAAGCCGTTACCGAGGCGCGTTTTACAGCCGTTGAATAGCTTTTCCAGCTTCCGTCTGCTCCTTTTATGCGGAGATTGATATCTCCCAATTGATACAAACCATCTTTATCGCGAATCGACAGTCGGTCTCCCGGTGTAAAATCAAAAGTTTTATCTGAAATCGGAGATAAGGCTGCCACCGTTTGTGAAGCTTTTACTAATTTCAATTCAAAAGCTTTTGTATTCAGATTAATAAATCCCTTGTCTGTTTCCAGTGTTGATTTTTTTGCTTTAATCTTATCCCAATATTCCTGTGCCTGTACATTATCTGAAGCAATTAAGCAGCAAATCGTCAAAGCCAATACTTTTATTTTTTTCATAATTTGATATTTTAAAACTTGAATAAAAGCTATTCAGCATTACTTTTTATTTTTTAAAATCAGTCGAAAACTTCCAGTTTGTTTTATAATCTTCTGCCACAGGCAAATCCTCCAATAAAATCCGGAGCATCTCTACCGGCATGATATTCTCTTTTAAAACCCGGTCATGAAACTGTTTTTCTGTCCATCCTTTGACTAACAATTCATTTCTTAAAGCATAAA
The DNA here is from genome assembly GCF_000735715.2 of Flavobacterium chungangense LMG 26729. NCBI lineage: Bacteria > Pseudomonadati > Bacteroidota > Flavobacteriia > Flavobacteriales > Flavobacteriaceae > Flavobacterium > Flavobacterium chungangense. Next base: position 13,748 of record NZ_JASY01000011.1, read on the forward strand.
ACTGTAAACCTCCAGTCATGTAGGCAACCTGGTATAATGGTGCATCTCCGCTGGCAAAAGAACGTCTTACTTCTGCTTCTGCGTTTGCATACTCATGACCTACTTCGTTTACTAACAAATTAATACATTGCTGCGGGGTCATTTCTCCCAAATGATATTTTAATGAAAAAATGATTCGGGCACAACGATGGATTCTCCAGAACAGCATGCCTAATTTTTGTTCGGGCGTTTGGGGAAATTCTTTGTTCCAAAGATTGATTTCCCAATACAAAGCCCAGCCTTCCATCCAGAAAGGGGTATCAAAAGGCTGGCGATATGATTTGTAACGACTGTTCATGAAAAACTGCAGGTTATGTCCCGGAAGCAGTTCATGCTGTACTGTTCCAAAAGAAAAATTAGGATTGTTACCACGCATGCTCATCAATTTGTCTTTCTGATCCATATCTTCAGTTGGGTACGAAATACTGATTTCCCAGCCTCCGGTAAAAAAAGGATTCACTTTCTGACGTTCCGGAGTCATCATAATCATCTGCCAGGTTTCTTTTGTCAAATCAGGTAAGGTGATCAAATCGCGGTCTTCTATAAATTTTACCGATTGATTGTAGAGATTCGTAATGGCCTGTGGCTGCTCGCCTGCCGGAACATAAGTATCTTTAACGTGTTCCAGTGCCTTTTTCCAGTCATTCCCATAACCTAATTCTGTAGCTGCTTTGATCATTTCTTTTTTGCACCACTCAAACTGATTTTGCGCAGTCGCAATCAACTCTTCCGGAGAATACGGAATATATTCGAATGCCAGACTTTTAATGATAGCTTCTCTGCCAATCGGTTTTCCAATAATCCCGCTTCCATCATCTTTTAAACTTGTTTTGGAATAATTGTTTCTTAAAAAATCTTCGTAAGCTTTTAGTTTTTCAGATAGTTTCTTATACGGTTTTTCCATCCACCAAGTAAAATCGGGATCATAACTGTAATAGAAATCATACCCTTCTTTTACTGATTTCTCAAATGAAGCTGCCGATTTTGCGGCTTTGTCTGCTGCAAACCAGTCTTTAAAGGGTTTATTTTTAAGCTGTTCTGTTTTTTTATCGATTGTAATTGCGGCAATATCAAATGCTTTGGCCAATTGACTGGCAACCGGGCGTTTTCCTCTTCTTCTTTCCTGAATAAAAAGATTGATATCTGCAGAAAAATCTAAAACTGAAGCTATTTCTTTATACGATTTGTATTCAATCTGCAAAAAATAATCTTCCCTGCTAATTAGATTTTTCAGTAACAGATAATCTACTTTTCCGTCTTTAGATAAATTTTTAAAATCAATACTTTTTACCTTTTTTTCCCACTCTCCGTAAAATTTAGAAAACCGCACATAATATTCTTCGGATTCCCTATTGGAATAAAAATTTTGCAGCGCTGTTTTGTCTGCCTGAAAAGTATTCACTACGTCGATAAGTTCGCTGCAGAAGGAAGGTGTTACTGTAAATAAAAATAATATCAGGCCTAGAATTAATTTTTTCATGCTTTAGTTTTGATGATTTTAAATGCTATTTTACTATTATTTTAAAGTCACATCCAGATAAACAGAATGACGTCCATAGGTTTCGTAAAATGGCTTGTACAGCGTTCCGTCGATTTTAAACTCTAATTTCTTTGGATCGCCTTCTATTGTTTTTCCAATATTTTTTACATCTAATGTTACTTTGCGCCAGTCTTTTCTTGGTTCTGTTTCCTGCGCTGCGAGCAATATTGGTCCGTAAAACAAACTGGCGATATTCTGTTGATCCATTACGGGTTCTAAGTGAAAATCAAATGGCATTTGCAATTCGATTGTATCACCATCTTTCCATTTTTTATTTAGTCTAAGATAGCTTCCCGGCGTTGCTTTTATTTTTTCGGATTTTCCATTTATCTTCACAAAAAATCCTTTATTTGCCCAATGTGGTACACGAACATTAATGGTAAAATCTCCATTTCCTTTTATGGTCAGTTGTGTATGATCTTCGTTTGGGAAAGAAGTTTTTTGCTCTATTGTAACATTCTTTTCTGTCCATTTTAATGTTGACGGAATATAAAGATTTACATAAAGCGCATCATTCGCAGCACTTTTAAAATAAATTGAATTCTGGAACTTCGTATTGCTTTCAATTGCCGTTCCGTTGCAGCAGGTAAAACCCGTCATGTGGGGATTTCCAAACTGTTTTACAGCACCCGGCCTTAACGAAACATGATACGTATTTGCCGGACTATTTTCTGCAACTGAAGAAAGAATGTGATTGTAAAGTCCGCGTTCGTAATAATCCATCAATTCTCCACGCTGATCGTACAAAAATAAATCTCCGGTTAGTTTAAGCATATTATATGTAGCACAGGTTTCGTTTTGGCCTCCGGATGAAAAACCATTTTCATAAATCGTTGCCGGCTGGCCGATAAAACATTCTGCATTTGCAGGGTTTCGAGCTCCGGCTACTCCACCAATACTGTACATATAATCGTTTACGGTTTTGTTCCAAAAATTATCGGCAACATGGTAATAATCTGCAGTGTCTGAGTCACGGTACATTTCAAGCGCTCCCATAATCTGCGGGATATGCTGATTGGCATGTAATCCTCTAAAAGTATCTACATTTTTTGCCAGCCCATGTGAATGATTAGCATCACCGTAAAATACTTTGATATTATCGAACAATTGGGCTACTTCTAAGTAATGAGAATCTTTTGTAATCCTGTACAATCTTGCCATCGCTTCGTTCATTCCGCCAAATTCTCCTGCAATATATCGGTTCCACATACTGATAAGGGTTTCGGTTGGCAATTTTTTCATACGGGCATATACCCAGTCTCCCATTCCTTTGGCTGTTGCAAGTGCTTTTTCATTGCCGCTTACTTCATAGACATCCATCAATCCGGCAAGAATTTTATGAAGTGTATAATAAGGTGCCCAAATTTGGGTTTTCTGACCACCGTAAGTCGCCCCGTTTTCCAGCATGATAAATTGGTCCGGCGGATAGGCGCTAATAAATCCTTTTCCCCAATTTTGGTAATCTGTACGAATTGTTTCCGGACTCAAATCTGAATCATAAGTTGTTTTGCCAGGGCCGGGCGGTACTGCTGTTGGATCTGCTATAAATTTCCCTCCGGCTTCTCTTGGATTTCCGGAAAGTTGTTCTAATTGATACAATGTGTTGACCATATATTCCATTTTTCCTGCAAAATTGGCCTGTAGTGTTTTATCATAACCGGTACTTGCATATGCCTGAGCAATTGCAGTCAGGTAATGGCCTGTTGCGTGTCCGCGTAATTTGGTTTCCTGTGTATCCCAAACACCAAGTGGTTCGGCTTCTTTGGGCTGTTCTTGTCCAAAAGCATTACGAAACATATACAAAAATGAATCCGGATCTGTTGTAGCCAGTGTTGTCAGGAACTTATCTCGATTCTCAATGAATTTGTTCTGGCTGCCTTTAGAATCTTTATTTAAAACCACCTGATCTAATTTGAAAGTTTCCAGATTGCGATTCGGTGTTTTTGTTTCCTTACCCTCTTTTACGCTTACAATCGCTTTTGGTTTTAAATCAGTCCCAGGAATAGTTCCGGTTATGGTATATTGTCCACTTTTAAGTACTTGAGTGTTATCTTTTGGCGATGGCCAAATAACGCGAACTTCAGGACCCTGAATACCATTTTTATAAACTCCTTTTATATAACCCGGTAATCTTGGAAGTGATCCTACAACGGTTTGTGCTTTGACATCCGAAACACTTGTTAAAAATTGATTGTAAAGTTGAGGAGTTGTACTGGCAAACTTTGGCAAATCTGCTGTTTGTTCTTCCGCGGACTCCTCTTCTTCCTGGCCTTCTTTTAATGCATTGTTGTAAATTCTGGTAATTTGTTTGTCTGTCAAAGGAACTCTGTAAATTCTGAAATCGTGTAATTTTGCATTCAGAGAAATGTTATCCTCTGCTAAATATTTTCCTACATAAAGCCTGTTTTTTTCGGCTGAATTGTAATCGAATAATTTTGCCAAATCTAATGCTGCATTCTTGGTTTCACATGCAAGTACGCCATTCACGTAAGTACTGATTGATTTTGATGGAACATTGATTACAACTGTAACATGATTCCATTTGCCTGTTTCTAAAGCTTTTGCTGTTGATTTAAATTTAGCTCCCGATTCAGTTACGACTTCAGTCTGGATTCCATCTTCTTTTTCTGTTCCTGCCGGTGCAAAAAACAAATGTGAATTGTTATTTTTTCCAAAGTCAAAAAATCGCTGCCCTTTTTGTGCAGAACGTAAATAAATCCATCCTGATATACTTAAAGATTCTTCACCTATTAATCCGTCAGCCGGAATTGAAACAAATGCTTTACTGTCAGCAGGCAAAGAAAGTACGATACCAAATTGATCGTCATTTACAAACTTTGCTTTTACATCCTGAATTTTAGCGTGTAAATTATTCCGGGACCAGTCTTTAGCATCGCCATCAAAAACATAGCGGGCAATTAGTCCCGTTTCTCCAATTCCGTCTAAAATCTGATCGCCGTTTTGTGCACGCGTCGTTGTTGTACATGATGCCCAAAAACTGAATACGAAACAAATAAATAACTGATGTTTTTTCATCGTGAATTCTTTTTCTTGTGATTTACAAAATCTCTTTATTTTCTCTTTTCAGAAATTTTCTACTTATAAATTTCTTCCCAGGCTGGCGGTATAACTCCTAATAAATGCTGTACAAAATAATCCCTGCGTTTGCGTTCACCAAAATCGCCTCCGGCAGAATGCCCCATTCCCGGAACGGTTACCAATTCAAAATTTTTATTGGCTTTGATTAAAGCATTTGCAAACTGCATGGTTGAAGCAGGATCTACATTATCGTCTAATTCTCCAAGAATCAACATTAAATTTCCGTTCAATTGTGCCGCATTAGTAGTATTCGAGCAAGCTTCATATTCTGGCCCAACCGGGTATCCCATCCATTGTTCGTTCCACCACATTTTGTCCATTCGATTATCGTGACAGCCACAAGACGCTACGGCAACATCATAAAAATCAGAATTAAAGACCAAAGCAGCACCGGCATTTTGTCCTCCGGCTGATGTTCCGTGGATGCCTACTTTATCAATATTCATATAAGGATATTTGGCAGCAGCCGCTTTCATCCAGAGCTTTCTATCGGGAAAACCGGCATCTTTGAGGTTTTTATAACAAACATCATGAAAAGCTTTTGAACGGTTTGAAGTTCCCATTCCGTCAATCTGAACTACAATGAATCCTAATTCAGCCAAAGATGACATGGCCCAATAGTAGGATTGAAAATTCTTTGGAACAAATGAATCCTGAGGACCTGCATAAATATATTCAATGATTGGATATTTACGATTTGGGTCAAAAGTGGTTGGACGTACGATTACGCCCCAAATATCGGTTTTGCCGTCTCTTCCTTTGGCTGTAAAAACTTCAGGAGCTATCCATCCTGTTTTTTGTAATGCCGAAATATCTGCCTTTTGCATTTCTAAAATCGTTTTTTGTGTATCGATGCTTTTCAAAACGGTAATCGGGGGTAAATCTACTCTTGAATACTGATCGACATAATATTTATAATCAGGTGAAAAAGTAACTTTATGATTGCCATTTTCAGTCGTTAACCGGGTAAAGTTTTTGCCATTAAAATCGATTCGGCAAAATTGTAACAAATATGGGTCCTGATTGCTGTCTAAACCGCTGGCCGTAAAATAGATTTGTTTTTTCTCTTCATCAACTTTTAGCACTTCCCGAATGGGCCAGCTTCCTTTTGTAATTTGATTTTTGACTTTTCCGGTAAGGGCATCGTACAAATACAAATGATTCCATCCATCACGTTCTGATGCCCAAATGATTTCATTGTTTTTTTTGATGTCGTAACGGTATCTTTTGCCACTGTATTCTACAAATGTTGGACTTGTTTCTTCTATAATAACTTTAACTTTTCCGGTTGTTGCATTGACCTCCAAAATACGATACACCTGATGTCCTCTTTGATTGTATTCAAAAGTGAAAGCGCTGCTGTCGTCTTTCCATTCAATTCCGGAAATGTCGTATTGCTCCTGAAATAAATCGGTTGCCACCGGAATTTGCTTTTTTGAAGCCACTACAAACAATTGCGGACTTTTAAAAGGCAGCTGATCACCCGGTTTTAAATAATCACGGGTTTGTAATTTTGGCTGAAACTGATCTTTTGGGCTTGATTCAACAAAATAGATTTTATGATCCTCGCCCGGACGTACTTTATAAGCCATAATAGTTTTGCTGTTTGGCGACCATTGCAAATATGACGAATAATAAAATCCTTTTGAACCGTCGTAACTCAGTTGGGTTTCTGTTTTTGTTTTTTTGTCTTTAATAAATAAATTATAGTTTTTTATAAACCCAACATACAAGGAATCCGGAGAACCAACAGGTTTATTGCCCAATTCATCAAAGTTATCTCCCCAATAATCCTCTTTTTTTAACGGCTTTTTATAGTCGCCGGTTTTCGTTAATTCACTCGTATTCAGATTATATAAAAATTTCAATGCTTCGGTTGTAAAAACTAATGTTGACAGGTTTTTATCAAATTCTAAATTTTCAATCGGAAGATCTTTATAATTTACTTCTTTACCTAAAATCTTTGACAATGACTGTGCTAATTTAGTATGATCAAAAGCTAATGCCTGCTTGTGATTTTTCGCATCAGCCAAAATAAATTCTTTTCCTTTCAATACATTATTACTGTACCATACGTAGTCATTCCCAATCCAATGAAACTCTTTTGGTGTATGGATTACTTTGTTCTTAAATAACGAATCGACGGCATTCGCTCTCTTGTACTCCTTTAACGTACCCTGAGCCTGAGCGATGAAACACCACGAAAGTGTTAAAAACACACTTATTTTTTTATTAGTTGTCTTCATAATTTTAATAATAATAAAAATATGTATTATTTATTGACGAATATGGGTTAATATTAGCATATAGTAAGATTATATTACCCATAGAAATAAGAATGTGATAAAAAACAGTTATTAAATACTAATTTGTATTGAAACGATAGACCTAACAGGTTTTAAAAACCTGTTAGGTCTCCAATAAACGTCAAATTAATTAGTAATTTTTTTCTTTTATCAAATAGTAAATCGGAATCCCAATTAGCATAATCAAAACACCCCATCCACAAGTAGAAAATTTTGTAAACAATAACGACACACACACTGCTGAGGCTATTATAATATACAATAAAGGTAAAAAGGGATAACCTAAAGCTTTATAAGGACGAACTGCATCCGGCATTTTTTTGCGGAGAATGATAATTCCGTAAATGGTCAGGATGTAAAAGATAAGTACGATGATAATTACAAAGTCTAATAAATCACCGTATTTACCGGTAAGACACAATACAGAAGCCCATAAACATTGTGCCCAAAGTGCCCACGAAGGAACACTATTGCCATTAAGATGAGCTGCTTTTTTAAAAAACAAACCATCTTTTGCCATTGTATAATAGACTCTTGCTCCTGCCATAATCAATCCGTTGTTACAGGCGAATGTTGAAATCATAATCATGAGTGCAATAATCAGTGTTCCGATATCTCCAAAAATATATTGAGCAGCCACCACCGCTACCCTGTCTGATTTTGCTCCGGCTATTTCGTTTAGCGGAATTACGGCAACGTACATTAAATTGGTCAATACATAAATTATAGTCACAATGAAAGTTCCTAAGAGCATGCTTAATCCCACATTGCGTTTTGGATTTTTAATTTCTCCGGCAATGAAGGTTACACCTGTCCAGGAATCGCTGGAAAACAAAGTTCCGACCATAGCTGCAGAAATTCCGGAAATTAAAGCTGTAGTACCAATTGGCATCCATGAACCTGATTCGGTATTAAACGCATGCGGTGTCCAGGCATCTGTCCAGTTGGCATTCCAAACAGAAGCTTTAGCGGCTAAAGTAAATCCGAAAATAATTAATCCTGAAATTGACAGAATTTTTATAATGGTTAAAATCGTTTGCAGAATTTTGCTGTTTTTTACACCCCTAGTATTCAGATAAGTTAGAAAAACAATCGTTATTATAGAAACAATCTGAGCAACATTAAGCTTGAAACTTCCTAGTTCATATAAGATATTTTCATCACTGACTGCGGGAATCAAATACGCTGCAAATTTAGAAAAGGCAACTCCCACTGCTGCAATTGTTCCGGTTTGTATAACGGCAAAAAAACTCCAGCCGTACAAAAACGCTATTAATTTATTGTAAGCCTCTTTTAAATACACATATTGTCCGCCTGCATTTGGAAACATGGCGCTTAATTCGCCATAACTTACAGCGGCAATCATGGTAATTAATCCTGAAATCAGCCAGATTAAAACGAGCCACCCCGTAGAACCGACCTGTCTGGCAATATCAGCACTCACGATGAATATTCCTGAGCCAATCATGGAGCCTACTACAAGCATAGTTCCGTCTAAAAGGCCGAGTTCTTTTTTAAATTCTTCCTTGTTATTTGTCATTTTTGGTTTGTTTGTTTGGTTGTTTTTTGTTTAGGTATGCAGAATTCTATTTTTAAAACCTAAATCTGGTTAATGATTTAAGTTTTTGAATCATCATGTAAAAATTGTATGCAAAAAAAAATCAGCTTCATTTTGATTAAACATGAAGCTGACTTTTTAGAGTTGAAACATTTGAGTATTGACAGAAGTTGGCTTTTCAGAAATAATCTCGGCCACTATTTTTCCCGTTGCCGGAGCCAGACTTAATCCCATCATTGCATGTCCTGTTACTACTGTCAAATTTTTAAGTTTTTTATCCCGGGCTATAATTGGCATTCCCGAAGGTGTACAAGGTCTGAAGCCAAACCATGTATCTTCTTCTTTTGGCATTTCTATTTTTAAATCAGGATAGAAATCATTGATCGAATTCACAATTCCCTGTAACCTGTTTTGATTAATTTTGGTATCGTTTGTATGTGTAATTTCCATAGTTCCGCCAAAACGAATATCATTGTTCATAGGTGTGACAGCCACTTTTCCTTCACATAAAATACTTGGGATTGATGGCTTGTGATTCTGGTCTTTTAACGTAAAACTATATCCTTTTCCTGGCAAAATTGAAATATTGACATTCAGTTTCTTAGCAATATTCGGACTCCAGGAACCAGTTGCCAAAACCATTTCATCTGTTGTAAAATTGCCTTTGTCGGTAATAATTTCTGCAATAGTATTATTCTTAATAACAAAATCTATTACGCTTGTCTGCGAATGAATTTCTACATTCAGTGTCTTCAGTTCGTCTTTTAAAAACTGCATAAACTTTTGCGGATAGATGTGTGCATCGCTTTTGTAATGAACACCACCAATAACATTTGTAGCGGTTCCTTTCTCTAAATTTGAAACTTCCTCTTTGGAAAGAAAATCAACTTCTAAACCTAAATCTTCTGCCAGCTTTCCTTCGTGATAAATTTCTTCTGCGGTTTTATCCGTTTTATAAAGCATCAAAAGCCCTTTTTCTTCATAGAAAAAAGAATTATTCTGTTTTGCCAGATCCTGATAGAGTTCCTTACTTAGAAGTGATAAATCGCAAAGTGCGGGCATCGCTTTTTCTACATGTTTCAAATTGGCATGTTTGTAAAACTTTAATCCCCAATTCATTAAATCTAAATTTAATCTGGGTTTCACATAGAACGGACTGTGGCTATCAAACATCCATTTTATTCCCTGTGCAATCATTCCGGGCTGAGCCAGCGGGATGATGTGCGACGGAACAATCATGCCTGCATTTCCGTAAGAACAGCCATCATTCATATCTGATTTATCAAAAACAACTACTTCATAACCTTCTTTAGCCAAATAATAAGCTGAACATAAGCCTATTATTCCTCCGCCAATTATACTTACTTTTTTCATTATTATTCTAAATTTAAAATTTGGCGATAAGATTTTTTTCAACCTTTGAATTATAGTTTATTTTTTTAAATCACCTGAAATCCAAATGCATACGGATCATCCTCTTCGTCAATGATAATATTGTTATAACCGTAGACTTTTGCCCAGCCCTGAATACTTGGCACAATGGCTTTTATATCTCCTATGGCGGTTTCTTCTTCGACTCGTCCAATAAACTTGCTTCCAATAAAACTTTCGTGAATATAATCTTCTCCCTTTTTAAGTTTTCCTTTGGCATGAAGCTGTGCAATTCTGGCTGAAGTTCCGGTTCCGCAAGGTGAGCGATCGATAGCTTTATCGCCATAAAACACGGCATTTCTGCCTGACGAAGCCGGATCGATTGGATCGCCTGTCCAGAGCATATGACTTACATCACGAATCGTATCATTTTCGGGATGAATGAAAAGATTTGGGTATTTCTCGTTAATTCGTTTGCGGACTTCCTGGCTGTATTGCACAATTTTTCCGGCTGTAAAATCCTGAATCCCTGAAAAATGAGGCTGTGGGTCTACAATGGCGTAATAATTTCCTCCGTAAGCCACATCAAAAACAATCTCGCCCAGTTCCGGACAATCAACTGTCAGACCTTCAGCTGCCAGATACGATTTTACGTTTGTCAAACGTACCCAGTCTACTTTCTTTCCCGTTTGCTGGTATTCAATCTGAACTAAACCTGCTGGTGCTTCCATTTTTATTTTACCTGGAATTTTAGGAACAACTAATCCTTCTTCGATAGCAATTGTGATGGTTCCAATGGTTCCGTGTCCACACATTGGCAGACAGCCTGAAGTTTCGATAAACAAAATTCCAAAATCATTTTCAGGATTGCTTGGCGGATACAAAATACTCCCGCTCATCATGTCATGTCCTCTCGGTTCAAACATAAGTCCTTTGCGAATCCAGTCATATTCTTTTAAGAAGTGCTGCCGTTTTTCACTCATATTGTCTCCAACGAGATTTGGGCCTCCACCGGCCACCACTCGCACCGGATTTCCGCAAGTATGTGCATCAACGCAAAAAAAGGTTTTTCTGGGCATATATTAAATAGGATTCTGGGTTATTATATCATTTACTGTTCTGTTAATTCCTAATGGGTTTTCATTCTGCAAAGCAACGGGCAATACTTTATTTGGCCAATCCTGAAACGTAACCGGACGAACCCATCTTTTTACTGCCGTTAATCCTACCGAAGTAAATTTATTGTCAGAACTTGCAGGAAAAGGTCCGCCATGTGTCATTCCCGAGCAAACCTCAACTCCTGTAGGTACATTGTTAAAGATTAATCTCCCTACCTTATTTTTAAGGTTTTGGATTACTTCTTTGAAATCTTTTAATTCACTTTCATCCGAATTTAAAATAGTACCTGTGAGCTGTCCTTCCAGATTTTCAATAATTGTATTCAATTGCTGAATATCATCACATTTAACAACCACAGAAAAAGGCCCAAAAACCTCCTTATGAAATGTTTTATTTTTTAAAAAGGTATTTCCATTTACCGTGATTACATTTTGCAGAGCATAGTTTGGCTTTACCTCTTTCTTTAAATTTGTCTGCTGCGTATAACCTTCCTGTCCAAGAACTTCTGATTTCAGGATTTCATATTTAGCTTTAATATCGGGATGCAGCATACAGGCTGGCTCTAATTTGTCTGTCTCTAAAGCTAAAATAGTAATAAAATTCTCTAATTCATTACTATTTATTCCTAAAATAAGTCCAGGATTGGTGCAAAACTGACCTGTTCCTGCTACAATAGATGCAGCGTAGTTTTTAGCCCATTTTTCGCTCTCGAGTTTTAAGGCCGATGGTAAAATTACCACTGGATTAATGCTTCCCATCTCTGCATAAACCGGAATCGGAACAGATCTGTTGGCTGCAATTTTACAAAGAGCAGTTCCTCCTGTAATACTTCCTGTAAAACCAACCGCTTTTACAGAGGAATGTTCAACCAAAGCTTTTCCTACCTCGATACCGCTGCTGTTTAGGTTCGAAAAAACACCATTTGGCATTCCGGTTCTTTGAGCTGCTTTGATAATTGCCGAAGATACCAATTCGCCAGTTCCCGCATGAAGAGGGTGTGATTTTACAATAACCGGACAACCTGAAGCCAAGGCGCTCGCAGTATCACCACCGGCGGTAGAGAAAGCCAGCGGAAAATTACTGGCCCCAAAAACCACTACAGGACCAAGCGGAATCTGCATTCTGCGAATATCCGGTTTTCCGTCTGTTTTGTTGATAATCGCTTCTACCCAGGAACCTTCTCTAAGCATTGTGGCAAAGGCTCTCAATTGTCCGGTTGTTCTCCCGCGTTCACCATTGGCTCTGCCGGCTGGAAGACCTGATTCCTGAATATAAGTCGTTAATAAATCATCCCCTAAAACTTCAATTTCATCAGCAATAGCATCCAGAAAATCAGCTTTTTTGGTGTCTTCAATTGTTCCGTATATTTTAAAAGCTTCTTCGGCTAAAGCTACAGCCTGAGCAATTTCGTCTTGAGAAGCTTCATAAAAAACAGTTTCATTTGCGGAATTCTCTTCCGGATTTATGGTCTTAAATGTAGTTTTACCTTTTGCGGAAAGCGTTTCTCCAATATAATTTTGTCCTGTAGTCATAGCAGCTTTCTTTTAAAATTTGATTAAATGTTTTTGTAAGCCGGCAAAATGGGTCTGTTTTTCATTGCATTGTCAATAATTGCTAACACGCGTTCTCTCTCTGCTCCCTGCAATGGAAGCCTTGGCGCTCTTACGTTTTCTGTACCAAGTCCGGTAGCAACCTCAGCCAATTTAATATTTTGTACCAGTTGAGGAGAAATATCCAGTTCAAGTAATGGCATAAACCATCTGTAAATAGCCAAAGCTTCTTCTACTCTTCCTGCTTTTACCAGTTTATAAATAGCAACTGTTTCAGCAGGATATGCCACTACTAAACCGGCAACCCATCCATCGGCTCCTGCTACTATGCTTTCAAGCGCTAATGTATCTACACCACAAAGTACTTTTAAACGGTTTCCAAAACGGTTTCTGATTCTTGTTACGTTGCTAATATCTCTTGTAGATTCTTTAACCGCCTGAATATTATCAAGTTTTAATAACTCTTCGAACATATCTAGTGTTACCTCAATTTTATAATCTACAGGATTATTGTAAATCATAATAGGCAGCGATGTACTTTTTGCAATCTCCTGAAAATAAACAACCGTTTCATAATCGGTTGCTTTGTATCGCATTGGAGGCAGTAACATCAAACCATTTACACCTAACTCTTCGGCACGTTTTGCCAAAGTAATGGCCTCACTGGTTGTTTGCTCGGCAATGTTTACGATAACCGGAATTTTTCCTGCTGCTATTCTTAATGTGTTATTAATTAAAACCTCTTTTTCTTCTTTTGTCAATGTACTGGCTTCTCCCAGAGTTCCGCCTAATATAATTCCATTAACTCCAGCCTCAATTTGGGCTTCAATATTTTTTTCGAACATTACGAGGTCTAATTGACCTTCTTCTGTAAACTTAGTCGTTACAGCTGGCATTACGCCTTCCCAGTTTATCTTCATATCATAATTTTTATCAAAAATAAAACTTATAAAAAGAGACGTCTTTGTTATTATTAGCCTTTATCAGGACTATATTACCCCATCTATTGTATAATTTGATTTTTTTGATAATATTTACATAACAAAAAACTAATCCCTTGAAAATCTTACCATTTAAAATTCCAAAAACAGAGAGAGAAGCGCTGATTTATCAGGAAGATATTGAGCGTGTTTTTTATGATCAGCTGCACCAGCATGAAGAAATTCAAATTAGTTATATCATGAAAGGTGCCGGTTCACTGATTGTTGGAGATTCAATTAATGATTACAAGGAAGATGATATCCTGGTCATTGGTGAAAATGTGCCCCATGTTTTCAGGAGTAATGTTGAAGCAAGTCCTGAGTCTGTAATGCTGACTTTGTTTTTTACCAAAACTTCTTTCGGGAAAGATTTTTTCAGCCTTAACGATATGAGTAGTGTCGAAGATTTTTTTAAGGAATCTGAATACGGAATGAAAATCCTTTCGAACCACAAAAAAATCATCCATCATTTTGAGAAGCTGAAAAAGCAGAATAAAATACAGCGAATCGCCTCTTTTTTAAAAATTATAAACATCATTATTTCTTCTGAAAAAACTCCTCTGTCTTCTTTTGTTTACAAGAAAAAATATACTGATGATGAAGGAAGAAGAATGAGTGCTGTTTTTGAATATGCGATTGAATATTACCATCAGAATATAACGCTGGAAGAAGTGGCAGAGAAAGCCAATATGAGTAAAAATGCTTTTTGCAGGTACTTTAAAAAACGTACCAATAAAACTTTTTTTCAGTTTCTGATTGAAATCCGAATTGAAAATGCGTGTAAATTACTGCATCATAAAAAAGATCTTTCTATAGCCTCCATATCTGAATTGTGCGGGTTTCAGGATATTGCCAACTTCAACAGGAAGTTTAAGGAACTGAAGGGAATTTCACCTTCGCATTACCGTGCACAGTTTTAAGATTTTTTTTTCACGCAGATTTTGCAGATGATAGCTTAAATCTGCGTGAAAAAAACTCAACTCACGTATTTTAAAGTTTAAAAATAGCTTTTCTAATTTCTAATTGTAAACCCGAAGCTTCTGGCAGTTCCTTGATTTTAAAACTTCTTTCGATTACATTTTCTTTTTTAGCCGAAGTATTTATCGGACTTAAGTCAACCTGAAGTCCTGCGTATTTTAGATATTTTTGATAATCAATTTCGTTTACCGTTTCAACATACGATCTTATTTCAGTTAAAGGATTTCCAGCTATTTGTTCAGCGATTTGCCAAAATTCAGCTTCGGTAAAACCCCTTTGCTTCTTCTCATAAAATTCATTGTACAAATAACGCATTACATCATCTAATGATTTTTGATTTCTTGTATTATTTCTAATTTCTAAATCTAACAGAAAACCAATTATTGGTCCTTTATTGTAATACGATATTGTGGTTTGCTGCGCATTGCTTTCACGGTTAAAAAAATTCAGCCAAATATCAAAACTTGATCTGGATAACGACATGTGTTTATTTCCTTCAATATTTTCGTATCGTTTTATGGATTCTGTAATATACTTTAAAGCTTCATTGCCATCAAGCAAACCTGCTTTCATCATAATAATGTATTCGTAATAAACTGTAAAACCTTCGGAGACCCATAACAGAGAAGTATAATTTTCTTTGTTGTAATCAAACGGTCCTAATTCTATTGGACGAATGGCTTTTACATTATAAAGATGGAAATATTCATGTGTTACAAAATTCAGAAAATCAGTGTATTCTTCATTGTTTTTAAAATCGAATGTTCCGTTGGTAAAAATAGCCTGCGAATTCCAGTGCTCCAATCCTCCGCCTCCTGCTTCCATCATAATGTAGCAGTAATCATCATAAGGAACTTTTTTCATGATGGCAGTTGTTGCCGTCATGATTTTTTTGAGATCTGAAGTGAATTTTTCTTCGTTTAACCCTTGTGGAGTTGCAATTCCTAAAGAATATGATTTTTCTTCATGCTTAAAATTGATAATTTTTTGATTGCCTAAATATATCGGACTATCATACAAAATATCCATATTTTTAGCTGTAAAAATAAAACTGTCCGGAGCAGCAGATTGTAATCCTGTTGAGATTTTTTTCCAGTTTTTATACGGATTAATCGTCAGCGTTACGGGATTATTTATCGCATTTTCTACATGCATAAAAATAGTATTAGGCATTAAAAAAGCTTTATCTGCATCTACTAATGATTCTGCTACCGATTTTTTGTTGGCAAAAACGCGGTATTTGACGGTTATTTTAGAATTTTCCCCGTTTTCTGCCACCCAGCAGTTTTTAGTTTTTTTATGCCAGTTTATTTTGTTACCATTGGCATCTGTTACGTCAAAATCTATAATATAGCGCGGTGTATCTAAAATCAGATAATATCCAGGCGTCCAGACCGGAAGTACTAAATTAGTTTGTGCCGATGAAAGGTTTTCAAAATCTAAAACCACTTCGAGATAATGAGATTCTGGATCTTTAAAGGAAACTGAATAATTTTGTTTTATCTCTGCATTGACTGCTTTTTCCGATGTTTTACAAGAAATTGCGATTTGAAAAACAAGCAGACAAAAACAAATTTTTATGATGTCTATTGTATATTTCATAATGATATTACTTTAAAATGAAAAGCCATCCCTGAACAGGAACAGCTTTTCACACACTTATAATTACAAGCAACCAACTTGTAAAAGTTTAATATTTTATGGCAGGTAACCCGGATTTTGTTTTAAATTGCTGTTTCTTTCCAATTGAACTTTCGGTATTGGAAGAATAGCTCTGAAAGCACCGGCAGGATTGGCTTTCTTTGAAAACCATGATTTTTTTGAATATACTCCAAATCGTATTAAATCTTGTTTTCTATGAGCTTCACCAACGAATTCCCAAGCTAATTCATCAAGGAAACCTCCGTAAGCAATATCCGCTCCTCCTTCGTAATTTGTAATTACTCCTGCTTTATACGTACCGTATTGATAAACACTTCCTCCTAACAGTTTCGCTCCTGTAACAGTTGCTTTGGCCGGATTAGTCTTTCTAAAGTTTCTTTCTCTTACTTTTGTGACAATTACTGCAGCGCCGGCAGCATCTCCTGTTCTTAATAAACACTCGGCTTTAATCATCATAGCATCGGCTAATCTGTAAAAAGGAACATCATTACTCAATTGTGCAATTTGACCTTTACCAATTTCATATTTAACCATTCTATACCCTTCGTTAGGTTCGCAGCCATTAACATCTGTCAAGTAATTAAGATACTCGAATTGTATCTTTTTATTTGAATCATTTGGATCAGTTATCATTATTGGTTCTCCTTTACTATCAAACTGTTTTCCTCCTAACCAGGAATCTTTTAATCTTTGATCATCAGGATCATAAGTATCTATAAATTGAGGTATTCCACCAGAACCATTCCAGGGTCCTCCAGCTAATTCATAAGTTGCCTGACTTGGAGCCGCTAATGTTTTAAATGGCCAGTAACTTCCACCTGCTTTTTTTTGATCAAAAGGAATAGAAAATATCTGTTCTGAAGAAAATTGATTTTCTATTATGAAATTATCCAAATAATTAGTTGTCAAAGCAAACCCACCATTATTTATAACATCATTAACTTCAGCTAAAGCTTCGTTCCATTTTGGCGTTCCTATATAAACCTCAGCATTTAAATACAGTTTTGCCAAAGTCATCTCAGCAGCCCATTTTGTAACTTTCCCATAATTTTTAGATTCTTTCTTATCACTTAAATAAGGCAAAGCTGCTTTTAGTTCACTTTCTACAAAATCATATACTTCTTTACCTGTATTTTGTTCTGGCAAATATCCTTTAGGTAAATCATATTTGGTTACAATAGGAACATTTCTAAAATTATCTAATAATAAATAATAATAAATAGCTCTTAAAGCTCTTAGTTCCTGAAAAACAGTTTCTTTATTTTCAAGATCCGGTATTTGTTCTATCTGAAAAATAGCTTTATTGACATTATTTACACCACCAAACAAATAAGCCCAATTCCCTTCTGCATGAGGTAGCGGAGCCTCATAGGTGTGTTGGTGCATTGTAATGTAATAATCTCCCCAGCCAATACCGTTTCTTAATGGCGTTACTATTAAATCTGATGATTCTTCGTATAAACAAAATGCCGCATCCCAGCCCCAATAAACCTCTCTTAATGACGTATAAGCTGGTGCCATAAGACTTGCCAGATCTTCTGCCTTAAATTTAGTTTCCTCACCAATTACTGTATCATAAACATTCTCATCTAAATCGGTGCATCCTGTTCCTAAAAGCAGTAAGCCCGAAGCAAGGATTTTGTATATTATATTTTTATTTTTCATTTTGAATTAATTTAAAAAGTTACATTTAATCCCAAAGTCATCCCCGTTATACTTGGATATTTATCCCTATTATCCATTCCTTGAGACGTAGGGTCTTCTCTTTTTATTTCAGGATCTAAACCTTTGTATTTTGTAAACGTGGCTAAGTTATTCCCGGATACATACAATCGCATTGCATTGATGAATTTAAACGGCTTAACATCAAAATTATAAGATAAAGTTATGTTGTCAACCTTTACATAATCTCCTTGTTCAATATAATAACTTACATAAGTTGGATTATAATTTAGTACTGCCTTACCATACACTTTGTCAGATGTACTGGATAGCATATTATAATCGGTTTTAGAATTTCCATAAAACATACGTTGACTATTTAGTATTTGAAAATCGAAAGCTCCTGTGAGCACCATACTTAAATCAAAGTTTTTGTAGCTAAAAGTATTGGTCCAACCTGCATAATATTGCGGAATACCATTGCCTAAATATTGCTTATTAGTATCATTGTACATAGAAGGATCAAGTGTTTTCCTTGTACCATCCGGCAATTCAACAATCCATTGTCCATCATCAGTAATATCTACCGATTTTAACCCCCAAAAATTACCTAATGATTGTCCAACTTCTAATCTATGAGTATCAAATGAAATAGGATCTCCAGTATTTCCTCTATTAACATAATCTCCTTCAATTTGATATAAATTATTAGAAAGACTTGTTAACTTATTTTTATTGTGTGAAAAAGTCATTGAGGAATTCCAAAGAAAATCATCTGTTTTTACAGGAATTGTATTAAGAAGAATTTCGATACCTTTATTTTCCATTTTCCCAACATTGGCAATAGTCGAATCATATATATTAGGAGGTCTTGGCACAGCGTATCTCCATAACATATCACTTGTTTTTTTACTATACACATCAACACTTCCGCTAATTCTATTATTGAAAAATCCAAAATCAAGACCTATATTTACTTCTGTCGTTTTCTCCCAACGCAAATCAGGATTAGGGTTACTTACTGGTTCCAATCCTCTCACCCATTTTCCATCATTATAAAAATAGTCTCCATAATTGTACAATGTCAGTGACATATAAGGATCGTTAGGAATTACTCCTGTTACTCCATAACCTGCTCTTAATTTTAAAGCATTTACAATTTCAACATCTTTTAAGAAAGACTCCTTATTAATACTCCATCCTGCAGAAACCGCAGGGAAATTTCCCCATTGGTAATTTGCACCAAATTTAGAAGAACCTTCTCTCCTGATACTAACTAATAAATCGTATTTACTATTAAAGTTATAGTTAACTCTACCAAAGAATCCAATTAATGTATTATCATCTTTATAACTTCCCATCCCTGCTAATCCATCCGTCAAAGCATTTCCTGAACCCAAATTATTATAGGAAAAAGCATCAGTAGGAAAATCAGAATTACTGGCCGAAAATCCTTGATTTACGATATATTGATAACTATAGCCTCCTAATACGGTAAACTCATGCTTATCTAAAATTTTATGGTATTTGGATGTTATCTCAACTAAATCAGTATCCGTCGTACCTGTATTCCTTGAAGCCACACCATTTCGGGAATTTATCGTATTTGAATAATGTTTTTTGGTTTCTGCGTATCCGTTTAAGCCCGTGTTTTTATTCTTTGAAAATTGTGCCCCTACATCCCATCCTGGCAATAAATCAAGTGTCAGATTCGCTGTAAATCTTTGCCATGTATTATTTCTATCTTCTATTGTTTCATTTATAATGCCTACAGGATTATAATATTGAAACTTTGTTTGACCATCTTCTTTTTCAAGATAAGTTCCATCTGAATTATATATAGGCGCACTAGGATTTCTAATCATTGCCTGTCTGTAGGCATAAGCTACTGTTCCTTCTGAAAGCCCCATATTTTGGGTTCCATTTAGTAAGTTCAAATTAATTTTTAACTTATCATTGAACATGCTATGATTAACATCAAATGAGAATCGATACTCTTTATTAAATGTATTAGTAAAAACACCGGTTTCATCTATATAATTAAGATTCACAGTATAGTTTGTTTTAACATTTCCTCCTTTTAAAGCTAAATTATGATTTTGAGCAAATCCACTTCCTGAAATTTGATCCAGCCAATTGGTATCAGCACCACCATCTTTATAAGGTATTCTTAATCCCTGAGCGCGAAAATTTCTTTGTTGTGTAGCATCTAAAAAATCAGCTTTATTATAAAAATTACTTATTGTAGCAAATGTTGAATAGGTAATAGTGGGTGCGATATCTTTGTTTACCGTTTTTGTGGTAATAAGAATAACCCCATTTGCACCTCTTGTTCCATAAATTGCTGCTGCAGAAGCATCTTTCAATATATCGATAGAAGCAATGTCATTTGGAGCAACGGTATTCATACCTCCCGGCACACCATTAATTAAGACCAAAGGACCAGCGTTTCCTTGTAAAGTAGAAACTCCACGCAATGAAATATTAGATGATGCTGCCGGATCACCGGAACCATTACTAATAGTTAAACCCGCCACTTTACCTCTAATAAGATCTGAAGCATCTCTAATAGCACCTCTTGTAAAATCCTTTTCTTTTATAGTAGCAATAGCACTGGTTACTCTTTCTTTTTTTTGAGTTCCGTATCCTACAACAACAACTTCTGTTAATTCATTTAAGTCAGATTCTAAAATTACATTGAGAGTCTTTCCGTCTGGTTGTACTTCTTTTCTTTTTAATCCTACATAAGAAAAAACTAATATTACGTTGTTTCCTTTAGTAGTAATTTCAAAATTTCCATCAAAATCACTTGTAACTGCATTGGTTGTGTTTTTCTCTAAAACGGATACCCCAGGAAGAGGTAGATGATTTACATCTGTAATTTTACCACTAATTTTCTGTTGAGAAAAAGAGCAAAAAACAACAAACAAAAACAAAATAGTAAAGAACATCTTATTTCTGGAATAAGGTATCTCTGTACTTTTAAAAGCTTGTGTGGTTGGTTTCATAATTTAAACAGTTTGGTTTGTGTATTATTAACACTTGTAAAATTATGTTAAAACGGAGTTAAGGGAAATGCTTATATTACCACATGATAATACTATATTATCCTATTTTTATTGTTTTTTGTTATTAAGTAACAATTTGCACAAACATTTGACAGAATTATACACATAAAAGTGTATTATACACAATTTAAAAGCCAAATTAATAAATTTAACACATTACTAATTTAAGAAAGAGGAGTTGCTATAACTAAGGAAACTTTATATACTAAGAAACTTCGATTGTCTTTAATATGGGAGCATCTGGCAGGAATAATAAAAATCAAGAATTCATTAACCTTATTAATGTGATACCTAATTTTAAATCGATTCAGTTTATATTGAAATGTTTTACCAATTAGAGAGTGAAACAGATACCTATCTATTCATTAAAAGAGTGGAGATTATAAAATCATAAAACCCCCAAAATCAATGACTTTGGAGGTTATTCATTCTGATAATTCATATTATAAATAGAATATCATTCTGTTTGATTTTCTATTTCAATATTTTAAGGAATCAACTTATACTTAAGATAAAAGTCTATTTTACTACAATTTCAAAAGAACTTATTGTACAAAATCTTCCCCAATCAGGTTGCGAAGTTGATATTCCAACAGTAATTGGAGTAGTCTGATCAATAGTAAATTCTAAAATATATTCTGTTTTACCTATTCCATTGCTAAGGACTCTTTTATACTTTAAAACTTCTGTAGCAGTACTAACAGATTCTACATTAGGCAATTCTACATCACCTTTGGAAACGATAATATAAAATCCGCCCGGATCACTTTCTACATGATTAGATTCAAATACAACAACCTTTAATTGATAGGTTGCCGGTTCAGCCGTAACGCTCTGATAAAGCTTACCATTAGTGATGGCAGGCGCTCCCCAGCCTGATTCAAAATTTACAGTTGCATTATTTGCTTTACCACAGCATCCACCATCATATCCACCATAACCATTATGATTTTTGGCTGCAGCATTCGTTGTCCAATTTGCAATTACGCCCCATCTGCCACCATCGTATGATGAATAGCTAAAAGGCTGTTTTGCATTCACTAAAACCGGTGTAGGAACTGGTCTCACGTCTTTATAAACCGCATAAAAAGTATCAATTGATTTTACTACAGGTTTATAAAGGGTTGTATACCTGTAAGTAGAACCACTTTTAAAATCACTGATAACAACACTCCCTTTACTAATGTCAGTAAATACGGTTTTTAGCTGATCAGAAGAATTGGTATATTCTATTTCTGTCCCCAAAGCTCCGGAATCTGCATTTAAATTTATGAAATTTACTGTCAGCTCACTACCAATAAGCACGTTATTAAGAATTGGTCTGTTGATCAATGAGCTTATATATCGATCTCCATAAACCTCCGCAGAAGCTGTTACAGCTATTGATGAATTGCCTTTTGCATCGAAGGTTCTAAACTCAAAATTATAAATATTCTCTTCTAAATTATCTATAATTTTTGAAACGGCATCTATTCCGGAAGTTCTGGTAATGGGTACCACAACAGAATCTCTTTTATTATTCCAATAAATTCGAAGTTCTGTAACCTTAGGGTCTGATATTATAAGTCCCTGAACTTCCAGACGATTTCTTCCAGGAAATAATTTTAATGAATCTATTTTTCCTGTATATGAAATCGCTCCCCCTTTGGTAAACTTCAGATACTCATCACCACTTGTACAAGAATTTATAATGAGAACTGACAAAACCACAAAAATTGCGACTAAAATATTCCTTAAATTTTTCATTGTTTTAGTTTTAGTATTAAAAATTAGGATTACCATATACCTGCACTTCAGAAACAGCCATAAACTTACCTCCTACCCAGTTTTCTAAACATTCAATTCTAAGATATCGAACAGCAGGTTTTTCTAAAGCAATTTCATAATCTGCACCATCTCTGGCTGCTAAAAGATCATCGTTATTTTCCTGCCCATAAGGTAACCCTGAAGGTTTTTTGATTTCATATTCTCCCATCAAAGTCCAATTACTATTTAAAGTACCATCATTCAGGGTATTACTACCCCAGATTCTAAACTTTTTTACAGCTCCCAGATAGTAATACATTCTCTGGCCTCCAATAGGTTCCGAAAAATTCCACATTCTCATACGGCTTAATTTAGTGGTCTTTCCGATATCAAAAGTCACCAAATGATTGCCTACATCTACAGTTCTGTCTGTAAAATAAGAGCCCCAATATTCTAAAAACTGACCATCCCACAAATTTGTAACCGGGTAAGCATTATTAATTGTTTTGGTGTCATTATTAAGATGCACGGTTACAAAACCAGATTTTGGCATCATAACTTCAAAAAACGGTTCAATATTAGTAAATAAAGTATCTGTATAGTTGAGCCAGCGATCTCTCACAACTACAGCAAAATCTTGTTTTACAGGTTCCATCCCTCTCAAACTTTGTCCGATATGATCTACAGAAGTATAGATGCTTGTAGGTAATGGCACCCAGTCTCCCTTGACATCTTTTTGCATTACTAAAATACCTATTTCTTCTTTTGTAATATTATCTGCGGTAATGCGAATACCTCCAAAATCAGGCTGAACTTCTAATGAGTCAAAAACATCATAAATTGGGGCCTTGGTTGGTGTTACGGTAACGGTAACAGGTTTAGATTCTGTTTCGCTTTTATTAACTGCATAAATTTTAACCTCAGTAGCAGACTGACCGGCAAAACCTTCTAAAAGCATTGAATTAGAATAGTAGGAAGATTTAACTTCCATAGGTTTACCATTTTCTAAAGTATAACGGGCAACAACATACAAAAGGTCTTCATCTGAAGGCAATGTATAAGTTAGTTTCGCTTTTCCCTGCAAATTTTGCACTATAACATTGGTTACTTCGGCTGGTGCTTTTGAATTGTTCTCTAAAGGTTCAGGTTCCTGATTATCATTACAAGATACAATAGCCAGAATTAAAGACACTACAAGTACCCTTACGGATGATTTTATAATTCGTTTCATAATTTTATTTTTTTATGATTACTACCAACCTGGATTCTGAATCAGATTTGGATTTTGAATAAGTGTTGTTTCGTCAAGTGGCCAAAAATAATCCCTGGGTGCAACAAAACGTTGCTGGTTTAGAGTGCGTACCTGATAATAGGCTCCTTCGGTAACTCCAAAAACATTCCACCCTTTTACAGGTTCATTGAATTCCTGGTTTGCTTTTTTCCATCGTCTGATATCCCAATAATTCTTGCCTTCATAAGCCATTTCAATACTGCGTTCTCTATGAATAATTTCACGCAAACCTTCCTGAGTAGTATATTTGACCGGATTACTGGAAAAATTTGTCCAGGACTCCACCACTCCTTTTAATCCTGCACGCTGACGAATAACATCCAAGTATTGCAATACTTCACCAGAAGCCGCAATTCCATCAGCTTCATTAAGTGCTTCGGCGTACATTAGATATAAATCAGCCAAACGTAATTCTGGCCAGGCATATTCTTTGTATAAACTTCCGTTTCCAAAATGTTGCTCCCAATTCACCAGTTTTTTAATGTAGTAACCTGTAATATTAAAATCAAAAGCATCTGCGCTTCCTGCATAATCCTGATATTTTGCTTTGATATAATATTTCGTCTCATCAGAACCGCTGTCATATTTATAGAAAATAGCTCCGTCAAAACCTAAATCAGCATAAAAACGAGGCTCTCTGTTGAAATTTAAAACTGAAGTACGGTAGCCTTCTTTAATGTCGAATTTATCAGCTGCCGTTGCTTCTCTTATTTCTGTAATATCACCAAAGGTTAAGGTTTTATCCTCCTCAATAGGCACTCCATTTTTAGTGTAGAAATTAGATGCAGATTCAATGGTAGGCGAAAATACTTTTCTGGCCTGAGTATGCGCAATAGTATTGTCTAAAGGCATCATACAAAGTCGCTGTAATTCGTAAGTACGACTGTTAGGATTTGCCCAGATAACTTCATCGTTCCAGGGTTCAGTTATTGCTTGTGTTATATTCAGTTTAGTTTTTGCAGTCTGAGAAATAGTAAAGGCAACATCGTTCTTATAGAAAATTTTATGCCCGCCACTTTCAGCAGCTATTATAGCTTCTTTGGCTGCATTTGCTGCTTTTTTCCATTTGGTTACATCGTAAGTCGTATTAAACAATGGGGTTCCGTTTTTTGTATTAAATCCTGCCATATCCGAATTTCCATTAAATAATGGACTGGCCGCCATAAGTAACAATTCGGCCTTGATTCCTAAAACTATAGGCTTTGTAATTCTTCCTAATTCATTTTGAGTATCTGTAATTTGTGGTGGCAATGCAACTGAGGCTTCATCTAATAAACTTACCAAATAATCAACAGTAGCATCAATAGGCTCTCTTGCTACCTGAATTTGTTCTACAGGAGCATCAATAGGGAGACTAACGCGAATCACCGGAATTGGCCCATACATTCTCATTAAATAATAATGATAATATGCTTTTAAAAATTTAGCCTCACCTATCCATCTTAAACGCTCTGCTTCAGTTAAATCTGCAACTTTAGTTCTATCTTCTACATTTTCAAGAAAAACATTGCAATGTCTGATTCCATCAAAAAGCGGATAACGATCTGATGGTCCGGCTGCCTGATAGTTTCCTTCCCATGCATTCATATAAGGACTTGCTTTTCTTTGCGTACCGGTTGCAATATTAAAAGCATAACTTGTTATAGCAGCACGATTTGGTGCAACCCATGTTTCATCTCCGGCCAGCATTCCTATATTATACACTCCATCTCCGTTTTTAGGAATATAAGAATAGCAGGTGAATAAATATTTTTGAGCTTCATTTCTCAGTTTAAAGGCATTTTCTAATGTCGTTACATTGTCCGGAACTACATCCAGGAAATCTTTTTCACATGATTGCAAACCTACCAGACAAAGTATCGTCATTACTATCGCGAAAAACTTTCTTCCTTTTTGGAGGCTTATTTTTACTGAAATTATATTTTTAATTTTCATGATTTTTATCTTTTTAAAAATTAACCTTAAGACCCACATTGTAAACCGACTGAATTGGATATCCTAAGCCACTTCCGCCCATTTCCGGATCCCACATTTTGAAAGCGCTCCAAACAGCAATATTACTTCCATTAATATAAATTCGAAGATCTTGTAATCCAATTTTAGTATTAAAACTTTTAGGAGCATTGTACCCAATTTCGATAGATTTTAATCTTAAAAAAGAACCATCCCTCATCCACCAGGTTGATACCTGATTATTATTTTCAACAAATTTGTCACTCAGTCTTGGCCAGAAAGCATAGGAGTCTCTATTATCCTC
Organism: Flavobacterium chungangense LMG 26729; assembly: GCF_000735715.2. Classification (NCBI taxonomy): domain Bacteria; kingdom Pseudomonadati; phylum Bacteroidota; class Flavobacteriia; order Flavobacteriales; family Flavobacteriaceae; genus Flavobacterium; species Flavobacterium chungangense. The sequence goes on from NZ_JASY01000011.1 coordinate 39,974, forward strand.
AGACCAGTGATCTTGTGCAATAACATTTAGTAAATTATTCTGATAGGTTAACTGTCTGTTATTATCATCATTTAAAACAAATGGGGCGATATTTTCTGGATTAATAAAAAAAGAAGTTCGGGCTGCTCCTTGAAAAAATATGCTGAAATCAAATTTTTTATACCCAATTGTACCTCCAAAACCATAAACAATTTCAGGCGCTGTAGGGTATCCCAAAGGAACCATATCACTTGGAGAAATAATACCATCTCCATTAACATCGCGGTATTTAATATCTCCTCCTGTGTAATCTCCAAATTGAGTTGGTGAATTATCAACTTCATTTTGATCTACAAATAATCGTTCTGCTATATAACCGTATGCCTGATTAAAATTCTGTCCCACTCTTGAACGATATTTCATATTCTCAGGAAAGTTAATCTCATCGAATACTAATACCTTATTGGTTGAAAATGTAAAATTTCCTCGTAATTCTGTATACCAATCCTGATTCAGTTGTTTGTTATAAGTAATGGCTAAGTCCAGTCCTTTACTTTCAATTTCTCCAAAATTAGTTGACGGCACTGCGGTAAGTCCCATTGTTGAACCTATATTACTTCTTGTCTGAAGAATATTTGTACGATGCTGTTTGTAAATATCTACAACAAAATTTAGGGAGTTAAAAAATTGCATATCTAATCCTAAGTTGATCTGCGTAGATTCTTCCCATCCAATATTTTCATTAGCATAACGGGCAATATAAACTCCTGGCTGATAATAACTGTATTGTTCTCCAAAAGCTGCACCGTAATTATTATCTCCAATTCTTACATCAGATAAATAAAAGAAACGCTGATCAATATTTCCAATTTGATCATTACCTACTAAACCATAAGTAGAACGTATTTTAAAATTAGTTACTACATCTTTAATAGGCTCCCAAAACTTTTCATTAGAAATATTATAAGCTAAACCAACTGAAGGAAAAAAGCCATAACGGTGTCCATCAGCAAATCGTTCAGAACCATTATATCCAAAATTAAATTCGGCAAGATATCTATTATCATACCCGTATGTAAACCTTCCTGAAATTCCCAGATTTCTCGATGGCAAAGAACTCTCCAGAGAGCCGGCATTTCCTTGCTCATAACTTGACATCAAACTGGTCACCATACCCGTTACAGCATGCTTATCATTAAAAGTTCTATTATAATTAATGGTTGCCTGAGCATAAATACGGGAATCTAACAGTTTGGTTCCCTGAGCATAATCTAAATATTCTGTTCCTGTAGGCCTTGCAGTACCCTGATCACCATCATTCAATGCCTCCAATGCAAGCTCTCCCGTTTCTGGGCTTATGTAAGACTTATAATAAAACGGATTATATTTCCTGGCAACGTCAAAATAAGAATATCTTCTTATATAAGCCATTGCATTAGCACTAAGTCCGGGTATCAGAGCTTTTAAATCCTGCTGCAATTCAAGCTGAGTCTGGATTGTTGAGGCTTTAGAAACCTGATAACCTTTTACCATTTGAGCATAAGGATTAACCAACAAATACCCCGTTGTTCCTCCAGATAAGGCCCCGCCAAATAAAGGATGTTCAACAAAAGGTAAATAGCTGGACGGATATACTTTAGCAAAAGCAACAGGATTAGACCACATGGTAAGGTTAAAAATATTCGCACCTCCGTCTATAGGGCCGTTATAATCGTCAAACTGACCATAAAAACGAACAATTGCTTTTGTTGTCGGGGTTAAAGACATATCGACATTTGACCTCATGGAATAATTTCTTAATTTAATATTACTATTAAAATCATTCATACCGTCAACTTTCAAAACTCCATTGTCTACATTGTATGTACCAGCAACATAGTATCTTGCTTTTTCTCCACCTCCACTAACATTCAGATTATATCCCTGATTAATGGTATATGGCTTGATTAATTCATCAATCCAGTTGTTACTTGGATACAAATATGGATCATCACCAGCAGCAGTTCTTGCAATTTTATTTTGATTGTAAATATCCCCTCGTTCCGGATTACGGGTCCTGACAGCTTCGTTAGCTAAATTCATATAGGTGATATTGTCTGCAAAATCGAAATTTTTAGTATTAGAGGATACTCTGGATTCTACTCTAAAATTAAATTTCGTGACACCATTTTTACCCATTTTTGTAGTAACCAATACAACACCATTAGCTCCTCGGGCTCCATAAACAGCGGCGGCGGCGGCATCCTTCAATACCGAAAAGCTATCTATATCATCAGGTTGCAAACGTGCTAAATCATTTGTGGTAGATTCTATTCCGTCAACTAATATCAAGGGATTAGAGGCACCTGAACCAAAAGAACCTAAACCACGAATAAAAAAATTCGCATTATCTTTTCCCGGTTCACCACTTCGCTGATAAGCAATCAAACCTGAAATCCTTCCTGCCAACATAGTGGTTAAGTTACTGGTTGGGCCTTTTAGCTCTTTGGGTTTAATTGTTGTAATAGAACTCACCATACTGGCTTTTTTCTGAGTTCCAAAACCAACAATAACTACCTCTTTAAGACTATTATCGGTAGCAATTAATTTTACATTTATAACACTCTCACTACCCACTTTGATTTCCTGAGTATTGTACCCTACAAATGAAAACATTAATACATCTTCATTTGAATTGACTTCAATTGAATAATTCCCGTCCATATCTGTAACGACTGACTTTTTGGTTCCTTTTATTATTACATTGGCACCAGGGACACCCATCCCTTCATCTGACGAAACTACTTTTCCTGTTATTAATCGCTGTTGTTGAAATATGCTTTCAACTGAAGTCGAAAAGGTTAAATTTTTCTTTGCATAACTTGCATTTGTGCTGAAGACTATCATTATAGCCATTAAAAATTCAATCCTGATCGTAAGAGACTGAATTAAATAGTTTTTTTTCATTTTGGTTGTGGTTAAAGGTTAGTAAAATTGCAGACAACATTTAGCTGTCAAGGTTTCTTCATGCTTAATTATTTTTATGATTATTATAAGTGTGTTTTATACATTTTTAAAATTGAGTAAATTTTTTTTTTACTTCATTATACTACTGAAAAGAAATCTTAAACCCAATAAGATAGTTCCGAAATGATTTTTTTTTAATAAAAACTAATCTTAAAAACAGTAAATGGAATTTGGTATTTTTTATAACACCCTCTTTAAATTAGTTATTACTAATCAATATAAGTGTGTTTTTTACATTTGTTTGACTGAGCAAAATTTTTTGTCTATTGTAAAATAAATGTAAAATAGAAGATTTAAAGGGGGGCAAATTCGCAAAAAAGAATGGTCAAATCAGCAATTAAATAGCCTTTTAACCAAAATAAAAAAGAAAATTAGTGAATTAATTTAAAAAAATTAATAATAATTATTCTTATTTCATAAAATAAAGAGATAATTACTTTTTATAATATCACATTAATATCAACAAATAATGGTAATTTCATAATAAAGAGGCAGATATTTTAAAATATAAAGATCTCATTACAGAAGCAAAAAACTTTCCATAATGAGATCCTGATTATTACTAATTTAATCCCCATCCGTATCTCAGACGAAATACTCCTGTAGTACTAACTGTAGATAAGGTAATATTATTTCCGCTGCCGCCACGGGTTTGAATACTATAACTATCACCATCCCTTAATCCAGGCCAATAAACACTGGCAATTTTATCATTTCTACAAACATCACTTGTAGCCACTATATATGCTATTTCGTTATCTGATTGTGGTCCGTTTTGATAGTCCTTACCGGTATTCATCGTAGCTCCAAATTCAGTAATAACAGTACGAGAGCCATAACTTCCTATTCTGCTTCGCCAGTCTGCCTGCCATTGAGCTGCGGTACGTGTTGCCCAAAAAGCATAATTATGTAATGATAACAAACAACCAGTAAAACGACTATCTGCACCAACACCTGTCACATTTTCACTGTATCCTGTGCCTGATAATAATATCCTGCCTTTAGGAACACCAGAGTAATTTACTATAAAGGTGTTGTAAATTGTCGTCAATTGGCTTAAAGTATATCCATAAGGCTCATTGAAAACTTCAAAGTATACTTTGCTATTTGCACTGTACTTATTTACAACGGTTGTCCACATTGCCCAAAATTTGGCCGTATCATCTATTTTTCCATCTCTGGCTGAAGAAGATTCCCAACAACAGATAATAACATTCCAGCCTTTGCTTGTTGCCTTATCAATAACAGCAGAATAACTATTCCACCAGCTTTCAGAAACAGACGAAGGATTGATTGGAATACGAACGGTATTCACACCGCTTATATTCGCAGTAAATGAATCAAGGATAGAATTTGTCTTTGCTTCAACTGTAGCATAACTATCACCAGCTGTCAAACCTGAAGGGATGACCCATCCATCAACAAAATTATCCCTGCCATCAGCCCAGTTCACTCCTGCTATACCACTGGGTGCTGTTGACTTAGCTGTAGAAGCGCTTACTTTTGCCAGAAGATTTTCATTTTGTTCATTAGAAGTGTCAGATTCATCAGAGTTACATGAATTTAGCATTCCAATAAGAATTAATCCTACCAGTAATAAAGAATTTAATTTTTTCATAAATAAGGTTTTTGAGGTTAAAATAAGACTCAAAATTATACCTCTTTTACTTACAAATAAGGGTGTAAATTGGATAAAATAAGGGGGCTTTTTTGCATTCGTTAAATAATTAACCTTTTTAATGTTAAATTAATATTGTTTTAAAATTATTAATGAGTATATATAAGAATTACATCTTTTTATTATTATAATATAAAATACCGAAAAATTAATATTCTATCATAATTTTAAATATTACATTTAATTATACAAATAATCAGTAATAAAGATATAAAGATCATTCTATTTTTAGAATGAACTTAGCGTATACTAATGATCAGAAATTTGTTTTATTCTAATACTTAAAATAAATTGTAAACATAAAATGGAAGATTATGTTTATATGGACGCTCGTCTTATACGCAAGTATTTGACGGGTTTTCCATTTTATCTAATCCAGCTTCATCTATATCAAGAAAGAAGATTTATTCAATCATTGCTCCCTATCAAAACAAAAAAGTCCTGAAAATATTTCAGGACTTTTAAAACTTATTATTTTTATTTATTTCTAATCTAAAACAAAACTTACGCTTACGTTTGCCGTTATTTCGATTTCTCCTATTGCTAATGTCTCGTTTGAAGGCGCATTGTCTGCAGATTCCTTCATTCGCATAGCTGCATACATAGGCTGAGGATGATAAATCTGTGAATTATCAGAGATAACAAAAGCTTTACCTACTTTTTGTCCCAATACCGAAACATAATCATCTGCTTTAGCTTTAGCATCTTTCATCGCTAATTTTCTGGCCTCAGACTGTAATTGTAATTCTTTAGAAGATTCAAAAGTAACATGATCAATACGATTAATGCCCTGTTGTACTAAACCTTCCATTAGTTCGTCATATTTAGACAAATCTTTTACTACAATCTCTATAGTTTGTGTTGCATTATAATTTGTTTTCTTTTTTTCATAATCATATTGCGGATTAAGCGCAACTTGTTTTGTTTTGAAATCTGCTGCAGGAACATTCATTTTTTTAATGAATTTTAAAACAGCGTCAATTTTTTCATCGTTTTGCTTTTTAACCTCTTTAGCATTATTCCCTTTTGTTTCAACTGTAGCTGAAATACAAACCCGATCAGGCGCTACTTTAACTTTTCCTTCCCCATTAACATTAATTAGAGGAATTTGCTTGGTTTCCTGGCTATAAGACATAGTTATAAACATGATTGTTAAAAATAATACTAGTTTTTTCATTTTTGTTGTATTTTAAATTATTGATAAGGGCATTTCAAAAGTTATGCCAGCATTATAATTTATCCATTTTAGCCATTACAAAAAGTATTACAATAGGAATTGCTAGTAAAATAGTCAACAAACTATGATCCGTAATTAATGACGGCTCTCTTATCAGAGTAATCAAATAACCTCCTACTGCACCTCCAAAATGGGCTGTATGTCCAATATTGTCATTTTTGGCTTTCATTCCATAAATAGAATATAATAGATACAAAATTCCGAAGACATAACCCGGAATGCCTATGAAAAAATACAAATAGATATCTTTGTCAGGGTGAAGCAAAATTGCAGAATACAAAACTCCCGTAACAGCTCCTGAAGCACCTACAGCACGATAACTATAATCATTTTTATGAAATACCATTGTGAGTAAACTTCCGAAAATCAAACTCCCAAAATAAACTAAAATGAATGAAAAATTGCCTAGATAACCAATAACGGTTGGCGCAAAAAACCAAAGTGTCAGCATATTGAATACCAAGTGCATCATATCAACATGCAAAAAACCCGATGAAACCATCCTTACTTGTTCTCCCGAACGAATGCTTCCAACATGAAATTCGTATTTTCTAAAAAACATAAGATCGCTAAAACCTTTATAACTAATCAAAACATTGGCAATGATAATTCCTATCAAAATGAGATTCATAAACTTTATTTTATTTGAATTGTAAATATAGTTAATCTTACAGACAACTTTCAAACTGTGTAAAATATATGGCGCTATTCATTTTTACTTTATCTTTGCCAAAAAAAAGTTAGATGCAGTTTTTCGTTTATATCCTGGCCTATCCATTACTTTGGCTTATTTCAATACTTCCTTTTAGAATATTTTATTGGTTTTCAGATTGCGTTTATTTACTCGTATATTATATTATTGGATACCGCAAAAAAGTTGTCAGTGCGAATCTTGCACTCGCTTTACCTCATTTAAGTGATTCTGAACGAAAAAAAATACAAAAGAAATTTTATCAGCATATGTGCGATATGTTTTTAGAAATGATCAAAACGATGAGTATTTCTGCTGAAGAAATGGAAAAAAGATTTCATGTAACTAACTTGGATTTGATATTGGATTATGCAAAAAAAGGGAAAAGTGTAATTCTTGTAGCCTCACATTATGCAAGCTATGAATGGCTTTTGACTATTAATCCAAAAATTGGCTTTCAGGGTGTAGCAGTTTATAAAAAACTTGCTAATCCGTATTTTGATAAATTGATTCGAAAAATTCGTTCAAAGTACAATACTGAATTAATCGAAACCAAAAAAGCAATTCCGCTCATGGCGCAAAACCAGCGTGAAGGAACATTAAGTTTATATGGATTAGCAAGTGATCAATCGCCAAAATTAGACCGCATTTTTCATTCCAGTAAATTTATGGGAATTGAAGTTCCCGTACATACCGGTGCTGAAATGCTGGCAAAAAAATACAATTTAAGTGTAGTTTTTGTAAAAGTCGAAAAAGTCAAAAGGGGATATTATGAAGCAACTTTTGTTTCTCTTGCCGACAATCCTAAAGATTTTGGAGATTTTAAAATTACAGAATTATATTTAAAAGAAGTCGAAAAACAAATTCTTGAAGCACCTGAATATTATTTATGGACTCATAAAAGATGGAAACACAAAAATAAAAAAAGCTCAAAAGTCTAATAACTTTTGAGCTTTTTTTATTTTTGTGAAACCAAATTTTACTTTATTCTTTTATTATATAAATTCCATCTTCCTTAATTTCAATTAGTTTGTCTTTATACAAAGCTCCAATTGCTTTTTTGAAGGTCTTTTTACTCATCTTTAATACTGTTTTAATATCTTCAGGATGAGAGTTATCATTTAAACGTAAAAAACCCCGATTCGCTCTTAATTCATCTAAAATTTTCTCAGCATTAGGCTCAATACTTTGATATCCCTGAATTTGTAAAGCTACATCTATTTTATTATCAGGACGAATGTTTTTAATATAACCTCTCATTCTGTCTCCGGTTCTTATCGCATCATCATATACTTCATCTTTATAAAGCAATCCTTTATGCTGTTCGTTGATAATGACGTTGATTCCTAATTCGGTAATATGTGAAACGATCAAATCAACTTCTTCTCCCTTTTCAACTGTAAGGTGATCGTTATTCAAAAACTGGTTTAGTTTACTGGAAGCCACCAAACGCTTAGTCTTTTCATCCATATAAAGATATACGAGATAACGTTTTCCTTTTTCCATAGGACGCGCCTGTTCTTTAAACGGAACAAGAATATCTTTTTCCATTCCCCAATCCATAAAAGCTCCTACCTGATTGATATAATTCACTCTTAATAGCGCAAATTCATTCAATAATATATAAGGCTCAAGTGTTGTTGCAACGGGGCGCTGTTCGTGATCCAAATAAACAAAAACAATAAGTTCTTCGCCTATTTCAAATTCATTAGGAACGTATTTATTTGGTAATAATATATCATGAATTCCTTCCGGGTCTTTTTCAGGATTTCCTAAAAACAAACCAACTTTGGTGTCACGTAATATGCTAAGTGCATTGTATTTTCCTATTTCAATCATATTTTAAGTGCTAAGCTGCTAAGCAACTAAGTTTCTAAGCGGCAAAGGTACGAAGTTTGAAAGTGTTTAATCAAAAACTCGAAATTTTATTTAAACCAATTCTTTAAAAAACTGTTTTAAAACAACATCATTTTCAGTAGTTGGAGTAAATATTTCTAAAATACCCGGAACATCATTTATTTCATAAAATGATGTTATGCTTTTTTCTAATGAATCCAAATCTGTTGCAGTAAAATAATTGAGTTGATACATTTTAGCTAAATGTTCTGCTGTTAAATGATGCGAAGTTTCAAAAAAAGTATTAAAAACGGGTTTTTCCTCATGTCCTGGTAAAATCCTGAAAATACCTCCTCCACCATTATTAATTAAGATAATTTTGAAATTTTTAGGAATATAAGAATTCCACAGAGCATTGCTGTCATATAAAAAGCCAATATCACCGGTAATAAAAACGGTTGGTTTTATACTTCCTACAGAAGCGCCTATTGCTGTTGATGTGCTTCCATCGATTCCACTTGTACCTCTGTTGCAAAAAACTTCAATTGACGGTTCGATATCAATCAATTGTGCATATCGAATAGCTGAACTGTTGCTTATTTGTAACTGACTATTTCTAGGTAGAGATCCTATTACTTTTTCAAATACTTTAAAATCAGAAAATGGTATTTTTTCTAAATATTTTTCCTTTTTAATTTTTCGCAACTCATAAACCTCATTAATTTGTTTAAAATAATCGCTCTTAACAAAAACTTTTTTAGGTAATAAAGCATTGAAAAAATCATTTGGCTGCATTACAAAATGTTTTGTTAAAGCATTGAATGTATCGTAAGCACGTAAAGTATCAATATGCCAATGATGTAATGGTTTGTACTTTCTCAAAAAACCTTTAATGCGTTTCGACACCACCATTCCTCCAAAAGTTATTAAAATTTCTGGTTCAAACTCTTTAAAATCAATATCATCAAAAGGCGTAATTAAAGTATCAATACTGTTAATAAAATTGGAATGATGTAAATTAGAAGTCGTTTCTGTCAGCACCACAATTGATGGGTCATTCGCCAGATTTTCTACTATTTTTTTGTCAATTGAATTTGCTTCGTTTACTCCAACCAAAACTAGCTTGCGCTTAGCTGAATTCCAAATTGAAACGAAATCTTCTATATTTTCAATGATTTTAGTTTCAGGGGTTTCTTCAGAATGAGTTAGTTTTGGTTGAACAGAAAGACTCTCTACAGTTTCATACAAAGGCTCCTCAAAAGGAGCATTAATATGCACAGGTCCCTTTTGAAGAATCGCTGTTTCTATGGCTTTATTTATTTTTAAATCATTTTCTTCAGAAGCATTTTCTGTTAAATTGGCATTGAAAACCGAATGATTTTGAAAAACATTCTGCTGACGAATGGTTTGTCCATCGCCAATATCAATCTTATTTTGCGGGCGATCTGCCGAAATTACAATTAATGGAATCTGGCTGTAAAATGCTTCAGCTACTGCCGGATAATAATTTAATAATGCAGATCCAGATGTACATACAATTGCAGTTGGCTTTTTTGTTTGCTGGGCAATTCCCAATGCAAAAAATGCAGCACAACGCTCATCTGCTATGCTGTAACATTTAAAATTAGAATTTTGAGCGAAACCAATAGTTAAAGGGGCATTTCTGGATCCTGGAGAAATTATAATATTATGAATTCCTTTTGCTGAACAAATTTCGATAATGCTTTGTGCAAGCGGTATTTTGGGGTAAATCATGCTTAATGGCGTATTATTTTTAAAGAAAATCTAAAGCTCAGATTTCTTTTTGACTACACAAAGTTACAAACTTCACACTTGATTTAACTTATAAATACGAAGATATTAAGTCTGGTTTTAGAAAAAGGGAATATCTTTGTAAAAGCTGATTTTTCAACAAGAATAAACTTCTTTCTGTATTTTCTATCATTATGAACTTAATACTCAGACCTGCAACATCAAACGATTTAACTAAAATCCTGCAGATTGTAAACCATTCTATTTTACATACAACAGCAAATTATAATTATGAAATTCAAAATTTGGAAGTTCAGACAAAATGGTTTGAAGATAAAAAAGCTAAAAATCTGCCTGTGATTGTAGCTGATTTGGATGGCGAAGTAGTTGGTTTTGGGAGTTACGGACAATTCCGTGAAAAAATTGGTTACCAATATACAGTAGAACACTCAGTATATGTTGTAGATAATGTTATTGGAAAAGGTGTTGGGTCAAAATTATTAACTGAATTGATTCGATTGGCAAAAACGCAAGGTTATCATGTTATGATTGGTGCTATTGATGCTGATAATGCAGGAAGTATTGCCTTTCATGAAAAATTTGGATTTATTGCTGCAGGTACAATTCGTGAGGTAGGCTATAAATTTGACCATTGGCTTGATTTGGTTTTTATGCAATTGATTTTAGAATAATTAGTAAAGAAAAGAATAATATAAATTCATAACCGTTTACAAATAGTATCTTTGCCGCATTTCAAATACTATGGACTTTACATTACTCTCTTCGCCTTTACAAGGATTTACCGATTTTCGTTTTAGAAATGCTCAAAACAAACTTTTTGGAGGAATAGACACTTTTTACTCTCCTTATATTCGCTTAAACGGAAAATTGGTTATAAAATCATCTTACGAAAGAGATTTACTTCCTGAAAACAATTTAGGTTTAGAGGTAATTCCACAAGTAATTACAAACGATGCAGATGAATTTTTATTTGTTGCTAAATATGTTCGGGAATTAGGATACAAAGAATTAAACTGGAATTTAGGCTGTCCGTATCCTATGGTTACCAAGTCCGGAATGGGTTCAGGTTTAATAAGCAATACTGAAAAAATCAATCATATTTTAGACAGAGCACATTCTGAAACCGATATTATTGTATCCATGAAAATGCGTCTTGGATATGATACTACTGAAGAAATTCTCGGCGTTTTACCAATTTTAGACACTTATCCACTTAAAAACATTGCTATTCACGCCCGTATTGGCAAGCAATTATACAAAGGTGGTGTTCATCTGGATGCGTTTCAGCAGTGTATTGACAATACGAAACATAAATTGTATTACAATGGAGACATTACTTCGGTCGCTAAATTTCACGAAATGCAGCAGCGTTTCCCAACGATCGACCACTGGATGATTGGACGAGGCTTAATCTCGGATCCATTTTTGCCTGCAATGATAAAAAATAATACATCAGAATATCCTAAAAATAAAATAGAGCTATTCAGTGCATTTCACGATACCCTTTATGCAATTTATAGTGAATCGTTATCCGGACAAACCCATATTTTACTAAAGATGTATCATTTATGGGAATATTTCTCGGCAACTTTTTCAAATCCTCATAAAATATTAAAACAAATAAAAAAGGCAAAAAGCATTCGAAATTACGAAGCAGCAGTTGCATCCATTTTCAAAAACGAAAAATGAGATTTTTAGTAATCTAAAAATCTCATTTCGAATTATTTTTTAATACATTATCCTTTAATCCAATTCACAATTTCTGAATCTGTAGGCAATGTTCGTGGCTTAATTACTTTAACCAATTCTCCTTTTTCATTAATTAGATATTTCTGAAAATTCCATTCTACTTCTGAATCCTGTAAACCATTTTTAGATTTCTGCGTCAGGAATTTATAAATTTCACACATATCATCTCCTTTTACAGAAACTTTATCCATCATTGGAAAAGTTACACCATAATTTTGCTGACAAAAAGCACCAATTTCTTCATTTGTTCCAGGTTCCTGGGAGGCAAAATTATTAGCCGGAAATCCAACAATTACGAAGCCTTTATCTTTGTATTCTTTGTAAATCGCTTCAAGATCTTTATATTGAGGAGTTAATCCGCATTTTGAAGCGGTATTTACAATCATAATTTTTTTCCCTTTTAGAGAAGAAAAATCAAAAGTTTTACCCGATAAATCTTCTACTTTATACTGGTATATTGTTTCTTTGGTCATAACATTATCTGTTTTAGGCGATTTTGTTTTATTCGTTTGTGCCTGATTTTGGCAACTAAATAATACTACAGCCCATGTTATAAATAATAATTTTTTCATCGTTTATATTTTTTATAAAATTAATTAAATTATAAGTTAAACCAAGAATATCCAATGCCTAATTTTGCTAAACAAAAGTTAAATAAATAGTGAAGCCTAACGTTAATCACGCGTTAGGCTTCTACCATACAAACAAATCAAACCCATGTTTTAATATTACCGAAAGACAGAAACTTCTACTCTGACCACAATATTTTATTTATAATTTACTAAATCAAATGTATTATGATTAATATGGTTGACGCTTCGGGAACAAAAAGTTATTATAACTAAAACATTTTTTAAAAGACTTATAATATTGTGGTATTTTAAATAATAAATCCTGATTGTTAAAAGTGTTTTATATTATTATAAATTTTGAACTGGAAGGCCGAAGTCATCAACCATTACATTTTGCAAGAAATTTATTTTATTTCATAAAAATGTAGAGTTTATTTTCTCCCCCTTAAAAACGTGATTTCGAAAAAAAATTTCATTTTTGCTATTATAAATAAATATTAACTTTTATGTTATAATAGCATATACGTAAGATGATTATCTATGGTTTTAAAAAAGACTAAAAAAATCATTTTTTTTTTACAATCTCTTATTTCACTGGTAGTTGAAAGGATAAAAAAAATAGAAAATAAAGCAAAAAATAAATTATCTTTATCTTAAGATACAAAAAAAGTAAATTAAATTTTGTTAAAACTTAAATCTAAATTTATGAGTCAGGAAGAATTATTAGTTTTAATCTACAAGAAAGATGAAAGGGCTTTTACCCACTTGTATGATATGTATTCCAAAAGTTTGTTTTCGGTTATCAATGTTTTAATAAAAAACAGAGAGGAAGCTGAAGATGTTTTACAGGAAGTTTTTGTAAAAATCTGGAAAAATATTGATTCATATAATGAAGGTAAAGGACGTTTTTATACCTGGATACTTAATATTGCCCGAAATACTTCTATTGATAAATTGCGATCTAAGAATTTTAATAACAGTCAAAAAAACCTTTCCTCAGATAATTTCGTACATCTGTTAGACGACAGTAATAAACTGACTAACAAAATTGACACTATTGGAATTCAGGAATTTGTAAAAAAATTAAAGCCAAAATGTATTGAGATTATCGATTTGTTATTCTTTAAGGGATATACCCAGCAAGAAGCTTCAGATGAACTCGCAATGCCTTTGGGAACTATCAAAACACAAAACAGAAACTGTATTAACGATTTACGTAATTATTTAAAAATATAATGGAAGCAAAAGAATATATAGAATCAGGAATTTTAGAACTATATGTTTATGGTTTATTAACCGAATCTGAAAACCTGGAAGTAGCCGAAATGGCAAAAAACAATCCCAAAATTGAACAGGAGATTCTTTCGATAGAAAAAGCTATCTTGGCATTATCATCGAGTTTTTCTCCCTTTCATTCGGTTGCAAATTTTGAGAATATAAAAGCCCGTTTAGAACTGAAACACGGCAAAATTGTCGATTTCAAACCGGCATCAAAAAGAACTCAGTACATAGGCTGGGCTGCTGCAGTATTATTGCTGTTGGGATTAGGGTATCAAACTTTAGAACTAACCAAAACAAAGGGTGCTATTACTACCATTGGAAATGAAAAAAACAAAATTGAAAGAGAATTTGCTTACTTAGACCAGGAAAATAAGAAAACGGAAAAAAGTTTAACCATTGTCAGAGATATTAAAAATACCAGTGTTACGCTTGGAGGCCAGGCTGTTTCTCCAACAGCATTTGCAAAAGTGTATTGGAACAAAGAAACCAAAATAACCTATATTGATGCCGCCGGTCTTCCGAAACCTCCCAAAGGAAAAGTTTATCAGGTCTGGGCACTTAAATTAAGCCCTACTTTAACCCCAACAAGTATTGGTTTGTTAAGTGATTTTGAAAGTAATTCTCAAAAGATATTTGCAGTAAATCAAACTGTTTATGCAGAAGCATTTGGTATTACTCTGGAGCCTGAAGGAGGAAGCTTATCCCCTACTATGGAACAATTATATACTTTAGGAAAAGTGTAAAAAACAAATTTCAACTTATGATCCTCAAATATAAATTTGAGGATTTTTTAACTATATAGATTTTTCGGACAAAAACTTTAAATTCTACTACATCAACACCTGTTATTAAGTAAAAACTCTTATTGAATTTTCAGGTTTTTTTAAAAAATGTAATAAAAATTAATTTATTCTTATAAATACATAATTAAAGCATACATTCACTTAAAACTCAATTAAAAAATTATAATTATTATATAAAATTATTTGTTTTAAATTTTAATAAATTAAATTTGTGCAATCGATTACATTAACCACTTTGTAATAAAATTTTAAAACAACTAAAATTAATTTTTAAAATGAAAAAAACATTACCCCTTCTCTTTTTCCTGCTAGGTTTATCCACTATGTTTGGACAAAACTATTATATGTCTGCTCCTGAAGGTTTTGGTGCTGCAGCTACAGGAGGCGGAACTCCAACTGCTTCTAATACTGTAACAGTTTCAAATTATACAGATTTAAAAAATGCTCTTAATTCAACTGCAACTGCCAATTCGGTTATTTTAGTAAATGGAGTAATTGACTGTACTTATACCAGCGTATTATTAAATAATAAAACTATTATTGGATTGCCAGGCGCAAAACTTCGAAATCTCCAAATTACAGTTGGTAATTCTACTACATCAGCAGCAAATTCTGGAATACTATATATAAAACCTGCTTCAAATAATGTCATCATCAGAAATTTAATTTTTGAAGGACCTGGAGCATATGATGTCGATGGACGTGATAATCTTACTAACGAAGGAACCAATGTTTGGGTAGATCACTGTGAATTTCAAGACGGAATGGACGGTAATTTTGACATCAAAGGTAGTGCTGACAATACGACTGTGTCATGGTGTAAATTTACTTACCTGAAAGCTCCAACAGCTGGAGGTTCTGGAGGTTCTGCTGATCACCGTTTTACAGATTTGATAGGATCTAGTATAACAGATTTTCCTGCTGACGGGAGATTTAGTGTTACCTTAAAAAACTGTTATTGGGCAGAAGGTTGTAAAGAAAGAATGCCTAGAGCAAGAAATGCCGAATTACATATCCTGAATTGTTATTACAAAACTAGTGTGGCAAGTGCAAAGGCTATTGGTCTAGGTGCTGGTAACAGCGGATCTACTTGTTATGTAGAGAATTCTAATTTTGAACAAATAGCTACTATTTCGAGCCCAGTTACCGAAGGTTCAGGAACTGCTGCATTAATATTCGATAATTGTATAAAAGGAACAACTTCTACAGCTGTTACTGGTCTGAACTACGGAACGGCACCTACAAAACCTTCTTATAACTATACGGTACTTCCTGTAGCAGATGTAGCGACTTATGTACCAAATGCAAATTGTGGCGCAGGAGCTACACTTCAGGTTAGTGCGACTGGTGTAATATCAACAAATTGCCCAAATACTCTTGGACTAAATGAGAATGTTGCTAACTTAGACATTAAATATTATCCAACAGTAATTGATAATGTTTTAAATATTGAATTTTCAAGTATTGATAATGGTAAAGCTACTGTAGAAATTTTCTCTCCTAATGGGTCTAAAGTTTATACGACTTCTAAAAACGTTACAGGTAGCGAAAAATTAGAATTAAACATTTCAAATATTACCAGAGGAATTTATATCTGTAAAGTGCAAATTGGAAATAAAGTAAAAGCTTTTAAAATTTTAAAAAGTTAATTATAAATCAAAGTAACACATAATTACAATTTAAAAACAGCGGTAAACTTAAATATTTACCGCTGTTTTTTTATTTCTTTATCTAATCGAAAGTATTAAAAACTTCCTGCAGATCCACCTCCACTAAAATCTCCACCACCAAATTCCATTGGCGATTCAGATGGTTTTACTTCAGTTTTCATTCCGAATGTTGAGGCGATTATTAATGCTTCTGCATTTAAAAAAGTATTTGGATTTGATATCCTGCCTGGTTTAAAGGTAATACCAGCTTCTTTATTTTTAAGTTTTCGTATTGAGAAGTAAGCAATAGCAAATAAAATTAGACCGCCTAATGTTAAAGCAACTTCAGGAGGCAAAACATGGTGATAAGTTCGAAATGTGAAAAATGAAAAACAAAGGCAAAATAGACCAATCCATAATAAAATTCTTTCTTTGCTTTTAAGTGCAAGAAACAAATATAAAGCTGGAACTATAAACGTAAAAATCCAAAAGAACCAGGCAAACGGAATTTCAAGACTTTCACCATAATAATTTTCTATTAAAAGGGCCGAAAATTCACGTACAACATAATAATTTCCTGAAAAATATAACAGTACTAAACTTGTACTTTTTACCAAAAGAATCCCATTATTATAGAAAGTAATTCTTAGATTATTTATAAGATTTTGACAAAAATAATAAGTTCCAATACTAAAAAGCATCATAAGAAATGGTAAAATCATTTTTGCTGATTCTCTAAAATCAATTATTGCATAGCCTATCGTTAGTGTTAATCCCAAATAGAAAACCAAAACAGATAACAAATGCAAATAACGCAAAAACAAAATAAGCGAAACTATTGCTACGGTTATTGAAACAGCTAAAAAATTATTTCCATCTGTAGAAATTGCAACCGCTATACCTGCATTTAATATTGTTCCAAAAACAAAAGCCTCGTCTAAACCGTTTCTGTAATAATTATTTCTTGCCAAAAATTCACAGCCTGCCAATCCTACGATAGCAAAAATATAACAACAGATATCAAGATAATCGCTGGGTAAATTATTATATCCAACGATTGAAATAGCACCCCCGATAGAAAAATACAGCAATATCCCTAACAGCAAGAATCCTATGCGTATTAAAATATTATTATGAATTTTAAAAGATGGCAGCTCTTTTTCTATTAAACTTTTTTGAGCTTTATTTATAAAACCTCCTTTAAGTAAAGAATCAGCTTGTTCATGTAATTGCAGATTCTCTAATAATGCTTTATCATATACTATCATTGTAATATTCTCTTATTGAAATCCTTAATTAATTTGATAAATAATAGTATCGAAACTGTTATATAAATGGGAGATGTAAACAAAATAAAATCATCCCTCCTATTCGCCTCCATAGCATCTATGATTCTGAAAAGAAAAATTGATACTCCGATAAAAGCATAAATAATCATAAAAACATATATTGAAATTGCCTTTAATGATAAACTAACTTTGTAAAAATACAAAGATGAAAATGATATTGGGATTATAACAAGCAACCAAATATCTGAATACCATTTTAATAAATTATTAATCAATGCAATGCTAATTATATGTAGTGCAAATGTTTGAAAAATTAAATTAAAGTGAATTTTAAGAGCTATTCTGGTACTATAGATTGTCCAAAAAATTAATAACAACCCTAGTATGATTGCCGAATAACTTAAATTTTGATTAGAATAAAAGTCATTATGAAGCAAATCCTGTGGTGTAACAGAAAAACCGACATAAGCTGCTAAACCAGTAATAGCAATAGTGAGAACACTTTTATTATCAAAATAATAAGCACAAAAAAAACTGACAATGGTAGGAATCAAAGTTGCCGAACCATAATTTGTTCCAAAAAAATCATATTGAAATTGCAAATAACCAATAAAAATGCAGGTTAGAATATTGGCAATAAGTACTAAATACTCTAAAACCGGATTCTCAAAAATAGTTTCTGACTTTTGAAAACCTTTTGAATTTTTAAAACAAAAATAAAAACTGACAATGACAACGATTAACAATAAAGATAAAATTGCAATATGCCCAATTGTATCAATGTTTTTATAAATTAAAATTCCGACACCAGAGGTAAAAAGTAAAACAGATATATACAGAAACATTTTCAACTCTGCATTTAATGAAAAAACTTCTAAACTTCGATAATTTTTTATTTGGTTCAATTGTTCTTCCGTGATGAATTTTTTCTCAAAAAGATTTTGAGTTTGTTCTTCTTCAAATTTTCTCATATTTAATACTATTAACTACACTTCAAATTCATACATTTTAGGTCGAAATTTCTTAAAAATTAACCTCTATGATTAAAAAAACCGATTTGTATTGATACCAAATCGGTTTTGTAATTTTTTCAAGATGAGATTCAAAAGGCTACACTCATTTTATCTTTTATATTCGCTAAACACAAATTATTAATACTTCCCTCATGAGTATGCTTTGTTTCTCTTGGAGATTTGTAAGTTCCTGCTTCTAACTGTTCAGCAACTGCTTTGTAGGCATCTCTAAAAGGCATTCCATCAACCACCATTTCATTTAAAGTATCAACTGTAAACAAATAATCGTATTTTTTATCTTCTAAAATATGATCTTTTACGGTAATGTCTTTTATTGAAAAGATAGCAATATCCAGACATGCTTTCAGGTTTTGAATCGCAGGAAACAAACCTTCTTTTAAAAGCTGTAAATCCCTGTGATAACCACTTGGCAGATTATTGGTAATTAAAGTGATTTCGTATGGAAGTGCCTGAATCTTATTGCATTTTCCTCTGATTAATTCGAAAACATCCGGATTTTTTTTGTGAGGCATGATGCTCGAGCCTGTTGTAAGATGCGCCGGAAGACCAATAAAATCAAAGTTCTGGCTCATATACAAACAAACGTCCATGGCGAATTTTGATAAAGTTCCTGCAACACTTGTCATGGCAAAAGCAACTATTTTTTCTGCTTTTCCACGGCTCATCTGAGCTGCAACGGCATTGTATTTTAAGGTTTCAAAACCTAATTCCTGGGTTGTAAAGGTTCTGTTGATCGGGAATGAACTTCCGTAACCTGCCGCAGAGCCTAACGGATTCTGATCAACAATTTTTAAAGCAGCATTTAGCATTGTAATATCATCGATTAAACTTTCCGCATATGCCGAAAACCACATTCCGAATGACGATGGCATCGCAATTTGCAAATGCGTATAACCCGGCAATAAAACGTTTTGATGTTTTTCTGCAGATTCCATTAGCAAATCAAAAAGCGTTTTTACCTGTTCTTTTATGGCTTTTAATTCGTCTTTTAAATACAAGTGAACATCTACTAAAACCTGATCGTTACGGGAACGCGCGGTGTGGATTTTTTTTCCGGCATCACCTAATTTTACCGTTAATAAATACTCGATTTTAGAATGAACATCTTCAAAACTGTCTTCGATTTCGAAATTCCCAACCACAATGTCGGCAATGATGTCATTTAGGGCATCAACCAAAGAAGTGGTTTCTTCTGGGGTTAATAATCCTATTTGTCCTAGCATTTTGGCATGGGCGATTGATCCTAATGCATCGTATTTTGCCAAAACTAAATCCAGTTCACGGTCGTTTCCTACTGTAAATTGTTCAATTTGTTTATCGGTTGGTATTCCTTTTTCCCAAAGTTTCATAACTTAGATTTTTAGACTTCTTAGATAGATTAGATTATTAGACTTCTTAGATTTTAGACTTTTAGATTATTCTCTTTGTCGAATCTTTGAAGTTATTTTCTAATTTACTTCTAATGTCATTGTTTATATTGATAGTGTTTCTAGCCCCGATAGTAGTGGAAATCCTTTTGTTTTTTTCTTTAAAAAATAAAAGATTGTAACGGATAGCGGGATTAGCTCCTTAAAACTATTATAATTTAAAGAAATCGGTTAGTATTTTGATATACAAATCGACTCCTTCTTCAATTTCATTTACAAAAATAAATTCGTCTGCTGAATGCGACCGCAGAGTTTCTCCAGGTCCTAATTTCAAGGACTGGCAACTCAACACCGATTGATCTGATAATGTTGGAGAGCCATAAGTCGTTCTTCCTAAAGCTATTCCGGCCTGTACTAAACCGTGAGCGATTGGAATAGATGACGAATTTAAATGCATTGATCTTGGTGTAACTTCAGCATTTACATTTGCTTTAACTACTTCCAGAATTTCAGCATTGTTATAACAGTCCGTAACACGTATATCAACCACCAAATCACATTCTGATGGAACAACATTATGCTGTTTCCCTGCGTTGATCTGGGTTACAGTCATTTTTACCGGACCTAAAACGTCTGAGATTTTGTCGAATTTATAGTTTTTGAACCATTCCATTACCGGAATTGATTTGTATAAAGCGTTATCATCGTTTTGGTGTGCAGCATGACTTGCGGTACCTTTTACTTTTACGTCAAGAACTAATAAACCTTTCTCTGCGACAGCTAATTGCATCAATGTAGGTTCTCCAACAATGGCGCAATCGAGTTCTGGTAAATGTTTTAAAACACTGTTTAAACCATTTTTTCCACTGCTTTCTTCTTCTGCCGAAGCAACAATAACGATATTGTGTGATAAATTTTGGTTTTCGTAAAAGTGTACAAACGTTGCTAATAACGAAACCAGACAACCTCCGGCGTCATTACTTCCTAAGCCGAATAATTTACCATCTTTTTCAATCGCTTTGAAAGGATCATTTGTATAAGCCTGATTGGGTCTTACAGTATCATGATGAGAATTTAATAAAAGTGTTGGTTTGTTTTCGTCAAAATATTTATTGAAAGCCCACACATTGTTATTTTCTCTTTTAAAAGGAATCTCGTTTTGACTGAACCAATTTTCTATTAAAAGAGCTGTTTGATCTTCTTCACTTGAAAATGAAGGGGTTTCAATCAGGTTTCTCAGTAAATCAATTGCTTCCCGGGTAAGCGTTTCTATATTTTTCATTTTAATTAGGTACTGATACTATCCCGATAGCTATCGGGACTGAAATTCTAAGACTGCAAAAGTCTTGGTTTCTTTGAAACTTAGCAACTTTTTCTTTTATAAAGTAATCGTTGTATGCAGAACATCTGAATTTTGAAGCATTCTGTGATGCCCAATCTTAATTTTCTGCACACCTCGTGACAAACTATTGAAACAGTTATCCAATTTAGGAATCATTCCGGAATGGATTACTTTTTCTTCTTTTAGTTTGTTGTATAATGTTTCGTTGATTTCTGTAATTACAGAGGAATCGTCTTCTGAATCCTGTAAAACACCTTGTTTTTCAAAACAATATGTTAGTGTTACATCAAAAATTTCAGATAATGCAATTGACAATTCACTTGCAATGGTATCTGCATTTGTGTTTAATAACTGACCGTTTTTGTCGTGTGTAATGGCACAGAAAACTGGTACGATTCCAGCTTCTAATAAAGTCGCCAGTAATTTGGTATTGACTTGTTTTACATCTCCTACAAATCCGTAATCAATAGTTGGGTGGTTTCTTTTTGTTGACTGAATTAAATTCCCATCAGCTCCAGAAAAACCAATTGCATTATTGTTTTTTGCCTGCAGTTGCGCCACAATATGTTTGTTGATCTGACCAGCATAAATCATGACCACAACATCCAGCATTGGAGCATCTGTGATTCGGCGTCCGTCAATCATCTGAGGAACCAATCCAATGCTTTGCGCCATTTTCGTAGCCGATTTTCCACCGCCGTGAACTAATACTTTATATCCTTCAATTTTAGAAAAATCAGTTAAAAATTGTTCTAATTCAGTTGGATTATCGATGATGTTTCCACCTATTTTGATTACTGATACTTGCATAAGATTCTAAGCTGCTAAGTTTTTTTTTAGATTCTGAAATATTTAGCAGCTTAGTACCTCAGAATCTTAGAAGTTTTTTTTACAATTTCTTCAAAATCTTCTGTAGCACTAATTGCGCAGAATACGTTCTATTATTTGCCTGTTCGATTACAATAGAATTTTCACTATCGATTACTTCATCGCTTACAATTACGTTACGACGAACCGGAAGACAATGCATGAATTTTCCGTTGTTGGTTAACGCCATTTTTTCGGCAGTAACTGTCCAGTTTGGATCACTATTGGTTACTTTTCCGTAATCATTAAAATTACTCCAGTTTTTTACGTAGACAAAGTCCGCGTTTTCAAAAGCTTTATTTTGGTCGTATTCTATTTTGCAGTCTTTTGTAATTTCCGAGCTTAGCTCATAACCTTCAGGATGTGTAATGACAAAATCCATATCTTTTTGCATCTGCATCATTTCTACAAATGAATTGGCAACAGCCTGTGGCAAAGCTCTTGGATGCGGAGCCCACGAAAGTACTACTTTTGGTTTGTGCTTTGTTTTGTATTCTTCCATTGTGATTGCATCTGCCAAAGACTGTAATGGATGACGTACAGCACTTTCCATGTTTACGATGGGTACCGTAGCATGTTTTAAAAATCCTGAAATTACAGTTTCAGCATAATCTTTTTCTTTATCTACTAAACCTGCAAAAGCACGGATAGCAATAATATCCCCATATTGAGAAACTACTTCTGCAGCTTCTTTAATATGTTCTGAAGCACCGGAATTCATTACGGCGCCGTCTTCAAATTCCAAAGTCCAGCCTTCGCTGCCAAAGTTCATCACCATAACATTCATTCCTAAGTTTATGGCCGCTTTTTGTGTACTTAAACGAGTTCTCAGACTAGAGTTGAAAAACAACATTATTAAAGTTTTATTCTTTCCGAGTTTTTTGTTCTTAAGCGGATTTTTTTTGATTTTGATCGCGCTTTTAACCCATTTTGATAATGAGTCGATATCTTTTATTGAAATGTAGTTCATGTTTTTTAAATTAATTAGAAAATGTGATAATTTGATAATTAGATAATTATGACATTTTCTAATTTTCTAATTATCTAATTGACTGATTATATTATTTTTGTAAAAGGAATTTCGTCCTTTAGTGCTTTTAAAATAAAATTATCATTTAGTCCATTGACTATCCAGGTTTCAATATTTGCCGCTTTTGCAATTCCTGCAGCTTCTATTTTAGACTGCATCCCACCTGTTCCGTGTGATGATTTTGAATCTCCGATTTCTTTTTCTAAAAGTTTCAAATCGTTCACCAGTTTAATAGTTTCAGGAACTTCATTATGAATTGATTCTTTGGTATAAATTCCGTTTGTATTGGTTGCAATTATCAGAATATCAACATTTAGCAGCTCTGCAGTCAAAGCGGCTAATTTGTCATTATCTCCAAATTTAATTTCATCAGTTGCAACAGTATCATTTTCATTAATGATTGGTATATAATTGTTTTTTACTAATACATTAATTGTATTTACAATATTATCTTTGGATTGTTGTTTTTCAAAATCAGAATAAGAGAGCAGACATTGTGAAATATGCAATCCCAAATCACTGAAATTTTCATGGTAAATACGCATCAAATGAGGCTGACCAATAGATGCAAGAGCCTGTTTTACAAACACATCTTTATCATTATTATCCAGTTTTACAAATTGCTTAGCTGCAGCAATTGCTCCGGAACTCACTATGATAAATTCATATTTGTCTTGTAAAGCTGCAATCTGCATACCAATATCCTCAATCTTTCCCCGCGAAATATGATTGGTTTCTTTGGTTAAGGTATTACTTCCTATTTTTAATAAAATCCGTTTTTTAGCCATTTTTTCTAAAAGATGCTAAGGTTTTAAGACGCTGAGATTCTAATTTTTCTAGAATTTTCAAATTATCTAATTGCCTCAATTTTCACATTATCTCAATTATCTAATCTGTCCTTCTCCGTAAACATACCATTTATTCGTTACCAGATGCTGTAAACCAATTGGTCCTCTCTGATGTAATTTATCGGTACTGATCGCTAATTCTCCACCAAGACCGAACTGTCCGCCATCCGTAAAACGAGTTGAAGCATTGTGGTATACTGAAGAAGCATCAACATTATCCATAAATTCCTGTGCCAAAGCTTCATTTTCAGTAATGATAGAAGCCGAATGACCTCCACAATATTTATTGATTTTGGCAATCGCTTCGTGATTTGAATTTATCGTTCCGATTACAATTTTATAATCTAAAAATTCTTCATACCAAATCAATTCACTTTCAATAGCAAGAACTCCTGTTGCTTTAGCAAAAGCATCATCTCCTAAAACAGTAACTTTGAATTTTTTCAGTTCAGTCACTAATTGTTTAGCAAATATTTCCCAATTTGGTAAATTCGTATCAATTAATACTTTATCCAATGCATTGCAAACTGATATATTTGATGTTTTTCCGTTAATGATAATCGCCATTGCTTTTTCTAAATCCGCATCTGCGTTTACATATACAAAATTATTTCCGCGACCACTTACAATTACAGGACAAGTAGCATGCTTTTTGGTAAATTCAATCAGTTTTTCACCTCCACGAGGTACAATTAAATCTACTTTTTGCGTTGGTTTTTCGAGAAACTCCTGCGTCTGAACTCTGTCATAATTCAAGTATTCAACCCAATCAGTTGAAACGCCATTGTTTTCCAATGCCTGATGCCAAAGGCTTACAATTTTCTGATTGGAAAGTAAGGATTCTTTACCGCCCTTCAAAAGAATTTTATTTCCCGATTTAAATGCAATTCCTCCCGCTTCTACAGTTACGTCCGGACGGGATTCGTATATAATTAAAATAGTTCCAAAAGCAGCCGTTTTGTTGCTGATTTTCATTCCATTTTCATGGGTGAAAGTAAAACGAACCTGCCCTACCGGATCTTCCTGACTCGCTAATTGCTGCAGGGAAAGAATCATACCATTTACTTTAGCATCATCTACCAGCAAACGCTTTTCCATCGCCAGATCTTCACCTGAATAATTAGATAAATCATGTTGGTTGATGCTTTTAAGTGCTTCTCTTTCCTGCTCTAATAAACTCGCCATTGTAGTTAAAACAGCATTCCTTTTTTCGATTGGAAGTATTGTATTCATTGTTATTAATATTTAGCCAATGACAATTAATTTTTAAGCTCTTGTAAACTTTCTTTTAACGCTTTTACAAACGTATCGATATCACCTTTTTTCACCGTTAAAGGCGGTAAAATTCTTAATAGATTTTTGTTGTTTGCGCTTCCTGTAAAAATGTGTTTTTCGATAATTAATTTTTTTCTCAATGCTGCTACGTCAAAATCAAACTCAACACCAAGCATTAAGCCTTTTCCTTTTACTTGTTTGATTCCGTCTACTTCTTTGATTTTTTCTAAGAAATATTCATAAACTTCATTTACGTTCTTTTGTAAATCTAATTTTTCGATTACATCCAGAACTGCGATTCCTGCTGCACAAGACAAGTGGCTTCCGCCGAAAGTAGTTCCTAATAATCCGAAACTTGCCTCGAATTTTGGAGAAATCAAAATCGCTCCAACAGGAAAACCATTCCCCATTCCTTTTGCAACTGAAATAATATCAGCATTGATTCCGTGGTGTTGGAAAGCGAAGAATTTCCCGCTTCTTCCGTATCCGGATTGCACTTCGTCTAAGATTAAAACAACATCGTGTTTTTTACATGCTTTTTCTAAAGCCTGAAAAAACTCAGTTGTTCCCTGGTCTAAACCTCCAACTCCCTGAATTCCTTCAATAATTACAGCTGTGACATCACCTTTTACTAATTCAGCTTCAACCAACTCGATTTGGTTTAAAGGTAAAAATGTAACTTCCTGCTGTGCATTTATTGGCGCAACAATCTTTTTGTTATCAGTAACCGCAACTGCAGCAGAAGTTCTTCCGTGAAAAGAATTATGAAATGCCACAACTCTTGATTTTCCATTATGGAAAGAAGCTAATTTCAATGCATTTTCGTTTGCTTCAGCTCCGGAGCTGCACAAAAACAATTCGTAATCTTCTAAGCCAGAAAGTTTTCCTAATTTCTGAGCTAATTCTACCTGTAAAGGATTCTGAATTGCATTCGAATAAAAGCCTAAATGATCTAATTGATTTTTAAGTTTTGCTACATAATCCGGCTGTGTATGTCCGATGGAAATTACACCATGTCCGCTATATAGGTCTAAATATTCTACTCCTTTGTCATCAATAATTGTACAATCAATTGCTTTTACCGGAGTGATATCGTATAATGGGTAAACGTTGAATAAGTTCATCTTTTTTAGTTTTTGGTTGATTGTTGATGGTTGTTGGCTTAAGTTCTATATTCTATTAACTATAAACCAACAACTATCAACTAAATTAAAATCCGCTTGGTTTCAAATGTAAACCAGTGGTTTCTTCTAATCCGAACATTAAATTCATGTTTTGAATCGCTTGTCCTGAAGCACCTTTGGTTAAGTTATCGATAATTGATGTTATGAGAACCCGGTTTCCTTTTTTCAATAAACTAATAATACATTTATTCGTTTGTACAACCTGTTTCATATTTATGTTGGTTGTTGTAACGGTTACGAACGGTTCATTTTTATAGAACTCTTCATATTTCGCTACTAATTGCTCCAAACTATCATCACATAATGTATAAAGCGTTGCAAAAATTCCTCTTGGAAAATCTCCTCTATTTGGAATAAAAAGCAATTCGCTGTCAAAATCATCCTGCAGCTGAACCAGACTTTCTGAAATTTCACCTAAATGCTGGTGTTCGAAAGCTTTATAATGCGAAAAATTATTGTTTCTCCAGCTGAAATGAGAAGTTTCTGAAAGACTTACTCCTGCTCCTGTGCTTCCGGTTGTAGCATTAATATGAACATCATTATTCAGCAAATTATGTTTTGCTAAAGGCAATAAAGCCAATTGAATAGCAGTTGCAAAACACCCTGGATTTGCAATATAATCTGCTTTTTTGATTTCTGCTTTGTTTATTTCAGGTAATCCATAAATGAAATCTTTTCCTTCAAAATTTGCGTCTTTATTCAATCTGAAATCATTTCCTAAATCTATAATTTTGGTATGACTCGCAAACTGATTTTCTTTCAAAAAAGAAATTGATTTTCCGTGACCTAAACATAAAAAAACAACATTCACATTCGGATTGATTTCGGCTGTAAAATTCATTTCGATATCGCCCATCAAATCGTGGTGCGCTACAGAAAGTGGTTTTCCTGCATTTGTTGTGCTGTAAACAAAATCGATGCTTACATTTGGATGATACATTAAAATTCTGATGAGTTCTCCGGCCGTGTAACCCGAACCACCAATAATTCCGATATTAATCATGATCTAAATGATTTACAGATGAAAATATATTTTGTGCATTTCCAAGAATTTTAATAAATCCTTTTGCATCGTCAGATGTCCAAGCATTATTCATTTCGCCATACTGACCAAAACCAGTATTCATCAAATCATTTTTAGATTCGATCCCGTCAAGTGAAAAATGATATGGTTTTAAAGAAACGGTTACAGTTCCATTTACTGTCTTTTGAGTATCCTGAAGAAAAGTCTCGATGTTTCTCATAACAGGATCTAAAAACTGACCTTCGTGAAATAACATTCCGTACCAGTTTCCTAACTGCTCTTTCCAGTATTGCTGCCATTTTCCTAGAGTATGTTTCTCTAATAAGTGATGCGCTTTGATGATAATTAATGGTGCAGCTGCTTCAAAACCAACTCTTCCTTTAATTCCGATAATAGTGTCTCCAACGTGAATATCTCTACCAATTGCATAAGCATTTGCCAGTTTTTCAAGTTTTACAATATTTTTTTCAGGAACATCTTTTTTGCCGTTTAATGCAACTAATTCTCCTTGCTCAAAATGAAGAGTTACTTTTTCTTCCCCATCTTTTTGCAATTGTGAAGGATAAGCTTCACTTGGCAACGGCTGGCTTGAAGTTAGTGTTTCCTTACCTCCAACACTTGTTCCCCAAAGTCCTTTATTGATAGAATATTGTGCTTTTTCCCAAGAATAATGTACTCCATTTTTAGCCAAATAATCTACTTCTTCCTGTCTTGAAAGTTTTAAATCTCTAATTGGGGTAATGATTTCAATTTCCGGTGCGATAGTCTGGAAAATTAAATCAAAACGAATCTGATCGTTTCCTGCACCTGTACTTCCGTGTGCGATTGCGCTTGCTCCTACTTTTTTAGCATATTTGATTGCTTCAATTGCCTGGAAAACACGCTCTGCACTTACTGATAATGGATATGTATTGTTTTTTAATACGTTTCCGAAAATCAAATATTTTATAGCTTTATCATAATATTTGTCTACGATTGTAAGGTTGGCATGTTGTGCACTTCCTAACTCGTAAGCTCTTTTTTCAATGGCAGATAATTCTTCTTCATCAAATCCTCCTGTATCCACAAGTACGGTATGAACTTCGTATCCTTTTTCATTTTTTAAATATTTCAAACAATACGAGGTATCTAATCCTCCGCTATAAGCTAATACTACTTTTTTCATTTTTTATAATTTAGGCTAATACTTTCGTATGTAGCAGTTTGAGATTTCTTTTAATTAAATTTTGAATAAAAAAATAAATGACAATAATTTATTTAAAAATAAAGCTTGCTTAATTTTTTTAAGTCTGCTTAAAACAGCCTCGTTAAAAGGATGTCTTGGTGGATCTTTGGGCTTATCTTTTGGGTCATATAACATTCCTGTACAAAGACACATTTTATTTTCTTTACTTTGCAGAATTTGAAAATTAGTACAGGTTTTACATCCTGCCCAAAAACTTGGATCAGTAGTTAATTCGGAAAAAGGAACAGGTTTATAACCCAAATCAGAATTGATTTTCATTACAGCTAAACCAGTTGTAATACCAAATATTTTTGCATCTGGATACTTTTGTAATGAATATTCAAAAACCTTAGATTTTATCTTTTTCGCTAAACCTAAATTTCTATAATCCGGGTGTACAATTAGCCCTGAATGTGCCACAAATTGTCCGTGCTGCCAGCTTTCTATATAACAAAAACCTGCAAATTTTCCGTCTGCCAGAGCAATCATCGCATCGCCATTAGCCATTTTTTTCTGAATGTACTCAGGCGTTCTTTTAGCAATCCCCGTACCTCTTAATAAGGCCGATGATTCTATCGTATCGCAAATTTCCTGTGCGAATTTGAAGTGTTCTTCCTGAGTAACAACAATAGAGATCTTCATTTCAATAATTGAAGTTTAGCGTTAACATTAAAAAATATTGTTTGGTTTGAAATCTAAAATACCAGCTAATAAAATTAAAAGCTGTTGAAGCAGTATTCTCAAAATCAAAAATTTGATTAAGGAACTTTCTAAATAAATAAATGCTTTTGGTATATGTTTGTCCGATGGACAACTTATGTGATTTCAAAATGAAAAATGAATATAAATAAATACGCGACGAAAAACTCTTTGAATACTATATAGATAGCATCCGTACTTCGGGAGAAGTACCAGGAGAGATTGTCCGTGACAAAGAAGTTATATGTAAACTTATTTTATTCATTGGTGCAAAAGTACACTATTTTTTTATTTAGAAAACTAATTTTTAAAATTCTAACATTTTTTTAATTGTATGTTATTTTTTAAACAAAAAAAGTCCGATAGATTTCCACAAACCTATCGGACAGAGTTATTTACAAAATTTATTTTAGTTTTTAGTAAACGGTATTACTTGTCCGTTCCCTAAAACAGTCATATCAAAAGCTGTTTTTGCTTCATTAAATTTGAATTTCAAACCTGCTCTGTTAGATATAAAAGTGTCTTTTTCTCCTGCAACAGGATCAACTGTAAACTTTGGAAAATCTGTAATTTCTACATTCAAAACACTACTTTTCTCAGTTAATTCAATTTTCAAAGGTGCACTCTTTGTAGAATAAACCCCTAAATAACTGTCCAGAATAATGTCTTTTTCAATTTTTCCTTTACTTGCAGTCCAAACATTGTTACTTTCATTATTATCCGGAAACACGTGATCAGGATCTAAAGTAATACTTTCTATTTCTTCAGTAGAATTATGTTTGAAAGACCAGTCATTATTACGCTGCCAAATTTCTACAGGTAATTTAACTCTTGTAATCTTTCCGCTTTTTGCCTTAACATCTAAAACAATTGGCATTGGCATTTTATCAAAATTTTCAATATTGATGATGACACCTTTTGAAGGATCATTTTTTACATATTTTATAGAATTAATTCCCTGATCAAAACGCCAGTTATTTACATACCAGCTTCTCCAGAACCAGCTTAAATCTTCACCTGCAACATTTTCCATAGATCTAAAGAAATCATCCGGCGTTGGGTGCTTGTAAGCCCAACGTTCTATATAAGTTCTAAATGCAGTATCAAAACGTTCTTTTCCTAAAACCTGCTCTCTTAAAAGTATAAGACCTGCACTTGGTTTAAAATAACACAACATACCAATATTAGCTTCTTTCATATTATCCGGAGAACTCATAATGGTTTCTAAATCAGGTCTTGTAAAAGATTCTGCTTCTTCATGCAAATCAGTTGCTTTTTCTTTATACTCACCATTATTAAAAGCTGTAGTACTCAATGAATTAATAAAAGTATTAAAACCTTCATCCATCCATGCAAATAATCGTTCATTAGAGCCTACAATCATAGGAAACCAAATGTGACCAAATTCGTGATCTGTAACTCCCCATAAATCCTGGCCTTTTGATTTCCATCCACAAAAAACAATTCCGGGATATTCCATCCCTCCTTCGTTTCCTGCCACATTGGTAGCAACCGGATAAGGATATTCAAACCATTGTTTAGAATAATGTTCAATAGATGCTTTTACATATTCTGTAGAACGTCCATAAGCATCTTTTCCTGCACTTTCAACAGGATAGGCAGATAAAGCCAAAGCCTTTTTACCGCTTGGCAGGTTTATTTTTGCTCCATCTAAAATAAAAGCCGGAGATGATGCCCATGAAAAATCACGTGCATTTTTAATTTGGTAGTGCCATGTTTTTTCTGCTGACGCATTTGCATTTGCAGTAGCTGCAACCTCTTCTGCAGAGCGAATTACAACTGTTTTATCACTTTGAGAAGCATCTTTGTAACGTTTAAATTGCTCAGCAGGTAAAACCTCTGATCCATTTACCAATTCACCTGAACCAACAACATAATGATTTGAAGGTACTGTAAGTTTTACATCAAAATTACCATATTCCAAATAAAATTCTGAAGCTCCAAGATACGGAGCCGTATTCCATCCTCTTACATCATCATAAACACACATGCGAGGATACCATTGTGCAATTGTAAATATCTTTCCGTTTTTAGTTTCCAAAACTCCCATTCTGTCCGAACCTTCGAATGGGGCAATGAATGAAAACTCAATTTTAATTTTTACAGAAGCCCCTTTGGAAGCTAATTCCTTTGGAAGGAAAATTTGCATTCTGGTATCTGTAACTATATATTTAGCTTCAACTTCAGTTTTTTCCTTACCGCCAGAAATCACTTTTACTGATTTTATTTTATTTCCACCATCAAAAACCTGTCCCTGAGCACCATTTCGGCTACCTGTTAAAGGCACGACAGCATTTCCTCTTGAATCATTTTTAAATAAATTCTGATCTAAATTAAGCCATAGAAATGACAATTTATCAGGACTATTATTGGTATATGTAATTTCATCTGTACCAACAATTTCATTTGTATTTGCATTTAACTTTGCTGTAATTTGATAATCAGCCCGGTTTTGCCAGTATTCAATTCCCGGCTGGCCGCTTGCTGTACGGGTTGGAGTACCATTTTTTGTGTAAAAGTGCGGTGCAAAAGCATCATGATAATTGTAATTATTAACGGGAGTTACTGCTGTTGATGGTGCTTGTTGTGCCCAAACAGAAGAAATTCCTCCAAACAAAGCTATTGTCAGTAAGGCTTTAGAGAACTGTTTTTTCATATTTATATCTGTTTATATAGCAAATTAATGAAAAAAAAAGCTATTTGCAGAGAAAAGCCAAAGCATATATTTAATTTTAGCAAAATATTATCAAAAAAATAATTTAAGCGATTTTCTTAAGAAAATAAAATTTATAAAATTATATTTATAATGAACACAAAAATTAATCTTTTAAAAATTCTATTTTGAACACAACAATATCAAATTCAAAACTTAAAGCTTCTATTAAACTTCACGGAGCTGAATTATTCTCCCTTGTTGACAATGGAAACAAAGAATATATGTGGAATGGCGATCTAAATTTTTGGCCAAAACATTCTCCAATTCTCTTTCCAATTGTAGGAAGTTTAAAAAATGAAAGTTATACTTTTAACGAAAAGGAATATAATTTAGGGAGACATGGCTTTGCCCGCGATATGGAATTTCAATTGATCAAAAAAACGGAATCTTCAGCTACTTTTTCTTTATCTTATAATGAAGAAACGCTTCAAAAATATCCCTTTAAATTTGAATTGCAGATTATTTACAAACTTGAAGAACACAAACTAAATATTAAATACAAAGTAATCAATAAAGGAGAAACAAAACTTCCTTTTTCTATAGGTG
This sequence comes from Flavobacterium chungangense LMG 26729, assembly GCF_000735715.2. Taxonomy (NCBI): domain Bacteria; kingdom Pseudomonadati; phylum Bacteroidota; class Flavobacteriia; order Flavobacteriales; family Flavobacteriaceae; genus Flavobacterium; species Flavobacterium chungangense. The sequence continues at coordinate 72,695 of NZ_JASY01000011.1, forward strand.
CTCATCCTGCCTTTTCTTTACCTGAAAAATTTTCAAATTACAGTATTGAGTTCGAAAAAGAAGAAAAATTAAAATATTCACTTCTTGAAGATGGATTAATTTCTAATACAACTAAAATTTTAGAAACTGTAAATAATGAAGTGTCATTAAATTATAAATTATTTGAAAACGATGCTTTGGTTTTTAAAACCCTCAAATCAAATTCATTAACTATTTTTCAAAATTCAAAGCCATATATTAAAGTAGATTTTGAAGGCTTTCCAAATTTAGGAATCTGGACTAAGGAAAATGCTCCTTTTATTTGCATTGAACCTTGGTTTGGTTATTCTGATACTGTTGAAAAATTTGGTGATTTGTTTAAAAAAGAGGGAATCTTAATTCTGGAAGCAAATCAAACTTTCAATACCTCATTTGAAATAGAAATCTTTAATTAAAACAATAAAACCCATTTTGACAAACATTCAAAATGGGTTTTATTTTACAAAAAAGATAAGGATTATCTACTCCATTCTGAAATACTATCCTTATTCATTTTTACATAATCCTGATTATTTGCAGCTTCTGAAGCAGCCAAAGAAATTTTAGCCGTTTCAATAGCACCTGCTTTATCTCCTTGTTTTGCCTGAATTAATGATTTCAATCTTGATAAATAATAAGGCTTATCTGTACTTAATTCCAAAGCTTTATCAACATATTCTCTTGCACTGATCATATCGCCATTTGATTGAAATAAATATTGTGATGCCGCATAATAATCATTCCATGTTGGTCCTGCCAATGTTTTTTTAATACTTGCAGTTGCTATTTTTGCAGTAGGAACTTCAAATTTCAAGGAAATATGAGAGTTTTCCCATGCCATCTCTAAATAAGCTGAATTTTGCTCCAAACCATTTATACCAATTGTAAAAGTTTCAACCGGAGTTGGCAGACCATCTTCTTTTACAGTTGTTCGTAAAGCTACATAAGCATCGCTCCAGTTTTCAGGTAATCCCCAATTATCTGTCGAAAGATAAAAAATCACTTCCCAGCTTTCAATTTTCGGAATCGTATAGATTGAATATTTCCCTTTTTTTAATGTTTTCCCATCAATAACGACATCATCTCCAAAATTGATGATTGTATTTTCGTTAGCACCTGTTCTCCATAACTTCCCAAACGGAACTAAATTTCCAAATACTGCCCTGCCTCTGGCACCTGGTCTTGAATATGTAACTTCAACATCCGTTAATCCAACAGTTTGTTTGATATATCCTTTTGGACTAGCCTGCGGAGTTTTTATTTGTGCTTCTACAGCAAAAGGCGCCAAAATAATGGCTAATGCAATAAGTATTTTTTTCATTTTTTATAACTCTGTTTTGTTTTTTTCAAATTTACAAATTCAAAAAGGGGAAAAAGTTAAATTTTACTTAATTCAGACTATTAGTTGTGATATTTTTTCTGCGCTTAACTCATTAAAATGATTGATAATCAAATTAGCTTCGGATAAATCCTGTCCTTTAGAATTTTCACTTCTGTAACCAACACAAAAAATACCTGCACCCTTTGCCGCTTTTACACCATTTGTACTATCTTCAATTATAATACAATTTTCTTTTGGTGCGACTGATAAAGAAGCTGCATGCACAAAAATTGCAGGATTTGGTTTTGATTGAGGAAAATCTTCACCACTAACAATTGCTGAAAAAAATTGGTGTAAATTAAATCGGGTAAAAACGCGGTCAATAGTTACTTTCGAAGCAGATGAGGCCAAGATTAGCTGAATTCCGTTAGCGTGCAAATCTTTTATTAAGTCCTCAACACCTTCTAATAAATACAAATCTTCTTTTGTATCAAAAGCATCATTAAAAATGCTTCTCTTTCTTTGAATTAAATCTTCAATCCCGTATTCAATTGTTGGAAAAAAATCTTTTAATGTCTGAAAAGTATTTCGTGTCGAAAAACCTGTGAACGAAGTATACATTTCTTCTGTCACAGTAATTTTTAACTCCGAAAATTGTTTGTAATAGGCATAGCGGTGAACAGGTTCTGTGTCTACTATTACACCGTCCATGTCAAAAATTACAGTTTTTATCATTACTTTGTAAGCTCTTAAATTATTATTTATTTTTCTTTATCAAATAACGAATTACTGTTTCAGCTGCGTATAATCCAAATAGACCTGGCATGTAACTATTGGTTCCGTAAAAAGATTTTTTATAATTGGATCCGTCAGTCATTCTTAAACTTGATTCGTCCTGAATTTCCGAAGAAAAAACCACTTTTAATTTGTCAATTTTAGATTCTTTCAAACGTCTGCGAATGGTTTTTGCAAAGAAACAATTTACAGTATTTGTAATATCTGTTACTTTGACTTTTGAAGCCTCCATTTTACCTCCAGCGCCCATACTGCTAATAATTTTAACTTTTTTACGCTTAGCTGCAATAATTAAATTTAGCTTTGGAGTAACACTGTCAATACAGTCTAAAACATAATCAAACTCATCAGAAACAATTTCGAAAGCACGTTCAGGAGACAAAAACTCCTGTATACGGGTAAGTTTTAGTTCCGGATTAATATCCTGTAAACGGTCACCCACAATAGTGATTTTTGGTTGCCCAACAGTCGAATGTAAAGCTGGCAATTGTCTGTTTATGTTGGTAATATCAACCACATCACCATCAACAATTGTCATTTTTCCAACTCCTGCTCTTGCTAAAAATTCTGCTGCAAACGAGCCAACCCCGCCTAAACCTACCACCAAAACATTTGAGTTTTGTAAATTATTTAAACCTTCTTTTTTAAATAAAAGTTCAGCTCTTTCTGTCCATTCTGCCATATATTTAGTATTTATTTTTATTCAATTAAAATTTACTCACGTTAAAAACCACCTCAAAATTGCTTGAGATAATTTCTTTTAATTCACTTATTGTCAATTTCTTATATTCAGAAGCTAAATCATAAACTTTATCAATATTTTCTTCAATTGTATCTGTTTCCAAAAAAAATCTATCATTTGGAACATTCTGAAAAATTGTTTTTAAATCAGAATTTCTAAGTAAACTTTTTCCAAATGAAAGATAAAATCCTTCTTTAATAAGCTGATTAGAAATCTGGATATTTTTTGAAAATCCATGTACAATCATAGGAACAGAGATTTTCATTTTTTTCTTAATTGCAATTATTTCCTGAAAAGCCGCTACACAATGTATTACAACCGGTTTTTTATTTTTTTCGGCTAAATATAATTGTTTTTCAAAAACAATTATTTGCTGATCAAACGGAATTTCTATTCTTTTATCCAAACCGCATTCACCAATAGCCAGACATTTATTTTCTTTTAATTTTTCTTCAATAATTTTTAAATCGGCATCAATTCTGTTTTCAACAATATACCACGGATGAATTCCAATAGAATAAAACGGAATTGAAGCATCAAAATCTTGAGGATATTGATTAACTAATTCTAAAATATCAGGATCATTTGTAAACTGATGTGTATGAAAATTAAAGAACTCCATTAATGAAAAGTTTTGACACCTGCTCTGATTGCAACATTTAAATCATTTTCTAATGGGACTATTGGGCATGAATATTTATGATTATAAGCACAATATGGATTATAGGCTTGGTTAAAATCTATTGAAATCGTATTTCCTGTCGGAATTCTTAAATCAATATATCTTCCACCAATATAACTTTCCTTTCCACAGGTCAAATCTGAAAAAGGCAAAAACAGATAATCTTTATATTCATTTGTATTAGAGAGTGCAACATCCTGATAAACATTTAATTTTAGTAATATTCCATCAACTACAAACGAAACAGTACCGTATTTAATATATTTAGGTCTTCTGCTTGTAGAGGTTTTCATTTCAAAAGCTTTTTCGTTTTTTGCTTTTACAAATTTTGCATTCACAAAATATTTACTTTTTACAGGATAAAACTCTAGCGTTTTAAAAGTTTTTAAATCCTCTTCCATTAACGGACTTGTCTTAGCATCAGCATACTCAGAATTAATCTTTTTCTGAAATTTTTCAACATCTAAAGGATTAAATTTTTTTTGGCAAAAGCCTGTAGTTAAAAATAAAAACGAAATAAAAACTAAGATTTTTTTCATCATAAAATTTTTTGGCAAAATTAACCAAAAACAACAAATTAATTGTTGTCCTCCTGATTTATTGTCTGATATGTTTAAAGTTGCGGATAAATCTTATACGAATTTTTTAAAAGCTTTATTCACTTCATAAAAAAACAATATTATAAAATAAATTTATATTTTAGTTAATTTATTGAACTAATTCAATTTTTTAATTAATATTTTTCACTAATAATCATTTTTTTATATTTTTTTTTAAATAATAATCAATTTATATTATTTTTTTTACATAAGTTTGCGTAATCGATTACACACTGGTAATCAGTATTTTAATTCTAAGCGCTTAGAATTAGATAATAACATTTTTTAACCTTTAATTATTAACCACTAATCAAACTTTACTATTATGAAAACAAATTTTAGATTACTTTTTTTATGTTCAATCCTTTCTTTTACCGCTTGCGAAACCAGCGACACACCAGTAACAGAAAATGAAACCGCGATTGATCAACAGGAGACTATACCAACAAGCACTTCTCTTACTGCCAAAACCACTACAGTTACAACAGAGTCAGCTTTAAGATCAGCTGTATCATCTGCAGTTGCCGGTGACGTTATTAAAATTAGCGGAACAATAAACCTTACACAAACTCTTGAGCTTGCAAAAAGCGGTACTTCAAGTTCGAAAATAAGTTTTACAGGAGGTACATTAAACTGCTCAGGTCTGCCATCTGGAAGCTGGGGTGTAAAAGTAAACGGAAGTTATTGGAACATTACAAGTATGACAATCAAAAATGCACCTGATTGCGGTTTGGTATTTCAATCCGGGGGATACAATTATGTTAATAATGTAAGTACTTTAGCAAACGGGGATTCAGGTTTACAAATTTATAACGGAGGACATGATAACTACATTCTTTCCTGCAAGTCAAACGACAATTATGATGCCGCAAACGCAGGAGAAAATGCAGATGGTTTTGCCTGCAAATTATCAGCCGGAAAAAACAATGTATTTGAAAACTGTACAGCAAACCATAATTCTGATGACGGGTGGGATCTTTATGGACAACCTTATACTGTAACAATAAAAGGTTGTACAGCCAGTAATAACGGTTTTGGAACAAATGGAGATGGAAACGGGTTTAAATTAGGAAGTGCCGGACAAAACGTTGCTCACACTGTAACTAATAACACTGCTACTAACAATCTGGCCTGGGGTTATGATGGTAATGGAAACACAGGTCACATTACTATTACTGGAAGTGGAGGTTCTGGTAATAAAAAAGGATTATTTACTAGATTGTTTTAATTTACAAAACAAAAAATTCTCAAAGGCTATCTAAATTTAGATAGCCTTTTTTTTTATTTAAAATACTGATTAAAAAATAAATAAGCTAAAAAAAAAAATTTTAAAACTATAAAACACGTTGCTAAACTATTTTTTTAGTTGTGTAACTAAAAAAATAGTTGTAAGTTTGATTAAAATAAAACAACATGCAAAAATTAACCAACAAGGAAGAAGAAATCATGCACATTTTATGGAAGCTAAAAAAAGCTTTTGTAAAAGAAGTTCAGGCTGAAATAAAAGAAGACCAACCACATTATAACACGCTTTCGACAATTATTCGCAATCTGGAAGAAAAAGGTTTTGTAGCACATAATGCCTTTGGGAATACACATCAATATTATCCGATAATAACTTTGGAAGCATATAGCAAAAAATATATGAAAACTGCAATTGATAATTATTTCAACAGTTCTTATAAAAATATGGTTTCGTTTTTTGCCAAAGAAGAAAAAATATCTGCTGCAGAATTACGCGAAATCTTAGCTATGATTGAAACTCCAAAAGAAGAAGAAAAATAATTACTATGGAAGCACTTTTTATTTATATTGCAAAATCATCCGGATTAGTTATATTGTTTTATTGTGCCTATTATTTTTTATTACGCAAAGAAACATTTTTCAACAGTAACAGATGGTTTTTACTGACAGGTTTAGTAACGTCACTAATTCTACCTTTTTTGTTTTACACAAAAATTGTCTGGATAGATCCTGTTCCAGTCTCAAGTACTAATTATTCACAAAGTTTTATACCCCAAACTATTCAACAGGAATTATTTGAAATCAATTGGAATTACGTGATAATTTCTACTTATTGTATTGGATTCTTTATACTTATAATAAAATTTGCTGCTGATTTTTATAGTTTAAATTCAGTCCTGAAAGGAAAAAAAATACAACAGCAAGCTGACTTTAAATTCATTGATGTATCCGAAAACATTGCTCCATTTTCTTATTTTGATTATATCGTATACAACTCATCAATGTATACAAGCGCAGAATTAGAAAACATTATTGAGCACGAAAAGGTACATAGCGATCAGAATCATACTATAGACGTATTAATTTCCAGAGTGTTTTGCCTCCTGTTTTGGTTCAATCCAATTATTTGGCTGTATAAAAAAGCCATTTTACAAAATCTTGAATTTATTGCCGATAACGAAGCCTCTAAAAAAATATCAGACAAAAAAGCGTATCAATACACACTTTTAAAAATAACTACACATGAAAGCTGTGTAGCCATTACCAATCATTTTTATCAATCATTAATCAAAAAACGAATTGTCATGTTAAACAAAAATCAATCAAAAAAGAGAAATTATTGGAAGTATTATGCCATACTTCCGGCACTTGTAGCATTTGTATTTTTATTTCAAATTAAGACTATTGCACAAGAGAAAAAAGAAGCTCAGCAAATTTCTAAAAACCCAACTTCTGTTGACGTTTATAAAATTAAAAAAAGCACGACCGATCAGGAGTTAAAAGAATTTACTGAAAAATTAAAACGAAATCATAATGTAGATGTTGTTATATCTGATATTAAGAGGAATACCAAAAACGAATTAACAGCAATTAAAGTAGAGATCCAAAAAGGAACCGGTGAAGATCAAACCATACAAATTGAAGGAGACGAACCTATTAAAAGCTGTGGAATTGTTATTACAACAGAAAACGGATCTAAAAAAATCAATGTGGTTACCGATGGCGGAATGGATAAACCAATAGTTGTTGGTGATAATCTTATCATAAATGGTAAAAGCAATTCAACTAAAATAAGTACAATTTCAACGATTACACCTCCTGTTGCTCCTACTCCGCCTACATTTCCAACAGGTCCAATGCCGCAAGCTCCTGCTCCAGATATGTCAAAAATGCCAAAACCACCAGTTCCTCCATCAAATCCAAAGGATAAAGCAGCCATGAGTAAATTTGAAAAAGAAATGGCTGAATTTGAAAAAAAAATGGAGTCTTTTGAACCGGATATGTCTGCGTACGAAAAACAAGTTGAAGAAATCATGTCTAAACGCGAAGCCCTTTTTGAAAAAGAAATGGAAAAATATGAAGTAGCAATGGATAAATTCAATGCTGATATGGAGAAATATACTGAAGAAATTGAAATAAAATATGGTAAAGATTCGAAAGAGTATGAAGTAAACATGAAACAATTCGAGAGAGACATGAAACAATTCGAAAAAAACATGAAACTTCATGAAAAAGAAATGAAAGAAATGGAGAAAGAAAGCCAAAAATCTTAAATCGATTATATAAAACGTAAAAAAGACTTTGCCATTACAGCAAAGTCTTTTTTTATATCTTTGAAAAAATTAATTCACTTATGTATAAAATCCTAGCCAAAATAAATAAAATTATTTTACCAAGTTTTACCAAACAAGGTCTAGACATTTCGAAAGCAAAAAAATGGCAAATGGCAATTATTGGTTATCGTGCATATGTCACAAAACGAGCCTTAGATTAATATTACAAGTATCTTTCAGAAATCACTCTTAAATGATGATTTTGATGACCTGTAATAATAAACCCAATTGCTCTTACTGAAATAGCTGTATTTGAAGCTGTGCCCATAAAAAAAAGCTGTTCTTCATTTAGACTCTCAAAAAAACTGATTGTTGCTTTTCTGGTATTTTCATATTCAGCCAATAAACTTTCTATTGAACGAGAATTAGCAAATGCAAATGGCACATAATCATTTTCTTCAAATCCAGGTAAAGGCGTTTGATCTCCTCTACTGATTCTTAAGGCACGATATGCAAAAATACGCTCCGTGTCTATCATATGTAGCACAATATCTTTGATTGTCCATTTTCCTTCTGCATAACGATATTCTAATTTTTCATCTGGAATATTTTTTACAAAATTAACCAGCTGAGACAAACCCTCTATCAAGCCTTGCACTAATGTTTTATCACCAGCAGCTTTAATATAAGTCGCATTAAAAATAGAATATTCATTTGTTGGTAAATCTGAAGCTATCATAAATTTAAGATTTAAGCAGAGTTTCTACTTGCATTTGTATTTCCAAAAAGTGAACGCGTTACAATTTTTTCATATACTTTAATCAAATCCTGATCAATTACTTTTTCTTTGTTCAATTCATTAATCCTTAACAAAGCATATTGCTGTATTGTTAACAATGGCAACACGATACGTTCTCTAATTTGAATTGAAGCTTTACCATCAGGGTAATTTTCCATTAATGTTTTATGACCGGCAATTTTAAGCAAAAGACGTTCTGTTTCTAAAAACTCATCATAGATGATTTGCCAGAATTCACCAAATTCAGGGTCTTTTCTCATGTAAGCTGTTAATGGTAAAAATGATTTTGCCAGCGACATCATACTATTTTCTAAAAGCGTTTTAAAGAATAAGGAATTATGATACAAATCACTTATTTTATCCCATTGATTCGTTTCTTCAAAATGTTTTAAAGCTGATCCAACTCCAAAAAATCCAGGAACATTTTGTTTTAACTGACTCCATGAACCTACAAAAGGAATTGCTCTTAAATCTGCAAAATCCAATTGTTCAGATTTACTTCTTTTAGATGGACGGCTTCCGATATTTGTTTTAGAATAGTATTTTAAGGTACTCATTTTTTCCAAATAAGGGATGAATTTAGGATGATTTTTAAAACTCAAATATTTATCATATCCTAAGCTTGCCAATTGGGTTAAAATAGCTGTTTCCTCAACACTCAATTCATTTTTCTCCTTACTAAACACCTGATTTGTTACTCCGGCACTTAATAAATTTTCGATATTGTAACGACAAGAATCTAATGTTCCAAAATTAGAACTAATAGTTTGTCCCTGAACTGTAATTTGAATTTCGTTATTCTCAATTTTAGGTCCTAATGACGCATAGAACTTATGTGTTTTTCCACCACCACGCGCAGGAGGCCCACCACGTCCATCAAAGAAAATAGCTTTTATACCATATTTTCTTGAAATTTGGGTAAGCTCAATTTTCGCCTGATAGATACTCCAGTTTGCCATTAAATAACCACCATCTTTTGTTCCGTCAGAGAAACCAAGCATAATAGTTTGTTTATTATCACGGGATTTCAAATGTGCTGCATATTCAGGATTCGTATATAACTGCTCCATTATTGAATGCGCATTTTGCAAATCATCAACTGATTCGAAAAGTGGAATAATATCAACCGTAGGGTTTTCCCAATTATTTAAGCGAATCATAGCAAAAGTCTCCATTACATTCAATGCACTTTCATTGTTACTAATGATGTAACGATTTGCACCAAATTCACCATTATTTTCCTGAATCGTTTTGATTGCCTGAACAGACTCTAAAGTCAGTTTGGTAATTTCATTGTCAAAATCTGCAGGATTTAAATCACCTTTAACTTTTGACAGAACAACTAACTTTTCATCCTCGGATAAATCAAAATAATTTTCGGGGAATATTTTTGAATCTGAATTTAAATAATAACTTACAACATCATGAAAAACTGCATTGTGAATTTTACTGTTCTGACGAATATCTAAAGTAGCAAAATGAAACCCAAACAAATTAATTTTAACCAATAATGCTTCTAATTCATCCAGATATAAAGATTGATGCTTTTCTATAATTATATTTCTGATTTTATTTAGCTGAGTTAGCAATTCATCTAAAGTAATATAAATTTCACCTTTAGAATAAAAAACAGATCTATAAAGTTTATATTCAAGTTCAGCCACCAAAGTATCTACACCTGAAAAAGTTAACTTTCTTTTCAGGTTTCGCATTTCAACATAATAACATTTCAAAATTGAAGTACGTAGACGTTCTGCAACTTTTAATGTAATATCTGTAGTTACAAAAGGATTTCCATCACGATCACCTCCCGGCCAGAAACCAAGTTTTATCAACTGATTTTGAATCGCCTCTCCCTGAAGAATATTTTTCTGCAAATAATGAACTATCTCTCCTGCAGTTTCATAAAATACATTTTCCAAATACCAAATCAAGCTAACTGCTTCATCATATGGATTTGGCTTTTCATTTTGTATAAATGGAGTTTTTCCCAACTGTGCTAACAACTGTTTTATTTTTAATAAATCATTTTGCCTGATTGCCTCAGTTAAATCATTTATAATACCAAGAACAGGCCCAGGATAAAATTGTGTAGGATGAGCAGTTAAAACAGTTCTAACGTTGAAATTTTCAAGAAACTCAATCAATTCATCGTCTTTTTCTTTTGCATCTGATTTTTCTTTGATATCACGAAGAGAGCCTCGTCCTTCCATGTTATTCACCACTGGAAAAGCAGCATCCTCAATTGCATCAAACAATACAATCTGACGTTCGATATACTGTATAAATCGAAACATCAAATCTATCTTTTCTGTCTCTGAAGCGTTATTCAAAAATTTATTTGAAAAAAAGTCAAAAATCTCCTTAGGAGTTTCCTGTTTTTTAAAGCCTGTTTCGCAGGTTTCTGTAAACAAAGGAAGCAAAACTCCTGTATTATCAATAGAATCAAAAGGTAATGTTATAAAAACACTATTATAAATATGGTATTTAGAGAGAACATCCTGATTAAAACGCTCTATTTTAGGTAACGTGTACATAATCCTTTTATAGTTGATTGGTTATTTAGTCATAAAAAAACCCCAAGAAAACTTGAGGTTATATTTTTTTTAATATAGCATTCAAGAAAATATTACATATTTTTAAAAATAGTATGCATCAAACGCTTCTTATCGTTAATACTTTCTTCTAATGAAATCATTGTTTCAGTTCTGTAAACTCCTTCGATATCATCAATCATAAAGATAACTTCTTTTGCATGTTTAGTGTCTTTCGCTCTAATTTTACAAAAAATATTAAATTTCCCTGTAGTTACTGAAGCTACAGTTACGAAAGGAATTTGGTTAATTCGCTCTAATACAAATTTTGTTTGAGATGTATTATTAAGAAACACCCCTACATACGCAATAAATGAATACCCTAATTTATCGTAATCTAAGGCTAATGAAGATCCCATGATTATCCCGGCATCTTCCATTTTTTTTACTCTAACATGTACAGTTCCGGCAGAAATCAACAATTTTTTTGCAATGTCAGTAAACGGAACTCTCGTGTTATCTATTAACATATCTAAAATCTGGTGATCTACTTCATCTAAACGAAATTTACTCATAATTCTTTAATTAATATTACTAATTTGTATTACAAAGTATAAAAATATATATAAAAAACAAGAAATTCACATAAAATTTAACTTTTTATCAATCCGTTAACAAATTTAACGTTTTTATTTAAATAAAAATTTGCTTTTTGATCAGTCTTCGGAAAATTAGTAAAATCATCTGAGTATGCAGCGCCTTTTGCATCGTAGACATAATGTCCAAAATAATTTTCTAACTCCCCTACTTCAACTATATAAGCATTAAATTGAATCTTGCCGTCAATCAATTCTTCTTTGTATTGAGCGACAAAATTCGTAATAATTTCGATACCATCATAATTTATTTTGATATTTTTATACATAAAATCATAAAAAACCACTTTATTTTGTGAAATATTCAAATAATCAACAATCCTGTTATTAACTATATCGTTTTCGAAAAGCGCTTTAAAACCTGCAATAAGCGAAAAGAAGATAAACTTTCTGGTAACTTCTCTCTTGTAATCATTTTGAAAATGACCAGCTTCGAACAAAATTGTCGGCACACCTAAATATTGAAAAGTATCCCCTATACAATTAATATTAAACGAATCATCGAAACGTCCTACTTGTCCGGGTATGTATTTCTGCAACTCATCATTAATCGCAGCAATTAAATTAATTGCCTTTAATCTGTTCTCATTAATTTCCCGTTCTTCATTATAAGAAGGAGCTAAAAATGAAACAGTAGCCGGTTTTCCTGTTTCGCCAGCTCCAAAAATAGTGCGCTGATCATGTAGATTAAAACAAAAATGAGGATTAAATCCTTCGAAAACCTCTCTTAAAACTCTACTTTCTGGTTGTGTCAGATTTTGCGAATCTCTATTTAAATCAATTTCATTTGCATTGGCACGAGTATACAATTCTGCTCCGTCAGGATTCAGTATAGGTATGCACAAAAAAGTAAAAGATGAAAGCACATTTTCAGCAAACTCAGAACCACTATTCAAAACATTAATAAAATCAAACAATGCTTTAGTGGTTGTACTTTCATTTCCATGCATTTGAGACCACAAATAAATTCGCGTTTCTCCTGAACCAATTTCATAACTATATATAGGTTTACCTAAAACAGATTCTCCAACAACCTTAACCTGATTATTTTTATTAATTCTGTCTAATATTGGCTGAATATGTTCTAAGATCAGATAACGACCTTCGATAGACTGCTCTTTGTATTGATTAAATAACTCTTCTAAATTCATTGTCTTTTTAATTAGTTTACAAAAGTAAATATCTTTATTTAAACATCTGTAAACGGATAAAAATAATACTAATTCATATTTGTAAACAATTTTAAATTCAATATAAATTTAAAATACAATTTTTAAAAACTTTAAAATATAAAATGTTAATATTAAAATTAAAAAACTAAATATCAATATTTTAAAACAAATCACTTATAGTATTAAATTAAAAAATAGATTACTTTATCTTTATACAATTTCATAAAAAAGAATTAAATAATTTCTTTTTTATTTACATTTGTAAACACCAACATACAAATTATAATTCACAATGATAAACATAGATGATTTTGTAAAAAGACTTGAAGCTATACTAGACTATTACAATTTAAACGCTTCCTCATTTGCAGATAAAATTGGAGTACAACGTTCTAGTATGTCTCATCTTCTCTCAGGAAGAAACAAACCTAGTTTAGATTTTATATTAAAGATTTCAGAAGTTTTCCCTGAGGTTGATTTGTATTGGATTTTAATTGGAAAGGGAAATTTTCCTAAAAACAATGATGAAGAAATAAATACCAAAAAAAATAACACATCTGAAATTGGAAATATAACCCCTCTCCCTTCGGATGAAAATTTATCTTTTAAAACTCATGATTCTGAAAAAGTAAAATCACAAAAAAAATCGGTTTTTAAAAATTTTAATGCCGAAGAATCTGAAATTGAAAAAATCTTATTTTTTTATAAAGACGGAACTTTTAAAGCATATTCTCCATAATTCAAAAAATTAGTCACTGATTTGATTTAATACGAAAATAATTTTCATATACTCGACTCAACTAAATAAAATAACCTCAATCCAAAATTATGAACTGAGGTTATTAACAAATATTCAAATAATTATTTTCTTAAAACAAAAACAGAAGTCACACCTGCCTCTGCCCTTACATTTACCGGAGCAAAATCACCAGATGTTGTTGGAAAACTATAAGTTAAAACTTCTCCTCCTGCATTAAGCCTTTCAGCAACATAGATCTTTTTTGTTACATTATCGTACGCAACATCTACCGGATTTCCTAAAAGAGAATTAGATCCATAAACTCTTATTTGATTTGTTAAAGCAATTGTGCCAGCCGCGGCAGTTGAATTGAAAACACTGGAGAAATTTTTAATTACAACCAATCCACCATCAGTTCCTGAACTCGCACTGGCTACATCTGTCAAGATCATAACATCATCTGAAGCTGAATAAGTAATTCCATGAGTACGAACCAATCCGGCTATTGTTACACGTTTAGTTGCAGCAATTGTTCCGGAAACATTACTCATGAAATTTTTAAATAATACAATATCACCAGTCAAATCAACAACAGCGTACAAATCATTTCCATTAATATGAATTCCCCAAAGCTTAAAATCAGTTGTAAAAGTTTTTTGCAGGGCAAAACCTGTTGGCGATTTTTTATAAACAAAAAGTTTGTTTACCATACCGTTTGAAGCCAATTGATCCTGAGCCACTACAACAATATCTCCTGAAACTGCAGTTTCTCTCGCATTTGTAAATTCTCCTGTCAAACTGCTTAACGATAAAGTTAAATTATCTGTTCCGGCTTTAATTGCACTTTTAATTCCCGAATAAGTCTCTAATTTGTTGTTACTCCTTGAAGCTACAATAACAGCATCAGATTCACTATTATATGAAATTCCTTCAGCATCTAATGAAGCTATCGTAAAAGATTTTACTGTTGAAGTTGTAGAAAGCAAATCCATGTAAGTAATTTTCCCTGAAGTGTTACTGGAAGTTACCAAAGTTGATTCGGCTTTTACACTATTATTATCATTAGAATCATTATTATCACAAGAAGTGAAAAGCAAGACTAAAAAAACGGACGTAATAAATAGATTTTTCATATATATAATTTTAAGGTTAATTACATCTACGAAAATTTTAGTATTATGGATTTAATGTGATTTAATAAATCTATTTTACACAATAGTAATTTGTCTCAAAAATTATTCTGATTAAAATATAGACTCAAAGTATATATCCATTTTCAGGGATTTTACCAATAACTCCATTGTAATGTTTTTTCAATACAAATAAATCAGTTTCATAATCTCCCGTTGGAAAAAATGCTTGTCCTAAATTAACTTCTTTTTTACCCCAATCAAAAGCTACTGGAATAATTGGTACTTTTGCTTTAAGTGCAATAAAATAAAACCCTGTCCTGATTTCTTTTACTTCTTTACGGGTTCCTTCCGGAGCAACTGCTAATCGAAAAATTTCTTTCCTGTCAAAAATAGACGCAATTGCATCAACTTTATTCAAGCCACCCGATCTGTCTAATGGCTCACCTCCTACACTTCTAAAATAATAACCAAACGGAAATTTAAATAATTCTTTCTTTCCTACCCAGTTCATTTCTAAACCTGATATCCCTCTTGTAAAAATTCCTAAATAAAAATCATGATTACTTGTATGCGGCATTACCATCATCACGCATTTTTTCACTTCAGCATTCTCAATCCCAACTATCTTCCAGCCCATTAGCTTAAAAAATAGAAATTTATACAACTGTTTTTTCATTAAATTCCATATTTCGCACAAAATAAAAAAATATAATGCTAAATTTGGGTAAAAGCATAAAAAATGATTCAAAAAATATTTAGTTATTTAATACCAATTAAAGTATTCAAAAAAAAATCGGGCCGCAGTAAGACAATTGAAGTAACCTGGAATAATGGAGAGTTAGTTTTAGATTCAGAAAACACAAATTACTCATATGGCAGTTTACAACGTATATTAAGATATGGATTAAGAAATATTGGTTTTAAAACTATTCAGAAAATGAATCATATTTTGGTCTTAGGAGTTGCGGGAGGAAGTGTCATAAAAACTCTAATTGATGAAATTGAATTTAAAGGCAAAATAACAGGAGTAGAAATCGATTCTGATATGATTCAGATTGCAAATGAATATTTTAACCTTTCTGAAATTAAACAATTAGAAATTATTATTGATGATGCTTTTGAATTTGTTTTGAAAACCAAAAACCAATACGATCTAATTATCATTGATATTTTTGAAGACACTAATATGCCAAATTTTTTATTTGAACGTTTTTTTAGCGAAAGAATCTGTTCCATATTAAAAGATCAGGGATTTGTTCTTTTTAATACCATGATACTTAATGAAAAAGATAATGTTAGAAATCGTAAATACATTTCAGAAATTAATACTAAATTATACATTACTAAAATGCTACCTCGGGTAGAGCATCATAATGAATTGATTATTATTGAAAAAGTTGCTTAATCTATTATGAAACCTCTTTCTTCTATATTAAAAAGTATTCCACCATCAAAAGTTATTGATTCAGATATTGATTATTCAAAATATATAACTTTAGATTTATCTATAAACAACCAGGATTTAGCAGGAAACAAAACCGGAAATTCTGCTGATTTTGAAGAATATATCACTCATTATTTAAAAAAAAATAATGCCAAAGTAGCTTTTGGCGGTTATATTGAAGGACGGACTTTGTATCAACGAAGTTCTATTTTTAAAAATGATTTAATTTCTGAACGCAATATCCATATTGGTCTTGATTTATGGATAAAAGCAGGCACTTCAGTTTTAGCCGCTCTTGATGGGAAAATCCATAGTTTCAAAAACAATGTTGGATTAGGCGACTATGGTCCAACTATAATTTTGGAACATGAAATTGAAAATCAAAAATTTTATACTTTATACGGGCATTTATCGTTAGAAAGTATAGAAGGGATTAGCATTGGTGATTTTTTTAAAAAAGGAGAATATCTGGCTAGCATCGGGAATTCAGAAGTAAATGGCGATTATGCTCCACACTTACATTTCCAAATTATTAAAAATATAGAAAACTATTGGGGTGATTACCCTGGTGTCTGTAACACAAAAGACTTAAATTTCTATATAGAAAACTGCCCGGATCCCAATTTATTATTAAAAATAACATAAATAATTATGAAGAAAGCAGGATTGATTATATGTTTGTTACTGTTAATAGGCTGCAAATCTAAAACAGTCAGCAGAAGTACTGAAGATCTAAAAATTAAAAAAGTTTTAGAAGCCGAAATAAATTCAAATCAGCAAAATAAGGCCTATTCATTAGGAAAAAGAGTTCTTGAAACATGCAATACATCAAAGTTTAAGCCTTTTAATGAAACTGAAGTAACTAAATCAGTTATGGAGAACACGACTGAAGAACGCCTGACCAAAACCTGTTTGAGATTTCGCCAATATTATGGAAGCTTTGTAGATTTAAAATTAGATGGAGTTTACAAAACCAAACAGGAGACTATTTACCGCTATCGTGCTTTATACACAAAAAAGGTAGCCAATAAGGAACTTAGGATTTTTGTAAATGAAGAAAATTTGATTTCTGCTATAAAATCAATGGATTGGGATGAGAAATTTGATGCTAAAAACAATTAAACAAATAACTTGATATACTTATGACTTTAAAATTATCCTTCTTTTCGTTTCTTTTGATTTCATTTTTTGCAAGCGCCCAGCAAACTATAAGTATAAAAGGCTCAAAACCATTTCCTGCGACTGAAAATTATACTTTTATTTGTGAAAAATATATTCTTACCGGAGAAATAGATGTACAGATTGCAAAAACTGATAAAGGAGGGATTTTAAAACTTACAATTGCTACTGCAAATGATAAAACGAGAATTTCAGGAGGTGTATATGTTGATTTAGCAAATGCTGATGTAATTGCATGTGTTGACAAAAATATTAAGGAAACTGAAGAAGGGAAAACAACTTCTTATTATTATTTTACCCCAGCAGAATTTTTAAAACTAAAGAAAACAGATATAAAAGCAATTAGATTTATACTTACGGGGAATTCAAACACTTTTGGAAATCAGACAGGTTATTTCACAGCTATAAGCAGAATAAATTATTTTTCGACTGCTTTTGACAAATCCAAAAAAACTTTTGATACTGCTGCAGCAATTAGTCTTCTATAAAGTTTATTTAACCAAAAATAATCTTACTTTTATAGTCTAATTTTGTTAAAATGAATTCAAACGAAAATTTAATTTCTAAGTTTTATACTGCATTTGCAAATGCAGATGCTAAAACAATGTGCGAATGTTATCATCCTAAAGTTCACTTTGTAGACCCTGCTTTTGGCCTTTTAAAGGAAAAACAGGTTTCTAAAATGTGGGAAATGCTAATTTTAAAAAGCAAAGGAGATATCAAAATTGAATTTTCAAATATAAAAGCAGATGAATTTTCAGGATCTGCCCGTTGGGTTGCTACTTATAATTTTAGTAAAACGAATAGAAAAGTAATCAATCGAATTTCTGCTGAATTTCTTTTTCAGGATGGGCTAATCATAAAACACACAGATAATTTTGATGTTTGGAAATGGGCAAAACAAGCTTTCGGAATTACCGGATATTTATTAGGATGGACCGGCTTTTTTCAAAATAAAATAAAAGAACAAGCATTGCTATCGCTTAAAAAATTCCAACAGGCTAACACTAACTAGAATATATTTTTATAAAAAAATCCCACCTGTTATGGTGGAATTTTTTTGTCTCTATATTAATGCTCTAAACTTTCTAACTCCTTTGGATTGTGTTTATATTTAAACAAAATTGCAAAAGCTATTGCAATAACAAACGCATAAGCCGCAAATGAAAACCATACATTTGGCCATTGTATTTTATTTCCAATGGTAAAATAACTTACTGTTCGTCCTGCCAGCTCACCACCAATTATAGCTCCTATACCATTAGTCATTAACATAAAAAGTCCCTGAGCACTTGATCTGATTTTGCTGTCGGTTTGTTTTTCAACAAATAGGGATCCTGAAATATTAAAAAAGTCAAATGCCATTCCGTATACTATCATTGATAATATGAGAAAAATAACTCCTGAACCTGGATTCCCTATTCCAAATAATGCAAAACGTAAAACCCATGCAATCATACTAAAAATCATAACTTGTTTAATTCCGAATCGCTTTAAGAAAAATGGAATTGTTAAAATAAACAGCGTTTCTGAAATTTGCGATAACGAAATAATAAAAACAGAATGTTCTACTCCAAAAGTCCCCTGATATTCCGGATTAGAACCAAAATCCCTTATGAAGGTATCACCAAACATATTCGTAATTTGTAATGCAGCACCGAGTAACATAGCAAAGACAAAGAATATTGCCATTTTCTTTTGTTTAAAAAGTACAAAACTATCTAAGCCAAATTTACTTGTCAGCGACTGATTACTATTTTTGTTTTCTGCAGGAACATCGGGTAAAGTAAAACAAAAAAGACCTGTAATAATCATAGATACTGAAGCAAAAACAAATTGAAGCGTATTCGATTTCCAATCCGTTAAATCAGTTATCCACATGGCTATTATAAAACCTACAGTTCCCCATACACGAATTGGAGTAAAAGTTTTTTGAACATCAAAACTGAATTTATTTAAAACGGCATAACTTACAGAATTGTTTAACGCTATAGTTGGCATATAAAAACAACTTGTTGCAAAAATAATCCAGTACATTTCTGTTGAATTGGTTGCTCTGGTTGCAAAATATATGGCAACTCCGGCAATAATATGTGAAATTCCCAATACTTTTTGTGCACTGAGATATTTATCTGCAATAATACCAAGTAAAGCCGGCATAAATAAACTTGCCCAGCCCATTGAACCATATGTTCTGCCAATAGACAAACCAATACTACTTCCTTCTAAAGGACCAAAAACCTGCCCCATATATCCACCTAACGAAATCAACCATATTCCCCATACAAAAAACTGGAAAAAATTCATGATTGTAAGCCTTAGTTTTATATTCATAATAGTTATTTGTCTTTAAATGATTAAGCGGTAAAACTACTATTAAAAATGAAATCTACAAAGAATTAAACTTTTTTAACAACTTCATTTACTAATTCTAAAACTGCGGCAAATTGTTCTTCCTTATTTAGGTAAGAATTATCAATTTCTATTGCATCTTCAGCAATTACTAATGGAGAATCTTCACGGTGTGTATCTATATAATCTCTTTCGACAACATTTTTTAAAACCTCGTCATAAGATACTTTATCACCTTTTTGTTGTAGTTCATCAAAACGTCTTTGTGCACGGGTTTCTGCACTGGCTGTCATGAAAATTTTGAGTTCTGCAGCAGGGAAAACTACAGTTCCAATATCCCTTCCGTCCATGACAATAGCTTTATTAGTTCCCATTTCCTTTTGTTGTTCTACTAATTTAGAACGAACTTCAGAAACTTCTGCAACTTTACTCACAAAACTGGAAACTTCTATAGTACGGATTTGTTTTTCAACATTTTCACCATTCAGATACATTTCTGCAAAACCTAAATCAGAATTGTATTTAAACTCCAATTGAATTTTAGGCAGTGAATCAATTAAAGCTTTTTTATCAAAAAAATCGGCTTTAATAAAATTATTATTCATTGCAAAAAAAGCAACCGCTCGGTACATTGCTCCAGTGTCTACATAAACATAAGCAAGTTCCTTCGCTAATTGTTTTGCTAAAGTGCTTTTTCCGGTTGATGAAAAGCCGTCAATAGCAATGGTAATATTTCTCAAAGTGGTGGTTTTAAATTATGGAGTTTTATTAATTTTAATAATAAATATCTAAAAGTATGTTTGATTTTGAAGAATCAATAATTTTTTCAATTCTTTTAAAAAATTGCTCATTCACCATTGGGCAACCATGGCTGCGGCTGATGGAACGATCTTGTTCTTCGTATGGCACGGCCGAATAATAATGCAGAACAATAGCTCTCTTGAATGCATTACTATTGGTTTCATCCAGACCAGAGAGTCGATATGCTTTTCCAAAAATTCCATTATAATTATTTCCAATAGAATATCTTCCCAGCGAAGTGCAATTTGAATTTGGCACATTGCTAAATTTTAAGTTGCCTATAATTCCGGTTTCAGAACCACATCCATGGGCAACAAGCCCCTGATCTAAAATTTTATTGTTCTGTAGATCATAAACAAAAAAACGATTTTTCCCGGATGGAATTCTCATATCAATAAAAAATGCAATTTTAGAGTTGTATTTAGAACTGGCATTCAACATTGATTTCATTTCATCAATTCTAAAATTAATTCTTTCAATTTCCAGACTATTAGGTTCATCTTTAAAAAAAGGTTTAGCGCTGATAAATAAACCAGAAATAATTACAACTAAAATTAAATTAAATATTTTCATATAAAATTATTATTGAAGATTAATATTTAAACCAAAAAGACTTGTATTTGCTGCTAACGTATATTTAGAATACGAATAATTAAATTTTAATCGATTCATTTTTAATCCAAAACCTAACGAAACCCCTGAGAAATTACGTTGTTCTTCAATTCTTAATTCTTCAGCTCTTCGAAAATTGTATCCTAATCGAATGTTGAATGCTTTTTTAGGAAAAAGTTCTATTCCAAAAACCACATGTCTCAAAGCATTATTTACGAATGAAACCTTATCTTCCTGCGTTGAACCATCTATATTGCCTTCTCCTCGCACAGGGTTCGAAAAAGAGATGTTCCATTGTTGCAAATTTTCTAAAGAAAGATGCCATCTGATTGGCACGTGATCCAATTCCTGAGAAACCCCTGCAATAATCTCAAGCGGTAATTTTTCCTTAATCCCTGAATAAGTGGTAAACTGAGTCCCAATATTACGAATTGACAAAGCCCAATTTACATCATTCCTCTCATCAATGAACAAAAAACCTAAATCTAATGCACCACCAACAGAATTATAACTCTCTAAAGTTGATGTGATTAATTTTGCATTTGCACCAATATGAATATCTGTATATGGAATATTATATGCATAACCTACTGCAAGAGCACCCTCACTTCCTGTAAAATCTGAAGTAGCCTGGCCATTTTCATCATATCCCTCAAAAGTACCATAATTTATGTAGCTTATACCCGCATAAAATGTTTGTAAATGTCTGTCGTACGTATAGGCATACGAAGCTGTTCCGTAAGTTGCTTCACCATAATAATTACCATAATTCATTGCTAAATGATTATCCATATCTGTATTTAATGTTGCCGGGTTAAACATTACCTGATTTACATCTTCATCATAAATGGTAATTGCTTTTCCGCCCAAGGCTGCCTGTCTTGGCGAACTTGTCAAATTTAAAAACTGATAAGCATACCTCCCGCCTATTTGTCCATAAGAGAAGGAAACATTCAAAAACAAAAAAAACAGAGTAATTTTTTTCAACATGTATGTTAAGGGCTTAATCTGCATTAGAACGTAAATATGAAGATAAAATTATAATTTTGAAACATTTATATTTTAAAATATAACTCAAAATCTACATATATTTTGTAAACTGCAGCAAAAGTACAAAAAAATAAATTGCAATAACAACTTAATTATGAAACATTTACAACTTAAAAATTCTTTTTAAACAGTAGGATTACAATATCAATTTCTCGATATCATTATAATGTACTTTTTGAATAATAGTACCATTTTGAATAACAACAATACTTGGATTAGACCTTTCAATTGTTTTTAAAGCGATTGCATCACAAAAGTAAAAATCAACGTTTAAGCCATATTGTTTTTTAGTTTTTGCAATTATTTCATCAGATGATGCAGTCATTGCAATTACTTTATATCCTTTAGATTTGGCTTCGACATTTAACTTTTCTAAGTTTTTCATACCATCAGGATTAGACAATGCCAAATCATATGTTACAAAAACCAGTAATTTTGGCTCTTTCAGCAATTCTTCTTTATAATCAGAACCCTCTTTGGTCATTGTAAAATCATGAATTGGCGGCACATAACCTTCTGTTATTACTTTATCTTTTCGGTCAACAAATATTGCCCCTTCAGGGATGTTCATTAAATCTTTTTCGGTGAATTCCTTATCAACACCGTTTACTTTATAGATAAAAATCATTTCAACTACAGATTTTGGGACACCCTCCGGAATTTCCATTCCTTTTTCGATGTTTGTTCCTACTTTATAAGGTCGGAAATCTTTTATTGGATTATGATTTAAAACCCATACAGCCATAAATGCACATAAAACGACACTTAAATAAACTGCAAAATTGGTTTTTGGAGTTGCAAATAGTGGTTTTATTAATTTCTGATTGAAGAATAAAATCAGAATAAAGAATAACAAAACAACATCTTTGGTAAATGATTCCCAAGGAGTTAAATGCAAGGCATCACCAAAACAACCACAATCTTTAACTACATCGAAGTAAGCAGAATAAAAAGTTAAGAAAGTAAAGAAAATTATTAAAAGCAATAAACTCCAGATTGTAGTTTTTGTTTTATATCCAACTAATAACATTACACCCAAAACAACTTCAAAAA
Organism: Flavobacterium chungangense LMG 26729; assembly: GCF_000735715.2. NCBI lineage: Bacteria > Pseudomonadati > Bacteroidota > Flavobacteriia > Flavobacteriales > Flavobacteriaceae > Flavobacterium > Flavobacterium chungangense. The sequence continues at coordinate 95,894 of NZ_JASY01000011.1, forward strand.
TCACCAAAAAGATTGCTAACCCTAAAGCAAGAGGCGTTAAAAACGGCATGTTAAAAACCGGCTCGCTAAAATACTCGGCTAATTTATATGAGAAACCAACCGGATCATTCAGTTTAATTAATCCAGAGATGATAAAAAGTACGCCGACAAATATTCTTGAGAATTGAGTAATGAAATTTTTCATAATTTTAAAATAGGTACATGTAAATCCAAATGAATCTGGATTGAATTTATTTGAGGTTTTTATTTTTTAATTGGGTTTAAAATCAATGCAAAAACAGCATAATTGATCATATCCTGATAATTAGCATCAATTCCTTCAGAAACCAAAGTTTTGCCTTTATTATCTTCAATTTGTTTTACGCGAAGTAGTTTTTGAAGAATCAAATCGGTTAGTGAGCTTACGCGCATTTCACGCCAAGCCTCACCGTAATCATGATTTTTGGCTTCCATTAATTCTTTTGTCAATTTAATTTTAGCATCATATAATTCTGTTGCCTTCTCAATATCCAGATCTGGTTGTTCTACAACTCCCAATTCTAACTGAATTAAGGCCATTATCGAATAATTAATAATTCCTATGAATTCTCCTTTTTCGTCTTCATCAACTTTACGGATTTCGTTTTCCTGTAAACTTCTGATTCTTTGTGCTTTTATAAAAATTTGATCCGTCAGTGATGGAAGTCTTAAAATTCTCCATGCACTGCCGTAATCTTTCATTTTATTAATAAATAAGGTGCGGCAAACCGTAATTACATTATCAAATTCTAAGGAAGTATTCTTCATTTATTGCTGTATATTTGCTAAAATTTGTTCAAAAATAAGGATTAAATTAAATAGTTTCAAGTTTCATGTTTTCTTTGTTTCAAGTTTTTTCTAAACAAATTGTTAATCGTACAACCTGAAGCTTAAAACCTGAAACAAATAAAACTAAAAAGAAAATGTTTATTAACTGCAAAAGCCGTTTGATTGATTTAACAATTCCTAAAGTAATGGGGATTTTAAATATAACTCCTAATTCATTTTATGATGGAGGAAAATATAAAAATGAAGACGACATTCTATCGCAAACAGATAAGATGCTTTCTGAAGGCGCAACATTTATAGATATTGGCGCTTACTCCAGCAAACCAAGTGCAGAATTTGTTTCGGAACAAGAAGAGATAGAAAGGATTTTACCTGCAATTGAACTAATTTTAAAACATTTTCCTGATACTTTATTATCAATCGATACATTTAGAGCTAAAGTCGCTAAAGCCAGTATAGAAAGTGGTGCGGCAATTATAAATGACATTGCAGCTGGAGAATTAGACGATAAAATGTTTGAGGTTATTTCGCATTATAACGTTCCGTATATTATGATGCACATGCGTGGAAATCCACAGACCATGCAGACTCTTACACAATATGATGACATTGTAAAAGAAATACTTTTCTATTTTTCTGAAAAAGTAAAAAAGGCCCGAAGTTTAGGGATTAACGATTTAATTTTGGATGCCGGTTTTGGTTTTGCTAAGACAACAGATCAAAATTATGAAGTTTTGCAGAAAATGGAACTCTTTAATTTGCTCGAATTACCTGTTTTAGCAGGCGTTTCAAGAAAATCAATGATTTATAAAACACTTGATATTACACCACAGGAAGCCTTAAACGGAACAACTTTTCTAAATACAATTGCTTTGACAAAAGGAGCAAAAATTCTTCGGGTTCATGATGTTAAAGAAGCAATGGAATGTGTTACTTTGTTTACTAAAATGAGTTAAATTATTATGAAATACTTCTGTTTAATTTTTATCTGTCTCCTTTTTTCATGTGAAGAAAAAAAGGATGTTTTATTACCACAATCAAATGTTTCAATTGTAAAAGATGTTCAGGACCATTCGCCAATTTATATTTTCTTTAAAATTGAAGGGAAAGATACTTTAGCAGAAGTAAACCGAAAAAACAGCATAATTTCAACTAACTGGATTTTCAATATTGACAAACGTCTGCCTTTAAAATTAGTAATTCCTGAAGTTATAAAATTACAGGAAAAGAAACGCAAAGATAGTGCACACAAAAACGAAAAGGCGCAGAATTATTATTCCTACGCCGATTCTGTTGGAAAGAATTTAGCTTTTTTACCTTTCACGAAAGTGTATTATAAAATGAATAAGCCTAAATTTGGCATCTTGATTTATTTCACAAAAAAAAATTCAATATTAGTTAATGGGATTTCCGTTGAAAAATCCAATTTACAAAATTATTTAACTAATCTTGAGAGTGATAAACCTAACAAATTTATGTTTTCGTTTAGCACAAATATGAGTTTCGAAAATTATATTCAAAACAGAATATTAATTACTAGCTTAAAATTACCGGATTATAATTTAGTAAATGAGGAGTTTATATTTTAAATTAAATTCTAATAACCCCAACTTTTGCAGCTGTTTCTCTTGCCTGCGGAATTAGTGATTTTAAATTCGCAATTCTGGTTGCGTCAGACGGATGTGTACTTAAAAACTCAGGAGTTCCGGAGCCTCCCGATTTAGCAGACATTCTTGTCCAAAACGCAATTGAATCATCAGGATTATACCCGGCAATCGCCATAAGTGTTAGACCAATTTTGTCGGCCTCACTTTCGTTACTTCTGCTAAAAGGCAGCATCACTCCTACTTCTGATCCTAATCCATAATATTTTTGCCACATTGCCTGATTTTCCGCACTTTGATTTCCAGTAGCCACTGCAACCCCTACTGCTCCTAATTGCTGTAATTGAGCAGCACTCATTCTTTGAGCACCGTGATTTGCCAATGCATGTGAAACTTCATGTCCCATAACAGTAGCTAAACCTGACTCATTTTGTGTAATAGGCAAAATACCCGAATAAACTACAATTTTACCGCCGGGTAAGCACCAGGCATTAACTTCTTTGTTTTCTACTAACTTATATTCCCATTGATAATCTTTCAGGTATTGTGTTTGTCCTAAATAAGTTAGGTACTTTTCTGCTGCAGCTTTTATTCTTGCTCCAACAGCACTCACTTTTTGGGCATCTGCAGTTCCCGTAATTACTTTATTTTCTTTTAAGAAGGTATTATATTGTTGAAAAGATGAAGGGAATAGTTCGCTATTGGAAACAAAATTAAGATCTTTTTTTCCTGTAATTGGATTTGTTGCACAGGAAAAAACTATAAACAATGCAGCTAAGATGAATAGGTTTTTTTTCATGATTTCATTAATTTTTGATTACTGTAAATTTATTGTAATACTAACTTTTTTCCTTATAGAATTTATTTGAAAAGTACTATGATTTTAATTTTAAATACAGTTTAAAGTTTTCTTTGACTGAATATACTGCCTAAATTATTTAACTAATTTAGGCGTTTTTTTTACATAAAATAAAGATTATCAATACTTTTTATCTTATTTTTATATGCTTTATGAAAATTTTAAAAAAACACATAAAGAACAGATATTCAGCACTGTAATTTTATTTTTTTCAATTAATTTTAATGGTTATTAACTTTAAATATTTCTTTTTATTACTCTTTTCAATGATGTCAGTCTGTTTGTCTGCACAAATCGATGGCCATAATAAAAAACAATTTTCTGTTGTAAAAAAATCTCCCGAAGCCGAAGAAAAAAAAACTGTTACAGCCCTCTATAAATTATACAATAGCGGAGATGAAAAAAAAGTGCTCAAAAACACCAAAACTTTTTTAAAAAATGCAAAGTATCCCACAAATATATCCTGTGCTATTTTATTACAAGCTTATTATTATAACAAAAGAGATCTTTTAGATTCAGCAAACTACTATACCAATCAGGCACTAAAATACAGTAACAAAATAACCAATGATTCTTTAAAAAACAGACTTCAATGTTTAGGATACAATTTGTTGGGATTAAATTATAAAAAGCAAGGATTGTTTGATCTAAGCAAAAAATGGCATTTAAAAGGGCTTGACGTTTCTCAAAAATACAAAGAAACCAATTTATACTATACAAACTTACATGGTCTAGCCACTTGTTATAAAGCATTAAGAGATAACAAAAATGCTTTAAAATTATATAAAGAATGTTTAGACTATAAAAAAGATGAAGAAATAACTCTAGGGAGTTATATAAATATTGGTGATATCTATTCTGATTTAGAAGAATATGAAAAAGCCAATTATTATTACAATAAAGGAAAACAACTCAGCGAAAAAACAAATAATAAGCAAGCCGAAGCCTCAATTACCCTTAGTATTGGTGTAAATTATCAATTACAGCAAAAAACAGATGATGCCATCAAAGCTTATAATGAAGTTATATCTATTACTGATAAAAATGAATTAAACCGATTCGGTTTAATTGCCCGTGAAAATATTGGAGACACCTACATTGATTTAAAAAAATACAAGGAAGCAAAAGACGTTTTTTCGCATGCTCTTCAAAAAGCCATCCATTTTGGTTATTTAGATAATCAGGCCTATTGTTATGATGAGCTTAAAAAAATTGCTGTTTTACAGGAAGATTATAAAAGTGCTTTCGATTATCTGACTAAATCAACCAAAGTAAAGGATTCGATAAGTAAAATTGAGCAAACAAAGGAGATCAAAGAGCTCGAGATTAAATACAAAACAGCTCAGAGGGAAAAAGAAATACGTTTTTTACAACTTGACAATACAACCAAGAAATTAAAGCTCGAAAAACAGGAAGAAGCTATTGAGAACATGAATCTTCAGGAAGAAATTTCTCAAAAGATAACTGAAAATACTATACTTTTTTTTCAAAATTCATCTCAAAAAAAACTAAGCGAAATATCTCTGTTAAAAAAAGACCAACAGCTAAAATCACTTCAAATTAAACAGGAAAAAGAAACCAAATTATTAACAATTTTTGGTTTCCTGATTGTTTTGATACCTATTATCGGATTGATGCTTCAATATTATAAACGACTTAAAACGCAACGATTATTAAATATTCAACAAGCAGAAATAAGCACTCAAAATATTAATAATCTCCTGAAAGATCAGGAATTAAAATTGATAAAGGCTGCGATTAGCGGACAGGATAAAGAAAGACAACGAATTTCTCAGGAATTACATGACAGCATTGGCGGTAATCTTGCTGCCATAAAACTTCAATTGAATCATTTAATAATTTCAAATTCTCCAAAAATTAAAAATCTTAATGCCTTATTAGACGAAACTTATCAGCAGGTCAGAAATTTATCGCATACATTGATTCCCAAGAAATTTACACATCACAAATTTTGTGAAGTTTTAGAATCCTATTTTAATAATATTGGTGAAGCCAGTAATATCAAAACGGATTTTACAGTATACCCAAAAAAAGAAATTGATGCTTTACATGAAGAAATCCAGATTGAGATTTTTAAGATAATTCAGGAACTTCTGACCAATACAATAAAACATGCAAAAGCCTCAAAAATTGACTTACAGCTCAACCTTATTGAAAATGTCCTGAATATTTTATTTGAGGATAACGGTATTGGATTTAATCCGGAAAATTACAAACCCGGAATTGGTTTTATCAACTTAGAGAGCCGAATAACCAAACTAAACGGTTCTTTTGTACTAGACTCTAAACCTAAAAGAGGTACGATTGCCAATATTGAAATTCCTCTTTTATCATTATCTATAGCTGAAAATGATATAACAAAAGGAATTAACGTAAAAAAACAACTTGATAATCTAACCAAATTATAACCCCAAATTATTGAATTAATGGAAAAATTAAAACTTATTATTGCTGATGACCATACGATGTTTCTACAAGGAATTGTTTCATTAATTGAACACGAATCCGGTATAAAAATAATTGGCAAAGCGGTAAATGGCATTGAAGTTTTGAATATTTTAAAAATTCAAAATGCAGATATGGTAATTCTGGATATCAGTATGCCGGAAATGGACGGAATTGAATTAAGCAAAATATTAAAAAAAGAATATCCTTTTATAAAAATTATAATTGTGAGTACACACAGTAACGCTAAAATAATTTCAAGATTAATCAGAATTGGTGTAAATGGTTATTTATTGAAAAATGCTGAAAAGGCAGAATTATTAGAAGCTATTTACAGTGTTGCTGATGGCAAAAATTATTTTTCTAAAGAAGTAGAAGAGCAATATTTGAATAACAGCCAAAAAATAGAAAAGCAAATCTCTACTATTACTGAACTAAGTTCTAGAGAGAAAGAGATTTTAGTCTTGATTGCACAAGAATATAATACAGCCGAAATTGCCGAAAAAACCTTTATCAGTTTTAACACAGTTAATACACATCGACGTAATTTATTATCAAAATTAAATGCCAAAAATACGGCTGGACTTGTAAAATATGCAGTTGAAAATGGATTGGTTGATTGATTATAGCTAGTAATAAAACCTTTATTATATGCTTTTTACACTCCTTCATAATCCTCGGTTTTTTGCAATAAAATTCCTGACCAGGACTCAGTTTTAAGTGCATCAGCAATATTTTTAGAAATGACTATAAATCCCGGGCCATATGGTGTACGGAAAAAAGATGAATCACCTGCTTTTAAATCGTCTATCACAATGGTGCCCGTAAAATAAGGTTCTCCAAAACGAAGACGATACTGAGAACTTTCAAGTTTTTCCGCATCGATACAACCTATGACATTTACTGCAGAATACCCAAACACATCTTCGCCAGAAACATTGTTATGCAGTACAACAGGATAAGTATCCATATTATCAACACCAAGATTAACTAAAAAAGCGATTAGTCGATTTGACATTACCGGCACAGTGGAATCAAAAAAATCGGGAAAATCATTACCATACTCAGGATCAAGCATTAAGATTTGAGGTTTTAGAGGAGCGGTAAACTTATGACCCGCAATCCAGCTTAGCGTTCCTGTTTCTGAGGTGTGGCCAACAAGCTGCACCATATTTTGTTGTTCAAAAAGATTTTGCCTAAGAAAATAAAACATATTGTATTATTGTGATAACCATTAGAATTGAAAAGGGTTATTCCAAAATATTTCCGAATAACCCTTTATTTTGAATTGAAAAAAATCATTACAAAGCGTTCTCAATTTGTTTTTTGATTCTTTCTTTTTCTTTGTGTGTAAACTTGTATCCAGAACTAATTTTGATATGAAGTTCCTTATTTTCTAAAACAATTGAATCACCTTCTGCTATTGAAATTTTAATATTCTTTATGTTTTCAATAACTGCTTTTTTTCCTAATTCATCTTCAATTAAAGATTCAAAAATTGTGGGTAACAATTTTATGGTTTCCAGAACAATTTTTCTGTTATTTTCAGGGTAATTATCAGTATCTAAAACCAAATTGATTTTTTCTGTTGTACTTTTTTCTAAATCTTCTTCGGCTTTTTTGGCGGTACGCTTTAATTCTAAAGTGCTGACTACAGAATTAGACTCAAGAACCCTTACCGTAGTATCGGCATCCATAAAAGTTATCGCTGCAACCTGAGAACCCGGAACCAATGTGATTTCAGATTTTGGATTAGTATCAGGAATCCCTATAACCATCAATAGTTTTTCCTGTCTGGTTCTGTCATATCCTATAATACAACCCCGAATAACATTTCCGGTATGCAATAACAATTCTAATTTAGGCAAACTGTAAACGTCCTCTGCCTTATCAGCAAAATCGGCAAGTTTTATAAACCAGCCTGAAAATTCTATGAACAGATTCTTTTTATAAGATTGAATCATTTACAATAACTTTTCTACGTAATCTGAAATTTGAGAATCAGTTTGAGAGCTAAAAGATCCCTGAACCAACTGAACTGTTAAAGATAATGTATTGTCTTTAAGTTCCATTTTTACATCATCATTGTTATCTGAATTTGTTAAATGAATAGTTGACATTTTTTCCTGTAAAGCCTCTTTTCCCATATCATCAGAACATATTCTCTTCACGAATGATTCTAAATCATCAAAAACGATGTCTAATCTTGAAAGCGGATATTCATCATATGCTGTAAATGTATTCCAATCCACATCTACTTTGATATCATATCCGGCCTTGTCTTTTAATTTTGCTTCAAAAGCCGGAATTTTTTCTACTTTAATTGATTCTGCTAAACGTTTTTCTGCTAAACCCATGATTTAATTTTTTTATTATTAATTACTTTTTAAAACTTATTATGCAAATCTAATGCTGCGTTTTTTATCAGTAATCACTATAAATGATGATTTTACATTTTAAGAAAGTATTCGTCGAAATTATTCTAACCAAAAAATATCAGCTAAATTTTTACCAATGATTTTTATTTTATCTTAGAAGCTGTTTAAGATTTAATGAGTATTTTTTTAATAATCAGGCAATGTTTTCTTATAATCAAATAAATGATTGTACGATTTCGGTAATTTTCCTTGTATTTTACTATCGCTGGCAACATATAATTTTTTCATCCCAATCATTGATTCGGGAAGTGCTGCAACCTGGGTTGAGGTTATATTGAGATGCTCTAATTGTTCTAAAATAGTAATATCATCGGGGATATTTGAAATTTCGTTGTCTCCAATATCCAGTCTTTTTAGTTTTTTGAGTTCCAAAACTATTTCCGGAAACTGGGTTAGTTTATTTGAAGATAAATCCAACTCGTTTAATTCTGTAAGTTGGGCCAGCTGAGGCGAAATTTTTTGAATTTTGCAGTTCAAAAACTTCAAATGCTGCAATTTGGGAAGTTTGGAAATGGCATCAGGAATTTCGTCCATTGTAATGCTTATTTCTAAATGAGTAAGGTTTTTCAATCTTTCAATTTCAGGAATCCATCCAATATGTTTATGATCAACTATTTTTAATGATGTTGTTTCAGGATGCAAAAGTGCTTCCTGCAGAGTAAAGGGTAATGTATTAAAATGATCTTCTGTCATGTCTGACGGAATATCGCCCGATGCATTCCTATTTGTAGTGGGACGAACCACAAATACACCTCCGCCTAAACGGTTATCTCCACAATTTTGTACAGATTCCATAAACACCAGTGAATTCTTTGTACGGAGGTTTTTCGGCACCTTAAAGGTTCGGAGACCTAAATTATAGGCTGGTCCAAACTTTTCAACATTTAAAATTTTTATTCGAAAAGATTCCCCTTTCGTTCTAAAACGTACATATACCGTACCCGAAGTTTCACCGGGTACGTAAATTGGGATACCTGCAAGCTTCATAATACCCTGCCAGCCGGAATTATAAGTATTAATGTATTTTTTTATACGAAACTCATAATGTAAACCTGTACGCCAATACACAAAAGGATTTGTGTCATTTGTACGCATCCAAATCATCTCAATGGACGGATTCGATTGTGGAAAAGTTTCTACACCTGGAATATCGGGAAGGTAATAATCACCGAAATTATTAATTGTCTTGTCTTCCTGAAACTTACGGATCATGCGACTATCATTGACACCCGATAATAAAATTTCAACCTTACCTCCTATTCTAAAAATAATCCCTGCTTCATGAATTTGATCTCCTAAAACCCGAAGATTTACAAACTCTACATATTCAGCAGCTGCGTATAATTTTATAAAAAGCTTTTCAAAATCCCTTCGTCCTAAATCCAAAGCTGAATTATGTATTTGATGATAAGGATGTTCTTCTTTTTTTCCGGTCTCTAAAAACGGAATATAGGAAGCAGATCCGTAAAAATAACCGCTTCGGTAAGAAAAACTTAGAGGTGTTTCGAAGGTAATAATATTGTTTCCATTTTCGTCCAGTAGAGAATAAGCCTTTCCGTAAGGCTTACTTGTCATTTGGTAAATTCTAAAAGAACCGCTTTCGTCCAAATCTGAATACACCATGTATTGTTTTAACGACGGAATGTAAAAATACTTAGGATAATAAACTCGTCCCCGAAGTACAGGAGATAACTCATACTTTTTGGAACTGCCTAATATATTATTCCGAAAAAGGTATTTGTACTTTGCTGAATTGTGAATTCGTCCAAAAAGAAATACTGTCAATAATAAAACGGTAATTAAAATATAGAGGTTTTGCATTAAAAAATATTTAGTCTAACCCGTTGGGTGAAATTGATTAAAAAAATTGATTTGATTATAAAAAGTATAAAATCGGGAGTAAAACATCATTTATAACTTAAGGAATTAATGTGATCCTGAGCGGAGTCGAAGGCTTTTGAACACCAAAGGGCTTCGACTAAGTTTATCCTGAGCGAAGACGAATGGACTCAGCCTGAGACTTATTTTTAATTTAATCCAACGGTTATCTAATCTGTTCTTATGATTCTATCTCAAATTTCTATTGTATTTTATGTAGGACTCTTTAATCGTTGCATTCAAATCAAAAAAATCCTTTTTATCTTTACCATTAACTGCACTTTCATTATTCACCGGAATGTCTACTAATATTGCATTCTTATAAAAAAATCTGATTCCTCCATTCAAATAAAGATGGAGATATAAAGGTTCTGTTTCCCTGGCTCTAAATATTTTAAATTTATCTGTCGAACATGTTTCCTGCTCTGCAATAAACTTCTCAAAAGGAAAAGGAAATTCTACAGCATAATATTTATTTTCAGTGTATGAAAACCACGATAATAAAAAGGCATTTGCATTAAAAGGAATCTGAACCGTCTCTCTAAAACCTTCTTTATTAACATAATAATGTCTGGTTTTTGTCTTCAATGCAATAAATTCTTTTTGAGAATATGATTGTATGTTATTCGTAATTTTTATATCAGAAGAATTTCTATTTGCCGTATTTACAAACTGAATATTGTCTATAGCCAGAAAAAGATCCAGATCATGATTAATGACTAACACTATATTTACAAAGTGTTCGTCCTGCTGTTTTTTTATGTAATAATACCGAACTGATCTAAAGGCATAATAAAATAGCGGAAAACCAAATAAAATTAGCAGCCATAAATAAAAATGAAAGATGTTGAATTCATTATTTTTTTGATACAAAACCAATAAATAAAATCCGAAACCGGTAATTAATAAACTGCTTAATATGATTAAAAAAGAAACAAAAGAGTAAAAAACCGATTTAAAACCTGTTGTATCCCTGTCATTTAATATTGGTATGAATTTCTTCAAACCATCAAAGAAATAAGTCGCAATAACAGCAAGAATACTATTATAAACAAGGGCAGACTCAAGACCCAGAAAGTATAAAAACGGATAAGAAGCATAAGAAGCTATAACTAATGGCAAAATAATATGGCTCAGTAATTCTTCAAAATTGCAACAGACAGGTTCTGCTTTTTTATATAATTTATATCTTTTCATAATTTTGCATTATTAATCAAGATTGACTTATATATTCCTGAATTCCGGAATACCAGTGTCCAAATAGAGCAACACAAAAATAACCGGGCTTCACTCCTGTTATATTTGAGTAAGCAGTATCTAATAAGCTAAAGAATTTTAATTTAAATAATTCATCAAACATTAGCATATAGGGATTATCGTAATCATCAGCTTCATATTCTGGTTTCTGATTCTCTGCTAACAATTCACCATACCAGAATTTCATTACAAGATAAGCTGATAAACTTTTTAGATACAACGGTTCGCCAGTTAGTACAGGTTTGTCAGAATCAAGAACAATCCAGTTATTATCTGGTCCGGTATCGGAATTTGACAAAAAATTATACGTACATTTTTCATATGCATTTCCAATAGCACGATTTTCTAAATCATAACTGTCATACCTCCATTCATAATTTACGGCTTCATATGTTTTGGACTGGCTGCTTATCTGGTCAAATGATTCCTGAAGTTCCTTTGTGATCTGATTTAATATAGCCTCATCATCAATCTCATTCAGTTTCTTTTGTACATCCGCAGATGAAACCAGTAAACTGTCAATTATTTCTGAATCGGCTTTATTTATTTGTTCCCAGATATTTTTATTACGGGCTTCAATCTTAGACAGCATTTTTGACTTCACCATATTTTACAATTTGAAATCAAATTTAGATCTATTGATTTTCTTAATTGTCACTATTTGTAGTGATTTTGCTATACATAACGTGTGCCTTTGCTTTCTAAAATTGCATTTAATGTAGTAGACTGGTGACCTGCTTTTTTAGATTTTTCTGCAGCTTCAAGAGCTTTTTTGGGATTATTCAATTTGCAATAAATCTCTGCAAGATTGCAGGTATAAATTCCTTCTTTAGGATTGTTTGAAATTGCTTTTTCAAACTCAGCCAGGGATTCTTCATATCGGGATTCCTGATCATATAAACATCCGTAATTATTGTGCATATGTGCCAGAGCAGCCAGTTCATGCTGCGTTTTTGCAATAAAATAATCTTTTTTGGCATAACAGGCTTTCGATCCTTCTTTATACCACAATAATCTGACTTCCAGAAAATAAGCAAAACCATACCTTGGATCTATTGCCTTAATCATGTCACATTTTTCCTGAGCCTGATCGTATTGTTTATCAAACACCAAATCCCAGGCTTCTTTATATAGCGATCGCTTTTGTTGGTCTTCATCACTATCAAGCAAATGATCCACCATATCTTGTTTGCGGTCTTTTTTAACCTGAATCTCCCAATCACCAAATAATATGGATTTATCATTTGCAATGATTCTAAATTGTAAATCTGTCTCGTCTCCGTTTTCAAAATTAAGATCAAACCTAACAGCAACCTCATCATTTCCGTCTGTCAGTTTTTGTATACTTTGAAAGAGTTTCTGGCTATTGAAGATTAGAGTGAGCCAATCGTACAGATAATTTCCTCTGTACACAATTCCGATTTTTTTGGGCAGAAATCGCAATTTATCTATTTCCATTTCAGCGATTTCACTTTTGTATTCACTAAATGAAACATCATCAACATCCAGATAATTATTCCCTCTAAGGCCAGAGATAGTCATTCGCCAGGGAATCAATTTGTTTTGTATCAAAAATCGCTCTTCAATTCCTCCTGAAGTTTTAATTTTTTCTATCAAATTCAAAAAAGCTTTGGGATTGCTGTAATAATCATGTGACTGGCGGTGAAGGTCTATTTTTTCATTTCGTACCTCCTCTGAAATAACAGTTGAAATGTTTTCCTTAAGATCAATTAAAACCATATCATCGTTAAAAAGACGGATTCCGCCATTGGCATGTATGTGCAGATTTAACCTTTTGGTTTTCTTGCCACGCAAAACTTTGGATACATTTGTGGGATATTTTTCCTGTTCGATTGTGAGTTTTTCAAATGGAAAAGGTAATTCAATATCATAATATTTATCTTCAATAACAGAATACCAGGACATCAAAAGAGAATCTGCACCAAAAGGCATATGTATGATCTCGCTATAAATAATTTCTACGAGATAATAGTTTCTATTGCTGCTATCCATTTTATTTAATTCAGATTCCGAATAAAAACAATTAGGCTTCTCTAATTTAATATCTGACATGGTTCGCCTTGAAGTATTAACAAACTGAATATTGTCAATATACATAAGCAATTCCCTGTCATGACGTATTTTGAGTGGTACTCTTAAATATTCTGTTGCCATGGATCTTTCTGCCAAATAATAACTTCCGTGACGAAAAGCATAATAGGCTATTGGAATACCAAATAAAATAAAGAGCCATAACTGAAAGTAAAGTTTATTAAACATCCCTGTTTTTTGATAAACAACCAATGCATAAACTCCGTAATCAACAAATAGCAGCACTCCGGATATACAGGCTACACCTAATAAAAAATCAAAAGTTATTCCTGTATTTGATTTTCCAAAATAATACATAAAAAAATAGACGCACCAGGAAATAACCACATTAAAAATAATTCCAACTGTAACACCAAAAAAATAGAATAATCCATAAGTGATAAGAGCAGCCAGTAATACTGCTGAAACAGGAAAAGCAAGGTCTCCACCAAAATAAACCTCTTTTGTTTTTTTATAAGAACTGTAATTTTTAGTCATTTTTTAATTATTTATTTCTGTAAATATATTCAAATCTTCAAATCCGTTTGGTGCAGGCATTGGCACATAAGATCCTTGCATCATTGCCTTTTTTTCACCTGTTTCTTTATTTAGAACATATTTCCCGTATGAATATTTATTTGTACTGGTTATAGAATAGTCTTTTTCGCCTTCGTGAATTGTATTTTCAAAACTGGCAGAAAACCCTCCAAAATTTTTCTCTATAAATTCAATTGCCTTTTTATCTTCTTCGGTTTCAATATAAAACTCCGACTTAAAATAATCATCAAAAGGAGCAATTTCGTTCGTATTTAAATTAACTGTTATATCGTACGAAAAACGTTTTTCAGGATCCGTTCTAAAAGGGACATAGCGTATAATCCTTTTAAATTCAACCAGAGTATTTTTACTGTCCCCTAAAATGTTACTTTCATAATCATCCAAATTAAATATCAATGAAGGATGTTTTTCCTTCAGTAACGTAATTCCCATCTCAATAATGGCTTTTTTTGTTTTTTGAGTCGTTTCTTCTTCGTCAAAAAATTGAATCTTTTCTTCCTGTTCATAAATAGATTCCAAAACTCCTTTAGGACGAAATTCTGAAAATGTATTTTGCATTATAGCCGATTTAAAGCGGTTACCCTTTTTTATAAAAAACTTATTTAAGGAAGTCTTACTAAAATTACTTATCCAATAATAATCCATGTTTTCGGTAATGGTTATTTCAGAATACGGATCTTTTTGAAAATCTGCTTTTTGTTTGATAAAATTCAGTTTCTCTTTATCTTTTTCTGATGGAATGTAAAAACTAAAATTATAACCGGATTCAAACGGCAAAATTTGCTTTGTGATCAGGTTTATGGTGATGTCATAATATTGATTCGGCTCAGCATTTAATGGAATAAACCGAATGTATCTTCTAAATTTGATTAGTATTTCTGTACTGTTTTTCCATGCCTTAGTTTCAAAATCATCAGGATTAAGTACTAAAGAAGGCTGCTTCTCTTTTAGGATTAAAAGCGCCATCTGAATCAGTTCTTGTTTTGGCTTAGATTTTAATTCTTCTAAAGTATATTTCATTTTTGCTTGCTGGGAGAAAGAAGTAATTGTATTCAGAATTAAAATAAGTTTCACGAGGAGAATTATATTTCTTCTTTTTTTTTACACAAATTAGTTTTCATCAGTTTCATATACCGTATCATCAATAGCTATTTTTTGTTTTGCACGTTCTACAAAAACATTATCATTTTCGGCACCCAGAGCCCTTTGTGCAGGAGTCAGGTTTCCGTTTAGCCAAATCATTCTGTCTTCCTTCTTTTTGGGAATATAACCAGACTGAAGCCTTTGAATAGCTTCATTATAAATTTCCCACATTACAGGATTTTCTTCTTCTTTTTTCTTTTCGATAAAGAATGGAAGTGCCTCTTTAAAACCTAAATCTGTTAAAGCAAAAATGGCGAATATTGGATTGCTGTTTTTTTGAAAATAAAGAAATGCTTCTTTTGTATTTTCTTCAAAAAACCATTTTGCATACAAAGTCTGCTTTACGAAGGTATCATCGGCATGATGTTTACCCGTTATTTCAATAGCACCTATTATAACATTAATATCAAAAGTGGTTTGAAAATAAGTTAACTGAATTGCCATAAAGCCCGATGCCTGGTTCATTTCGTAACTTCTTTTATTATGGGAGCTGTAGGTATAAATTTCAAATACAATACTGGCTAATTGTTCTTTGTCTTCATCATTAAAAGACGAAATAGCCTGAACCAGTTCTAATAAGGTTGCTCCATCTGGATCTGCACTTGTACTTGTACCTAATTTATCATTGTCTCTGGCGTAATTTTTAGCATAATCAAACGCTGTTTTAAAAAACAAAACCACATCACTCTTAAACTTTGGATTGTAATACGCTTTTACCAATGCATAAAGTGATTGACTGTTTACATATAATTGTTGAAAATATAAAAAATCTCCACCTTTCAAAAAATCAGTTGCATATCCCAAAACCTTTTGAAAAGCTTCATCCTCATCCAAAGAAATCATTACATCATAACGCCTGTCAAGCATATAGTCTGCGATCTCGATGATTTGCATCCTAAGATCTTTGCTTTTTGAAATTTTGTATTCCTTAATGGCCTGATCTATGTTTTTTTTTATTAAGCCTTCTATAAACGATTTAAAATAATAGAAGTCAATTCCCTGTGAGTAACTACTCCCAAAGTATGATCTTATTTTATCGGCAATTAAATTATAGTTACCTGTATTATCTTTTGCAAAATCCAGTATTTCCTGATCGATTATTTTTTCAAAATTTTTCATGTTATTGTTGCTTTGCGTTTAGAATTAATTTTTTCAGGGATTCTAAAGTCAATGAATCCTTTTTGGAAACTATTTTAGAATCTTCATACTGGGTGTATTTATACTTATCAGACTGCTGTTCGATTAAAAATCCTCTGACTGGATTTCCTTTTTCGTCAACATATAGCGCTACATGGGTATTGATGCTTTCATCTAATTCTAAAACGAGCGAATAATCATTTTTGCCTTCATTAGAAAAATAAGGAATTGGCTGATTGTTCATCATTAAAAAAACCTGCGAAATTAAATTAGAATTTGGTCCGTAAGCTTCCTTATATAACTCTTTATTGGTTTCCAGAGTAACATTTTGAGCCATAAGAATTTGGTCATCATTGAAGAAAAAGTAAGATATAAATCCTTTTGAAGGTTTTATTTTTTGAGATATATCAGAATAACTGAATTGAGATTTTGCTATTAATTTATTCTCTACCTCAAAAAGTACATTTCCATTTTTTGAGTCTTCAAATTCAATCGTAATACTTCTGAATTTATTGTCAATTGCTTCATCCTCTGCGTTTGGTAAACTTTCTTTATAAATTGTATAGCCTTTTGGCAAAAACTTAAGTTTAATCAATTCGGCATAATGCATCGCCATAATCCAGAAATCTGCGTTTGTAATTTTGCCATCCGTATAATATTCAGATACTAAAAGATGAGCTTCTCCCAAACGAAATTCATCCGTATGGACTAATCCATTATCAGGTTTGTTGTTTTTATAAGTTGTTTTAGTGAATTTTAAATTAAATTCCTGTCCTTCATATTGCATTAAATCAAGCAAAGAACAAGTATATTGGGCTTTAAATATTCCGTTTTCATAATAATCAATAAGTGGAATTTCTAATTCATTGCTGTAAACAAAATATCCTTCAAAAGGTTTTTCGTTCTTGTATTTGCCAATCAAAGGTTTGATTCCCTCAAGATTATAACGATAATTTTCTGCTTGAATTAATTTTCCTTCTTTATACAAATGTTTGTATTCTGTCATTTCATTATAAGAAGTATGAATTAATTCGCCTTCACGCTGTCCGGCACCATTTAATTTTTCCTGATCGTATTCGTATTTCATATTTTTGTTTTGGGAGTGAGAGATTACAGCGTTAAAAAGTAAAAAGAGTAAAATGATTTTCTTCATCTGAATCCGGTATTAATAATATAGTTTGTTTTTGATCCCGAAGATGACCGTCATTTTCAAAATCCCTATTTTCCTGCTAATTCTAATGGATGATAATTTTTCGCCTTGCTGTTTTATTGTCCTTTTCTAAAACAACTATATAAGCTCCTTTTGTCAGTTCAGATAAATCGATGGTATGGTCTTCAGTATTGTTTAAAAACACAAATGTTTTTTGTAATTGTCCTAAAACATTATATACTATGACTTTGTCTAAAATTCCATTTTTAATAGTAAGCAAACCACGGGTTGGATTAGGGTAAAGAACTGTTTTCTGAAAAACCGAATTATCCGTTCCAAGACTACAATTTTCTGAATAGTTAGATGTTTGGTCTTTTTTAGTATTCCAATTGGCATCAGAATAGCTTTGGTTATCGACTAAAATACAGCTTAGATCAGGATTGTTTTTAAAATTGGGATAATTACTAAACGAATAGGAAATTTTTGCATTATTTGTATTCTTCAAATTCAATGTGGTTAGTTTGTTGTTTTCACATTTTAAAAATTCCAAAATCTTATTTTGAGAAAGATCAAGACTTGTCAATAGATTATCCCCGCACTCTAATCGGTTTAAATTTAATTGTTTAGAAACATCAAGAGCAGTAATTTGATTACTCGAAATGATTAAATTGATTAAAGCTCTATTATTCTGAATATCTAAAACACTCAGTTTATTTAAATTACATTGTAATGTTTCGAGCTTGTCATTCTTAGAAATATTGATTGAAGTAAGCAGATTTGATGAAAAGGATAAATTTTTCAGCATCAAATTTTGCGAAACATCCAGACTTACCAATTCATTTGTTGGACAGCTCAGATAGGTTAACATTTTACAGCCGCTGACATCTATGCTTTTTAATGTATTATTTCCCAGCACTACATAATCTAATTGGGTATTATTAGAAATATTTATAGCGGTTAATTGGTTTTTAGAACAGTCCAGTCTTTTTAGCAAAGTAGCAGTTGAAACATCTAAACTTGACAAATTATTAGTGTAACAAGATAGATTGAGCAGTTTTGCCGATTTTGACAAATCTAACGTATTTAATAGGTTTCTGTGACATAGCAGTTCTTCCAGAATACCATTTTGAGGTAATGTTATATTTGTAATTTGATTTAAAACACATTGCAGTGTCTTCAATTCATTATTAGCAGAAACATCCAGACTTTTTAAATTATTCCCTGAACAATCTAAATAATTCAAACTTACATTTTTTGTAACATTCAAATTATTCAAACTGTTGTTATAACACTGCAAAATAGTTAAGTTGGTATTTTTTGAAAGATCCAGACTTTCTAATGAATTATAATAACAATAAAGCTCCTTTAGTGCCGTAAAAGCTTCAATCCCTGTTAAGTCTGCTATGCTGCTATTGTCTACAGACAGTGAGGTTACAGCTGTAACAGCCGTGGTTAAAACTCTGGAATCAGGATTTCCGCTATCGATTCCTAAGGATATGAGTTTTTTTTCAAAATTTACATCAGGAATCTTGGTGTATTGACCGTAATTTGAAATACTAAAAGACAGAAATAAAGCTAGTACAATATTTTTCATTAAATAAAAATTGAAATTAGATTGGAACACTTGATTTATAAACCTGCGATATTTAAAAAAATTAAAGTATCGCAGGAAGATTATCATCTTAACTAAATTATGGAACCATAATCTTAAAAGTTTCTGTTCTTGAATTCTGACTTACGCACAGTATATAAGTTCCACTTGATTTCAAAATTGATCTATCTATTTTAAAATCATCACTTTTAGTTTGTGTCTGATATAATAATTGTCCTTGCAGGTTTAAAATTTTAATAATAGTATTTGAAGAATCATCCAGTCCTTCAATTGTCAAATTTTTATCCTTCCATGGATTTGGATACACGTTGAACTTTTTTAAAGTATTTGTGGCTACAGATAAAACCGGATCCTGAACCGATAGAATTTCGAATCCATTTTTCCCGGCATACAAAGCCCGTTTACCTGCAGAATTATTGATTGTTCCATCAGAATTAAGATCTGTGGCCAGAAGTTTAACATTTACCGGAGCTATCTCTTCATATCCTACGCCTCCAAATAAAAAATTTGCAGAAACATAAGCATTCCCTGAAAGTTTTACTTTATCACCTCCGTTCCATGATCTTGTAGAAACGGCAAAATTCGGGCAAACAATTGTGTTTCTGTAACAATGTGTATTACTGGCATTATTGGTTTCTGTAGCATTTTGATTCCAAATAATCAAACCTGCTTCCCACTCTATTATATCTGATTTCAAAAAATTATAACAAACTTCCTGATTAAAAGCAAGCATCCCTGCATGTTGTTGGTTGCTCATTCTGATGATGCCGGATGGGGCTTTACCAGAAAGCTGATTAAACCGAACGGTTACATTTTTTGAGTCATCCTTAATATGAATAAAAGTTGAGCCGTTTGATAATGACTGATTGACATTAGTAACCTTATTGTTTTCTACAAGTATTCCATCACAAGCAAAAGTACAGATGAGCTGTATAGCAGATGTAGGCAGTAATTCGCAATCTACAACTGCTATATTATGACTATATACATTGTCGTCCATAAATACAATACAGGATGGATTGTCATTAGCTACTCTTCCATCGGTTTGATTACTAAACTTCAGGTTCCAGAACAAGTAATTTGAATCTTTTTCAGATACTTGTATAATTCTGTTATTTTCGACATTCGTTTTGGATCCTCTAAATTCAATACCAACAAAAGCTACATCACCCGTATTTACATAAAAATGCCCTCCATTTGTATCGAAAACAACACCGTTTTCAACTGCCAGAAAAGATCTTGGTTTTACGCCTGCATTAATAGAACAATCTGTATTGTATGTTTTGCTGTATACAGGATAAGTTCCTTTTTTAAAAACAGCTATTTTATTTGCATAAGTAGCATCAGTGTCACTATTTTTCCATAATCCTGCGGGAATACTTGCTAACGGACTATTCCATGTTCCTGCGTTTGCATCATTTCCGTTCTCCTGATCGAGAATCACAAAGGCTGATTCATCAGTTTGTACTGTCCATTTAACATCTGTAACTGCTCCTGACTGATCAGTTACTTTTACATAAAAAGTACCAGCATTACCTGGATTTGTCCAGAAAACTGTAGCGTAATCTGTTGGTATTTTGTGAGAAATAAGTCCGGTAACAGGATCCTGAGTACGATCCGTTTCACCTACAATAGTAGCTGAAGCCGGTCCCGAAATTAGTTCATATTTAAAAGGTGCTTCGCCACCCTGAATACAAATTCTTGTTTTATATGTCCATTTAGAACTTGCTTTTCTGTGCAATGCATAAACAGGAGTTTCTGCATCTGGTCTGGGATATATAAGCCGCATGGGCAATTTTTGACCCGTTCTGTGGTCAGGGTCAATCTTCCAACTGTAACTATTTGCAGTTGCAAAGGTTTTAGAATCATTATTTCCTTCAGTAGCTCCTTGTGAAAATACGGAGATTCCAATGAGAAAAAAAAGAAAGGAAAAGAAAATCGGTTTACTGTAATTCATAAATTAATTTTATTAGTTAATGGGTAGTATTTGGGGTAATGTCACAACTATTTATTTTTCCTTCTGTTACTATGTACCAGATTTATTTATGCCAAAATGCTTTTTGAAACTACATTTCTAAACTGTAAATACATATGATTATATTATAAAAAACATTATGTGAGCAAATGTAATTTTTAACAAAACGAAGGGAATCACTATAAATAATGATTTTGCATTTCATAAGAAAAATGGGCTATCTAAAGAATTATAGATAGCCCATTTTATAATAAAACTAAATGTTTTAATCTTTAATCAATTTAGATAAATAGGTATTTTTATCACTTATTACTTTAACAAAATAAAGTCCCTGAGTTAAGCTTGAAACATTGATTTTTTCAATACTATTCTGAGATCTGAAAGATTGTTTTTTAACTATTTTACCCGCCGAATCTGAAATAACTACTTCTGTAATTACCTCGTTTAAAGCTGAAACGGTCAATTCATTCATTACAGGATTAGGATAAAGCTGAACATTATCTTTGGTTTCTGTACCCAAATTATCTGTATCCGAAGAATCTGTTTTTCCTGGCTTTAATCCATTTAGGATAGCATCAATAATTTCTGCTTTTTGCTCTTCTGTAATACCGGCAGCATTTGCGGATTTAGCTGTAGTGTTAAAGGTCAATTGGTACGTAAAACCACTATCATAACAATCACATTCAGGTGTGTACATTCCAATTATATACAATTTATTATTTGCAAAAGTATAACCAGGGAAAGTAGTGGTCAAATCCCATGTTGTAGCCGATGAGGTTCCCGCAAATGGAGGCAGATTGCTTCCCGCATTATTTCCGTGTGCAAAAGTACTCCAGTTAATCACGACAGAAGGATACGAAGTTACCTCGGCTACATACCAGTGGTATTTTCTGCAATTTCCTTTAATACTGTCATCTGACGTTGCAATACTGTTAACCGATGCAATAATTGCATTGTTTGTGCCATTGTGCTGTACGGTAATCGCAAGTCCCGGATCACCCAAAGTACCAACATAAATATCATCTATTGCTAAGTCATTTCCGTCACCATTACCAGTTTCGTCTAAATAAATCCGAACGGTTTCGCTGGTTCCTGTTGCCGTGAAAACTACATCTGCATTTTGCCAGTCACAAGCATTAGCTGTCGCCACATTTACTGTAAATAGCGCTGAAGTTGTAGACCCTGCTTCTATTCTGACTTTCGGAAGAATATCAAAAGTACATTGCTTCATGTTTTTGAAATTAGCACAGAAACGATACTTTTCTCCTCTTCTTAATCCTGTTATTGTTTGCTCCCAAACTACAGAAGAGCCGGATTGCTGTGTTTTTCCGTTTACCGTCAAATAATTATCATTTGAAGCATACGTTACAGGATCAACACAAAACGAATGATCGGTTACTGTTGCTCCAAAAGCTGCTGAAGAATTCGTTACATTATATTGTCCCGGATAAGTAGATGCATCCAGAGTATAGGCGCTGGTAAAACCTGTATTTCCAGCTTCAAAATTACCGTTCACAACCAAATTCTCAGAATCACAACAATAGGCGCCTAAATTATTAATACAGAAACAGATGTCATTATCAAAACCCGCCGTTTGTCCGTATTGCACTCCTAAAACCGGATTTGCAGAATACTGAACAACTGTTTGTACGTTTCCGTTTAAGTCCACTAAATTAAAGGTCAGTTTTGCTACTACGTCATAACAAGTCGCCGGTGTCTGATTTGGGAAATCTGTTGCTGCTACATCAACTGAATAATTAGAGCCTGAAATTGTGGACGCCGCTAAAGTATTCAATAATGTTCCGTTTTGATAAATTTCAAAACTGATCTGAACATTGGTTGCCGCTGCAGGAACAGTAAATGTTCCATTAAAAGTTTGTTTCGGTTTTATACAATCATGTCCTTTTAAATCTAAATCAATAACGCCCTCTGAAGTATTTTTACAACTCATACAGGTATCATCAATATAGGTATATCCATTATGACCGCCAGCAGAACAATCTGAGTTTATAAACATAATTACTACTTCTCTTCCAATATGGCTTGATAAGTCCAGATAGGCGCAACGCCAGTCTCTGTAATATTTTATTCCCTCACCTGGAGCATTAGTTGCACTGATAAATGGGTTAGACGGAGCAGCAATATCCACCATTTTATCAACAGTTACTCCGGCCATATCTACAGCTTCTGCAACAAAAAAGACTTCAGAACCATTTACGCTCCCATCTGCATTTGAATGGCTTCTATCCATTACCAAGGCATATTGAAAATAGTATTTTGCATTTGCTGCCGTTACCACAAAACGCTTGGCAATCCCTTCTGCACCATAACCCGGCTGATCATTTCCTAAACGAATTGATTGTGTGCCTGAGGATCCCGGAGCAGTTTTAGACATTGAAAAAGAAGGACTGGAAGCCAATAAAAGAGCATCTGTTCCTGTTGTTTCGATAGAAGTGAAGTTTTGTCCAGATGCCGTACCAGTAAAAGGTAAGGATAAAACACCCGGATTTAGTGTTAAGCCATTTTCAATAGGAAGTGTCGTAACTCCGTGTTTCAGGCTCAAACCGGTCCATCCGCTGTAACCACTTTCAAATCCGGAATTAACACATGGCTCTTTTGATAACTCTATATTCTGTAAAATAGACTGAATTTTTGTAGAAGATTTAATCGAGGGTTCTGATTGATTTTTAATAAATTGTTCAATGTTTCTCGCTTTAACTTCTTTAGTCCAGCTCATATCATATTCGTAATGCAGTCTGACATTTTTGACCGTTATTAATGTGTCCTGATATTTTTGTGCAGAAACAGATCCACACATTAAAAGGAACAATCCCGTAATTAGATGTACAATTGTTTTCATAATAAAATATTTTGAGGTTAATAAAGTTGTATATACACACTTATATCAGATTCTATTTACAATTGTTACCTCTAAACATAAAAAAAATGCCTCTCCAAAACGGAAAGGCATTTATATATTACAGAAATTATTCTATTTCGTAAGCAAAAGCTCTCTGTATTTAGTTAAAGTCCAGCTTTCATCATCAACCAATAATTCCAATTTATCACAATGATTACGTATATCCTCAAAATAAGGTATTACTTTATTACAATAGGCCTCAGCCATTTTTTGAGCATCTGTTAATTGGTTTGCTGTTCTTCTTTCGTTTGTCATAGCCTCCACTTTTGAACTGATACCTTCTATATGACCTGAAATTTCCTTGATCAGAATAATTTGTTCTTTAGCAATAGTTTCAAATTCATTTCCAAAAATTTCTTTTAGGCCTTTTACATTTTCAATTAAGGTATTTTGGTAACGTATTGCGGTTGGAATAACATGATTTTTTGAAATATCTCCCAAAACTCTTCCTTCAATCTGAATCTTTTTAGTGTACTCCTCCAATTCTATTTCATAACGAGCTTCTGCTTCAACATGATTCAAAATTCCTAATTCGGCAAATAAATCTAAAGCTTGTTTAGAAACTTTGGCTTTAATGGCTTCCGGAGTAGTTTTAAAGTTGCTTAAACCTCTTTTGGCTGCTTCTTTTTCCCAGGCATCACTATAGCCGTCTCCTTCAAAAAGTATTTTTTTAGATTGTTTGATGTACTCCCTTAAAACATTGAAAATTGCTTCATCTTTTTTCAAACCTTTGGTATCAATCAAAGTATCTACTTCAATTTTAAAATCCTTTAATTGCTTGGCTACAATAGCATTTAGGGTAGTCATTGCATTCGAACAGTTCGAATTTGAACCAACAGCCCTGAATTCGAATTTATTTCCTGTAAAAGCAAACGGTGACGTTCTGTTTCTGTCGGTATTATCCAAAAGAACATCCGGAATTTTACCAACCACGTTTAGTTTTAAATCTGTTTTTTCTTCTGGAGATAATTTACCAGTGGTTACACTTTCCAGTTCCGTTAAAACTTTTGTCAACTGCTCACCAATAAAAACCGAAATAATTGCCGGAGGCGCTTCATTTGCGCCTAACCTATGGTCATTACTGGCTGTTGCAATAGAAGCTCTTAACAAGGTTTCGTAATCGTTAACTGCTTTTATGGTATTAATAAAAAACGTTAAAAACTGTAAATTACTCATTGGCGTTTTACTCGGACTCAATAAATTAACTCCTGTATCTGTTGCCAGTGACCAGTTATTATGCTTTCCTGAACCATTTACGCCTTTAAAAGGTTTTTCGTGAAATAGAACTTTAAAATCATGACGCTCTGCTACTTTTTGCATAACATCCATCAACAAAGAATTATGATCGACAGCAAGATTGGTTTCTTCAAATATTGGAGCCAATTCAAATTGATTTGGTGCTACTTCGTTATGACGCGTTTTTACCGGAATTCCTAATAACATACATTCCTGCTCTAAATCTCTCATATAAGTTAAGGCACGTGTTGGAATGGATCCGAAATAATGATCGTCTAACTGTTGTCCTTTTGCAGATGTATGTCCTAATAAGGTTCTTCCGGTCATCATTAAATCAGGACGGGAATTTGCCAAGGCTTTGTCAATCAAAAAGTATTCTTGCTCCCAGCCTAAAGTAGCTGTTACTTTTTTTACGTTTTTGTCAAAATATTTACAAACTTCTGTTGCTGCTTCATCCATTGCAGATAAAGCTCTTAACAACGGAATCTTATTATCTAAAGCCTCTCCTGTGTAAGCAATAAATACGGTAGGAATACATAAAGTTGTTCCGTAGATAAAAGCAGGAGAAGTCGGATCCCATGCTGTATATCCTCTGGCTTCAAATGTATTTCTGATTCCGCCATTTGGAAAACTTGATGCATCAGGCTCCTGCTGTACCAATTGTGCTCCTCCAAATTTCTCTACAGGGTCGCTTCCGTCATATGATATATCAAAAAATGCATCGTGTTTTTCTGCTGTAGTTCCGGTAAGCGGCTGAAACCAATGCGTATAATGTGTAACTCCTTTTACAAGAGCCCATTCTTTCATTCCCATGGCAATGTAATCTGCCAGCTTTCTGTCTATTTTAGTTCCGTGCTGAATGGCATCCCTCACTCCTTTAAAAGCATCTGAAGTTAAATATTGCTTCATCGCTTTTTCATTAAAAACATTCGCCCCAAAAATAGTTGACTTTCTGTCAATTTCTTCAAAATGTACCGGCTTTCTTGAAGAAGCTTCCTTTAAGGCTTGAAAACGTAGTGTTGACATGTATATAATTTTAAAATTCGTACTAATTTTGATTAAATAAAGAAGAACAAATATAAAGAATAAAAAAGCCTTTTTTGATCATAAGTTTTAGATTTTTGAAAAGCATTTTAGCAATAAAAGGTTCATTTTGTAAAGAATTCTGAAACGCTTTTTAAAAAATATAACAAAACATACGAATATTACTAAGGAAATCAACAATTTTTCATAATTTGGATAGAAATAAATTTAAAAAACAAAGGTGTTTATTACGAATTTATATTTAAAACATTAAAAAATTGCTATTTTTTAAATATACCCCTGTCTAAATTGCGCTTATGTAAAAAATTATATCTATTGAAACAAAATACACCCCCTAATTTTTACGACTTAAAAAATAAATCTATATTTGACCCAGCGAAAAAACAAAAAAAATTAATTTATATTATTATGGCTAAAATTAAGTTAGAGTACATTTGGTTAGATGGATACGAACCAACTCAAAATCTTAGAAGTAAAACTAAAGTTGAAGAGCACGAAAATTTCAAAGGAACATTAGAAGAACTTGGAAACTGGTCATTTGATGGTTCATCAACAAAACAAGCTGAAGGCGGTTCTTCTGACTGTTTATTAGTTCCAGTTGCAATCTATCCGGATCCAACTCGTATTAATGGATACTTAGTAATGTCTGAAGTTATGTACGCTGACGGAACTCCACACCCTTCTAACGGAAGAGCTACAATTGATGATGATAATGATGATTTCTGGTTTGGTTTTGAACAAGAGTATTTCATCATGGATACTAAAACTTTATTGCCATTAGGTTTCCCTGTTGGAGGTTATCCTGCTCCACAAGGTATGTACTACTGTTCTGTAGGTGGAAAAAACACTCACGGAAGAAAATTAGTAGAAGAGCATGCTGATTTATGTATCGCTGCAGGAATCAACTTTGAAGGTATTAACCAGGAGGTTGCTTGTGGACAATGGGAATTCCAATTATTCGCTAAAGGTGCTAAAAAAGCCGGAGACGAAATCTGGGTTGCCCGTTACCTATTAGATCGTTTAACTGAAAAATATGGTTACTATATTGAATACCACCCAAAACCACTAGGAGATACAGACTGGAATGGTTCAGGTATGCATGCTAACTTCTCAAATAACATCTTAAGAACATGTGGAGACCAGGCTACTTACGAAAGAATCTGTGAAGCTTTCCGTCCTGTTACTGCTGAGCACATTGCAGTTTACGGAGCTTACAACGACCAACGTTTAACTGGTAAACACGAAACTGCTTCTATCCATGATTTCTCTTACGGAATTTCAGATAGAGGAGCTTCAATCAGAATTCCTCTAATTACTGTTCAAAAAGGATGGAAAGGATGGTTGGAAGACAGAAGACCAGCTTCAAACGGTGATCCATACAAAATTGCCGCAAGAATTATCAAAACTGTAAAATCAGCGCTATAATTCAAAGCTTAATTTATATTCTAAAAGTGCCATCATTACGATGGCACTTTTTTTATTCACCACTTCGACAAACTTTTTAACTTCTCTCCTTTATAGATAGAACGATTAAAAACCTTAACATTTCTATTTTCTACGCAACAAATCAAGCACTTCAAAAGGAACATTCTTATAAAATTAACTTTTTAAGTTAAACTTCAAGACCTATCTTTGTATATACACTTTAAATACAGAGCATTATGATAGTCTGGACTTTATTTTTATTATCTGTTATTTTTATTCTTGCCTTGGATTTAGGTGTATTCAACAAAACACCGCATATCATTAGCACCAAAGAAGCCAGCAAATGGACATTGATTTGGATAACATTGTCATTTCTTTTTTCAGGAGTTATTTACTGGCTATATACAACAAATTACATTGCAAACCCGGATAATCTAAAACCTGCGGTTGCTTCAATGAAGTTCATTACAGGATATTTAATAGAACTTTCGTTAAGCGTTGATAACATTTTTGTAATCGCCATCATTTTTGCTTCTTTCAAAATACCTCAAAAATACCAGCATCGTGTTTTATTCTGGGGAATTCTGGGAGCAATTGTTTTTCGTGGCCTGATGATTTTCTTTGGTGTTTTGCTCATCAATAAATTTAGCTGGACAACTTATATATTTGGAATTTTCCTGATTTTTACCGCTATAAAAATGCTGTTTTCAGGAGAAGATGAAGATTTTCATCCAAAAGATTCTTTTGTATACAAAACACTAGGAAAAATTATTCCCATTACATCCGAAATGGACGGAGAAAATTTTTTCGTTACAACTAAAACTACAAAAAAAGCTGCAACTCCCCTATTTGTTGCTTTAATAGTAATTGAAGTTATGGATGTTTTATTTGCCGTTGACAGTGTTCCGGCAATTCTCGCCATTACATCAGACCCGTTTTTGGTATTTAGCTCTAATATTTTCGCCATTTTAGGATTGCGTTCTATGTATTTCTTTTTAGCCAATATACTGGCAAAATTCAGTTATCTGGAATATAGTTTAGTTGCTATTTTAGCTTTCGTAGGATTAAAAATGCTGCTACATGATTATATACAAGTTCCGGAATGGGCTTCTTTAGGATTTATTGCCCTTTCACTTTTAGTTGGAATTTTGGTTTCTTTAAAATTTGGAAAAGAAAAAGAACTTACGGATTTAGATTAAGAATTATTGAAAATAAAAACTTTCAAATAAATATAAAAATATAGGAATATACGTCTTTAAAAACCTATTTTTACCTCATTATAAATTATAAATTTTATCATGAGAAAAAATTACATTCATCTCGTTTTATTGCTCTTATTAAATGTTTCAATGTTTGGACAAAAAGTTACAATCAGCCCAACACTTATTAACGGAATGGGGTACAGTGGTGGCTCTATTAATTTAGGATCCGTACCTACCACTACTGTTTCATTATCTGTAAAAGTTGATGTTCCATCGTCAGCTGCCGCGGGTAATCAAGGCACAATAAAAATTTACTTTTCAAGAGGCACTGCATTAGGATCAAATGTTACTAATGGTGGCGACGGCGGAGCGTTATATTTTGGTGGAGGAAATGTTGCCACGAGAAGCTTTGTTATAGAATTGAACTGGTCTGATTTTTTAACTTCAGGAGGTTTTATATATGCAGAATATAATAATGGTACCGCATACAAGAGCTCAAATATTACAGTTATTAAAAATTCTACTGTAAATACAGGAACAAATTTAAATCCTCCAAAAGACGCTCCTAACCCAAAAAACATTGCCAATACGATATGCTGCGATCAAACGATTAGATTAGGAGAAAAACCTGAACAAATAACTGGCTCTCAATATTTAAATCCTTATGATACTTTGCCATATGGAATCGCAAGTGTTTGGGAAACCACTGCTCGCTCACCTATAATCTTTGATAACATTAATAAGACTTTAACTATTGATTACATAACTGAGCCAGGAGATATTACGATTAAAAGAAATCTAGGCTATTATCACAATTTTGAACCTGTAAATAAAAGCAATACTATAAAAATAAAAGTATTGCCTTCTCCAATACTTACTAACACAATTACTACTAATGATGTATCAAATTCTGATGGATATTATGAATTATCAAATGTAAAAACATTAAATCTATATGGATTTTCCTCTAAAGTAAATTTAAATATGATGCAGGATCCTTCACACATAAATCAGAGAGGTGACAACATAACAGATGTTGATAGCTATAGATGGGAATATAAAAATAATAAATTAGCATCTAACCCTTGGATAACTATTCCAAATGAAATTTATGGTTATTTGAATTTTTCCGATCCATCACAACTTTCAAATACTGAAGATACCAATTATTTGATTAGAAGAATTGCAATCTATAAAAACGTCTCAAGAGTTAGCAATGAAATAAATGTTTTAGTTAGAGGATTACGTTTTAATAATACAATTTGTTGTGACCAGATTTTAAAGATTGAAACTCCAACTAATTTTGAAGATCCGCAAACGATCATAGGGTCCACGGTGATTGTTGACAAACCTATACGAGAAGGCCAAAATTTCAAAATTAAATCAATAACTTATCAGTGGCAAAGCCAAAGTACAACAGGAGTTTATCCTACTTCAATTTGGTCGGATATTTCTGGTGCTAGATCTAAAGACTATCTTCCTTCACAACCACTTAAAGTTGTTTTTAACACAAGAGGCGGGTATGCATTCGAATCATCATATAAATATAGAAGAGTTGTCACCATTAATTACTCTGTTGTAACAACCAAATTAATTAATGGAACAGCTACAAGTTATAGCAATGAAACTTATTTAAATGGAGCAGCTTCTACACCTTACATCAAAGTATATCCAAATCCAACATCTTCTATTTTGACAATTGAGTGTACTGTCGATATATCAGATGCGAAAGTAATAATTCATAATATTATGGGAACGATAGTAAATTCAAATGATTTTTCAGTTTTAAATCCAAGGTCAATAAGTATCGATGTTAGCAATTTTATAGCCGGAACTTATTTCATTACAATTGAAAATGAACATTTAGGCACAATTCAAAGAGCATTTATTAAACAATAATGGAAGAAATGTATAAAAAAAGGAAATCATAATAATGATTTCCTTTTTTTGTTTTTCAAACTAAACTACTTAGTTTAATTTCTGAACGTTACTATCATCAATATTATATTTCTTTATAACTTCATAATAATTTGAATAGTCAGCTTTATTTACAGATTTGGCAGTAGTAACTATAGGATTATTACCAGGAATAACTACAATACGAAATATTTGATTAGTCCTAAAATCTGCTGGTATTGGATTTGCAACTAAATCCAATCCTTCTGTATAAATCCTAACATTATCTTGAGTAAAATCAAATTTATAGCCAAAATGAAAACCTCCGTCTGTGTAATAGTGAGAATCAGGAAGAATTGCCCAAACATCTAAATTAGTAGTCGGA
The DNA here is from genome assembly GCF_000735715.2 of Flavobacterium chungangense LMG 26729. Taxonomy (NCBI): domain Bacteria; kingdom Pseudomonadati; phylum Bacteroidota; class Flavobacteriia; order Flavobacteriales; family Flavobacteriaceae; genus Flavobacterium; species Flavobacterium chungangense. The sequence continues at coordinate 126,977 of NZ_JASY01000011.1, forward strand.
GAAAATCCAGCATATCTATACACTAAAACTACATCACCCGGATAGATGCGTGTTTTAAAATTGAAATAAAAATCAGAACTAGCAGTCGCATTAAAATTTACTTTTTCAACTTCAAAAACATCTGCAGCTGGCCCTGGAAGTCCCGGAGGCCCTTCTGGTCCTTCACAGCTTGAAAATACTGTTAATCCAACAACTGCAAAAAGTATCAATATCTTTTTCATAATTTTTTATATTTAAAGTTTATACTTAAAGGTATTCCAAAAATCAAACCAAAAAAAATAATTGAATGCCTTTTGGCATTATTTTTTTATTATTTCCCTACAACTACCTGATTTTTAAGCACTATTTTATTAAAAAATAATACATGAAATGGTAACGCATTTTCCCAATATTCCCAGGTGTGCGCTCCCGGTCTTTCAGTATAATCGTGTTCTACCTTATTATATACCAATCTTCTGTGCAATTCCTTATTTGGCTCAATTAAAAAATCATCTATACCACAGTCGATAATCAATGGCAGCTTATTGGCTTTTATTTTGTCTATCATATTTAATACCGCATGCTGCTCATACATTTTTATATCATTACTCTTGTCGCCAAAAACAGGTTCAATTAATTTAAGAACCTGAGCAGAAGAATCACGATTGAGCATTACACTCATATCAACTGCGCCACTCATGCTTCCGGCTGCACAAAATAAATCAGGATTTCTGGCAGACAAGTACAATGCTCCATGGCCTCCCATAGAAAGTCCGGTAATGACACGCCCATTTTTATTCGCGATAGTTCTGTATGTTTTGTCTACTTTCTGAATTACTTCCTTAGTCACAAAGGTTTCAAACTGGCTTCCTGTATTTACCGGACTGTCGATATAAAAACTAAATATTTCACCTTCGGGCATTACGATAATCAAATTATACTGATCCGCTAAGTTCTTTACAAGTTCACTGTCCGGTGTTTTTTTTAGCCAGTCATCAAAATGTCCGTAAGCGCCATGCAATAAATACATTACCGGAAATGCCGATTTGCTTTTGGCATATGAATTAGGCAACACAATAGCAGCCTTGTATGTCTTACTCATTGCCGTACTGGCAATTTGCAGCGTATCTACTTTTGCAGCATGCGAAATTCCGGAAGACAGTACACATAGAAATAGTAAAATTTTAAAATACTTCATGATTTTATTTTTTTAAAAGAACATAAATATACTTTTTAAGAATCAGATAATCCCAAAACAGCATAAAAAAACCATCAACAAATTGATGGTTTTCTATTAAAAATAAGTACAATCTGTTTACATGATCATCGCCCGATGCTCTTGTCTGTATTCTGAAGCACTTTTACCGGTATATTGTTTAAATGACTTGCTGAAATGACTGAAATTATTAAATCCGCTTTCATAACATACTTCATTTATACTAATAGGTTTCTCTGCCAGGAGTTTGGAAGCATGTACCAAACGGTACTCATTGACGAATTCAGTGAATGTTTTATTTGATATTTTTTTAAAATAACGACAGAAAGACGGCGTGGTCATACTGACCAATTTAGAGACTTCGTCTATTGAAATTGGTTCCTGAAAATGATCTTTTACATAACTAAACACAACATTAATCCTGTCATTATCCGGTACCTGCATTTCGAGTATAAACCCATCTGCATTTAAAACAGTATATTCTTCTGAAGTTGCTAAATCCTTTAAAATACTCAAAAGAGTCAGGAAACGCTCAAACGGAGATTTGTTCTCCATTAATTCCATTTTAGTTCCAATTCTTTTTTTAGTTTCACCTCCAAATGCTATTCCCGCTTTCGCCTGATCAAGAAGTTGTTGAATTTTTTTCATTTCAGGAATTCCAAAAAAATCACCTCCCAGAAAATCAGGTTTAAAATGAATTACGGTTTCATCTGTATTACCCGTTTTTTCGTTTGTGAATCCGCAATGCGGCAAATTAGAACCTATCAAAATCAGGGAACCGTTCGTATAATACGAAATATGACTTCCTATTTGTCTCTTTCCCGCTCCTCCATTAACAAAAACAATTTCAATTTCAGGGTGGTAATGTAATAAATGGGATTTACTATTAGTCTTTTGAGCATGCTTAGTGTAAGTAAACGAGCTTCCGTATGAGTTTGATATTATTTCAAGAGCTGGGGCAATTGGTTTCATTTCGTAATGATTAAATAATAAGTGCAAATTTAACAAAAATACCTAAAAAAATTCAAATTTTAACCTACAACGCTTTCGTAACTAAGAATAACACATCGTATTCAATAAAAAACTGAATTGTTTTTAACAGAATAAAATTAGACATTAATTTTAAAAATCAATGTTATTAAAAAGGTTAAATTAAAGTAATGAATTTGACTCTCTTAAACAATAAAAGTGAAAAGGAATTATTTGAAAAAGGAGTTTAAAAAATTACTAAAAAAATATTTTCACTATTAAATACCCAGATTTAGTATTCGTGTTTTATATGTAAACCATTGAATATTATTTAAAAAAAAAAAGAAACTAAATACTTTATAAAATTATCAAATCTTTTCACAACAACCTCTCACCGATTCCTGATCTATTTTTATGCCTTCTTTTGGAATGGGAATCATGCAAACTTGAAGCCACAAATAAAATTCTATTTTTAAACAGGTAGAGTTGTTAATTCAGCATCGATACAGTAAATCCGGAAGAATCCATTTTTGGCCATTTTACCCTTGTTTTCCCTGTTTTTACTATTTATTTTCAATAAAACATGTTTTAGAAGGTACAAAATTAAACTTTCAGGAATTATCAACTGCCCAAAAATTATAATAGTCCTATTTTTTTCCTACAAAAATTACACAATTAAAATAAAAACAAACCATAGAGCATCATATTCACAATTGAAAGACATATTTTGAAAAATAATAATCAAATTCGCCAAAACTCCAAGAATAATTCAAATTTTAACATATAACGGTTTCGTAAATGAGAATACAGCATATATAATAGCAAATACAGTTGTGCTCTTTACCCTACAGTTGAAGTAATTTAGCAGTATAGAATTATAAGAAATAATCTAAAAAAATATATCATGAAAAAGACATTAAAATTAAGTTTAGTATGTGCAGTACTTTTTGGAACAAGTACTTATGCAATCGACGGAAATGAAGATTCTTCTCTTCATGTAATTAAAGAAAAAGGTAATGAAGTTACTTTTGGATTAAATGTAAATGAAGCAAAATTAATGATATACGATCAGGATGGTACTGTACTTTATTCTGAAAAAGCTTCAGGAAAAGATGGAATCCTAAAAAAAATCACATTTGAAGATTTTCCGGAAGGAACTTACATATTAAAGATAGAAGATAAAGAAAAAACAACAAAACATGAAATCACTGTTACTTATAACAAGATAGTTTTATCATCTAAAGCAATATCATCAGTTTATAAAACAGAAATTTCTGGCAATAATACAGGCGTAGCAGTACGCTAAAAAAGTTTATGCTTTCATAAGTATAAAAATGAGGTTAGATAGTTAGTAAAGTTTAAAACCTAACGGTTTTCAAAACAGCTCTTGGTGGTTCTTGAGCTGTTTTTTTTTGCTTTTTTTTCAGTTCAATATTTTTTATAAATAGCATAAATCAGCATCTTTTTCAATACTGTCATTCATTTAAATAAATTATCAAATAACAATCAAATTAACGTTAACGATAATTATAATTCAAATTTTAACCTATAACGGTTTCGTAAATGAGAATACAGCACATATATCAGCAAACAGAGTTGTACACATTACCGTATAGTTGAAGTAATTTAGCAGTATCAAATAAGAAGAAATAATTTAAAAATATACATCATGAAAAAGACATTAAAATTAAGTTTAGTATGTGCAGTACTTTTTGGAACAAGTACTTATGCAATTGATGGAAATGGAGATTTTGCTCTTCATGTAATTAAAGGAAACGGGAACCAGGTAACTTTTGCATTAAACAATGTAAAAAAAGCACACTTATCAATCTACGATACAGATGGTAACCTTATCTATTCTGAAAGTGCTTCCGGCAAAAGCGGAATCCTAAGAACATTCAGCTTTGAAGAATTCCCGGAAGGAACTTATTTCTTAGAAGTAGAAGATAGTGTAAAAACTACAAAACATGAAATTACGATTACAGCCGGTGTTGCAACATTATCATCAAAAGCAATTTCATCAGTTTACAAAGCAGGTTATTCTGCCAACAATACAAGTGTAGCAGTACGCTAAAAAAGTTTATGCTTTCATAAGTATAAAATGAAGTTAGATAGTTAGTAAAGTTTAAAACTTAACGGTTTTTAAAACAGCTCCTGGTGGTTCTTGAGCTGTTTTTTTTGTTCCATATTTTGATAAATAGCGAGATACCCCCTTTTTTTATACCTGTCAATTATTTAAATAAATTATCAAATCACAATCAAATTAACGTTAACGGTGATAATAATTTAAATTTTAACCTATAACGGTTTCGTAAATGAGAATACAGCACATATATCGGCAAATAGGGTTATGCAAAATAACATATTTCGTAAGTAATTTAGCATCAGAGAATTAGAACTAATAATTTAAAAACTATTGTCATGAAAAAGATTTCAAAATTAAGTTTAGTATTAGCAGTACTTTTTGGAACAAGTACTTATGCAATCGATGGTAATGAAGACTTCAATCTTCATGTATTAAAAGCGAACGGAAAACTGATCACTTTTGCTTTAAACAATGTAAAAAAAGCAAAATTAACAATCTACGATCAAGACGGTACTCTAATTTATTCTGAAAGCGCTTCAGGTAAAGATGGAATTTTAAGAACATTTAGCCTGGAAGAATTTCCTGAAGGAACTTATTTCCTTGAAGCAGAAGACAGCATAAAAATAGTAAGACATGAAATTACAATTACAGATAACAAAACAGTTTTGTCTGCAAAAGCAATTTCATCAGTTTACAAAACAAATTATGCTAAAAATGCAACTGTTGCCGTTCGTTAAAACTGTTTACAATTTTAATAATTGTATAAAAATGGTTAGATAGTAAAAGATTAAAACTTAATTGTTTTCAGAAACAGCTCTTTGTGGTTATGGAGCTGTTTTTTTTATTTCTTTTTTTAGAAAATCTATCTGATCCCTAAAAATACTTTTTGAAAATAAATTAAATGACAGCATTGGTAAATTTCCACACATTTGTCACTTCCGGCAAAAATTCATTTCTACCGATTTATATTCTATTTTCGTCTTTTTGCTTACTTTTTGACAACAAAAGCAACTAATCTTACTCCTAAATTATACTTTATGCAATTTCAAAGTAGATAAAAATTATTATAACCTAATTTTTCCTCACTTAAAATTACCATATCCCAACAAAAACAATGCAATGATTTTCATATTCGTAATTAGAGGTGAAATTTTAAAAAATTATAATCAAATCAATCAAAACTCCAACAATAATTCAAAATTTAACATATAACGGTTTCGTAAATGAGAATATAGCACATATATCAGCAAATAGGGTTGTGTACTTTACCTTACATCTGCAGTAATTTAGCAGTATAGAAATAGACGAAATAATTTAAAAAAATATATCATGAAAAAGACATTAAAATTAAGTTTAGTATGTGCAGTACTTTTTGGAACAAGTACTTATGCAATCGACGGAAATGGAGATTTTGCTCTTCATGTAATTAAAGGAAACGGTAGTGAAGTAACTTTTGCATTAAACAATGTAAAAAAAGCACACTTATCAATATACGATGTAGATGGTAATCTTATCTATTCTGAAAGTGCTTCTGGTAAAAGCGGAATCCTAAGAACATTCAGCTTCGAAGAATTTCCAACAGGAACTTACTTCTTAGAGGTAGAAGACAGTGTAAAAACTACAAGACACCAAATTACTATAAAAGACAATGTTGCTGTGATATCAAGACAAGCAGTTACATCAATATATAAAGCAGGTTCTTCTGCAAACAATACAAGCGTAGCAGTACGCTAAAAAAGTTTATGCTTTTCATAAGTATAAAAATGAGGTTAGATAGTTAGTAAAGTTTAAAACCTTACGGTTTTTAAAACAGCTCTTGGTGGTTCTTGAGCTGTTTTTTTTGTTATATATTTCTCACATCTCAGAAATAAATGCAAAAAGCAAAAAAAATTTAACAAAATATTACTTAACAAACACAAGTAGCTGAATGTTAAAACTTTAAAAATAATTTAAAAAAACAAATCCAAAATATCAATAAACACGTAAGTATCTTAGTAAAACAATGGAAAACCTTTGAATTCAACAACTTACTGTTGAAAAATAAAACAGTAAAAATTTTGAAATAAGAGAACAATTTGTAGTTTTGCCAATACCACGAATTAGAAAATTAAAATTAAAAATTAGAAAAAGAGATGAAACAAATTTTAAGACTGAGCTTTGTTGTAGCTGTATTATTAACAACATTAAGTACGTATGCAAGTAATGAAAAAAGTGATTATGTCCTGTATATCAAAACCGGAAATGGAAAAGTAGTAAGCTTTACATTAAACGCTGGCGAAAAATCAAATTTTTCAATTCTTGACGAAAAACAAAACTTACTTTACACAGGAGAATTTTCTACAAACGAATTAGAAGTTTCAAAAACCCTAAGCCTTGAAACTTATCCAGCCGGAACTTATTATCTAAAAGTTTTGGAAAACAATAAAATAGTAAATCATAAAATTACTGTTTCTAATAAAAAATCAAAAACAATTGCGTTAGACCAATCAGTAAACGAAAGCCCGGCTTTTCGTCGTTAATCATATTGCCCCCTATCTAAGAACAGCTCCATATGGGCTGTTTTTTTTATTTAATTTCTTTCCGCAAACCGACTCCAATTTTTACCAGTTTCCAAAAAATATCAGCTTCTGATGTAATGGGTATTTTTTGAAATTCTTTATAAAAAGAAGAATGTACAAATGCATAAATATAATCTAACAACTCTATGGCCATGAAACTTTGCCTGAATTCAGGACGTAATTCGCTGCTAGTGGCAAAACAAACATTTCCGGCTTCTTTTTCACTCGAAAATAGTAACCCCAAACGATTTGTAAATAATTTTACAATTTCGTTATTTAGAATAACAGTTTCAGCAACAGATTGATTACAAAGAACTTCAGTAGTAAAATAAGTTTGCGTAGTATTTTGCAAAATTTTTAAAACACTGTTTTCTAAATCTATACCATCAAATAGCGTAGAAATATTTTGGTCTGCGTTTAAAGCGTTGATTTTGTTACAATACTCCTGGATAGTCATAACGATATTGGTTGAATCCATAAAATTAGACCATATAATTTTCATTGAACATTTTTCTCCATTAAAAATGTCTGAAAACTTTTAGATAACACGCTTGAAATAGTTAAAATTCATAAAAAAACCACCCAAACACACCTTATATCACTGATTTAGATATATTTGCGAAACAAAAAAACAAAAAATCCAGATATTCTCTTAAACCAATGGGTATGCAAAACAGACTTGTTATTTTAATATTAGGGACTATTTTTTCATTCAGTGCTGCTGCCCAAAATGAAGAAGTCTTTATCACTGACAAAGTAAGCGACACTTATGCTTATGTTGATGTAATGAAAACCTATGAAAGAGTTGCTGCAAAAGGCTACAAGTCTGTAGATTTATTTCAAAAATTAGGAGATTCGTCTTATTCACATTTTAAACTCGAAAAAGCAGCCGAATGGTACGATAAACTATTTGCCATGACAGCCGATTTAGAACCTGTATATTATTACCGTTATGCAGAATCCCTACGATTCATCTGCGAAAACGAAAAAGCCGATGCTATTCTTGAAAAGCTGAAAACAAAAGGAACGGTAAAAAAGAAGGTTTGATTTTTCAACAAATTTCTTCGATACTGCAACCGGTAACATTCAATAATAAATGTCCAAAACAATTCTTTTATCAGAACTGTCAATCAGTTTCTCTATCCTCGCATAGTATTTTTCATTTACCATCGGACAGCCATAGCTGCTGCAAATTGGGTTATCTTGTTCTTCGTAGGGAACTTTACTGTATTTATGCAAAACAATATTCCTTAAAAAAGCATTATCATTGGTTTTATCTAAGCCATAAAGTTTATATGCTTTTCCAAAATCTCCATTATAACTGTATCCGATATAATATTTCCCTAATGCTGTACAAAGTGAATTATTGACATTGCTAAATCGCAGTTTATCCTTTATTCCGGTTTCAGATCCTGAGCCATGTGCAACCAATCCCTGATCAATTATTTTATTCTTTTTTAAATCGTATATAAAAAATCTGTTTTTCCCAGACTTGATTTTCATGTCTATAAAAAAGGCTATCTTATTATTGTATTTGGAGTTATTGCCTATAAGCTGTTTTACGGCATCTACTCTTTTAGTCAGTTTTTGTTCTGTTTTTTTATTGAATTCAGAAGCTGTAAAAACGTTTTCTTTAGAATTTTCTAATAGGATTACCGTACCCAAAAGCACTATTGTAGATAATAAAAGAAAAAGAATTATTTTTCGCATAGATTAATGATTGATAAAACTATATTATTTTTTGGCAATCGCTTTACCACAAATTGCGTAATCTATTTATCACAATCAAATATTCATAACTGTAAACTGAATAAATAACATTCCGGTTATAAAAGCAGTTAAATATATCAATTTCTTAATATCATCAAATTCTCTTCCTTCTTTTAGAATCAGGCCTCTGAATTTCTCTGAAACTAATGCTAAAACTGAACTTATAAAAACCAGGAAAAGAGCGAGTTTCACACCAATTCCAATCGGAAGTCCTTCTTTTTTATCCTGCAGCATAAAGGGAATTATATCAGACAAAAAAAGCAAGTTCCATGCTATTGTAAAAAACACAGCAACCGGTTTTTTAATTGGAAATTCCCCTTGATTTTGCCTTTCCAGAATTTTCAAATCTTCTGTACTTATTTCTGAATTTGTATTTTCTAAAAATCCCGTCATTTTAATTTCATCTATGACTGTGTTGGGATTCTTAAAAGTCCAGAATATAACATTTGAATTGTATTTTTCTATTCTGTGGTTTATCTTAATTCCGTTTCCAATTATCGGAATCGAACTGTACGCTTCTATAGAAATAATGTCTTTTGGCTGAAATACCAAATTACCAACAATTGATGCATTAATTTTTAAAACGTCTTTGTCAACATATAAATCGGCAAATGGAAAACTGGCATTTGCCATTCCGATTCTTGCTCCGCCGGTAAGCGTAAATTTTTCAGTCATAACTTAATTTCTAATTTTAGATAGGCAAAAATAAGTATAAAGAAACATCTTTTTTAATAAAAACTATTAGCTAAAAAAGTCGCTCAATTTCATTTTGTATCTCAAATATATCCATAACGGCATACAGCCCTACAGATTCTTCCAGATGAGCATTAGAAGGCGAAGTTTCAACATTTGAATGTATAAGTTTGATTTGATTTGCCAAATCAGGCAAAAACTTGATTCCTGAAACGGCATATTTAGAAATGCGTTTACTGCCATCATTGTACAATTTTCCTTTTGCAGGCAACTTTTCTAATTCCTGAATTTCAGGAACTTTATCAAATATTGTATCGTAAAACTCTATTATCGGACTTTCGTTGGGACGTGAAAGCTTGTGTATATAAGCACAATAAAAATGTTTATCGAGCTGAATAGCAATTACATCCTTTGGTCTGTAGAAAGTAATATTATCAGGCAATGATGGTTTGCGCCTGAGCGGAACGGGTTCTGAACTAATCAGTTTTTTTATCTGATCTGATTTTCTAAAAAAGTCATCGCTTAAAACAACATCGCGGTTTAAAGCATCAATTGCCTCTATTGCTTTTTCTGTAATTTCAGAATCTTTGAGTCCGTATTTATGAAGAATTACTGCTAACGCCACAAATGTTGTACGTTTATAATTATCTGTAACTTCTGTATGATCGGCATTTAGAACACAATTCCAGCGCAATACGATTTTAGGAAGAATATAACCCGTAAGATTTTCAGCAATTTTTGTGTCGTGTTTGGCATACGCCATTGCTTTTGCAGTGAGCCTTGCAAAATCGTCATCGATATTTTGTACTAATGCTTTTGAAGCTAATTTATCCAGTATTTGCTGATGCGTCATTTTTATTTTGAAATTAAAAAGACAGCTTTTTGGAGCTGTCTTTTGTTGTTTATCAATACCTTTTTAAGAATATTATTTCCCTTTAAGTAATTTTTCTAAATATTCGATCTTATCTTTTTCCGCCTGAAGCAAACGTTCGTAAAGGTTTTTATTTTCTTCTACAGTTTCCATTAATTTATCTAATGGATTGAAAGTACACGTATTATAATGATTAAAATTATTATCTGAATCATTGAAAGTATTAAAATAATTGATCACACCTTCTTCAGAAAAATTCTTAATGGCTTCAACCGTTACGCCAAGCGCTTTTGCAACTTCAATAAGCTTTTGCTCATCAATGGTTTCACTATTTTCTAAAGCCGAAACAGCTTGCTGGTTTGTTCCTAAAGCTTGTGCCAAAGCTTCCTGTTTCATGTCACGAAGTTCACGAATGCGGCTTATTTTTCGGCCTATATGATTTGGTTTTGTAAGTGTGCTCATAATTCAAAGATAACAATTAAGTTCATTAACAAGAAATATGTAAAAAACATATTTAGTGCCGTACCATACTGCAAAAAATGATTTGATACCGTGTAATCTATTTCTTTCTTGCAGTGTTAAGCAAAAATACATTTTTTCTGATAATAACAAATTCTAAAAGTCAAATTCTAAAACAATTCACACTCAAAAACCAACGAAATGGAAACCACTGAAATTAGAAATTTAGAAGTTCTCAAAAAATTAGCCACCCGGTCTTTTCAAACACTAAAACCGGTTCCTGACAATTCAAAAGCCTACATCGCTCAAATTAAGGTTTCGAATTATGTCGAACTCGGCGGCTTAATTACCGACCTGCTTAAATTGTGTATTTTGGCGCTGGATCCGGAAACACCTAAAATTGCTGAGAAAAACAATGAACCTGTTAATGTTGGTCTTATTTTAGAAACTGTACTTCAGCTGTTTCCTTTGGAGGAAATGGAGTTTTTGAGTGATTTTGGGGAGGTTGTTGGGGAATGATTTTCTGCTGATTTTTGGTGGTGATAACTTCATAACAATAACCGCAATATTGTCATTTCGACCGAAGGGAGAAATCACACAAGTAATTCTACAAAGATTGGCGACCTGCATTGTCGAGCTTCTATTGTGATTTCTCCCTTCGGTCGAAATGACAAACTTTATGGAATTTTATGGTTTTGCTGGCGCGAGCGTCTCGCTCGTGCATTACTTTGTGTTCACGAGCAAGATGCTCGCGCTAGCAGAGGAATTTCAATTTTGTTATATAGACTTTGGGTTCTCGAGCGGGACGCTGTGCCAACAGGTAAAAGCCTATTCCTCTAGCCATTTTAAACCTTTTATTCTATTAGCAATTAATCCTTCTTTAATTTTAGCATGCAAAACATGGTCAAAAGTTCTTAAGAAATTATATCGATTAAAATTAGCCTTATTATTATAATTAGACATTAGAAGATATGTATCTAGAATTTTGAAAAAATTGTTTTTTTTATCTATTAAACTTTGTTCCATATCCTGTAAATGACTTACATTCATTATACACAAATCTTTAATATTATGTTCTTTTGCTTTTTTATTAATTCCCTCTTTTTCTAATAATTCATTAAATTTTCTTTTAAAAACAAATGAAGCTAAAGATGAGCTAAATATGGGATCGTTAACAATTAATATTGGGTAAAGCTGAACTTTCCGATTTGAATTAAATTTATCATCTGCAATATGATTTTTATACAAATGAAATTTTTTAATAGTTTTGGAAACAAGTTGAACTAAACCATAATCATCATAAAATTCTTCTAAATTTAATTTTCTAAAATCATCAATTGTGGAAACCGTTTTATATCCATTAATAATCGCTAGATATGAACTTTTTGCTTCGATTAATGCAATATTTTGTTTTTCACGAATATAAAAATCTGCATATTCAATTGGTCTACCCTCTATCTTAAATTTTAATTCATCGGTAGATCTGAAAATAAATTCTGGAGTATTTGAAAATGACTCCAGAAAAATTTCGCATAAAAAAGGTTCGTAAAAATCTGTTCCTATAAAACTTCCCCAATCTTTCCTTGTACAAATCTCATTAGGCTTTAAATAATCAAACCAAAAATCATTTATTAATAGTGAATATGCCTTTTCTAAAAAAAATCCATCGTCAAGTATAAGATATCCAATAGTATCTTTTTCGTCTTTCATCCTTCCTTTAAATAAAGGGCTTTTTTTAATCCGTGAGAAATCAAAAACCTCTAAATTGTCTTTTTCTAAAACTTTAAATTCACGATCAGCACTAAAAGCATCAAGTACTTTAATTGTGTCCAGTTCACTTTTTAAAACATTAAGATATCTTAATTTTAAAGTCTCATCATAACTTTTTATATAGGCCCAAAAAATATTCTTTAAAAATGCATCTGCGTTTTCAACTTTATAATACCAAGTTAGATAATTTTTAAAATGGTTCGAAAAAATATGATGATTTTCAATTTTATGCAATAGAAACCATGATTTATAGAAAACATTAATCGAGTTAGAACATTCATTGTATTGATTGTGATGCAATTCTCGGAACATAAAAAACTCAAAAAAATCATTTCCAAGTTGTTCATAACCTTCTTTTTTATAATTGCTATCTCCTTTTAAAATTTGATTATTAGCAATTAATAAGAATTTGAATATTCTTTCTCTGTTATCAAAATTGTATTCCGGCGTTTCTTTCGTGAAACCATTAAAATTCAAAATTTCTTGTAAAGCATACAAACAAGTTACTCTAGAAAATAAGTTATTATTAGAAGGTGTAATAATATATTTATTAATTATTGATAAGCAAAATGATTGCTCAATATGATTTTCATTGTCTAGAAAAATTGTTCTCAAACAATTGATTTGTGTATCTCTTGAATCATCAAAATGACTTACTCCTAGAGGTTTTAGTCTTGTATTGATCGCAACAATAGTAGCGATAAGTTCTTCTTTTGGAATATCTATTATAAGCTCAATTGGGTTATCTGGAATTGGTGCAGTATAAAAATCTGAATATTTAATTAAATTACCCAACATATAATAGTATTTTTTATTTTTTCCTAAGCTAATATATACAAACATTTTCTTATAAAATTAAGGAAACCCGTAAAGCGCTAAATATTTTCCAATTATAGTAAACAAAAAAACCTCTCAAAATCTGAGAGGTTTTTCCATATCATTAAAAAATAAAAATTCTACATATTCCTTCTATACTGCCCACCAACCTCAAACAATGCCGAAGTAATCTGACCTAACGAACAAACCTTTGTAGCTTCCATTAAGTGATCAAATAAGTTTTCGTTTTTAATAGCGGCTAGCTGTAAAGCATTTAAATGTTCGTTTACTTTTGCTTCGTGAAATTGATGCAAATTATCCAGCATTGTAATCTGGTATTGTTTTTCTTCTTCGGTGGCGCGGATAACTTCTGCCGGAATTACCGTTGGCGAACCTTTTGAACTCAGGAACGTATTGACACCCACAATTGGAAAATCGCCGTTGTGTTTTAAGGTTTCATAATACAAACTTTCTTCCTGAATTTTTGACCTTTGGTACATCGTTTCCATTGCACCAAGAACACCGCCACGTTCTGTGATTCGGTCGAATTCCTGTAACACCGCAGCTTCCACTAAATCAGTTAATTCTTCGATGATGAAGGATCCCTGAATTGGGTTTTCGTTTTTTGCCAGACCTAATTCTTTATTGATAATCAGCTGAATCGCCATGGCACGACGTACAGATTCTTCTGTTGGCGTTGTAATCGCTTCGTCATACGCATTGGTGTGCAGTGAATTACAGTTATCATAAATCGCATACAAAGCCTGCAAAGTCGTTCTAATATCGTTGAAATCAATTTCTTGCGCGTGCAACGAACGTCCGGAAGTTTGAATATGGTATTTCAGCATTTGTGCTCTTTCGTTGGCTCCGTATTTGTTTTTCATGGCTTTCGCCCAAATTTTACGTGCCACACGTCCAATAACCGAATATTCCGGATCTACTCCGTTGGAGAAGAAGAACGATAAGTTAGGTCCAAAATCGTTGATGTTCATGCCGCGACTCAAATAATATTCTACGTAAGTGAAACCATTTGAAAGCGTAAACGCCAATTGCGTAATTGGGTTTGCTCCCGCCTCGGCAATATGATATCCTGAAATCGAAACCGAATAGAAATTACGAACATTTTTAGTAATAAAATATTCCTGAACGTCACCCATTAATCGCAGTGCAAATTCGGTGGAGAAAATACAGGTATTCTGCGCCTGATCTTCTTTTAAAATATCAGCCTGAACTGTTCCACGTACCTGTGATAATGTTTTGGCTTTTATTTCGTTATAAATCTCCAAAGGCAAAACCTGATCGCCGGTAACTCCCAAAAGCATTAACCCTAAACCATTGTTCCCTTCCGGCAAATCACCCTGGTATTTAGGTCGTTCAGTACCTTTTGCTGCATATATTTTGTTAATTTTAGCTTCAACTTCTTTCTCTAAATCATTGGCTTTGATGTAATATTCACATTGTTGATCAATTGCCGCATTCATGAAAAAACCGAGCAACATTGGCGCCGGCCCATTGATTGTCATACTTACCGAAGTTAAAGCATGAACCAAATCGAAACCTGAATACAATTTTTTAGCATCATCCAGGCAACAGATTGAAACTCCGGCATTTCCAATTTTTCCGTAAATATCCGGACGAATATCCGGATCGTTTCCGTATAAAGTCACACTGTCAAAAGCGGTTGAAAGCCTTTTTGCCGGCAATCCCGCGCTCACATAATGAAAACGCTTGTTGGTTCTTTCAGGTCCGCCCTCACCCGCAAACATTCTTGACGGATCTTCGCCTTCACGCTTAAACGGATATAATCCTGAAGCAAAAGGAAATTCACCCGGAACATTTTCCTGCAGGCTCCAACGCAAAATATCACCCCAGGCTTCATATTTAGGTAAAGCAATTTTCGGAATCTGAATATGTGACAGACTCTCGGTATGTGTTGCAATTTTAATTTCTTTATCACGAACTTTAAAAGTATAAACCGGATTTTTGTATTTGTTTACTTTTTCGTCCCAATTCAGGATAATTTCCCAATTGTACGGATCTAAATCCATTTTTACTTTATCAAACTGATTTAGTAGAAGGTTTAAAAAGATTCTGTTTTCGTCTAGTCCTTCGACTCCGCTCAGGATGACACTATTGTCATCTATTCCTGCTTTTATAATTTGAGGCACTTTTCCCGAAACCGATTCTATGGTTTTATAAATTCCGTATAATTTCTGCGCTACTTTTTGCTGTGAAATTGCTATTTCATCATAAGATCTGTTATTCTCGGCAATTTCAGATAAATAACGTGTTCTGTGTGGCGGAATCACGAAGATTTTTTCGCTCATTTCTTTTGTGATTTCAAAAGTCGATTTCAAATCAGAATCGGTTTTTTCTGCCACTTTATCCATAATCGCTTTGTACAGCGTGTTCATTCCCGGATCGTTAAACTGCGAAGCAATTGTTCCGAAGACCGGCATTTCGTCCGGATTTTTATCCCAAAGATTATGATTTCTTTGATATTGTTTTTTTACATCGCGCAACGCATCAAGCGCACCGCGTTTGTCAAATTTGTTTAAAGCCACTAAATCGGCAAAATCAAGCATATCGATTTTTTCCAATTGCGTTGCAGCTCCAAACTCCGGTGTCATTACATATAAAGAAACATCAGAATGATCCATAATTTCGGTATCCGACTGCCCAATTCCTGAAGTTTCCAGAATAATCAAATCGTATTTCGCGGCTTTTAAAACCTGAATGGCTTCGGCTACATATTTAGACAAAGCCAAATTCGACTGACGCGTTGCCAGCGAACGCATATATACACGAGGATTATTAATCGCATTCATACGTATTCTGTCGCCTAAAAGCGCTCCTCCGGTTTTTCTTTTCGAAGGATCAACAGAAATTAATCCGATTGTTTTCTGGGGGAAATCAATTAAAAATCGACGAACCAATTCGTCCACCAAAGATGATTTTCCGGCACCGCCCGTTCCTGTAATTCCCAAAACCGGAATTTTAGAATTGGAATTTATTTTGTGAATTGTATCAAAAGCCGATTTTGCAATTTCAGGGAAATTCTCTGCAGCCGAAATTAAACGTGCAATAGCAGTTGGCGTTTTGTTTTCGATATGATCGATTTCTCCGTTTAATTGGTCTCCAACAGGAAAATCGGCACGTTCCACCAAATCATTAATCATTCCCTGAAGTCCTAAAGAACGACCATCATCTGGTGAATATATTCTGGTAATACCATATCCGTGTAATTCTTCAATTTCGCCTGGCAGGATTACACCGCCTCCGCCTCCGAAGATTTTAATGTGCCCCGCTCCTTTTTCATGAAGCAAATCATACATATATTTAAAGTATTCATTGTGTCCGCCCTGGTAAGAAGTCATTGCAATAGCATTTGCATCTTCCTGAATAGCAGTATTTACCACCTCTTCAACACTTCGATCATGTCCTAAATGAATCACTTCAACACCGGTTGACTGAATAATACGGCGCATAATATTAATGGCTGCATCGTGTCCGTCAAAAAGCGAAGCGGCTGTGACAATTCTTACTTTATTTTTAGGAATATATATTTTTTGCTGTTCCATTTTGAGAATATGATAATTTTATAGCGCAATTTACAAAATATTTCAACAATTCAATGAACAGATAGCTTTATGTTAACAAAAAATAATTAGTTCGCAGACATACAGATTTCTATCATCCAAAATTATATATTCAGATAATAAAATGATGCAATGCTTTAAGGGAATTTAATAACCCAAAAGAGAGATTTAATTTGAGTTAAAAGCTCTTTTTGATTTTTGATAAAAATTCGTGAGTAACGCCTAAATAAGAAGACAAATTTTTATTATTTATTTTTTTTGTTTTATGAGGATACTTTTCTACAAACTCAATATATCGCTGTTTTGAAGTCTTGTTCAAAACATCCAAAAGCCTTTCCTGTATAGCAATATTGGCTCTTTCTACCATTAAGATATGAAACTGTATAAGTTTAGGCACCTGTTTGAATAACAATGCTTTATTTAATTTATTAATTACTAATATCTCACTGTCTTCAATGGCTTTTATATTGTATTTTGTCAGTTTTTGGTAATAAAAACTCTCCAGATCACACATCCATTCATTTTCAAATGAAAAGAAAATAACAGTTTCTGTGCCATTTTCATTCAAAATATAGGTTTTAAAAGCACCTTTGAGTATAAAACCTTCATAAGAATTGTTAGAATCCTGAATCTGTAAAAATTCATTTTTTTTCAATTTAATAAACTCTGTTTTATCTAGTATGAAAGCCCACTCCTGATCTGTAAGAGTGATTTTTCTTTCTATATTTTGTCTTAGTGCTTCGTACATAATTTTTAATTATTTCTTAATTAAAATTTCTAAATTTCATAACATTGGGGAGTGAATTTAAATAATGTAATCGATTACGCAAAAGTACTAAAATTATATTATATTCAAATTAAATATCTAAAAAAAATTAAATATTCAAATTAATTACAAATTTATTGAACAAGTTCAATATTACTGTAGGATTTAATAAACATATTTGCATCGCTATAAAAATTAGTTTTTAACCAAACAAAAACCATTATGAAATTTAAAACCAAACTAACTATTTCATTATTTACAATTGCTTTGGCTTTTACAAGCTGTAATACAGAAGATGCTTCAGACAGTACTGAAAATGCAAGTGCCGCTGCGAATCAAAATGTTTCAACCTCAAAAGTTGGAGTTTGCTCAGAAGTGCCGGGATGGGCATCTCAAAACGGAGGAACAACAGGTGGAGGTACATCTGCCGAAACTACTGTAACTAATTATACTGAATTAAAATCGGCGATTGAGAATACTTCTGTAAAAGTGATAAAAGTGTCCGGAACTATTACTGTTTCTGCAAGATTATCATTTCAAAACCAAACCGGAAAAACAATTTACGGTACCAGCGGTGCAAAAATTGTTTCAACAAATCAGACTAAAGATGGTTCTGGTATCATTTACTTTAAAGGTTGTAAAAACATCATTATCAGAAACCTGATTTTTGAAGGTCCGGGAGCTTACGATACAGATGGCTGGGACAATGCAACTTTAGACAACTGCCAGAATGTATGGGTTGACCACTGCGAATTCAGAGATGGAGTTGATGGAAACTTTGATATCAAAAACAAATCTGATTATGTGACCGTTTCTTATACAAAATTCACTTACTTAAAAGCTCCTAAAGCAGGAGGACCAGGAGGTTCTGACGATCACAGATACTCAAATTTAATTGGTTCAAGCGATAGCGCTACAGGAGACCGCGGAACATTTAGAATTACATTTGCACGTTGCTGGTGGGCAAGCGGATGTAAAGAAAGAATGCCAAGAGTTAGATTTGGAAAAATCCACATCATAAACAGTTATTTCAATAGTTCTGCCAGCAACAAATGTATTGCTGCAGGTTTTGAAGCTGATATAAAAGTAGAAAACAACCTTTTTGAAAATGTAAAAACACCAATTGACTTAATGACAGGTCTTACAGCAGTAACTGTTACATCAGGAAATGTTTTCACTAATACAACTGGTAATATTGCAGGAAAAAACACTTCATTTACTCCTCCTTATACTATCCCAACTCTTGCAGCATCTGCAGTTAAAGCAGACATCTCTGCCGGTGCCGGTGCTACATTTGCAGGTAATACATGCGGGTCATTCTAAATTTAAAAAATTGTTTTTACAGAAGAGCTATCCGGTTTTGGGTAGCTCTTTTGTTTTTAGGTCTTATAAAGTCTAAATTTCTAAAATAGCCCTGATTACTATGACATAAACAAGTTAATAAATCTTTTTTTTTAATTTAAATTAGTTTTATTTTAAGACACAGCAAGTTTGCGAATAAGAATTCAACAAAAGATTTTATATCTTACTCGTTGATAATAAGGGTTGTCCCTGATAAGATTTATGCTGATTTTCTAACCTCAAATGTTTTGTTATCTCTAATACAGGCACATATACGATGTACTATTTTATTTCTGACATTGTTAATTACGAGCATTTTATTTTTTCCTTCTTGTACTTTTCTTT
>NZ_JASY01000012.1:0-128760 GCF_000735715.2 Flavobacterium chungangense LMG 26729
CCATTATTAGGCACTCCTTTAAACTCAACAGGCTGGGCATAAGTAGGAGCCGTTGGTATAGGCCAATAATTAGGTTTAGGAACCCTGATAGCGTAACCAATTCCTGGTTTCATTACATTGGTACGGGCTTCTGTTTTCCAGGCACTGTCGTAATAGGCAATATACTTATCTGACAAAGTGTTAGGAGATAAACCAACCAAGGTTTGTCCAACTACAGGTGATGACCAATAAGTAGCATCGAAATTCTTCATCGGAAATGAAGTTCGCTTGTAAATAATAGCTCCTGAATTTACAGCATTGGTCGTTTGCATTAAACTCGCATTGTTTTCAAATGTCAATGTTCCTCCATTAACAATTACAGCATTAGTAATTGTAAGCGTGATACCTGAATTCACTACAACATTTCCGGTATTTACCGTACAGCTACAACCAGTCAAATTGGTTGATAACGTATAATTACCTTCAAAAACAATTTTATCATCTGCTACTGGCAGAGTAGTGTCTCCTGTTTTTGACCATTTTGTACCGTCCCAGGTATTGACTGCCTGACTCATATTTAAAGTCAAAGAAGCGTCTGAAGTACAGCTTCCTTCACTAACTGTAAAAGTATAACTACCCGTTGCTAATCCTGTAATAGTATAACTAGTAGTATTTGGAACAACATTAGTATAGGCTGCCGCTACAGTTCCTATTTGATTTATTGTCCAGTTTCCTGATGGCAAATTATTTAAAACTACACTACCTGTTGAAACTGAACAAGTAGGATAAGTTGTTGTACCTAAAGTTGGAGCGTTAAAAGCAAGTATTCTAATTCTTGATTCTATAGACTCTTCAGTACAAGAACCGTTTTGCAATAAAACCCTGTAAGTTCTAAAAGCTCCTGGAAATGCCTGAGGCGTATAAGTTACATTATTCATAACATTTTGAGGATCTGGAATATCAAACCAGGTAGCTGCTGAATTATTAATATCATCATTATACTGCCATTTTACAACCAATGACGGATCAACAGTATAAGGAACTGCATTTCCTGCAATACTATGTAATGTCAAAGTTGGCAATGGATCGCTTTTACATAAATTTTCTCTTCCTCCGTTTACCTGTCCTCTGTCAATAACAGTCACATTTGTAGCGTATACTGCTGCTGCACCATTACAGCCATTTGAATTATTATAATTAACTGTAACTGTTTTAGAACCTGCAGTTAACCATTCGATTACAATATAATTATCTGTAGAAGTACCTTGCCCTCGAATTATATAATCTGTATCACGAACTCCCGAAACAGTCCACACATAATTGGATTGTCCTTGCTGTGTGGTATAAGTCATATGTGGACCCGCACAAGTTTGAGCCAGAGCAGGAGTTGTAAATGTTGGAGTTGGCCTTGGGTTTACCGCCATTGTTACAGCGTTTGATGTAGCAGGACTTCCAGTTAAACATGGACTTGCATTTGATGTCATAATTACTCTTACCACATCACCATTTGATAAAGTAGTCGATGTAAATGTTGAGGAATTTGTTCCTGCATCAACTCCATTGACTTTCCATTGATAAACTGGAGTAGTTCCCGAATTTGTAGCTGTAGCAGTAAAAGTTACAGAAGTTCCTGAACATATTGTTCCTGTTGGGGACGCTGCAATTGAAACACTTGCTGTTAAATTTGCATTTACTGTAACTGTTACAGGGGAAATTGCAAAACAGCCCGCTGCAGTAGTTCCTTTTATGTAGTAGGTTCCCGCTGTTGCTACTGTAGGAGTTCCATAAGCAGTTGTTGCTCCGGCATTTGTCCAGTATGTATAGGTCAAACCAGCTGTTGAACCAGCTGTAATCGCTGCAGCAGTTAGATCAACAGTACTTGGTGAGCAGACAGGCGTTGGATTAGTTATTGTTACTGTTGGAGTTGGATTTACCGTAACTGTTACCGGCGAAATTGAAAAACAGCCTGCTGCGGTAGTTCCTTTTATGTAGTAGGTTCCAGCTGTTGCTGCTGTAGGAGTTCCATAAGCAGTTGTTGCTCCGGCATTTGTCCAGTATGTATAGGTCAAACCAGACGTTGATCCTGCTGTAACTGCCGACGCAGTTAAATCAACAGTACTTGGTGAGCAGACAGGCGTTGGATTGGTTATTATTACCGTTGGCGTAGCATTTACTGTAACTGTTACAGGCGAAATTGCAAAACAGCCTGCTGCGTTAGTTCCTTTTATATAGTACGTTCCCGCTGTCGCTGCCGTAGGAGTTCCATAAGCAGTCGTTGCTCCGGCATTTGTCCAGTATGTATAGGTCAAACCAGACGTTGATCCTGCTGTAACTGCCGACGCAGTTAAATCAACAGTACCTGGTGAGCAGACAGGCGTCGGATTGGTTATTGTTAACGTTGGCGTAGCATTTACATTTATAGTTCTATTTGAAGTAACTGCTGTACATCCTGTTCCTGCATTAGAGGTGAGAACTAAAGTTACTGTTCCTGTATAATTTGCTGCCGGAGTATATGTTACAGTTGCTGGTGTTGCTGTTTGTAATGTACTACTTAAAACACCGCCACCACTTGATATTGACCATGCACCAGTTGTAGCACTTCCTCCAACACTTGCTCCTGTTAAAGTGATAGCTGCAGGTGAAGCTGATCTACATAAATTATCTGGACCTCCTGCTGTAGCAGTAGGTACCGCATTAACTTTAATTTGTCCTGAAACTGCACTATTAACTGTTGGAGAACACGCTCCACCAACAACACAATAATAATATAATGTCCCTGCAGTCGTAGTTAACGGTGTATAACTTTGTGATGTTGCTCCAGCTATTAGAGTTCCACCAGAATTACTTGATGTTGTATTACTATACCATTGATAAGTATAACTACTAAATCCAGAAGCTGTTACCGACAGAGAGCTAACGGTTCCATTCAAACAAGTAGTTTGCGTTGCAGTTGAAGGCTGACTTGTTATCGTTGGTGCAGTATTTGATGGACCACTCAAAGTAATATAAATATATGACTGTCTACCAAAATCAGTACATCCGTTTTTAGCATATACTTCAATATTGTTTTGATTTGCATTTGACGGAAAAGTAACTACTGCTGATAATCCATCAGCTGATGGGGTAATAATCCATGAAGAATCTCCTTTCCAGATATAACCTGAAACATTTGGAATTCCAGGTATACTAAACGTTAAACTTGTAGATCCTTTACATAAAACCAAGGGAGGGCTAGGTGAGTTTGGATAAGGAGTACCATTATATGATATTTGTCCTAAACTTCCGGCTTGTCCATTTGCAACATAAACAGTTCTAGTTGCTGTATATTGTGTACAACCACCTGTACCTCCTACTGTGTAAGTTATTGTTACAACCCCTGATGAATTATCAATACTTGTTATTAAACCTGAAGATGCATTTACAGTAGCTACTGCTGTATTACTACTGGACCAAGTTCCTCCAGGAACTGTGGAAGAAAAAGTCGTAGTTTTTGAACCATATGCACAAATATATTGATTCCCCGACAAAGTCCCTGCTGTTGTTGGACAATTTCCACCTGATTGATTAAGAGTTGAAAAAGTATATGGACTATTACCATTTCCTTGGCAAGCAGCATACTTAACACCTCCAATATTTATTTCCATGTTATTTGTACAACCAATATTGTCAACTTTTCCAGGAGACACAATACGTATAGTACCATTTGTTGGCAGATTAATGCTCGTATTGTTTGCATTAAATAATAAAATTCCTCTAATATCAATAGTTTTTGCTGACCTCGATCCATCTACCGTAATTGTAGCTCCACTAGCAATAACCACATCATCTGCTGAAGTTGGTACAATACCACCAACCCAAGAAGCACCAGCGTTCCAGTTTCCACCTGTTCCTGTACTCGTAATAGTGGCGCCAAAAATGAAATTTTGAAACAGACCCACTAACAGAATAAGTAAAATTTTCTTCATAAAAAAAATTTTTAAATTCTTATAAAAGAATAGTTTTTAATAACTAAATTTTGTTGATTATTTTCTAACATTACTACCTTATTTCAGCAGCATCAAAATCGAATGTGTGTAAGATTTTGTATTTCCTTATACCTACGTAAAAACCCCTAGGAAGGATTTAATTTTTTCAATCAATTTTCGATTAGAATATGAAACAAAATTAGCTTGTAAAATCAGGTTTTTTATGAAATTTCAGACCTTTTAGATGAAAAACATTATTAGTCGATGAGCGACATATTTTGAAATAAAAAAAGTAAGAATACGGTGTATTTGCCTACAATAAAAATTACATTAGCTACAGGTATAAGTAGTCTTATTACTACATAAAAAAACATAAAACATCTGATTTTCAATCCTCAATGATTTTTTATAAAAAAAAGAAGCAAAAAAGTTAGATTTCTATAAATCAAACCATTGAGTTTTCATAAAAATGCTTAAGTGTTTTTTAACTCTTGTAACTTTTTCATTTAAAAAATACGGTTGTATCTTTGAGAAAATATTGCAATACCACAAAATATGAAATATACTACCCTGCCCAATACCGATATAAAAGTGAGTAAAGTTTGTCTGGGAACTATGACTTTTGGCGAACAAAATTCAGAAGCAGAAGGTCATCAGCAAATGGATTATGCATTTGAAAATGGCATCAACTTTTTTGATACAGCCGAAATGTATTCAGTTCCGGGTCGTGAAGAAACTTATGGAAGCACTGAGAGAATTATCGGTACCTGGTTTAAAAAAACAGGAAATCGTGACAAAGTTATTTTGGCTTCTAAAATTGCCGGACCAAATCCTAATTTTGGATATATGCGTGAGAAATTAGATTTCTCACCTGCGAGTATTAAATATGCTTTAGAGAATAGCTTAAAACGCCTGCAGACAGATTATATTGATTTGTACCAACTGCATTGGCCGGAGCGTAAAACCAATTGTTTTGGACAGCGCGGATTTAAAGTTCAGGATGAAGCCTGGGAAGATAATTTCAGGGAAGTTCTGGAAACTTTTGATAGTCTAATCAAAGAAGGTAAGATAAAACATCTTGGAGTTTCCAATGAAAATGCGTGGGGAATGATGCGTTTTCTTGAAGAAAGCAAATACCAAAATCTTCCAAGAATTAAGACAATTCAAAATCCGTATAATTTATTGAATCGCCTTTTCGAGATAGGATCTGCAGAAGTTTCCATTCATGAAAATGTGGGATTGCTGGCTTATTCTCCGTTAGCTTTTGGAGTTTTATCTGGTAAGTTCTTAACCGGAGAGCCTCACCCAAAAGCGAGAATCAATCTTTTCCCTCAATACAAACGTTATAATAGCGAAGAAAGCACTCAGGCCACTCGTTTATATCAGGAAATTGCTCACAAACACGGATTGACTTTAACCGAACTGGCTTTAGGTTTTGTATTACAGCAGCCTTTTTTAACAAGTGCCATTATTGGTGCTACAACCATCGAACAATTAAAAGAAAATATTGCAACTGTAGATATAACGCTTTCGAAAGAGATATTAGCTGAGATTGATGAAGTTCAGACTATTATTCCGGATCCGGCCCCGTAATTTCAAAGTCAGAGTTACAAAGACTTTTAATCAAATAAATTCCACAAATTAACACAGATGAGTCCGTGAAAATTTGTGGAATTTGTATTTCAAGTCTATTCTGTTATAAATTCAAAACCTGATCTTTAGGATATTTTACCCTATAGCTAATTCTGAATTTCTTGTTTTCATTGGCATTCAGTTGTAATTGCCAGGTAAGTATTCCGGTTTCAGTATTTACTTTTGCACCGTCGCTTTGCAGCAATTCTATCTCAATGTCTTTATTCGTGCTTAACGGATATTGATCTTTCAACAATAATTCAACTGCCTCTTTTTTGTTATTTCTAACCGTAATATCAAAAGTAAAAGTTTGTTCTTTTTTAGCCGACAAAAATTTAGTTCCTGATTTGTCAGCTACCTTTTCTCTTTTTATTGACACTTTTTTATCGCGGCCCATACTCAGGTTTAAAGTATCACCTGTTTGGTTGGGTTCGATAAAAGTTTTACCTACATACATCCCTTCAAAAATTATATTGGCTTCACCGCGAAGTAAATTGTATTTGCTGTAATCGGCAATTTCAGCTAGCAAAAATGCTTCACTTTCAACTTTCGGAACCGAATAATATTTATACGAAGCAGGCAGTTTTATTTCTTTTAATGAAACGCTGTGTACTTTTCCATTTGATGAAATATCATACGGAATATCAATATCAAAAGAAATATTAAGCTGGTTTTCTGCGACAGTTGTATAATTTGAAATGGATGATTCCATCATTACAGGAGCAGCTGATTCCATCAATTTCTCTTCTGATTCTTTTTTGAAAAGACTTCCCTGCAGCTGATTCCTTGTACTCATTCCATAACCAACAACAACTGCATCATTGTAAACCTGATTTGCCAGAAACCAGGAACTTAATATTGGAGCCTGATTGTTTTGATTTGGAATACCACTTGACAAAGTCAGTTTTACTTTTTTCCAGTCAATTCCGGTGTTTTGAACCACTTGTCCTTTATACATCATATTAATTGGCGAAGTAACACTTTCAGCACGTAAATCATAAAAAGGAGTCCAGGTTGCATTATTGGTCAAATACGAAATGTCAAACGGAATTATTCCTGCTGTTTGATTCATTACCTGTAAAACTAATTTCCCAGAAGAGGTCTTTTCTTCTTTAGTAGCATTCACTTCGAGTTTGTTGTTGAGTTTTTTCAGAAGCTCATTCAGTTTTTGCTGTTTCTCTGAAAGCGTATTGATATTGTTGGCAATCTCAACTTGCTTATTTTTATAATAATCAACCATTTTCATTAATTCGGTTACATTCAAACCTGAATTTACACCTGAAATCTGTTGGTTTTTGTCTAAAAGCTGAATCGTTTTATTTTCTGAATTAATGAAATTAGTCACCTTCAAAATTTCCTTCTGAACCAAAACGATACTGTCTCTCACAATTTTTAACGCCGGAGATTTGGAATCAATATCATACTCAGAAATATAATTATTGGTAAACTGAACCGAAAGAACCGTTAGATTCGCCGGTGCGCCTATTTGAATTGAATTTTCATTTAAATTCACAGCAACATTCTTGATAACGATTTCACTTGCACCTGCAGGCAGAGTAACATTTGCGGTTTGAGATAATTCAGCGGCATTAAAATATACAGTCGCTGATTTTACTTTGGCTGTTGTAAAAATTGGTTTTTGCGCAAAAGCAAAAGTGCCAATCAGTAGTAATAGAACTATGATTTGTTTTTTAATCATTCGTTAGGTTTTTAAGTTATTTTTTTGAAAGATACAGATTACAAATATCCCAAAATGGATTGATTTAATAGTATATCACAAGAATGATTTTCTTTTTTGAGTTATCAATAAGTTTTTCCATAACTCCAAAAAACTTTTCATTCACCATTGGACAACCCAGACTGTTGCAGATTGGATAAGGCTGTTCATCAAAAGGAACATCAGCATATTTATGAAAGACAATATTTCGGTCAAAAGCATTACTGTTTGTTTTCTCTAAACCGTATAATTTATAAGCTTTTCCAAAACTTCCTGAATAAGAACCTCCAATCGCATATTTACCTAAGGAACTGCAATTAGAATTCTTTACATTACTGAATGTTAGTTTTCCGGGAATTCCTGTTTCTGAACCGGAACCATGAGCCACCAAACCTTTATTCGTTATTTTATTAGATTTTAAATCGTAAATAAAAAACCGGTTTTTTCCTGATTCTATCTTCATATCTAAAAAGAAGGCAACATCTGAATTGTATTTAGAAGATTTCCCCAAAAATCTCCTTATAACAGCTACCTCCTTTTTTAGATTCTCTTCATAGGAATAAACCGGTTTTGCCTTTACGGCTTTTAAAGTCTTTTCGTTATTATTTCTGCATGCAAAACTCACGCCAAAAATTCCGATTAAAAGCAAGATGAAAATATTCTTTTTCATATTTTACAGATTGGCTTTAGAATATGCTATTTTTCAACTGTATAACCTTTCACCTTTGCAAAACCCAGTATTGATGTATTGATTGCATTACCTAAATCATCCTGTTTTTTACTTTTCTTAGACTCTGCATCTATATATTCCTGACGCTTTTTCGCCAAGACGCTAATTTCTTTTTGAATGGTTTCTCTTTCTTTCGATTTTTGAGCTACAAAAGTTTTTATCTCTTCTGACGATTTGTTTTGAAGCTCTGTTGGCAGTTCTTCTTTCTTTAATTTTGAAATTGCTGTAGCATCATCTTTAACTCTATCAACCAGATCCCAGCTTTGATTTTTATAAACCGCTTTAGATTTACTTACCGCACGATCTGTATAATTTGCATTCGAAACCTTTTTTGCATTTTGATCCTGAACTGCCTGGTTCATTTTTTTCTCATGACCTTTTGAACCATAATTAATATAGGTTTTGTTGATTTTTTCATCACATTTTGAAATTTCTTCATCATATGGAGTAGCAATATATCGTACGGACTCATTCGAATCGATATTAAAATATTTTCCTTTTCCGTGATCAGCTCCATCTTTCCAGTAGATGTTTATTCCCGTGGTCTTGTCACCACAGAAAATGGTATTTACATAAATATCATTCTTTAAAGCATCACTGATTGCTTCTTTGTAATTGATGCCTCCCTGATTAAAATCTTCGTTGCCGGCAATGTAAATGAGTTTCATATTGCTCTTTTCTCTCGCCCATTTTAATTGTTTAGTGGCATCCTGAATAACGGCTCCGCAATATTCATTACCGCCATTGGTTCTTAAAGCAAATAGTTTTTCTGAAATCAAATCCAAATCTGTCGAAAGCGGTGTTATTTGTCGGATGTAATTTGATTCTTTTGATAATCCGTCATTTCCGTATTCATACAAAGCAATTTCGATATCCGGAGCATTCCCTTCATATTTTAATGTTGTCAATGTATTGACGATATTCCAAAGCCTTGATTTTGCCTGATCAATTAATCCGTCCATACTGCTGGAGGTATCCAATAAAAGGGCGACCTGAATTTTTGTATTTTCGGTTGTGACTGTTTTTTTAGTTCTAATATCTTTTTTTGGATTTGCATGGGATGAATTACAGCTTACTAAAGAAACTATAACAGCAAAAAGGGCGGGGATAAAAAATTTAGATTTCATAATTTCTAGTTTTAATTGGTTGATTACAGATCAAACTTAAAAACTTAAAATCCTCGTTTTTTGAAGAAATGGTGAAACGGTATTTTGACTTGGTAAAACAAGTTGTAAAAGGAGTTTAAAATACTTTACTTTACAATATTAACTGAAACCTTTGCGGTTTTGTTGAAAAACAAAGAATGCAACGAATAATTAGTATCATTTTATACACATTACTGCTGATTCCTATTGGAATAACCGCACAGGATTCCCTTGCTAAAAAGAAAGCGGCTCCATCTAGCAAAATGAGCAAAATTACGAAGAGTCTGGAAAAATCGCTGGATGTAAATGATGAAGATCAAATTGCACGGAATTACGAAAATCTGGCCAACGAATTTTTAAATAAAGGTGACAATGCCAAAGCCGAGGAATATTTTAAAAGGGCATTAAACAGTTATACCAAACTAAAACTCACCGAAGATAAAACCCGTGTAACACGAAGTTTAGCCAAAACTCAGGAAAACCAGAAGAACTTTGATTCGGCAATTAAAAATTATGAAGTCGCCGGTTCATTGGCAAAAGATGTTTCTGAAGAAAAAATCAATTTAAACGATGCCAATCGTTTACGTAATAACGCCAATCCCGCCAGCCAGACCAATTATGTAGACTCGAATATCGAATTGCTCAAAAAGGAAAACAAAAGCAAGGAAGTTACAGAAGCTTATGTACAGAAAGCCCAAAATTCATTAGAATTAAAAGATAAAAAGGTTGCCATAGAAAGCTACAAAAAAGCAATTGCTTATGCAAAAGACAAACCCGAAGCTGTTATCAATCTTAAAAATGAAATAGCAAATGTATATGCCTCAGACAATCAGTTTGAAAAAGCAATTGGCATCAACGAAAAGCTTTTGGCAGAAGCTGTAACGAAACAGGATTTTAATACCCAAATAAAACAATTACAATCGCTGGCTTCTCTTTATTTTAAAAAAGAAGAACCAAACAAAGCACTTGTCTCTCTGAAAGAAGCGTATGATCTGGCATCAAAAAAAGGAAATTCAACGGAAGCAAAAAGAACCTTATCAGAATTGGTGAAATATTACAAAACCGAGGGAAATGAAAAAGAAAGCATCGCATTGTATGACGAATTTCTTCAAAATTTCGATCAGTTAATCCAATCAGACACATCTTTGATTAATACTAAAAAGTTCCAGATTACAGAAGGTAAAATTCGTCAGCTTGAAAAAGAAAAGTCTCTTAAAGATGAATTAATTACGAAGAAAAACACCTTCAATTATTTTTTAATAGGATCTGTTATCTTGCTTTTACTTCTGTTCCTTTTTATTGTAAAATCGCTTTTTTCGATCAAAACAAAGAACAAGGAAATTGCTTTGCAATCATTACGACGTGAAATGAATCCGCACTTTATTTTTAATAGTCTCAACAGCGTCAATCAGTTTATTTCTGAAAACAAAGAACTCGAAGCCAACAAATATCTTACTTCCTACTCTACTTTGATGCGGGATATGATGGAAAACTCCAATAAGGATTTCATTATACTGGATAAAGAAGTCGAGCAGTTAAAAAAATACTTAGACCTGGAACATTTGCGTTTTCAGGATAAATTTGATTTTAAAATTACGGTTGATAAAGATCTGGATACCGAAAGTGTTTTTGTACCCAATATGATTATTCAGCCGCATTTAGAAAATGCGATTTGGCATGGCTTGCGTTACTTAGATAAAAAAGGATTTTTACATCTTCAATTTCAGTATTACAACGAAAAAGTAATTGTAGTTATTGAGGATAACGGAATTGGTTTAACCAAAAGTCAGGAACTCAAAACCAGTAATCAGAAAGTACATGAATCACGAGGCCTCAACAATACAAAAGAGCGAATCAGTTTGCTGAATGAATTGTATAAAAAGAATATTTCTTTTGCAATAAAAGAGAAAGAATCGCCGGAATCCGGAACTATAGTTGAAATTGTTTTTCCGTTAATTGACAGGATATGATGACTTTTCAAAAAATAAAAAGTGTAATTGTAGAAGATGAACTCGCAGCACGCGAAGTACTCAAAAATTACCTGAGCAAATATTGCCCGCAAGTTGAAGTCGTGGGAGAAGCACAGAATATAAATGAAGCCGTTCCGCTTTTGCATGAAATACAGCCACAATTGGTTTTCCTTGATGTCGAAATGCCATTTGGGAATGCTTTTGATGTTCTGGAAGCCTGTAAAGATTTACAATTCGAAACCATATTTGTAACTGCTTTTTCTGAATATTCTTTAAAAGCCCTGAACCAAAGTGCGGCTTATTATTTACTAAAGCCTATATCTATTGAAGAATTAATTGTGGCAGTAAACAAGGTTCATCACCAAATCATGAATCATGAAATCTTTAACCGAAATAAAATTATTGTTGAGAATTTCCACGAATCTAAACCTGAAAAACAACAGGTTATTCTGCCCACTCTGGAAGGATTTGAAGTCGTAAAAATGGAAGAAATCGTTCGCCTGCGCGGAAACGGGAATTTCACTGATTTGTATTTGAATAACGGAAACAAAAAAATGGTCTGCCGGTTTTTAAAACACTTTTCAGAAATTTTGCCTTTGCCTTTTATACGCGTTCACAAATCGCATATCATCAATATGAATTGCGTTAAATCGTATAACAAAGGCGGTATTATTACCCTTAATGATGATTCTGAAATTGAGGTTTCTCCAACTTACAAAGAAGATTTTCTCAAGAATTTTAAATAGTGTTGCCACAAAGGCAGAAATTTTAAAGATCAAATTCATCATTTATCGATAAAGAATCAACAGGAACCGCAGTTGAATCCGGCACTTTGATTTTGATTAATGAACGCGCATTTCCTGAAATGTACACCGGCAATTGACCAAGTGTATCCTCCGGAATTAAAAGACCACGACGGAACATTAAATTCTTTAAGAATTTTTGGTTTTGTAGTGCATAATCTTTCAGGTTTCCTTCATCATTAAACTGATACATGAATTTTCTAGGCTTCGGAATAATAGTTGCCAAATATAAACATTCATCTACGCTAAGATTTGCAGGGCTTTTCTGGAAATAAAACTGGCTTGCTTCTCCAATTCCGTAAACATTTGGTCCCCATTCAATAATATTGAAATAAACTTCAAGCATTCTTTCCTTGCTTACAATTCGGTTATTTTCTAAAATATAAACCAATAGAATTTCTTCCAGCTTTCGCGAAAGTGTCTTTTCACGCGTCAGGAAAACATTTTTAATCAATTGCATGCTAATCGTACTGGCGCCACGAGAGAATTTTTTCGTTCTGATATTCTTTAGAATAGACTGTTTGAAAGCTTCGTTGATGAATCCGCGATGCGAAAAGAAAGATGGATCTTCAGTAGTCAATACACATTTTTGCAAATAAGGCGAAATTTGATCCAAAGGTGTGTAATTCGGATTCGCATTTCCTACCAAAACAGGGCGCTGTAAAACATTTTGAATAATGGCACGATACACAAACTCTCCATTTAGTTTGTTCAGGTTTGCTTCTCCGTATTTGGTAATCCTCAGGTTTTCTTTATTGAGTTTACTGTCGAAAACTAAAGTATTTGGTTTGTTTTTATTGAATTTAAAATCCAGTTTATAATCGAAGTTTCCGGTCGCTTCCATTCCCTGAAAATGCGTAAACAATCCGTCAGGTAAGGATACGATAAAATCCTGTGCCTTCATTTTTGGAATATCAACTTTTAAGGTATAAACCGTATCCGATTCCGTATTATATGAAACGTACGGTTTTACTTTTATTTTGTTGAGCTGCATCGTTGAAGTGCTGTCAATCGAAATAAAATCTGATCCCAACAAAAAGCGATAATCAAATCGGGCATTTTTTATTACAACGTCTTTACTGGCAATTTTTGGATGATTAATTTTTAAATTGGCGATAGAAGTGTAACCGTCAATATGCAATTCGCTACCGTCTTTATCGATATTGGCAACGTTTAAACGTATCGAATCAAAGCTTGCCTTTAAATTATAGCGTTCATCTAAATAAGGAACCCTGATGGCTCCTGTATCCAGATTAAAAAAACGAATATCAGCCTTTTTATTTCTCGGGTCTGCAAAACCTTTTATATTCCATCGCTGGTCAAAATTCTTACTTTGAACATGTAAATTCGTTGTGAGCTGTTTATTGTCTAAAACCAATTTATTGATAGCAATCGTGGCTTTTTTTCCATTATCATCAATTTTAAAATCAAGATTTTCCAGTTTCATATCGGTTGGAACCAGATTCAGTAATTTTGTAATGATGCGATAAGCAATGTCAGCGTATTTACGTTTTTCATCTGATGTTTCTTCTGTATCATTTTTTTTCAAAAAGGCATCAAAATTTCTGATTTTTCCTTTTTTAACCAATTGAACGTAACCATCATTGATTTTTAAAGTTCCTAACTGTACATCACCAATCAGCAAATTACTCAGGCTGATGGTCGTTTCTACTTTTTTAATATTGAAAAGAGTGTCAGCATTTTTTGGAACTAAAACAATATCGGTAAATTGAATTCCTGACAAACCATCAAAAGAAGCTTCTTTTATTGAAAAATCACTATTGTAATCAACCGCCATTTTGTGCGTTACTTTGGCAATAACTTGTTTTAAAAGCGAGTTACGAAAAGAGTAAAGTGCAATACAGAGCAGTATCAATACTACAATAAGTATTTTTAAGACTTTGAAAGTTTTTTGCTTTGAAAATTTCATAAGTAAGTTTTATAAAAATTAGCCAAACAGAAAACTGGCCACATCTTCAATTTTAGCTACAAGTTCAATTTTGATTCCTGTATTTTTTAAGGCAATTTTGTTGTATTTGGATACAAAGATAGTATTGAAGCCTAATTTTTCAGCTTCCTGAATACGCTGATCTACACGATTAACAGGGCGAATTTCTCCGGAAAGGCCAACTTCTCCCGCAAAACAAAAACCTTTTGTTACGGGAATATCTTCATTTGAGGATAAAATGGCAGCCACAACAGCTAAATCAATTGCCGGATCATCAACAGAAATTCCACCGGTCACGTTTAGAAAAACATCTTTCGCACCTAAACGAAATCCCGCCCTTTTTTCAAGAACAGCCAAAATCATATTTAGTCTCTTAGCATTATAACCAGTTGTACTACGCTGTGGCGTTCCGTAAACAGCTGTGCTAACCAGAGATTGTATTTCAATCATCAAAGGACGCATGCCTTCCATGGTTGTAGCAATTGCGGTTCCGGACATTTCTTCGTCTTTATGTGAAATCAATATTTCGGATGGATTGCTTACTTCCCTCAAACCGCTTCCTAACATTTCGTAAATACCTAATTCGGCCGTTGAACCAAAACGGTTTTTTAGCGAACGTAAAATTCGGTACACATGGTTTCGATCGCCTTCAAATTGCAAAACGGTATCCACCATATGTTCCAGGATTTTTGGTCCGGCAATGTTACCGTCTTTGGTAATATGCCCGATCAAGATAACCGGAATATTGGTTTCTTTTGCAAATTTGATTAATTCGGCAGTAGTTTCCCTGATTTGAGAAATACTTCCCGCAGTTGATTCAATGTAATCTGTATGTAAAGTTTGTATGGAGTCAATAATGACAATTTCAGGCTGAATGGCTTCAATCTGTTTGAAAATATTTTGTGTTTTGGTTTCCGTCAGAATATAGCAATTATCGCTATCTGGCGTAATTCTTTCGGCACGCATCTTTATTTGTTTCTGACTTTCCTCGCCGGAAACATACAAAGTTTTATAAGGTAATTTTAATGAAATCTGCAGCAAAAGGGTACTTTTTCCAATTCCGGGTTCTCCACCTAAAAGCGTTAAAGATCCGGGAACGATTCCTCCACCCAAAACACGGTTCAATTCGCCATCAGTTGTGTCCATTCGAACTTCCTGAGCTGAATCAATTTCGGTGATTTTTAAAGGCCGTGGTGCTTTTCCGGTCGAAGTTGGTTCACTTTTCCAGGCTACTTTTTCCTGCTTCTGAATAATTTCCTCTGCAATTGTATTCCATTCTTTACAAGCATTACACTGTCCTTGCCATTTAGCATATTGTGTTCCGCAATTTTGACAAAAGAAGGAAGTTTTAACTTTAGACATTATTTTGTTTTTTTTGCAAGCGTATTCATTTCATCAATTTTCTCATACATCATATCTCTGGTCAACTCGCCAATCGGCTCCATTTGCGAAGCATTTTGATATCTTTTTGATGCTCTTTTTGGTTCACCCATTTTTTCATGCATCAATCCTAATTCATATTCACCCAACATTGCCCTTGGGTAATCAACGTTGGCAATTTCTGCCATTTTTCCTAATTCATCGTAAGCATTGTTTTTCAGAATAAGATTCTCAATAACCTTAAAGTCGTTCATTCTAACCGGAATATCAACTCCTAAAACTTCTGACATTGTATTGTACTTATTATCCAGATAATCCGCATAACCCGACTTCAGTACAGCAATTTTATCTTTAAATTCAGCAGAATTAATAGGCCTGTAAACTTCAAAAATATGATATAAGGCACTTGGAATCGAATGTAAAACTTCTGTATAGTGTGTTGCATTTTTAAACAAATCATATTTGTAGCTTACCAACGGATTATTGGCAACTTTAATATTGCTGTCTAATTTTTCAATTGGCTCTTTTATCTTTTTTATATCTCCTTCGCCTGCCGACAAATAATAAAAGAAAGGTTCTTTTACCTGAGCAAATTTCTCTGCTATACGAACCTCCATTTTTGGTGCAAGTTCAGGGCTTAAACAAATATATCCGTTAAAAAGCGGTCTGTCTTTGTATAAAAAAAAGTTTATATAACTTGCCGTTATATCATGACCGGCAATAATTTTGAAAGGTGCAGTACGGTATTTTTTTTCAATATATGGAAGTAATTCTGCTCCGATAAATTCATAAAACTCTGCCCCTTTTTCAAATGGCACACCTACATTTTGGTCTATGGTAGAATCATCAAAGCGTTCTCCATCATGATTCTGATGAATCCCGATAACAATCATTTCCGGTAAATCATCCCAATAGATACCGTAATTTATTGCTCCTAAAAAAGGATCGAATAAATAATCTCCGTCCAGTAAATATAAAACAGGATATTTTTTTGAAGGACTTGTTTCATAGGACGCAGGAAGTCCTATAGTTATCCTTCTCTCTGTACCCAGTTTTTCTGATTTAATATTATCGAATGTTTTTTGTGAAAAAGCAGAAATAGAGATTAAAATAAAAAATAAGTAAACTTTTTTCATGATTTGGGATAATTAAAAAGCATTAAAATAAGGTGGCAATATAATACTTTATTTGCTTTTTTTGTAAACTGTGATTTTAAAAAGAAAAGAAATTTAAGACAAAAGAAATCTGCTTTGTTCAAAATAAATTTGACAAATAAAAAAAATAGTAAAACGGAAAGGTTTTAGGTTAGCGAATTGTCATTTTCATTTGGAAAAACAATCCATGGTTTGAAGGTTTTTGCTTCTTCAAATTCCAGGGTTGCATAGGATATGATAATGATGATATCGTCTTTTTGAACTTTTCTGGCAGCAGGGCCATTCAGTGTAATTTCACCTGAGTTTCTCTCGCCTTTTATAGCATAAGTTTCAAAACGTTCTCCATTATTAATGTTTACAATAGATACTTTTTCACCTTCAATAATATTTGAGGCATCCAGTAAGGTTTCATCGATAGTAATACTGCCAATATAATTTAAATCGGCGCCGGTTACTTTAACACGATGAATTTTTGATTTTATAACTTGAATTTGCATGGTGCAAAGGTAAATTAATTTAATGAAATGGTGTCAATCAGTCTTATAGAATTAACAAATACCGCTATAAATGCGCGGTAATTTTTATCTTTAATTTTATCTTCGACAGGTAATAATGTCGATTCGTCAGCAATTACAAAATATTCCAGTTCAAATCTTTCATTGTTTCTAAAAGAATTCTCGACAAATTCAATTGTTTCCTGAGGGCTTTTTGTCCTGAATACTTCTTTTGCTTCAGTTAAAGTTTTATAAATAATAGCTGCTTCTTTTCGTTCTTCCGGAGTTAATCTTTCATTACGCGAACTCATTGCCAATTGATTTTCTTCTCTAAAAATAGGGCAGCCTACTACATTCACAGACAAATTATGTTTTTCAACCATTTTTTTTACAATCTGCAATTGCTGAAAATCTTTCTCGCCGAAATAAGCATTCGTTGGCGAAACAATTTCAAACAGACGTTTAACAATAGTTCCCACACCGTTAAAATGTCCTGGTCTGAATTTTCCTTCCATCTGGTTTTCCAACCCATCAAAATCAAACGATTGTGACATTGTATTTCCTTCATAAATATCATCTACAGAAGGCGCGTATAAAATAATTTTATCACTTAACCCACGCATTTTTTTTACATCTTCTTCAAGCGTACGGGGATATTTTTCAAGATCTTCAGGATTGTTAAATTGTGTAGGATTTACAAAAATACTTACAACAGTATCATTGTTTTCTTTAAGAGAACGTTGCATTAAAGCCAAATGCCCTTGGTGCAAAGCGCCCATTGTTGGTACAAATCCTACGGTAGAATTTGTGGTTTTGATAGTTTTTAAATAAGCTATCAGGGCTACTTTGCCGTAGAAGATATGCATGGCGGTATTATTAAAATTTGTGCAAACATAATATATTAGTTATAAACTGCATAAATTTTTGTAATTTTGCAACGTTTTTATTACCAAAAATTAAGTAAAATACTATTATGAAAGAT
Organism: Flavobacterium chungangense LMG 26729; assembly: GCF_000735715.2. Classification (NCBI taxonomy): domain Bacteria; kingdom Pseudomonadati; phylum Bacteroidota; class Flavobacteriia; order Flavobacteriales; family Flavobacteriaceae; genus Flavobacterium; species Flavobacterium chungangense. Next base: position 17,900 of record NZ_JASY01000012.1, read on the forward strand.
AAGAGGATATTATATGTATCATCTGAAGTCGTGCCTTATTTGGCTGAAAATGAGGTTTCATTAATGTCTTATGACGTACCTAAAATGATTAATGATCAGGGCGGACAAATAAGAATTTTCATGCCAAGATATGGAAACATTAACGAAAGAAGACATCAATTACACGAAGTAATCAGGCTTTCAGGGATGAATTTGGTAGTGAATGACTTAGACATGCCGCTGATTATCAAAGTAGCTTCAATCCCAAAAGAAAGGATTCAGGTTTATTTTATTGATAACGACGAATATTTTAAAAGAAAAGCAACTTTTGCCGACGAAGAGGGTGTTTTATATCCTGACAATGATGAAAGAGCAATTTTCTTTGCAAAAGGTGTTGTTGAAACTGTAAAAAAATTAAACTGGGTACCGGATATTATTCACGTTCACGGTTGGCTTGCTTCTATGCTGCCGATTTACATGAAACATTATTATAAAAATGAAGCTTTATTTTCTGAAACTAAAATTGTAACTTCAGTTTACGGACAATCCTTTGATGAAAATCTGGATCTGGAAATGATTAATAAGGTAAAATTTGATGGAGTACCACACGAATCAGTTGCAGATTTAGAAACTCCAAACTACGAAAATATCCTAAAAGCAAGCATTTTACATTCAGACGCAGTAATCATTGCTTCAGAAAATGTATCTCCAAGTTTAACAAAATTTATAGAATCTTCAGGAAAACCTTTTTTACCTTTCGCCACGAAAGATGCATTCGCAGAAGCGTATACAAATTTCTACAGAACGATGGGGCTTTAAATTTTAACATTATTATTAAACATGCATAACACTTCTTTTTTTAAGAAAATTCTATTAATAGCAACAGTTGCTCTATTTTATTCTTGCGATAAAGAATTTAATTCCATAGGCGATAATATAATTGGTGACAGTAATTTTGATTTAGACACAACAAGTTACAAAGTCAATACTTACAATCAAAAAGTGACCCCTGTAGCGTCTAATAATTTAGCAATAAATGCATTGGGTATTTATGACAATCCTGTTTTTGGATTAACTACAGCCAATTTTAATACTCAGGTTGCATTAGCATCATATGGCCCTACATTAGGAGAAGGAGCCGTTATTGACAGTGTAACCCTAAATATTCCTTACTTTAGTACTGCCAAATCTATTGATGACAAAGGAGTAACGACTTACGAACTGGATTCTATTTATGGCCCTGAAACCGGAAGACTCAAATTAAGCGTTTACGAATCCGGTATTTACCTGAACAATTATAATGCTAATAATTATGATATCAGCAGGTTTTACAATACAGACAGAAATACTGATTTTCAAACAAAAGCTGAAGCATTAGGCCCAAGGTTAAATGATTTGGAAAACAGTACTAAATCTGAAAATGATGAATTCTTTTTTAACTCAAAAGAGATAAAAGAAACAACTCCAAAAACAGAAACTGCTGCTGAAATTATTAAAAGAGTTAAACCTGAAATGCGCCTGCATCTAAATAAAGACTTTTTTAAAGCCAAAATATTTGATGCACCTGCCAATAAATTAGCTTCTGATGATGTTTTTAAAAATTATTTTAGAGGACTGTATTTTAAAGTAGAAAAATCTGCTACTGCAACTACAACCAGAATGGCTATGATGAAGTTTAGTGATGGAAAAATAAATATTTTTTACAAAGCAAAAACAGCTGATACTACTGATGGCGATAAAATGGAATCAAAAACACTGGTTATCAATTTGACAGGAAATACGGTAAGTCTTTTAAAAGAAGAAAACAGTGGTCCCACATCAGATGATTATTACACAAGTGCTGCTACAAACGATGCTACTCCAGACGAGAAATTATATTTAAAAGGAGGTCAGGGATCAATGGCAGTTATTGAACTTTTTGACAAAACTGACTTGGGAAGGTACAAGGACAATGGAGATTGGGAAAATACTCCAAATAGTGTACCTGATGAATTAGACGAAATCAGAAACAATGTTACCTCTAAAAGATGGCTGGCTAATGAAGCTAATTTAGTTTTTACTATTGATTCACAAAAAATGGCAAGTATATTTGGAACCGACCCAACAACAGCAGCAAGGGAGCCAGGCAGAATCTATCTATATGATTTAACAAATAATACTATCCTTTCAGATTATTCTGCAGATCGTAGTACAAGCCTCAATGGTGACGCTAAAAAAAGCAGGACTGTTTTTAATGGCCTGATTAATATAGATGCAACAAGTAAAAGAGGAACTACTTACAAATTAAGAATTACAAACCATATTCGAAATTTAATTAAAAATACTGATGTTACTAACGTAAAATTAGGCTTAGTGGTTACTGAAAGCATAGACATAACTGCATCATCTAAATTAGATAAAACTGTTGAAAGTACTATTTCAGAGATCCCAACAGCATCAGTAATGAGCCCTTTAGGAACTGTATTATATGGAGGCAATATTCCAGAAGGAGCTCCTAATTATGCTAAAAGAGTAAAACTTAAAATTTACTACACGAAACCAAATTAAAAAAATAACATATGTGTGGAATTGTTGGATATATAGGTCACAGAGAGGCTTATCCTATTGTCATCAAAGGATTAAAGCGCCTCGAATACAGAGGATATGATAGTGCTGGTGTAATGCTATACGACCAGGAATCAGATATCAAACTTTGTAAAACAAAAGGAAAAGTTTCAGATCTTGAGGAAAAAGCAAAAGCAGATTTCACAACCAACGGAACTATCGGAATTGGTCATACACGCTGGGCAACTCATGGAGTTCCTAATGATGTAAATTCACACCCCCATTTGTCTAATTCAGGAGAGTTGGCCATTATCCATAATGGAATAATCGAAAATTACGCTCCTTTAAAAGAAGAATTAAAAAAAAGAGGTTATATCTTTCATTCAGATACGGATACCGAAGTTTTGGTTAACTTAATTGAAGAGGTTCAGAAAAACGAAAAGATAAAATTAGGAAAAGCAGTTCAAATTGCTCTGAATCAGGTTGTAGGTGCATATGCTATCGCTGTTTTTGATAAAAAAAATCCTGATGAGATTGTTGCCGCCAGGCTTGGAAGCCCATTAGCAATTGGTGTTGGAGAAGGCGAATATTTTATTGCATCTGACGCTTCCCCATTTATAGAATATACTTCAAATGCAGTATATTTAGAAGATGGCGAAATGGCAAATATCAGGTTACATAAACCACTTAAGATCAGAAAAATAAAAGATGATTCTTTAGTAGACCCTTATATCCAGGAACTTCAAATGAATTTGGAGCAAATTGAAAAAGGCGGATACGATCATTTTATGCTAAAAGAAATATACGAACAGCCAAGCGTAATTAAAGACACTTACAGAGGCAGACTTAATGCAAATAAAGGAATTGTTCAATTAGCAGGTGTTGAAGACAATATCGAGAAATTCTTAAATGCAAATCGTATCCTTATTGTAGCATGCGGAACTTCATGGCATGCAGGTTTAGTTGCAGAATATATCTTTGAAGAATTCTCCCGTATTCCGGTAGAAGTAGAATACGCTTCTGAATTTAGATACAGAAATCCAATTATCAATAAAAATGACGTTGTCATTGCTATTTCTCAATCGGGAGAAACTGCAGATACAATGGCAGCTATTAAATTAGCAAAAGAAAATGGCGCTTTTGTATTTGGCGTTTGTAATGTTGTGGGCTCATCAATTTCCAGAGAGAGCCATGCAGGAGCTTATACACACGCCGGACCTGAAATTGGAGTCGCTTCAACTAAAGCCTTTACTACTCAAATCACAGTTTTAACTATGATTGCCTTAAGATTAGGAAAAGCCAAAGGAACTTTATCAAATACCGATTTCCATACTTATTTACAAGAATTAGAAGTTATTCCTGAAAAAGTAGCTGAAGCATTAGAAACTAACGAAAGAGCTAAAGAAATTGCAGCAGCCTTTAAAGATGCACCAAACTGTTTGTATTTAGGACGTGGCTATAATTTTCCAGTCGCCCTTGAAGGAGCATTGAAACTTAAAGAGATATCCTATATTCATGCTGAAGGATATCCCGCAGCAGAAATGAAACACGGACCAATTGCTTTAATAGATGAACAAATGCCAGTTATTGTAATTGCTCCTAAACAAGGTCATTATGATAAAATTGTAAGCAACATTCAGGAAATCAAATCCAGAAGCGGTAAAATCATTGCCGTAGTCACTAAAGGCGACACTCAGGTTCGTGAATTAGCAGATTATGTAATTGAAATTCCAGAAACTTCTGATGCATTATCACCGTTAATTACCACAATCCCTTTACAACTTTTATCGTATCACATTGCTGTTATGAGAGGATGCAATGTTGATCAGCCCCGTAACCTTGCTAAGTCAGTTACGGTAGAGTAATTTTTAATAAAGCAAACAAATTTTAAAGCGAGATTTACATCTCGCTTTTTTTATTGACAATTTTTTTTATCCTTCCTTGAATTTTTAAGATAAATGCATTTTTTTTCTTAAAATTATTATGTATGCATACTATTTTGTTTTATTCGAGTTAGTTTCTTGATTTAAATCTAATAAATAGCCATATCAAATAGTTAGAATAACCATCAATATTATGATAAATATTAATTTTTTTTAACGTTTTTTTATTAATATCAAAATTATTCGTATTTTGGCTATATAAACTAACAAATAAACTAACCAATGAGAGCATATTTACTAATAATGTTGTTTATCAGCGGATTATCTTTTTCGCAGAATACAATTAGTGGTACTGTTACAGATACCAACAAACAATCAATTCCCGGAGCTAATATTACCGTTGTTGGAAGTTCAAGTGGAACTTCTACCGATTTTGACGGTACATTTAAGTTAAATACTCCATCAAAACCTCCCTTTACAATCAAAATATCGGCAGTTGGTTTTGAATCTAAAACAATCAACATTACTTCGTTGAATCAAAAAGCAGATGTGATTTTAAAAGATGAAGAAACCAAATTGGATGAAATAGTTGTTTCGGCATCAAGAACACCGGAAAGAGTCATCGAATCTCCTGTTACCATTGAAAGAATGGGAATACAAGAAATCAAAAATACAACCGCCGCAACCTTTTATGATGGTTTAGAAAACTTAAAAGAAGTAAATTTTAACACAAGCAGTATTTCTTTTAAATCTGTAAACACAAGAGGTTTTGCAACTGTTGCAAATACCCGTTTTATGCAATTAGTAGATGGAATGGATAATTCTTCACCCGCTTTAAATTTTGTATTAGGAAATTTAATTGGTATTTCTGATATCGATGTGGCGAGTGTTGAACTTTTGCCTGGCGCATCATCTGCACTTTATGGAGCAAACGCCTTTAACGGAATCATGTTTATGAATAGTAAAAGTCCATTTACAAATGAAGGAATTAGTGTTTACTATAAATACGGACAGACTAGTCAGAAAGCTGCAGGAACAAACGACTATAATGATTTTGGGATAAGAGCAGCGAAAGCATTTACCAAACATTTTGCAATGAAAGCAAACTTCACGTATATGGAAGCATCAGAATGGATTGCTGCCGATACCAGAAGCATGACAGGTGGCTCAATAGGACATGCAATGAATCAAAATTATGATGGTTTGAATATTTATGGAGATGAAGTTACAACTTCTATTCCGAATGTTGGACAAGTAAGCAGAACTGGATATCGTGAACAAGATTTAACTGATAATAAGGTTAAAAGTATGAAAGCAGATTTCGGCATGCATTTTAAACCCTGGGCAGACGATACTGAAATTATCTTGCAATATAAAATAGGTACAGGAAACACTATTTATCAAGGTGCGAATAGATATGCTTTGAAAAATTTCCTAATGCAGCAAGGTAAATTTGAGGTAAAAGGTAAAAACTTTTTTGCAAGAGTTTATTTTACGAGTGAAGATGCCGGAGACTCATATGACATGAGATTTGCCGGCTGGAATATAAACAGGATGGCTAAATCAGATAAAAACTGGTTTACAGATTACGGAACGGCTTTTCAGTTATCCTCTGCAGCACTTGGTCTAAATGCCAATGAAGCTGCTGTTTATGCAAGAAATTTTGCCGATTATAATGTTTCACCTGGTTTACCATTAGTCCCAAATACAGATCCGGCGAATCCAAGCGCTCCAAGATCTGCAAGATTTGAACCCGGATCTACACAATTCATCAATGCACTTGCAACAGTAACCAGCAATCCAGATCTTACTCAAGGTGCTAAATTTATTGATCATTCAAAATTATATCATTCAGATGTGAATTATAATTTCAAAGATTTAATCAAATTTGCCGAAATTCAGGTCGGTGGTTCCTGGAGAAAATATGTTATGGATTCTGAAGGAACAATCTTCACAGATTATGATGGTCCAATTGAATATAAAGAATATGGCGCTTACGCACAATTGCAAAAAAAATGGTTAGACGATAGATTAAAGTTTACAGGATCTTTGCGTTATGATAAAAGTCAAAACTTTGACGGCAATCTTTCTCCAAGAATATCATTTGTATATTCTGCCGGTGAATCTAAAAGACATAATTTTAGAGTTTCGTACCAAACAGGTTTCCGTAATCCTACTACACAAGATCAATATATTGGTTTAGATTTAGGGCCATTTGCATTAATAGGTTCTGCAGCCGAAAACTTAGATCGTTTTCAGGAAACAGTAAATGTAAGTGCTTCAGGCCAAGCTGTTGCCGGACAGCCAGCAACTCTTCCAATGTCTGGTCGTAATGCATATGAAAATGCGTATACATTAGCATCTGTTCAGGCGTTTGCTGCTTCAGGAAATGTAACAGATCTTAAAGTAGCCAATGTTCAATTAGTAAAACCGGAACAAGTACAAGCCTTTGAAGCCGGATATCGTACAGTTGTTCAAAATGATTTATCAATAGATATTAATGGATACTATAATATTTATAATGATTTCATGAATACTTCCCGAGTAATTTCACCTTATTATGGAACAGCAGGAACAGGTACGACACCCGCAGTTCTGTTAAGTTATCAGGCATTAGCATTTGGAGACAGAAGAGTGTATCAGGTTTATACAAATACTACAGCACAAATTACATCTTTAGGTTTTGGAGTTGGTTTATCCAAAAAAGTCTATAAAGATTTTGAATTAGGAGTTAATTATAATTATGCTCAGTTTGATTTTGACCAATCAGAAGATCCAAGTTTTGTTGCCGGATTTAACACCCCTAAACACAGAATTAAAGGTTCGTTTGGAAATGCGAAATTGACTAAAAATTTAGGCTTTAATCTTAATGTAAGATGGAATACTGAATATCTGTGGCAATCATCTTTTGGAGACGGTATGATTCCTGAAAATACAGTTCTTGACGCTCAGATTAATTATGGTATTCCAAAATTAAAATCTGTTATCAAGGTTGGAGCAACAAACCTTTTTGGAAAAGATTATCTTCAGGTAGTTGGTGCGGGTATGATTGGAAAGATGGTGTTTGCTTCCTGGACAATTAATCCTTAATTAGAAATAATTATTTGATCAACTATTTGTCTTCTCTCAGTTGTTTTTTAAAAAAAGAACAAAGAGCTAATAATTTTAAAAGTTATAACATGAAAAAAAATATAAAATGGCTGTTGTTGGTTTCTTTAACCATGATGGCGTGTAATAATGACGAGAACAATAACACTACTGAAGAAGTTCCTGTAACACCGGGTTCAGCAGTATTTACAAAATATGTCGCACTTGGAGATTCCTTTGCTGCCGGATATAGTGATAATGCACTTTTTAAGAGAGGTCAGGAAGGTTCGTATGTAAATGTTTTGGCACAGCAGTTTGTTGCTGCCGGAGGTGGAACTTTTACAATACCTTACACAAATGATAACAAAGGAGGGCTCTTATTAGCAGGCAATGTAATCGCAGGAACGCGTTTATATTTTAACGGCACAGCACCCGTTCAGCTACCAGGCACTCCAACAACCGAAGTTACAGCACATCTTACAGGCTCATTTAATAATATGGGAATCCCGGGAGCCAAAAGCTTTCATTTGGTTGCAGCAAATTACGGCAATGTAGCAGGTGTAGCTTCTGGTGCTGCAAATCCTTACTTTGCAAGATTCGCAAGCACATCATCAACAACAGTTTTAGCAGACGCAATAGCTCAGTCCCCAACTTTCTTCTCATTATTTATTGGTGGTAACGATGTATTGAGCTATGCAACTTCAGGAGGAATTGGAAAAGACCAAACCGGAAACATGAATCCTGCAACTTACGGAAGTAACGATATTACAGATCCTACCGTTTTTGCCAGTGTCTATTCTTCTTTAGTAACAGCTTTGACAGCCAATGGGGCAAAGGGAGTAGTAGCAAACTTACCTTATATCACATCCCTACCTTATTTTATAACTGTACCTTATAACCCAGTACCGCTAACAGAATCTGCTGCTGCTCAATTAAATGCAGGCTATGCCGCATATAATGCCGGCTTACAGCAAATGTTAACAAACAAATTACTTTCGGCGGATGAAGCAACAAGAAGAACTATTACCTTTAAAGCAGGAAACAACCCTGTAGTAATAGTAGACAGCTATTTAACCAATCTTACAGCCTATACAATTCCTTCCTACAGACAAGCAACTAAAGAAGATTTGGTTGTTTTATCAGCACGAACATTTATAGGAACAGCTGTTGGGGGAGATCCCACAAAAGTCAATGGCCTTTCTGTACCTTTGGCTGATAATTGGGTTTTGACTAAAGATGAAGTTGGCGAGGTTAAAAAAGCTACTGATTCATATAATGCAACAATTGCGGCTGTAGCCCAAGAAAAAGGGTTAGCATTTGTTGACACTAAATCTATATTAACTCAGTTATCAAGTGGCGGAATTAAATTTGGAAACTTTACCATGACATCTTCATATGTTACCGGAGGAGCATTTTCTTTAGACGGAGTACACCCCAGCGCAAGAGGATATGGCTTAATTGCTAATATATTTATCGATGCTATTAATTTGAAATATCAATCAACATTGCGTCATGTTGACTTGGCTACATATCCAATTCAATATCCCGGCAGCTTACAATAAAGCCAATTTTTTTTAGTAGAAAGCCGCTCGTTTATAACGCAGTGGTTTTTTTCATTTATACCAAATTTTATATAATTTAGGTATTTGAATAATCAGTTTTATGAATTATAACAAAAACTAAGTATTTTTTATTAAAAAAAATATTGATTTTATATATTAAAAATTTATCTTTGCGCTCTGAAAAAAGAGGTATTTTCGATAAACCTAAATAGCTATTTAATAAACACATAAGTAATGTCAAAAGTAATAGGAAAAGTTGCTCAAATCATTGGACCAGTAGTTGATGTAGTTTTCAACGGTAAAGATGTTGAACTTCCAAAAATTTATGATTCACTAGAAGTCACTAAAAAAGACGGAACATTATTAGTTCTAGAAGTACAATCTCACATTGGTGAAAACACGGTACGTACCATTTCGATGGACTCAACTGACGGTTTGAGCAGAGGTTATGAAGTGGTTGGGACAGGAAACCCGATTAAAATGCCAGTTGGAGCAGATGTTTACGGACGTTTGTTTAACGTAATTGGTGATGCTATCGATGGTTTAGGAAACTTACCAAAAGATGGCGATAATGGATTATCTATACATAGACCAGCTCCAAGATTCGAAGATTTATCAACTTCATCTGAAGTTTTATTCACAGGTATTAAAGTAATCGATTTGATTGAGCCTTATGCAAAAGGGGGTAAAATTGGATTGTTTGGAGGTGCAGGTGTTGGTAAAACAGTATTGATTCAGGAATTGATCAACAATATTGCAAAAGGTCACGGTGGACTTTCAGTATTCGCAGGAGTAGGTGAAAGAACGCGTGAAGGAAATGACTTGCTTCGTGAGATGCTTGAGTCAGGAATTATAAAATATGGTGATGATTTCATGCACTCTATGGAAAATGGAGGATGGGATTTATCTAAAGTAGATATGCCAGGAATGAGAGAGTCTAAAGCTACTTTCGTTTTTGGGCAAATGAATGAGCCACCTGGAGCTCGTGCACGTGTGGCACTTTCAGGATTATCTATCGCTGAATATTTCCGTGATGGAGCAGGAACTGATCAGGGTAAAGACGTATTGTTTTTCGTTGATAACATCTTCCGTTTTACACAAGCAGGTTCTGAGGTATCAGCACTTTTAGGACGTATGCCTTCTGCAGTAGGATACCAGCCAACTTTGGCAACAGAGATGGGAGCTATGCAAGAGCGTATTACATCTACAAACAAAGGATCTATTACATCTGTACAAGCGGTCTACGTTCCTGCGGATGACTTAACTGACCCGGCTCCGGCTACAACATTTGCTCACTTAGATGCAACAACGGTATTGTCTCGTAAAATTGCTGAGTTAGGTATCTATCCAGCTGTTGACCCGTTAGATTCTACTTCAAGAATCTTAACTCCACAAATTTTAGGAAATGAGCACTATGACTGTGCACAAAGAGTAAAAGAGATTCTTCAAAAATACAAACAACTTCAGGATATCATCGCGATCTTAGGTATGGAAGAGTTATCTGAAGAAGATAAACTTTCTGTATCAAGAGCACGTCGTGTACAACGTTTCTTGTCTCAGCCATTCCACGTAGCAGAGCAATTTACAGGTATCCCGGGTGTATTAGTAGATATCAAAGATACTATCAAAGGTTTCAACATGATTATCGACGGTGAATTAGATCACCTTCCAGAAGCAGCTTTCAACTTGAAAGGTTCTATTCAGGATGCGATCGAAGCTGGAGAAAAAATGTTAGCTGAAGCTTAATATAATTATGAATTATGAGTTTCTGCTCACTTATAACTCATAACTTATAACTCATAACTCAAAAAAAATGATTTTAGAAATAGTATCACCAGAAGCAAAATTATTTTCAGGAGAAGTAACATCGGTTACATTGCCTGGGGTTGATGGAAGCTTTCAAATTTTGAATAATCACGCTCCTATTGTTTCTATCTTAGAGAAAGGAACTATTAAAATTGCAGCTAAAAGTTTCAATTTTTCTAAAGATGTAGCGAATAAATTCACGAAAGTAAATGACCAGACTTACACATTAGAGATTACGTCAGGCACTATCGAAATGAAAGACAATAAAGTAATTGTTTTAGTTGACTAAAATAATTTTCAATTAACAAAGAAGCCAAGCAGAGATGTTTGGCTTTTTTGTTTAGAGGTTATCATATCGTCCTGGAATAACTTTCTTTTTCCGGTAAAAAATTATTATTCTTTTACAAACTCCATAATATCTCCGGGCTGACATTCGAGAATTTCACAAATCAGTTCTAAAGTCGAAAACCGAATAGCTTTTGCTTTTCCTGTTTTTAAAATAGAAAGATTTGCTGTTGTAATGCCAATTCGTTCTGCTAATTCGTTCGAACGCATTTTTCTTTTCGCTAGCATTACATCTAGATTTACAATGATTGGCATAATTATATCGTTAATTCGTTTTCATTTTGAAGATCATACCCATAGCTCAATAGTTTAGATAAAACTAGTAAACATAGTCCTAAAAAAAGAATTTCTAAGTTATATTCAACAGTAGTGGTAAGATTTATAAAATTAAATCTTGAATTTTTAATTGACGGTAGATAGTGATCGTAATTAATTCTTGATAAATACTGCATTATAATGATACTGAAAATCATTTTTGCAGCTTGAAATACGATTAATGAATAACCTATATTTTTAATTCTTTGATTTAATAATTTGCCGAAAGAAAAATTTGCCTTTAGCCCTTCAAACAAACACATACATTGATAAGTAATGAATAATATTAAAGCTAAAATGGAATAGCTTTTTATGATTAAGATTGATTTAAAAAATAAGTTTTTCGGATTAACCGTAACATTCAATTCAGCGGTATCACTTTGAATTTTTACATTATCAAATTCCTTTTTGATATCCTTAAATTTAGCCCCATGGATTTCAAAATGATTGATCTGGTAAGTTTTAATCAATTTAGGGTCTTTTTTTATTTTATTAAAATTATCATCGAATTGTTTATTCCCTGTTTTTAAAGCTATTCCAAAGCTATTCCCTAATTTATTTTTATAATTAATTAATGTATCCGGAATGTTTAATTGCACTTTTGCCGTTAATGGATATCCTGTGGAATGATGTATGCCAGAGCTAAAATTACCTAATGTGCCATTTGGAATGAATTCAAAAATGAGTACAAATAATAAAAGAAGTTGAAAAAAGCGAAAACTCAATCGCGATATAATATATAGTACGTTTACTAATCTGTTGTTGTTTTTCATGAATTTGAAGTTTTGGTATAGCACAAATATATAAAAATTATCGATAAACAATAAAAAAGAGTTAATAAACAATACTTTTTAAAATTTAGTGACGAAGTTTTCTTTGATGAAAATTTTAATAATTAAAAATCAATATTTTTACTTTAGCACATTGACATTTCGATCCTGCTATTTTTTTCTAACTTTGCTTTTATGAAATTACCTGAAAATCTTATTCAAAAGCTTGAAATCCGAAAGCAAAATAATGCGTTAAGACATTTGCCCTGTTTTAATAATCTTGTAGATTTTTCTTCAAACGATTATATTGGATTTTCCAAATCTGAAAGTATTTTTAAATTGACTCATGATTATTTAATCGAAAATGGGATTATTCAAAATGGCGCAACAGGTTCCCGCTTAATTTCCGGCAATTATTCCCTCTATCAAATTACAGAATCTTTTATTACTGAATTTCACGAAGCAGAATCGACTTTAATTTTCAATTCAGGCTACGATGCCAATGTTGGTTTCTTTAGCGCTGTACCTCAACGTAACGATGTTATTTTGTATGATGAATTAAGTCATGCGTCTATTCGAGACGGTATATCAATGTCAAATGCGAAATCCTATAAATTTAACCATAACGATTTTGAAGATTTAGAGCGACTTATCCTAAAATTTCCCAATACCAATATCTATATAGTTACTGAAACTGTTTTTTCTATGGATGGTGACAGCCCAAATCTGGAAGAATTAGTTGAACTTTCAGAAAAGCATAATTGCTATTTAGTTCTTGACGAAGCACACACTCTTGGCATTTTTGGCGAAAAAGGAGAAGGCTTATCACAATATTTGAATTTACATAATAGAATTTTTGCCCGAATCATGACTTTTGGAAAAGGATTAGGATGTCACGGTGCAGTGGTTTTAGGAAGTAATGAACTTAAGGAATATCTTGTAAACTTCGCCCGAAGTTTTATTTATACAACAGGCTTATCTCCGCATTCTGTTGCAACCATTCTGGTGGCTTATCAACATTTAGAATTCGAGAAGAAAAAGATTGAAAACCTACGTCATAATATCATATGCTTTAATCAGCAGAAAAATTTATTAGGTTTAAAACCAATTTTTGTGCGAAGTAAATCGGCTATTCAATCTGCTATTGTTCCAGGTAATGAAAATGTAAAGCGTATAGCACAGCAACTACAGGATAAAGGGTTTGATGTAAAAGCAATACTTTCTCCAACTGTTCCAGAAGGCCAGGAACGCCTTCGCTTTTGTATTCACAGCTATAATTCAGAAAAAGAAATCAATCAGATTTTAGAATTATTAAGGGATCTAGTGTTTTAGTTCCATTCTTCAAAACCTTAAAAAGCTCAACAAAGAATAATTTCGTGAGTATCTGCGTTTTACTTTGTATCTCTGTGAAATTTAAAAAGACATCCATAATCCATTATTAGTCACTTTTAAAAAAAAATTAAAAACTTTTGTAACGTTTTGAATATTCGATTACTTACGAGTCGTAATCAAATAAATCAAAACAATTATGAAATCACAATTTACTTCATTAAAAGAAAATATTTTAAATTGTATCCTGTTTGCTTCAATAGGACTTGCAATTGGTATCATAACTCATTTTTTCATAAAACTTCTTAGCCTTCTGCTATTGTTTATCATAGGATTTTTATTTCTGAATTATATATCTTCCTCACAGAAAAAGAAATCCGGTAAATAACAAAAAGGAGTTTCAATCATCAATTAATCCTAACTTTAATCAATCAACATCATGAAAAATTTAATCAAATCAGCAGTAATAGCAATCACAATTATTTTTAACACTGCAGTTCAGGCACAGACAAAATCTCCAAAATTAGAAAATTCACTTTTATGGGAAGTTTCAGGAAACGGATTATCAAAACCTTCTTATTTATACGGCACTATCCATATGATTTGCTCAACTGATTATTTTCTTTCTGAAAAAGCAAAAAAGGCCTTTGAATCTTCGAGTAAATTAATTTTGGAGATTGACCTATCTGATCCAAAACAAATGACAGATTTACAGCAAATGGCAATGGGTAAACAACCGCTTAGCAAAACACTAAATGCGCAAGACTTATTAAAATTAGATAATATTCTGCAGAAAAAAGCCGGAATGAGCATTCAGCAAGTTGATAGTTTTAGTTTATTTACCGTAATGAGTTTAATAAGTATGAAAAGTTTTGGTTGTAATGACCTGAAATTTTACGAAATGAATTTTATTGAAACAGCTAAACAACGAAAACTTAAGATTGCCGGATTAGAAACAGTAAAAGAGCAAATGAATATGTTTGAAAATGCCTATTCTGATACGGAAATGATTAAAATGCTGGAAGAATTAAGCAAGGAAGAAACCGATAAATTAGTTGCACAATACAAAGAGGAAAACATAACTGCCTTATATGATATTACTACTGATAAAAAAGTAATAAGCGAAGAAACCAAAAAAACGATTCTGGACAACAGAAATCAAAATTGGCTAAAAACAATCCCTGAGCTAATCAAAAATGAAAGTACATTTATCGCTGTAGGATCAGCGCATTTGGCTGGAGATTTAGGAATAATCAATTTATTAAGAAAAGCGGGATATACCGTTAAACCTGTATTGAAATAGCATTATTTTGAAAGAAAAAGAGAAAGAATTTTTAACCCGGATAGAAAATCACAAAGGAATTCTGTACAAAGTTTCCAAGATGTACATGGACAATCATGACGATCAGCAGGATTTGTTTCAGGAGATTGTTTGTCAACTTTGGAAATCGTATGATACTTTTCGAAATGAAAGTCAATTTTCGACCTGGATGTATCGGGTAGCGGTAAATACTGCAATCGTCTTCCTCAGAAAGGAAAAACGAAAAGTAGACAAATATGAAATTGCTTCAGAAAACATCAAAGATGATGAGGGAGATTCTCATATAAAAGAAAGTCAATTAGATCATTTTTACAAAGCAGTTCAGAAACTTAAAAAAATTGACAAAGCAATTATTTTCTATCAATTAGAAGGATTCACTCATAAAGAAATAGGTGAAAATCTCGGAATTTCTGAAGGAAATGCCAGAGTAAAATTAAACAGAGCAAAAGAAAAATTAAAAGAAATTATAAAAAATCAAGGTTATGGATCTTAACGACATACAAAACGCATGGAATAACGAAAAGACAGAAAATGTAGTTCTTCCGGATAACTTAGAAAAAATACAATCGGCAAATACACCTTTAGACAAGATTAGAAAAAACCTTAGAAATGAGTTTTATTACCAAATCATTTCCATCATTATAATCGGATTTGCCCCTATTGTTTACCAATTCTCAGATAGAATTTCTATGATTTTTTACTTAATATTCAGCATGTTTACTGCTGTATGCGCTTATTATCTTGCTAAACTTTACTTTTTTTACAAGAGGTTAAACAACATTACACTTAAAACAAAAGACAGTTTGTATGAAACTTATTTTGATATAAAATTAAACATGGAACTATACAAAACATTTGGTTTTGCATTAACTCCTTTTGTTGTGTTAGGTTTAATTGGATTTCAATATTATGTACTGACAAAATCATCCGATTTTCAAATAAATCAAATCAGTAATACGCAGTTAATAGGTTTTATACTACTTGTATTTTTTTCCATGATATGCATGGGACTGGCTTTAGAATGGTGGGTACATCGTTTTTATGGTAAATATGCAAAAGAAATAAGAAAAGTAATAGATGAATTAAAAGAAGAATAAAACACAGGCCTATCGTAATGATGGGCTTTGTTTTTATTGGTATTTTTGTACTCCATTAAAACAAAGAAATGAAACTATTCGTAACCGGGATTTCCACAGATGTAGGTAAAACAATTGCTTCTTCCATTATTGTGGAAGCTTTAGAAGCAGATTACTGGAAACCAATTCAGGCAGGCGATCTTGACAATTCAGATACCCATAAAGTAAAATCCCGAATTTCAAATTCTAAATCTCAATTCCATTCGAATTCTTATCAATTAAATACCCCGTCGAGCCCACATTTAGCTGCTGAAATTGATGGAATTACAATTGATTTAAAAGAAATCCAGGAACCGGAAACTAAAAATCATCTGGTTATTGAAGGTGCTGGTGGTATTTTTGTTCCGTTAAACGAAAAAGATACCATTATTGATTTAATTAAACCTGATTACAAAGTGATTATAGTTTCAAGACATTATCTGGGAAGTATCAACCATACCTTATTGACCATTGAAGCTATTCAGAATCGAGGTTTTATAGTCGCAGGAATCATCTTTAGCGGAAGCGAAAACAAATCAACCGAAAGTTTGATTCTGAATAAAACCGGAATTAAATGCATTGGGAGAATTGATGAAGAACCGTATTTTGACCAAAATGTAATTAAAGAATATGCTAATTTGTTTCGGGAAAATCTATTAAAAATGTAAAATGTGTTTTGTAAAAAGTAAAATGCTTTCATCTCACATCTAACAAAAAACATTTCACCATTATGACTTTAACAGAAAAAGACAGCCAATATCTTTGGCATCCTTATACCCAGCACAAAACTTCTCAAACACCAATTGCTATTTCGAGAGGCGAAGGCGCCTTACTTTGGGATGAAAACAATAAAGAATATATTGATGCGATCGCTTCCTGGTGGGTAAATCCATTTGGACACAGTAATAAATTTATTGCCGATGCTATTTACAAACAGCTCACAACTTTAGAACACGTTTTATTTGGCGGTTTTACTCACGAACCAGCCATAAAAGTTGCTGAAAAACTGATGAAAATTTTACCCAAAAACCAGCAGAAAATTTTCTTTTCTGATAATGGTTCAACTGCAGTCGAAGTTGCCATAAAAGTCGCATTACAGTATTTTTTTAATAAAGGAGAAAAACGAACCACCATAATTGCTTTTGAAAATGCGTTTCACGGTGATACTTTTGCGGCGATGGCAGCAAGCGGAATCTCATTCTATACTCAGGCTTTTCAGGGAATGTTTATCGATGTTGTCCGAATTCCGGTTCCGGTTAAAGGTCAGGAACAAGTGAGTTTTGAGGTACTGGAAAATGTAATTCAGCAAAATAATTGTGCCGGGTTTATTTTTGAACCTTTGGTTCAGGGAGCAGCAGGAATGGTAATGTATGAACCTGAAGCTTTGGCAAAACTGATTTCAATTTGTAAAAAAAATAACGTTTTGACCATTGCAGATGAAGTAATGACAGGTTTTGGCAAAACCGGAAAAACCTTTGCAATGGACTATGTTGATGCAGATCCGGACATGATTTGTTTGTCTAAAGCTTTAACCGGCGGAACAATTCCGATGGCAATTACGACTTTTACCCAGGAGGTTTTTGATGCTTTTTATGACGATGATATTAATAAAGCATTATTTCACGGCCATACTTTTACTGCAAATCCAACAGGTTGTGCAGCAGCTTTGGCAAGTATCGATTTACTGCAAACCGATGAAATGCAGACTAATATTGAGAGAATCAATAAAAATCATTTAGAGTTCCAAAAGAAAATCGAAAGTCATCCAAAAGTAATTACAGCCAGAACATTAGGCGTTATTTTTGCCGTTGAAATAAAATCCGATTCTGAGGAAAGCTATTACGGTTCCATGCGCACCAAATTGTATAATTTTTTTATTGACAAAGGAGTTATTTTACGCCCTGTTGGAAACATTGTTTATATTTTACCTCCATATATCATGACAGACGAACAGCTTCAAAAAGTTTACAAAACTATTGAAGAAGCTATTGAAATGGTCTAACGACTAAAAAGCATATAAGTGATATAAGTTCATTTAACTTTGCCTCGCATACCTGACTGTAATCCTGAGCAGAGTCTAAGGCTTATGAAAACAAAGGCTTCGACTCTGCCCATCCAGACATTCAATTGTATATAAGAAAAGTAAAACACTAACTTAAATCACTTATATGGTTTAATTTTTATTTGAAACCCTGCAAACTTTGCGTAAACTTTTGCGAACTTTGCGGTTAAATAAAAAAAATTGAATACTAAAATCTCCATAACAGCATTTTCGTCTATTTCTCCATTAGGAAATAATCCTGAAGAAGTCTGGAAAAAATACCTAAACGATCAGCATTGCTTTTCGCAGCAATTCTTAGATCATCAGGAAACTTCTGTAGCAGCACTTGAAGCTGAATCCAAACAAATTATTACTGAAGTCCGTGAATCAGATCCTAAATATAAATTTCTGGATGATTCTGTTTTGTTTGCATTGGCAGCTTCACGAAAAGCGGTTGAACACGCAGGCTGGAAATCAGGAGATGTATTCGGAATCAACATAGGCTCTTCACGCGGGGCAACCGATTTATTCGAAAAGCATTATAAAGAATATATCGATACCGGAAAAGCGCAGACTCTCGCTTCACCTACAACCACTTTAGGAAATATCTCTTCCTGGATTGCCCACGATTTACAAAGCACCGGTCCTGAAATTTCGCATTCGATAACCTGTTCTACAGCGCTTCATGCAATACTAAATGGCGTTGCATGGCTAAAATCAGGAATGGCAGATAAATTTTTAGTTGGCGGAAGTGAAGCTCCCTTAACCGATTTTACGATTGCTCAAATGCGGGCTTTAAAGATATATTCGCGTATTAATCAAATCGAAGAGACATGGCCCAATCTTGCATTTGATTTTGAGAAAACGCAAAACACCATGATTTTGGGCGAAGCTGCCGGCGTTTGTTGTCTGGAAGCCGGCGAAAAAGAAAATGCTATTGCTTATGTGACTAGTGTTGGTTATGCAACTGAAATCCTGGAACATAATATTTCGATTTCTGCAGAAGCGGACTGTTTTCAGAAATCGATGAAAATGGCTTTAAAAGAAACCGATATAAAAGAAGTAGACGTAATCGTTATGCACGCTCCGGGAACCATAAAAGGCGATTTAACCGAACTTCGTGCCATTGAAAAAGTATTTGGATCAAATACACCATTACTGACTACCAACAAATGGAAAATCGGCCACACTTTTGGAGCTTCAGGAATTTTGAGTTTAGAATTGGCTCTTTTGATGATACAGCACGATAAATTTATCAATGTTCCGTTTGCAAAAACGCAAAATCAAACAAGAACTATCAAAAAAGTCCTGATTAATGCCGTTGGTTTTGGAGGAAATGCCGTGAGTATTTTGATTGAAAAAGCATAAATCATAAAAACATGTCAATAAAAAAGGCTCAAAGTTTGAAAACTCTGAGCCTTTTGAATGTTATAAAAATCAGCTTAGTTGATGCTGTTTAACATATCAGCGATTTCATCTAATCTTGGTGTTAAGATGATTTCGATTCTACGATTTTTAGCTTTTCCTTCAGGAGTTGCGTTGCTTGCCAAAGGAGAGAATTCGCTACGACCTGCAGCTGTTAATTTTTGTTTGTTGATTTTAGCATTTTCGCTCAAAATAGCCACAATTGCAGTAGCTCTTTTGGTAGATAAATCCCAGTTGTTTGCAATTGGTCCTGAACCTGCGTAAGGATCATCATCTGTGTGTCCTTCAATTAAGACAGAAAGATCCGGGTTGTCGCCCAATACTTTTCCTAACTCTACAACTGCTTTTCTACCCTCAGAACCTACTGCCCAGCTTCCTGAATTGAAAAGTAATTTGTTTTCCATAGAAACATATACTTTTCCGTTTTTCTGTTCAACTGTAAGTCCTTTTCCTTCGAAACCATTCAAAGCTTTAGACAAAGTTTCTTTCAGCTTTCTCATAGCTTCTTCTTTTGCAGCAATCATAGCTTCAAGTTCGTTCAGACGGCTTGCTGTTTTATCCAAACGAGCCTGTTCTTCAGCTAATTTTTTTGATTTTGCTTCTAATTCAGCCAATAAATCACGGTTTTTACTCATGTTTTTCTCTAAAGCGTCATTACTGTTCTTTTCAAGAGCATTGTACGAATCCTGTAAAACCTTGTATTTGCTTTGTGCAGCAGCTAAATCAGCTTTTTGTTTGGCTAAATCATCTTTGGTAGTTGCTAAATCTTTGGTTAATTTATCACGATCTAATTCTAATTGGTTTTTTGCAGTTTTTAGATCTGCATTTTCATCAGCTATAGAACGGTTTTCTTTTTTTAAATCTGAATATTTAGTTTCCAGATCGTTGTATATTTTTTTGGAAACACAAGACGTCGAAAGAGCTATAACAAGCAATCCCAGTGAGGCTTTTTTAATCATTTTTGTTTATGGTATTTAATAAATTAGGTTATTATTCTTTCTTGAAATTCTTATTACCGTGAAGTCCTAGCCCTGATTGAAACGGAAATCCTTTTTGTTTTTTCTTTAAAAACAAAAAGATTGCAGTGAAAAGCAGGAATTAGCTCCTTACTTTTAATCTTAAAGCTTCGACTCCTCTCAGCATGACAATTATTTTGACTTAAAACTGAACTTTTTCTAACAATAACAATACCAAAATTACTCGATTTCGACTAAAACCGGACAATGGTCTGAATGTATGGCATCCGGAAGGATTACGGCACGCTTTAATCTGTGCTCTAAAGGTTCGCTTACCAAATTGTAATCGATACGCCATCCTTTGTTATTTCCTCTTGCTCCGGCGCGGTAACTCCACCACGTATAATGATGCGGATCTTTGTTGAAATGACGGAAACTGTCGATAAAACCGGACTTCATAAATCCGTCCAGCCAGGCACGTTCCTGAGGCAAAAATCCCGATACTGTTTTGTTGCGGACCGGATCATGAATATCGATTGCTTCGTGGCAAATATTGTAATCTCCACAAATAATTATATTAGGGATTGTAGTCCTTAATTCATTTACATAGACTTGAAAATCATCCATAAACATAAATTTATGGTCTAACCTTTCTATGTTTGTTCCTGAAGGAAGGTACAAACTCATTACAGATACATCATCAAAATCAGCTCGAAGATTTCGTCCTTCGAAATCCATATGGTGTATTCCGGTTCCATAAACAACCTGATTAGGTTCTGTTTTAGATAAAATAGCTACACCGCTGTATCCTTTTTTGGTAGCCGGATAATAATATTGGTACGGATAACCCGCAGCAGTAATATCTTCTGTGGGAATCTGCTCCTGAGTAGCCTTAATTTCCTGAAGACAAATTACATCAGGATTAGCCTGTTGAAGCCAGTTGATAAAGCCTTTTGAAATAGCAGCACGTATTCCGTTTACATTATAAGAAATAATTTTCATTCGATTTTTTTAGATTTTCAAAAGTAATAAAAATGCGGAAAGTTTACATAACAAACACTAAAAGTAGAGTTTTTTGTTATCTTTGTTCGCTGTTCTAATAAATTAAAAATAGTAAATGGGTTTAGTTACCGCAAAAGAAGTTGCAAAGGCAATAAATGTAGATAAGTACGGAGTTTTTGGTACTTTTTCTGGCTGGATTCTTATGAAGGTTCTTAAGATATCGACCCTTAATAAAATTTACGACCACAATAAACATCTTGAAGACGTTCCTTTTTTGAATGGAATTTTAGATGAAATGGAAATCAAATTTGAAATTCCTGAAGAAGATTTAAAACGATTACCAAAAGATGGCGCTTACATTACCATTTCTAATCATCCGCTTGGAGGAATTGATGGTATTTTGCTTTTGAAATTAATGCTCGAAAGAGAACCAAATTTCAAGATTATTGCCAATTTTTTATTGCACCGAATTGTTCCGCTTAAAAAATACATTATGCCGGTTAATCCTTTTGAAAATCATAAGGACGCTAAATCAAGTGTAGTTGGAATCAAGGAAACTTTACGCCATTTAAGTGACGGAAAACCATTGGGAATTTTCCCTGCCGGAGAAGTTTCGACTTATAAAGACGGTAAATTAGTAGTTGATAAACCTTGGGAAGAAGGGGCTTTAAAACTGATCAGAAAAGCAAAAGTTCCGGTTGTCCCGATTTATTTTCATGCCAAAAACAGCAGATTGTTCTATTGGCTTTCTAAAATTGATGATACTTTGCGTACTGCAAAATTACCATCGGAATTGCTTACTCAAAAAGACCGGGTTATTAAGGTTCGTATCGGCAAACCAATTTCAGTAAACGAACAAAACGAAATTGAATCGTTTGAAGAATACTCTGAGTTTTTAAGAAAGAAAACCTATATGCTGGCCAATCCTTTTGAAAAAGATCATAAGTTACTGGATACGGCTAATTTAAAAATTACGAAAGCACCTAAAAAAATTGCTACTCCTGCAAATGAAGCAAAAATGATTGCTGAAGTAGATGCTTTACGAAACAGTGACTGTCGTTTATTGCAAAGTAAAAATTACGAAGTCTTTTTTGCAAGAGCAAAATCGATTCCGAATATTTTGCATGAAATTGGCCGTTTACGCGAAATTACTTTTCGTGAAGTAGGTGAAGGAACCAATGAATCAATAGATCTAGACCAGTTTGACCAGTATTACCATCATATGTTTTTGTGGGATGAGGATACTAAAAAAATTGCGGGTGCTTACCGTATGGGATTAGGCTCTGAAATTTACCCAAAATACGGAATTGAAGGCTTCTACCTGAACGATCTTTTTAGATTTGAACCGGAGTTGCATGATATGATGCATAAATCAATAGAAATGGGTCGTGCGTTTATCGTCAAAGAATACCAACAAAAACCTATGCCATTGTTCTTACTATGGAAAGGAATTATTCATACGACTTTGCGTTATCCTGAACATAAATATTTATTGGGTGGCGTAAGCATCAGTAACCAGTTCTCTGACTTCTCAAAATCGCTGATGATTGAATTTATGAAGTCAAACTATTATGATCCTTATATCGCTCAGTATATTCATCCGAAAAAGGCTTATAAGGTGAAACTGAAAGATGCTGACAAAGATTTTATTTTTGATGAAGCAGAATCAGACCTTAACAAATTTGATAAAATTATTGATGAACTGGAACCAGGGAACTTGCGTTTACCGGTATTAATCAAAAAATATATCAAACAAAATGCGCGAGTAGTAGCTTTTAATGTTGATCCGTTGTTTAATAATGCCGTCGATGGTTTAATGTACATCAGGATTGCAGATATCCCTGAAAGCACGATGAAACCTGTAATAGAAGAGTTTCAGATTGAACTGGAGCGTAAATTAGCTGAGAAAGAGGACATTAATTAATAAAGAAAAACATAAAAAAATCCCAACTAAGGTTGGGATTTTTTTATGTTTTAAAACCAGACAGACTGATGCAAAATAGCATCAAAAGAATGGTTTGCAATAAAAACTATCAATCTTACAAAGTGATAAATAGCCAGAAAATAAGCCAGATTATAAGCTAATTTTTTATTGTACAAAAGAGTGGTAAAGTATTCTTTTTTATTAATTATCTCTACTGTCAGTACAATAATTGTCAGGCAGCAAAAAAGAATTACAAACGGGCCTAAAATATGATAGCTAATACTTTTATAAATATCTCCCTGATAAAAGTATACCAACGATTTAGTTATACCGCAACCCGGACAAGGAAATCCGGTAAGCATTTTAAAAGGACATAAAGACTGATCCGATTCTAAATGATTATTATGGTTTTGCAGCATTAAAAAAAACGGAACTATCAGTGTTATTAATGCACCGATAATTCCGTAAATTTTACGTTTTATTCTATTATTATTTATACAATCTGTTGATGTCACCTTGTACGATCATTGCTGCGGCTATAGGAAAAAAGAAACCTAAAAGGATTAATAAAGTTGATTGATCTTTTTGAAGTTCACCTGTTTGTTCGTATACTTTTGGCAAAGCCTCTTTACCTGCTAAATAATAGAAGTAAATATTTATAGGCATACAACATCCGGCAAAGATTGCAATTGGCTGAGAAATAACTTCTCTTTTAGCCACTGTATTAAAAACTTCTGCAACTTTAATATTCCAGTAAATCAAATATAATCCGCAAGTTAAAAATCCGAAGACTAATACCATAATTGGGTCAACCTTAAATACCGGTATTTCAGGATTTGAATTATTCCATTCTTCTGGCTTTGTAGTTTCCATATCTATAAGTTAACAAAATTATGCTTCAATATTTCCAATTTCATTGATTTCACTAAAATCATTTTTAGGATCTGGTCCGTACTCATTAGTCCCTTTATCTCCTTCTGTACAAGCCAATATTAAGCTATATATAGGGATAAGAATAAACCATCCACTTTTACCTACATCATGCATTCTCCTAACACCTACCCCAATTATAGGAACAAGAACCGCTAAACTATAAATATTTATTATTATCATTAAAGCTGGTGAAATTAATCCGGCAACAAAAGCTAATACAAAGACAATAATTATATGCATTAAAAAAAACATCCAATATTCTTTTCTTCTTGCTCTTCCATTAAAATTTGCATAATTTTCAAAAACTACTTTTTTGTACCATTCAATCATAATTAATAATTTAATTAGTTAGTCCCTACTCTTTTTTAGGATTTTCAGTTCCTCCTTAATTTAAAATTTTGTTAAATTTAGCAACAATATTAAAAAAAAATAACTTCAAAAACTAATTCTGCAAAATATATTTTACAGAAAAAACCTGTTATTAAAACCTAAAACTTAACGGGCCTGTTATTTTACATACAGAGCTTTTATTTTATCTACAATTACTTGGGCTAAACGTTCATGGCTTTCAAATGTCCATCCGGCAATATGAGGAGTCAGAATCACTTTTTTACCATCTAAGAGATACTGAAAAGCTTCTGGAGTATTTTTATCCTGAAAAAGGGTCTCAAAAGATAATTTCTCATATTCCAATACATCTAAACCAGCTCCTAAAACCTTTTCAGATTTCATGGCTTCAACTAAATCTGCCGTCACTATATTTTTACCACGAGATGTATTAATAATCCAGAACGGCTTTGCAAATGCATTAATAAAATTCAGATCGATCATTTTGTCTGTGTCCGGTGTCCATGGAATATGCAGACTCAAAACATCTGTTTTTTTCTGTAATTCCTGTAATGAAACCTGTTTTGCATTTTCATCTCCCATGTTATCCACAATATCATAACACAATACCTCTACATCAAAACCACGGAGCTTTTTAGCAAAGGCTTTCCCCATATTACCATATCCAATAATTCCGACTGTTTTTCCGTCTAGTTCATATCCGCGGTTACTTTCACGATTCCATGCACCAGATCGGATTTCGCTGTCTGCCTGATTTAGTTTATTAAAAAGTGACAAAATCATCCCTAAAGTATGTTCTGCAACAGCGTTGCAATTACCTTCAGGAGCAGCAATCAAATGAATATCCTTATCTAATGCGTAATCGCAATCAATACTTTCTAGTCCTGCTCCTACCCTGGCAATAAACTGAAGGTTAACAGCTTTATCGATAAATTGTTTGTCAATTTTAAAACGGCTTCGGATTATGATTCCGTTATAATCCTGAATTTTGGCTTCAATCTCTTCTTTTGAAGATGCAAAATCAGAATGATTTTCAAAACCGGCCTCTTCTAATTGCTTCCAGAGAGTGGGATGATTGCTATCGATATGTAGAATTTTTATGCTCATTATTTTTAAATTTAGATAAAACAAAAATACAGTTTATTCTTTATTTTTTAATTGAGATTGTTTCAAACTGATAAACGCAGGTTTTTATTGACCTATTTTTTTTAACTTTGAAAACAACTCCTTACTGCAATACAACTCATCTCAAATGAAATTGACCAAAACATTTAAAGCTTTTTTTGAAAACGAAAAATCGGGAGGACTCTTATTACTTTTTGTTACTATTCTTTCGCTTACACTGGCCAATTCATCATTTCAGACAGATTATATTGCACTGTGGGGGAAAAATTGGGGTGGACACTCTATCAATCACTGGATTAATGATGGTTTGATGACCATTTTCTTTTTACTGATTGGATTAGAACTGGAGCGGGAAATTTATCATGGTGAATTGTCAAGTATCAAAAATGCATCTTTACCAATGATCGCTGCATTAGGAGGAATGTTGGTCCCAGCAGCATTATTTTTAGCACTTAACTACGGAACTGCTACTCAAAAAGGAGCCGGAATACCAATGGCAACTGATATTGCATTTGCTATTGGAATTTTATCCCTATTAGGAAATAAAGTCCCAGTATCACTAAAAGTATTTCTAACAGCATTGGCAGTTATTGATGATTTAGGTGCTATTATCGTAATTGCTATTTTTTATACGTCTTCAATTGCTTTTATAAATCTTGCTATTGCCTTAGGAATCTGGGGACTTTTATTTGTTTTGAACAGAATGAAAATTCATAACCTGATTCCATATTTAATTGGCGGAACTGCGATGTGGTATTTCATGCTGACTTCAGGAGTTCACGCAACCATTACCGGGGTTATATTAGCATTTGTAATTCCGTTTGGAGATGGCGGTAAAAAATCATCATCCTATAAACTACAGCACTTTTTACACAAACCTGTAGCGTTTCTGATTTTGCCATTATTTGCTATTGCAAATACATGCATCACCATAGAATCTGATTGGCATGAAGGTTTAAACCATACAAACACATTCGGAATTGTTTTAGGATTAGTTGTCGGGAAACCTTTAGGAATTTTACTTTTTTCCTTTATTGGAGTAAACGCCGGTTTTTGTGTTTTACCAAAAAAGTTAAAATGGTCCCACATATTAGGTGCCGGAATGCTTGGCGGAATTGGTTTTACGATGTCAATCTTTATTACTGTTTTAGCCTTTAAAGATCCTGAAATCATTGTTTTTTCTAAAATTGCGATTCTGATTGCTTCTGTGATTTCGGGTATTTTCGGATTTGTTTATTTGAAGTTTATTTTATCAAAGAAAAGAGCTTAATATGAAATCCATTTAATTTTTCGACACATTCCTGCAATTTATGCCTGTACTAATAAAAACCAGAACTTGTAATTGAGAAAAATGAAAAGAACCAGACAAATCCTTACTGTATCACTATCTCTTATAATATTACTGGTAGGGGTAATACTTTATCAAATAAAATATAATTCCACAAGTCCTGATCTGAATTGTCAAATTCCCGTTCCTTTTTGTGGAACTCAATCTTTTGAATTAACAGGAAGCCGATACAAAGGAAAAGAGATTTTTAACTCCAATTGTGCTGCCTGCCACAAACTAGATGCCAAGAGTACTGGACCAGCACTTCGTAATATTGATTCTTTAGTTTTTGTAAAATGGATGCTCATAAAAAATCACAGAATCGACAGTAACAAAATTGAAAACTTAGGAATAGATTATCATCGAACAATGTTTAAAGATGTTCTCAATCAAGAAAATCTTACTTTCCTAATAGATTATTGTTCAAAAACACAATATTAAACTCTAAAAGCAAAAAATTCCAAACTCAATAATAATTGATATTTGGAATTTTTTATATTGGAATTTCTTTTAAAAACTATCCCTTGATTTGTTTCAAAGAAGTTTTAATTCCTTTTATTAAAGATGAACTGAAACCATTGTGTTCCATTTCATTTAAACCTACAATTGTACAGCCCTGAGGAGTTGTTACACGGTCGATTAACTGTTCCGGATGCACTTTCTCTTCCAACAACATTTTTGCTGCTCCTTTTACAGTTTGTGCCGCAATTGCCAAAGCTGTCTGAGAATCAAATCCAATTTCGATACCGGCCTGCATCGAAGCACGAATATATCTTAAAGCATAAGCGGTTCCACAAGCACCTAAAACAGTTGCAGCGTCCATTAGTTTTTCGTCAATAACCGGAGCAGTCCCTAAATCCTGAAACAAATCTACGATTGGCAAAGCCTTCTCTCTGTCTTTTTCAGGAAAAGAAATACAAGTAGCTGATTCTCCAAATTGTGCAGCAATATTCGGCATGATTCTCACTACCGGATATTCATTATTCGTTTTTGACTGAAGCATTTCCAAAGACAAACCGCTTACTGCAGATGCAATGGTTTTTCCCTGAACAACCGGTAAAATCTCTGCCAGAACAGTATCCACCTGATACGGTTTTATAGTCAGAATTACTACATCGGCTTCTTGGATATTATGCTTGTTATCAGATGAAACGGTAATTCCTAATTCTGTTAAATACTGAATACTCGCAGTGTTTCTTCTAGTAACGGTAACCTGGTTATTTTTTGAAAATTTTGCAATCCCCACGGCAACAGAAACCCCTAGATTTCCTCCCCCTATAATATGTACTTTCATGCTTATTTATTGCTGATTAATAGCGTATTTTTCAAGCCCCAAATTACACAGATTTTAAAGATCTTAAATCACTCCAATCTATTAATTTGTTGCAAAACTTAAAATCCAAGAATCAGTTTGGCAACTCCAAAATAGAGCATAATCCCAAAAACATCATTGGTTGTTGTGATAAACGGACCCGTTGCAATAGCGGGATCTATTTTATTTTTATGAAGGAAAAGCGGCACCAAAGTTCCCAAAGTTGCAGCAAATAAAATCACTACAATCATCGAAATTGAAATTGCCAGACCTACTAAGTACTGTTGATACATAATGGAATGATATCCAAGTAAAAGCAATGAAATAATACTTCCTGAAATCATCGAAACCGTAATTTCTTTGGTAAAATAACCACGGCTAAATTCTTTCAACGTTCCGTTTGCAAGCCCCTGAACTACGATTGCTGAAGCCTGAACGCCTATGTTTCCTGCTGTTGCCGAAAGCAAAGGCACAAAAATAATTAAGGTTGAATAGGTTTGAAATGTTTCTTCATTTCCTTTTAAAACAAAAGAAGCTACTATTTCGATTACCATTCCAATTAAAAGCCAGGGTAAACGTGCTTTTGTTAATTCTAAAACACTGTCATTTGATTCAACGTCCTGTGTAATACCCGCCGCTAACTGGTAATCTTTATCAGCTTCGTCCTTGATTACGTCTACGATATCATCAATTGTAATTCTACCAACAAGACGACCCAATTCATCTACAACCGGAATAGCTTCCAAATCGTATTTTTGCATGATACGTGCTACCTCAACATCTTCAGTATCTACGTTTACAAAATTTAATTTTCGAATATAAATATCTCCAATCTGGGTTTTGGTTGAAGTTGTCAATAAATCTTTAAGTGATAATCTTCCTTTTAAGCGATTTTCATCATCAACCACATAAATTGAATGTACTCTGGACACATTTTCGGCCTGAATACGCATTTCTTTCACACAAGTCAGTACATTCCAATTCTCATTGACTTTTACCAGCTCCTTTCCCATCAAACCTCCGGCCGAGTTTTCGTCGTAACGCAATAAATCAACAATGTCTTTTGCGTGTTCAACATCAATTAACTCCGAGATTACTTCGGCTTTAATTTCCTGCGAAAGTTCGGCAATAATATCTGCCGCATCATTAGTTTCGAGCTCATCAAGCTCTTCTGCAATCTCTTTTGGCGAAAGTCGGCTTAAGATATTCTCCCGCAAATCATCTTCCAGTTCAAGAAGAATTTCTGCGGTTTTATCACTATCTAAAACCTTAAAAATATAGGTTGCCTCGTCAAAATCCAGTTCATCGAGGATTTCGGCAATATCGGCATGGTGCAGATCGTTAAGTAAAACTTCAAGTTCTTTGTCGTTTTTGTGAACAATGTGCTCTTCTAATTGATGTATTAATTCTTTGCTAACTTTGAACTCCATCGGCTTCTATCTTTTGAGTCAGTTCAATAAATTCATCTACACTTAGTTGCTCGGGACGTTTATCAAAGATAGTGTCTAATCGCAAATTATCAGTTAAATTTAATGTTTTCAAACTGTTACGTAATGTTTTTCGTCTTTGCTGAAAAGCAGTTTTCACTACCGTAAAGAACAACTTCTCACCACAAGGAAGGCTATAATCTTCCTTTCGGGTCATTTTCATCACACCCGATTTTACCTTGGGCGGAGGAATAAAAACATTTTCGTCAACAGTGAACAGATACTCAGTATCATAGAAAGCCTGTGCTAAAACGGACAAGATTCCGTAAGCTTTAGAGCCCTTTTTCTCGCAGATTCGCTCAGCAACTTCTTTTTGAAACATCCCCGAAAATTCCGGAATCTGATGTTTAAATTCTAAAGTCCTAAAAACGATCTGTGTCGAAATATTATAAGGGAAGTTTCCGATAATGGCAAATTGCTTGTTTTCGTAAACCTCATTAATATTGTATTTCAGGAAATCCTGAGAGATAATCTTGTCTTTTAATTTTGGATAATTTTCACCCAAATACACTACAGATTCCGTATCAATCTCGATTACGTGTGTGTTAATTGGTTTGTCAAGCAAATATTTAGTCAGCACACCCATTCCCGGCCCTATTTCTAAAACCTCATCGTACCCCTGTAAACTCAGAGTATCAGCAATTGCTTTTGCGATACTTTCGTCTTTCAGGAAGTGTTGTCCTAAATGTTTTTTGGCTTTTACTTTTTCCATTATTTCTTTTAGATTGTTAGACTTATTAGATCGTTAGACTTCTTAGATTTTTAGAAAAAGGTTCTAACTGTCTAAGAAGTTTAAAAATCTAACTATCTATTTTAATGTTCCGAGATCACTTCTAATTCGGTTCTGAAAGAAAGCATTTTATCGGCAAACAATTCCTGGGCTTCCTGACGAAATTTTGGTGCATCTTCAAGATAATATTTCTCTAAAGTTGCTTTGCTGTCTGTAAAATACTGAACAGAATATGTAATTCCCCCCATGTCTTCTTCAATCAAAACTTTTACGATTCGTGCTGAAGAAAACTTGTTTGTAGCCAGAATTTCCGGTATATGTTTTTCCTGCATCCATTTTAACCATTGGTCATGAACGCTTTCGTGTATATTGGTGGTAACGTTGTAAATAATCATTTTTTTTCTTAGATTATTAGATTGTTAGACATCTTAGATTGTTAGACATCTAATGATCTAACTTTCTAATAATCCAAAAATCTATTTTTATAAATTCTTGTCTCCTCTTAACTCGCGGTATTTTTTTCTGGCATCAACAAAGTAAATACTATCCTGATGATTAAAAATCACCTTTTCATACAAAGGTTTTGCTTTTTCTGTATCTTTTAATTCATCGTTGTAAATTTCTGCCGAAAAAAACAGCGCTTCATCTACATAAATTCCGTCGCTATGATGGTCAATGATTTGCTGGTATTGGCTTAAAGCCGAATTATAATCTTTCAGGCTTTCATATATTTTACCTAAACGCAACATTGTTACAGCTTCAATTTCCTGTCCCTTGAAAGACTTCAAAATATTCTGAAACTGTATAATTGCCTCTTGTTGTTTATTCTGATAAATTAAAAAATCACCTTTTGCAAATTGCTTCAAAGCCGTTTGTGTCGAATCAGCAACTGTGTTGTCATTGATCAGCAAAAAATATTCCAGGGCATCATTTGCAATTAATTGTGTATTGGCCGACTTTAATTCCTTGAATTGCTTTAAAGCCCATTCAAAATCTGTTTTAAAATAACTTGCTTTTGCTGCTTTTAAACTTGCTTCATGAGACATCACATCATTCTTCAAATCCAATTGAATTTGGGAATAATAAATCAATGCCTGATTGTATTTTTCTTCCAAAAGTAAAATATCACCCAATTCCATTTTGGCATCTGCTTTCTGATACTCATTCAAATTAAGCTCTAAGGCTTTTTTCACAACTGCCTTGCCTTCTTCTGTCTTTTTTAAATTAAAAGCCAGGAAATGCCCCTGAATTATTTGCAAAGATAAGGTAAAAGGAGTTATTCCGTAAGTTGCAAGCAAATGTTCCAATTCGATAGTGATGCCCGGGTAATCCTTTTCCTGCGCCTTATCAATTTTAATTTGCATCAAATTAGCATTGGTCTGAATCAGTAAATTTAAATCTTTGGTATTCTGTAAAATAAAATTCAAAATTTCAGTAGCCGTTTCAGTATCATTTTCATTCAGTGCAAACTGACTTAGATTAACTATACTTGTCAACGATTCCGGTTCACGTTTATAAATGGCTTTTTCCTGAATAAAAGCTTTTCCAAATTCTTTCTGCTGTACATAAAACCAACTTAGATAATGGTTCCAAAATACATCCTGATTTTGTTGTGTTTTCAGAATTAGAGCCTTACGCATAGCATCTTTAAAAGCCGTATTATCATTTTCACCGTTCATAAAACGGGATAATTGTGCCTGTATCAGATTTGAATTTTGTGGATTTTGAAATGATTCTGTCAGTAAAAGATCGATCATTAAATCGGTTTTGCCTAATTGCCCGTACAACATTCCAATCTGGAAATTAAAATTGTAATTGGGCTGCACCTGCATTGCAGTTTGGTAGGATTTCAAGGCATATTCAAGCAATACTTTTTTCTCGAAAGAATTCGCAACTCCGTAAACATCATTCGGATTCGTTTTTATTTTTTCGATAGCCTGATCATAATAATTCTTAGCTTTAGATTCGTTTTTCTGTAATTGAAAATTATATCCTAATTCGACTAAAAAAACACCCTGTTTATATCTATTATACCTTTCCTGAATGGCTTTATCAGCATTGGCAAATTGCTGCAGCTGTTGATAACATTCAACTGTTCTTAAAAAATACTGTGTATTGGATGGTACACTTTTTAAAAGCTCTTCATAACTGATCTTTGCTTTTTCGAAATCACCTTTATCATAATAATATTGAGCGAGCTGCTCATTTTGGGAGAATACAAAAGTAGACCACAACAAAACGATATAGATACAGATGTTTTTCATATTTCGGTTTTTAGAAGCTAACTTTAAGCATTATCAAATTTCAATGTATTCCTTTTTTGCTTTGATTTCCAGATTATCAAAGTTAATCCAATTAAAATAAAGGGAATGCTTAAAATCTGTCCCATATTAATTGGCATATTGTTTTCAAAAACTTCCTGATTTTCTTTGAAGAATTCAATTATAAAACGAGCCAGAAACAATAAAGTCAGGAAAAAACCAAAAATCAGTCCCTCTCGTTCTTTTATTTTTTGTGATCGGAACATAAAAAACAAGAAACCAAAAATAAACAAATACGAGAATGCCTCATATAACTGCGTTGGATGTCTGGGAATCAAATCATCTCTTTGAAATATTACTCCCCACTTTCCATTAGTTGGTTTCCCGTAAATTTCTGAATTCATGAAATTACCAAACCTGATAAAAGCAGCTGTAATGGGAACGGCAACGGCCATTCTGTCTAAGATCCACAGCAGTTGTACTTTGTGTTTTTTGCAGTATAACAGTATCGCAATTAAAACGCCAATAGTTCCACCGTGACTTGCCAAACCCTGAAAACCAACAAATTCATAAGAACCTTTAACTTTTTGAATTGGCAAAAGTATTTCTATCGGATGTTGAATAAAATAAGACAGTTCATAAAAAAAACAATGTCCAAGCCTGGCTCCAAGTACTGTACCAACAATAACATAAATCAGCAAACTATCCAGACTTTCTAAAGATACATTTTCTTTTTTATAAATATTTCTAACAATATAAAAACCAAGCAGGAGTCCGGCAGCAAAAAATGCTCCATAATATTTTAGAGGAAAAGTATCTGTTATCCAAAAAATAACAGGATCGACATTCCAGTTTAATATTCCACTCATTTTTCCATTGTTTATTGTAAAAAAGAAAACCTAACAGGTTTTGGAAACCTGTTAGGTTTAGCTAATTACTATATAATTAATTTATAATATCAAATCCGCAGTAAGGACGTAAAACTTCAGGGATTACAATTCCTTCCGGAGTTTGGTAATTTTCTAAAATACCGGCCAAAACTCTTGGTAAAGCTAATGAACTTCCATTAAGCGTATGAGCCAATTGGTTTTTTCCGTCTTTATCTTTGAAACGTAATTTCAAACGATTTGCCTGGAAAGTCTCAAAGTTAGATACAGAGCTAATCTCTAACCAGCGATCTTGTGCGGTAGAAAATACTTCGAAATCATATGTCAAAGCCGAAGTGAAACCCATATCACCGCCACACAAACGTAAAATTCTGTATGGTAATTTTAACTCTTTTAAAATATTTTTTACATGTTCTACCATTCCGTCAAGTGCTTCGTAAGACTTATCAGGATGTTCAACGCGTACAATTTCAACTTTATCAAATTGGTGCAAACGATTTAATCCGCGTACATGCGCTCCATAAGAACCTGCCTCACGACGGAAACATGGGGTGTAAGCTGTATATAAAACAGGTAATTCCGTTTCTGTCAAAAGTACGTCGCGGAACAAATTTGTAACCGGAACCTCAGCCGTTGGAATCAAGTATAAATCATCAATCGTTGAATGATACATTTGTCCTTCTTTGTCCGGTAGTTGTCCTGTTCCGTAACCTGAAGCTTCGTTTACCAAATGAGGCACCTGAACTTCGTTGTAACCTGCAGCCGTATTTTTATCTAAAAAATAATTGATTAAAGCACGCTGTAAACGGGCACCTTTTCCTTTGTAAACCGGAAAACCTGCACCAGTAATTTTTACACCCAATTCAAAATCGATGATATCGTATTTTTTCACCAATTCCCAGTGAGGTTGTGCGCCTTCATGTAAAACCGGAATATCACCTTCTTCAAAAACATTTAGATTTTCTTCGGGCGTTTTCCCTTCCGGAACAATATCAGCAGGAAGATTAGGTAATGTATATAATTTATTCGTTAATTCGGTAGCTAAAGCTTCTGCTTTTTCACCTAATTCTTTACTTTTTTCTTTTAGTGAAACTGTTTTCTCTTTTAAGATTGCGGCTTTTGATTTCTCTCCCGCTTTCATTAATTCACCAATATCCTTGGATAATTTATTAGATTCAGCTAAAGTATTGTCTAATTCTGCCTGTGTTGCGCGACGATTTTCGTCTAATTGCACCACCTCTTCAACAACGCTTTTAGCATCGATATTTCGTTTTGCTAAAGCCTTGATTACTTTCTCCTGATTTTCTCTAATAAATGCGATTTGTAACATAGCTTGGTTTTTATAACTATTGTATTTTTTATAACGGAAGCAAATTTAAGGAAATGTTTCCTAAGATTACGACAAACTTTTAAGGGAAAAATGCATTATAAAGGTTGTTTCGCAAAGTTTTACCAAGGTTAGACAGAGATTTGTCAGGTTTTTTATTAAAGAAGATCAAAATGAATTTTCCCAAAGACGAAAAAACAGCTTTTTTATTTTTTCATACGGTTAATTTGCTGATAACGCTTTTGTATGTTTTTATACTCGGTATTACCTATTTTTTCAATTGTAAAATCCATTTTAGTTAAGTCCGATTTTAGAAAATGTTATTCCTTAATCACTTTAAATGTTTCTGAAGATTCTCTGTTTGAAATTTTAAGAATATAAAATCCTGAAGGTAAGCCTGAAACATCAATTGATCCATTTGTACTTTTTCCGTTCAGGATTGGATTAGATTCGAAATCAAAGAATGAATAATCAAAGTTTTTAGAATTGAAATTCTCAATTGAAATCACAGAAACTGCAGGATTAGGAAAAACATACGCTGCTTGTTTTTGAACTGTTTCGCGCTGAATATTATTGCAGGCGCTTTCTAATAGTAGATCCAAATCATTTTCATCAAACATTAAGGTATAATTCAGCTCTTTTGCTTTTGTAAATAACTGACATGCTTCGTTATATTTATTCTGTTCCAAATAAATAATTCCAAGATTTTTCATTGCATAGGAATTGTTTTTATCCATTTCCAAAGCTTCTTTGAGATCTTTAATCCCTTTTTCAGATTCTCCTAATTTATGGTAAAGCAAACCTCTTGTTGTTTTTAAATCCCTTCCACCGTAATCTGATGAATGATCTATTATTGTTTTTTCTTTCTTAAAAGCAATTTCAATATTTTCCATTGCCTTATCATACTCTCCTAAATCCGAATATAATTTAGCAATCCCCCATCTGGCATGACCATGTTCCGGCTTTTCTTTTATAATTTTTTCTAAATAATATCGTGCCAGATCATTGGATTTTCTTAGTTGTAAATAATTAGCAAAATTGTATAAAATTCGATAATCATACGGAGCACAAATCATTGCTTTGTAAAAATACTGAAATGCAGGATTTTCCATTTCAAGGCTCATATAGGTATTTGCCAGTACATCATA
This sequence comes from Flavobacterium chungangense LMG 26729, assembly GCF_000735715.2. Classification (NCBI taxonomy): domain Bacteria; kingdom Pseudomonadati; phylum Bacteroidota; class Flavobacteriia; order Flavobacteriales; family Flavobacteriaceae; genus Flavobacterium; species Flavobacterium chungangense. The sequence continues at coordinate 54,189 of NZ_JASY01000012.1, forward strand.
AAGGGAGCTTTTGAATTTTTCTCTGCTTGCCTTTATAGATTCTGAAACCACTTTAGTAGTATCTTTAGGTTTTTTATTTATCAGAAATTCGGCTCTTTTTAAATCCTCGAGCGCTAAAGTTTTATTTCCAAGGCGGGCCCTTAGATAGCCCCTTGTTGAAATATCTTTGATATTTGTCGGGTTATAATTCGTTTTTAGATTCAGTTCTGTAAGTGATTTGAGCATTTTTTCTGTTGCCTCTTCACTATCTTTATTAAAAGGCAGTTTATGATCGATTCTGCTGAGCAGTTTTCCGTGCAAAAAATTCCAGGTAACGAGTTTCTCCCCTTGTCTGTTATATTGAAAACAATTCGAATTTTTCCTGCCCTTTTCATCATGATAAAAAACCTCGTTCAAATTTCCGTTTGGATAATATGTTTTAATGCTGTCTTTAATGTTATCCGTACCATACCAAATCTCTATTGAAGGTACCTGATCATCATAAAAATAACGGGTAACTCTATTAGATTTATCGTAACCCTGAGCCAATAACAAGGCAGGGAAAAGCATAAAGGCAAATACTATTTTTTTATACATAATTTATAGGTTATCGTTTTGAACTTACAGTTTTAATTATCCAGAAATCTGTATCTGTCATCTTTTTTAAACTCATAAGTCTTTCCGTTATACTTTATCCTTTCAGATTCTTTTTTAACTTTAATATTACTTTGTTCTTTTGTTCCATTTTCCGGATCTTCTTCAACTGCAACTTCATATAAAAAGTTTTTTGAAACAATTAAATCCAAAAAACCATTTGTTTCTGTATCAGAAATTATCAAACCTGTCTCTAAAGTTTCCAATTCAAAAGAGCCTCTGTCATTAGAATCTCCCTGCGTTTTTCTAATTGGGTATTCGTATAAAAGTTTTTTAATTTTATTATTTACCAATGCAATTATCGTAAATTTTTGCTGAGAATATAAAGCAACACGACTTCCTGAGCTTTCTTCTGTATAAAATGCAACTGCTGTTGTATTTTGGTTGAGCTGAAACAGATTATTAAGAATATATGTTTTCGAAAACTTCATTCCTTCATTTTCATTATAACTCAAATTAAAATCTGTTTCCTGATCAATGATTTTTCCATCAGCTTTATTAACAAAAAGATATTTTCTTTCAAAAAAATCTCCCGGGTCATCCTCTCCTGTATTTTCTTTTTCGGATTCTTCTGTTTTAACAAAATAAGTAATTACAAAAAAGGCGATTTTATCGTTGTAACTTATAGAAGTTGTTTCATTGATTTTTAAATCAGCATACCTTATGTTTAAATTTGTGGTTACTTTTTTCAAAAGAGCCAAATCCAGTTCTTCAGACACTATTATAGCATCATTATCTTTAAAAATAAGTTTTTCAATAACTTTTTGTTTCACATTTTCAGGCTGAGCGTGTAAGGCTAATGCAGTGTTATTTTCTTCGATGGCTTGTTTTTTGTTTTTTTCGCAGGAGCTTAAAAATAAAAAAGTGCCGATGAGAATTAAGTAGGTTTTGATTTTCATTGGTTTTGATTTTAGTATTGGGGCTTTCAAATATAAAATATTCTTAATAAGCTTTTTAAATAAAATCAAAAATTTGAAATCATTTTACATAGATATACAAAAATTTGCAGAGATTTTTTAAAAAATTAACAAATTTAGAAAAGACAGAATTTTAAAGTTTTTTATTTCAGACTTTGAAAAAAACTTTAAACGCTGAACCTTTGTTTCCTGTTTTATGCTCTCTTAATCTCATGCCCAACAAATTTCTCCAAAACCTCAAACATATCATCTACAGAAAGTACTTCGGTATCAGGATGTGATTTGAGGAATGCAGCATTTAATACGGTTATATTCTCCTCCAGTTCAAAAAACAAATCATTATTTAAAAGATCCCGAAACGGATTTGGTCCGTCTAATTTTCCCTTTAAAAATTTACCAAGTTTGATATTGCTTTGTAAACGCAGTTTCCTGCTTTGCTCCTGAAATAACGCTAAATGCTTTTCGGCGCCAATTATGGTCAAACCTTCTTCAATCAATTCGTTCAGTTCTTTATTCCATCCGGAATCATATACAAACTTTGCAAAATTACCTTCGGTATATTTTGAAGTATAATAATCTAAATAATAACTCAATAAAGCATCTTCATGTATTAAATCATCATCGATTTTTTCTTCGCGCATTAAATTGATTACCGAAATATTTGAATTAACAACATCCTGAGGATATTCGCTGTTTATTGCTGTTTCTGAAATTATTATTCTTCCGAATTCCTCCATTTTTATTTTTGTTTTAGGATTGTTTTATAGGACATCACTGTTATTACTCTTTTTTTCATTCATTTTTGCGACTAAGGCTTTCAATCGCAATGCACGTTCTTTTTTTTCCTCCTGAAGCTTAGCATTTTTCCGATTTAACAATTTGGTATGCAAAGCCTTGTTTTTAGTATTTTTTTCGGGTCCTTTAGCCATGGTATAAAACTTTATGTGACCGCAAATATAAGAAACGTAAACTGTAATAAATTCTTAGGACGTTTGTCCAGACCTGACTATCTGCTTCTCAAAGTGACGCCTATTTATATAAAGAAATAATTATTGTGAGATATTTTTTACTATAAAAGCGTATTTTAGCTCCTGAATAAAACAGCATTGTTGATTACATTAAATTTAGTATACACAAATTAATTAACCATAAACCAACCCCATGAAAGCCTTTATTATTTCGATTATTTCACTTTTATCATTTTCAGTGTATTCACAAAACAGATACGAATTGCAAGATGAAGGAAAAGAGAAACTTTACCTTTCTGATACTATTTCAAAAATGGCTGAAAAAAAAATCATTACCAGCGAACCTATTGTTGTGATTGATGGTGTTCCTTATCGTTTTCAGGATTTAGAAAAAAACAAACTTCCATTATCGAAAAATGAAATTCTTACAATTATACCAATTGACAGGCAAAAAGGCATCAATATTTTTGGCAATTTTGGAAAAGCCGGAGTTCTAATTGTAACAACATCTAAAAAGAAAAAATAACTATAACTGCATTTTGAAATATCAAACATATGAACAAAAATGTTTATGCGATACACCATTTCAAAAACTGAATAAAGCATTTGCAAATAATCAAACTTTTACAGAAAATTAAATTGAGAAAGAATGAATCCTAAAGTTGATTTTTATTTTAGCAAAAACGAAAAGTGGCAAAACGAAACCGAGAAATTAAGAGCAATAGTTCTCGATTGTCAACTATACGAAGAATTAAAATGGGGTGTTCCTTGTTATACATTTCAGGAAAACAATATTGTTTTAATACATGATTTTAAGGAATATTGCGCGCTTTTGTTTTTCAAAGGTGCTTTATTAAAAGATACAGACAACATCCTGATACAACAAACTGCCAATGTACAGTTGGCTCGCCAGATCAGGTTTACCAATATACAGGAAATCATTCAACAGGAATCTACTCTTAAAGCGTATATTTATGAAGCTATTGAAGTAGAAAAAGCAGGTTTGAAATTTACTTTTAAAAAAACCGAAGAATTCAAAATTACTGAAGAATTTCAAAAGAAATTAGATGAAAACCCAAATCTGAAAACCGCTTTCGAAGCTTTGACACCTGGACGACAAAGGGCCTATATGCTATATTTTTCTGCGCCAAAGCAATCCAAAACCAGAGTCGCAAGAATTGAAAAATGTACACCACAAATTCTTTACGGAAAAGGATTAAATGATTAGAAAATAATGCAAGCCTCTTATGTAACAGAGAAAACAAATTTTAATCATAAAGTAATACTAAAATAACGTATGGAAGGTTAATGCTATAATTGAAATACAAGAATAAAACGTAATTTTATTCCCTCTAAAAAGGTTTCAAGCACTAAAAAAGGAAAGTATGACAGAAAGAAAAGCATTAGAATATTATGTTTTAGACGTATTCTCGAATGAAAGTTATAAGGGAAATCCGCTCTCTGTTGTTTTTACTACCGGAAATTTAGCACTGAAAACGTATCAGGATATTTCTAAAGAATTTGGTTATTCCGAAACTTCTTTCGTCTACTATTCAAAGGAACAAAAGGCATTAAATGTTCGTTCGTTTACTCCAACCGGCATCGAAATTGACGGTGCAGGACATAATTTACTGGGTGCAGTCTGCGGGGCTTTGCTTAAAAAAATGCCAATATTTGACGAACAATCAGAAAACAACCGATTTGTTATAATGAAAAAATCTCCGATTTCATTAACGGTAAGTTTTGACTCGGTTACGCAATATCCTGTTGTACAAATGCATCAAAAATTGGCTGTTATCAAAAAGGAAATACCTACTTATAAACTGGCTGTGGCGCTTGGTTTAAAAATTGAAGATTTAGATAGTAATGATTTTGTTCCAACAATTGTAAAAACCGAAGTCGCTCATACTATGGTGCCCATCAAAAACAGTCAAATTTTAAACAGCATCGTTCCTGATCACAAGCTTCTAATTGAAATTTCAAGAGAATACCAATCGGAAGGATTTTATTGTTTTACCATTTCAAATCAAAAGGAAGACAACATTGCCGAAGCCAGATTTTTCAATCCCGTTATCGGAATTTATGAAGATCCTGCTACGGGAACAGCTGCCGGTCCATTAATTGGTTTTTTAACTTCAAAAAAACAGGCAAAACTGAATACTGAATATAAAATTTTGCAGGGTGTAAAACTAAATCAGCCTTCTATTATTGAAGTCATGATAAGGGAAAATGATATCTTAGTGGGTGGTTCTTCGATTATTACGATGAAGGGGGAGCTTTATATATAAAAATAATGATGGAAAAATTATTAACTACTATTTCTGAAAAAGCAATTAAAAATGAAGATTTCAATTTCACATCAGAACAAATTGAAAATAATTGGCTAGGAACTATTCCTGCAACTGAAAAACAAATAAGTAATACTGAAAATAGACTCGGTATAAAATTACCTAAGGATTACATTGAGTTTATAAAAATAACTAATGGTTTTTCTGCACCAAATGATATAGAACCAAGTTTTGAAAATATCTCAAATATTGATTTCTTAAAAAATATTGAACCCTTTACAATTGAAGCTTATTCTTATTTACCAGAATTAAAAAATGCCATTCTTATTGCAGGAATAGAAGAAGAACAATATTTTTTACTCATCCCTCCCGAATCAGAAAACGAAGAATGGAAATACTGGAAATTTGCTAATTGGTATCCAGGTGAACATCCTTTCGGAAATTTGAATGAATACTTTAAAGACGTACTTGAATTTATAGTCAAAGAACACGAATCATAAAAAAAGCTGCATTTAAAGTGCAGCTTTTTTATCGTTCAAAAATACAATTTCTTAATTCGTTTTCATAGGCGGTAAATCAAATGCAACAGAATCATGTTCGAAGTTGTTTCTGTGACCGCCATCGCAAAAAGGTTTGTTTGCAGATAATCCGCAACGGCAAAGCCCTAATGCTGCTCTTCCTTGTAATCCGTAAACTGTTCCTTCCGGATCCATAATTTCAAAATCTCCTTCAATTTTGATTGATCCGTTTTTATTGATAATTAGTTTTGTCTTGCTCATAAAATTTGTTTTTGTTGTTTTTTTGGATAGCAAAGATTGCGAAATATATTTTGAAGATTTTACTTGTCGTGTTAGTTTAAACTGGTTCTATTTTATGAGGTTATACCGCAAAGATTCGCAAAGTTTAATTTTTAGTTTAAAAAATTAAGAAAATCTGCTTAATCTGCATGAAACAAAAAACTTTGCTACTTACGAGAGAAAATCCACAAAATCTTAGCGAATCTCTGTACTTTTCTTTGTGAATCTCCGCGAAATAACAAAATCTCAATTCTATTGCTTATTTTTGCACTCTAAAATTCATATAATGACACAGAATCCTAAAAGATATACGATCACAGCAGCATTGCCTTATACCAATGGACCAATCCACATTGGGCATTTGGCGGGGGTTTACGTGCCTGCAGATATCTATTCGAGATACCTGCGTTTGCAGGGAAAAGACGTTGCATTTATTTGCGGAAGCGATGAACACGGTGTTGCCATTTCGATGAAAGCAAAAAAAGAAGGAGTTACGCCACAGGAAGTTATTGATAAATATGACGGGATTATTAGAAAATCGTTTGCTGATTTTGGAATTTCGTTTGATAATTACTCCAGAACTTCGGCTAAAATTCACCATGATACCGCTCAGGAATTCTTTAGAACATTGTATGATAAAGGCGATTTTATTGAAGAAGTGACGGAGCAATTGTACGATGCAAAAGCAGATCAGTTTTTGGCAGATCGCTTTGTTGTAGGTACATGTCCAAAATGTGACAACCCTGAAGCTTACGGCGATCAGTGCGAAAAATGCGGATCGACTTTGAATGCTACCGATTTGATCAATCCAAAATCAACGATTACAGGTGAAACTCCAATTTTGAAATCGACCAAACACTGGTTTTTACCTTTGGACCGATATACTGATTTCCTAAACGAATGGATTATAAAAGGTCACAAAAATGACTGGAAATCGAATGTTTACGGACAAGTAAAATCATGGATCGATGGAGGATTAGAACCCCGTGCAGTAACACGTGATCTTGACTGGGGAATTGATGTTCCGGTTGAAGGTGCCGAAGGAAAAAAACTTTACGTTTGGTTTGATGCGCCAATTGGCTATATTTCATCAACAAAAGAATGGGCTGCCCGTGAAGGAAAAGATTGGGAACCGTACTGGAAAGATGAAGACACGAAACTGGTTCACTTTATCGGGAAAGACAATATTGTTTTTCACTGTATCATTTTCCCGGCAATGCTAAAAGCCGAAGGAAGCTATATTTTACCGGACAATGTTCCTGCAAATGAGTTTTTGAATTTAGAAGGAAACAAACTTTCGACTTCAAAAAACTGGGCAGTTTGGTTGCACGAATATTTAGAAGAATTTCCGGAAAAACAGGATGTTTTGCGCTATGCCTTAACCTCAAATGCTCCTGAAACTAAAGATAATGATTTTACATGGAAAGATTTTCAGGCGAGAAATAACAATGAACTGGTTGCTATTTTCGGGAACTTTATTAATCGTGTTGTGGTTTTAACCAACAAATATTACGACGGATTTGTTCCAACTCCAAATGAATTATCTGAAGTTGACGAGAATACTTTAGCCGAATTAAAAGCGTATCCGGCTGTGATTTCAAGTTCGGTAGAGCGTTACAGATTCCGTGAAGCTTTAGGCGAATTGATGAATGTTGCCCGTTTAGGAAATAAATATCTTGCCGATGAAGAGCCTTGGAAAGTAATGAAAGACAATCCGGAGCGTGTAAAAACACAAATGTATGTAGCACTTCAAATTGCTGCGGCGTTGAGCGTTTTGGCTGAACCGTTTTTACCCTTTACTGCTTATAAATTGTCAAATATTCTAAAAAACCAAGGAAAACTGAAATGGAATGATGTTGCTGAAAATTCAGAATTAATTCCTGAAGGACACCAAATTGGCGAAGCAGAATTATTATTCGCAAAAATTGAAGATGAAGAAATACAAAAACAAATAGATAAATTGGAAGCTACAAAAACAGCTAATCTTGCTGAAAGCAAACAGCCGGAACCTCAAAAAGATTTGATTCAGTTTGAAGATTTCGCTAAAATGGATATTCGTGTAGGAACTATTCTGGAAGCCGAAAAAATGCCAAAAGCAAACAAACTTTTAGTTTTAAAGGTAGACACCGGAATCGACGTTCGTACCATTGTTTCGGGAATTGCAGAGAGTTTTTCTCCTGAAGAAATAATCGGGAAACGTGTTTCTGTATTAGCTAATCTGGCACCAAGAGCATTACGTGGAGTTGAAAGCCAGGGAATGATCCTGATGACAACAAATGCCGAAGGTAAACTGGTTTTTATAAATCCAGATGCTGATGCTCCAAATGGGGAGACGGTAAACTAAGTTTATGACTTCTATAAATTGCGTGAATCGGTTAAGTTTTTAATTGATTCACGCTTTTTGATTTTAAATATCTGACTTATTGTTTTTAGAAAAAAAACGATATCCATAAATTAATTAACTAAAAAAAACAAATCATGAAAAAAACAATTTGTTTGAGCCTTTTACTTCTCATAAATATATCCGGTTTCGCACAGGAAATTGTAAATTCAATACCTCTGGAACTAAAAAAAAGTAGTACTGTTTTTCAAATTACTAACCCTGAAAAAAAAACAGTTACATTGTTTGTAAGAGACTCACTAAAAATAAAAGCAATTAATCTGAATGAAAAGATGCAAATTGCAGACAGTATCTCTGCTAAAAGGCCAAATCTTAAAACTTACACTAATATAATTGGTTATAATAAAAGCAATGGCAACACACGATTATTTTGGTCGTCTACTAATTATGAAGCCATTTTTGCCCAATTGTTTAATACTAATAGTCGTGAAACCATAACCAAGGAATACAAACTGGTTTTAAAAAACGAAAAAGTTATACAAAAATTCAGTCAGGACGAAAACTTTTACATTCTGACAGTTTTAAAAAACAGTGATATCTTCAAACTGTATATTTTTGACAGCGAAGGCAATTATACAGAGAAAATAATTACCACAGAAGGATTTCACTTTTTCACATCAGACTATAAAAAATCAGATCTATATACCGCCTTTTCCGAAAGTTTATTGCCTTTTGAAGCACCTTTCTCTTTACAAAAAATCACTGTTGAAAATCAAACATCATTAATAGATGCTGCCAAAAAAAGAAAATGCTATTTCAACAATAAACAACTTGTAATCACCCTTGATACCAACATCGATTTTACTCAGTTGATTTTAATTGATTTACAAAGTTTTACTGCTACCGAAAAGATGATAAAAAAACAATATTTAGTTGGCGATCGAAAATTTTTAAATTCAAATTCCTTTTATTTTGACAATAAACTATATCAGCTAAAAAGCTCATCAGGAATCATTTATTTCACTATAAAAGATTTAGAGGATAACATTCTAAAAGAATATTTTGCCAATTCAACGAAACCAATTGCCTTTAAAAATTCAGAATTTCATGAACAGGGTGGCAGTTTAAGAGCTAAAAGAACTTTAGCAAGCAGTCCGCTGTTTATTCTTAAATCAAACAATTTATTTCTTGGACTTTCCTGTTATCAGACGGGTCTAAACACATTCATTACTTTCGGAGGTGTATCAGAGTTAAAACAATCAGCCGATCAAACTACAATAAATCAATTTGGGCTTACTGAAGATATTGTATTTAGTACATCAATGGAAGATTTCGATTCCAGTTCTAACAGAAGAGTCGTTAAAACAGAAGGATTGTTTGATACTGCAGGAAATCGTATTAAAGGAAAATTAGTGCCATTGGCATCTGATAAAATCAGTACTTTTTTTGATAAAAATAATACTATTTCAGCACAAACATTATTCAAATTAGATGCTTACTATCTGGGATATTACGATAATAAAACAAAAGAATACATTATTAGAAAATTTGAAGATTAATACAAAACTCCCGATTTTATGAATTGGGAGTTTTTTTCTGAAAGAACGCTTTCAAAATGCTAATTTTGCATTTTCGCTTAATAAAACCAAAAATGAAACTCACCAAACCAAGATTAGCCTTAATCTGCGGCATACTTTGTATTTCCATCTTCCCTATCTTGGTAAAACTAAAATTAACGCCAGGATTAATTTCGGCATTTTACAGAATGTTTTTTGCGGTGACATTACTTTTGCCTTATGTGCTTTTGAGCAAAAACTTTAAACTGCCAACATTAAAATTTACTCTTTTAGCTGCACTTTGCGGTATTCTGTTTGCTTCAGATGTTGCCGTTTGGAATATCGCCATTCAGGACTCGAGTGCTACTCAGGCTTCGTTACTGACCAATCTGTCTCCGGTTTGGGTAGGAATTGGTTCTTTTTTATTCCTGAAATCAAAACCTGCTACTAACTTTTGGATTGGAACATTGGTATCCTTATTCGGAATGGTGACTTTGGTTGGCTTTGCCTTTTTTGTGGAATTGAATTTCAATCAGGCATTTCTGTTTGCTGTTTTATCCGGTATTTTATATTCAATTTATCTTTTGATCAGCAAAAATGTTCTTTCAAAGGTGGATGTTTTATCGTTTATGACCATTAGTTTATTCGCTTCCAGTATTTATTTAGGGATACTTAGTTATTTACTAAACGAACCTTTTACCGGATTTTCAGATACAGGCTGGTTTATATTAATATTGCAGGCGGTAATTTGTCAATTGTGTGCGTGGCTTTCGGTAAGTTATGCAACCCAGCACATGCGTGCTACGAGGGTTTCTTTAAGTTTATTAAGTCAGGCTGTAATTACTTCAATATTAGCTTGGTTGTTTTTAGAAGAAAAAATAACTTTACAAATGGTTATTGGCGGAATCATTTTGCTTTTCGGAATCCGGATTACTTTTTACGATAAGACTATTTCGTTAAAAAAGCTTTCTTCTAAGACTGATTAAAGGTTTCACGCAGATTCGACACATTGAACAGATTTTTTAAAATTATTTTAATTTGTTCTGCAAATTAGAGGAAATTCGTGTAATTCGTAGCAAAAAAACCTGAAACAAAGAAAACTTCAAACTTGAAACAAAATATACCATGTTACATAAAAACAAAATACCCAACTTAAAAGTAATCGCATTTGATGCCGATGATACTTTATTTGTAAACGAACCTTACTTTCAGGAAACCGAAAATAAATTTTGTGCCTTAATGGAAGATTATCTTTCACATCAGGGAATTTCTCAGGAGCTATTTAAAATCGAAATTGAGAATCTTCCTTTATACGGTTACGGAATCAAAGGATATATTTTATCGATGATCGAAGCAGCAATGAATATTTCGAATAATACCATTCCGGTTGAAGTCATTGAAAAAATCATTCAATACGGAAAAGAATTGCTCGAAAAACCAATCGAACTGCTTGACGGAATCGAAGAAACCCTTCAGTCATTACATGGAAAATACAAACTGGTCGTAGCTACAAAAGGCGACTTAAAAGATCAGCACAGTAAATTGCATCGCTCCGGTTTGGGACATTATTTTCACCATATTGAAGTCATGTCAGACAAACAGGAAATTGATTATCAAAAATTATTAGGCCGTTTAGATATTCAGGCGCATGAATTTTTGATGATCGGAAATTCGTTAAAATCAGATGTATTGCCTGTTTTAGGAATTGGCGGTTATGCCGTTCATATTCCGTTTCACACAACCTGGGAACATGAAAAAATCAATCATAAAGTTGAACACGAACATTTTAGTTCGTTCGAAAAAATAACAGAAGTTGTCCATAATTTATTATAATGAAAACCCTTTTAGATTTAGAAAACTGGAATAGAAAAGAGCATTTTGAGCATTTCAGTAAAATGGAAGAACCTTTTTTTGGTGTTACTGTCAAGATTGATTGTACAATAGCCTATCAAACTGCTAAAAACCTAAAGACTTCTTTTTTTATCTTTTATCTTCATAAAACATTGATTGCGGTAAATTCAATTGAGAATTTTAAATATCGCATTTCTGAAAATCAAATTTACATTAATGATCGTGTAGATGTTTCTGCAACAATTGGCCGCAAAGACGGTACTTTCGGCTTTTCATTAATAGAATACAATCCGGCTTTCAGAATTTTTGAAAAAAATGCTTATACAGAAATTGAGCGTATCCAAAACACTCCCGGACTTTTTACAAGATCGTTTGATGATGATAATCTGATTCACTTTTCGGCGATTCCGTGGATAAATTTCACTTCACTTTCTCACGCACGCAGTTACACTTATCCGGATAGCTGTCCTAAAATTTCTTTTGGAAAAATGATTACCTTAGAAAACGGGAAAAAATCGATGCCTATGTCTGTACATGTTCATCACGGATTGATGGATGGATTGCATGTAGGTCGGTTTACAGATTTTTTTCAAGAGCTTATGAATCAATAAGAAGATAAAAAACGGAACAATATTTGAGCGTAAAAAGATATGAAAAAACTATTCCTTATTTTATGCGTCTTTTATAATGCTGTCTCATTCAGCCAGACAGTATTAAATTCTTTTTCATTAAACCTAAACAGGCCTTTAGAAAATGGTCAGATACTCAATATTGAAGATGTAAAAACTAATGACATTTATGTTTTTGCAGCAGATGATAAATACATTAATATCTTAAAATACAATAAATCTCTTTTTCTCAAAAATCAATTTACCGATTCTATAAAAATGGAAAAAGACAGGTCTTTAATTGGTCATAGTATTGGGGATGACGGAAATCCTCTGCTTTATTGGGCAACAAATAATTTAAGAAACATCCGAATTATTAAATATTATCTGGAAACAAAAACTTCAAAAGCTTTAAATTTTGATTTGTCACCAAACAACGAAAATGTAATAACGACTTACCAAAAAAACAATAATTTTTATATGCTGTGTAAGGAAACAAATAGGCAGCATCTGTTACTCTATGAATTTAATAATGGAAAGGCCGAAGTGAAAATGTTTGATGTGTCAGGAATCCTGTTTCAGAATGATAAAGAGCAAAATTTGGCTTTCAATACCGTTATCCGATATTACCCAATTGAAAAAATAGATCCTGATAGTTTTAATACCTTAGATAAAACGATTAAAAAAACCAAAATGTATGTATCAGGCGATCATATTTTTTTGACATTCGATTACAGTTTAAAAAAGACCCATGTTTTAGATCTAAATACTATCACTGTAGATGTTACCGAGAAAAATTTCAATCAGCCTGTCTCTAAAACACCATCAAAAACTTCCAACTCTTTTTTTTACGAAAACAAATTACTGCAAATCAAGGCAGGCAAAGAAGAACTTTTGTTTGAAATCAAAGATTTTGATTCAGGCAAAACACTTAAAAGCCTCTCTGTCTCAAAAAAAGACTCCGTTAATTTTAAAAATTCACCCTTCTTTTTACAGATAAACGATAAAAATCCTCAGGAGATAAAAACTACTGAGAAGTTTTTAAAACAGCTTTCAACATTAAATGCGGGAATAACAGTTTTTAAAAACAAGAAAAATACATCAATATCTTTTGGCGGATTTGTAGAATATCAGATTTCAGGTTTTGATAACATACAGAGCAATTTACTGGCAGATTTTTTTGATAATGACTTTGGAGGCTACTCAGAATATTCAAGTAAAATGGCTTATTTTGATGCTATGCTTAATTCGGATTTAGAATTTGTAAAAAACAAACAATCAGAACCTTTGGCTATTGATAATGTTTTTTATTATTTAAGTATCAATAAAAATATTTCGCTGCAAAATATTCTTAAACTAAAAGATTATTACATTTTGAGCTATTATGATATAGCTTCAAAACAATACATCATGCGGAAATTTACAGACGGGTTTTATTATGAAGAAAAAAATTCAATCATTAATAAAGCTATTTTCTCACAGCCTATTTCTTTTTATAACCTTAAATCGACTAAGAATTAATCAAAATGTTCTTATGTTTTTTCCGATATCCAAAAAATGGTTTGAATTATTTTTTTTAACTTTACAAAAAAGACATCTATTATGTTATCAAAAAATATTGAAACGGCTTTAAACAAACAAATCCGTATAGAGGCAGAATCTTCGCAAACTTATCTTTCAATGGCTTGTTGGGCTGAAGTACATGGATTAGAAGGAATCGCTCAGTTTATGTACACCCAGTCAGACGAAGAGCGTGCACACATGCTTAAATTAGTAAAGTATGTAAACGAACGTGGCGGACATGCTCAGATTACAGATTTAAAAGCACCCAGAATTTCCTATTCTACTTTTAAAGAAATGTTTGAGGAGCTTTATAATCACGAACTTTTTGTTTCGCAATCGATCAATGAGCTAGTACACATTACTTTTGAAGAGAAAGATTATGCTACACATAATTTCTTACAATGGTATGTTTCTGAACAAATCGAGGAAGAAGCTACAGCTAAATCTATTCTGGACAAAATCAACTTAATTGGTGAAGACAAAGGCGGACTTTACCTGTTCGATCGTGATATTCAGCAGTTAACCGTTACAAGCTCAATTGCAATTAATCCAAAATAAAAAAGTTAAAGTTTATTTAGAATATATAAAAATAATATTTTCTGTTTATATTTGTCACTGTTTTTAATACAGAGGAAAATTGAGCAAGAAAGAAAAAGACAAAGACAAGAAAAAGGATAAAAAGAAAAAGAAAAACAAAGATATCCTTGATAAAATTAAGAAGATTGAAAACTGTAAATCTTCTTGCTGTGAGAAATACAAAAAAAGTGAAAAGAAACGTTGCTCACGCTGTCCTATGTTTGATTTATTCAAAAAGACTGCTTAACGATATAGACAAAACCCACCCAATTTTTCCGGTGGGTTTTTTAGTTTTAAATTGCAGTCAACTTCTGATTTTTTAAAGACTTAAATTTATATGGAAAAACAAATCATAATTCCACAATCTGCTCTTGATTTTTTGCAGCAGCTTAAAGAAAACAACAATAAACCCTGGTTCGAAGCGCATAAACAAGAATATTTAATCGAGTTAAACTATATTGAAACTTTTGCAGAGGCTTTACTTCACGAACTTTCTAAAACAGATGTTCTGGAAACAAGTTCAGGCAAAAAAAGCGTGTACCGAATTTATCGCGATATTCGTTTTTCTAAAGACAAAACTCCGTTTAAAACTTTTTGGGGAGGCAGTTATACACGCGCAACAGCGGCAAGACGTGGTGGTTATTATTTTCATCTTGAAAAAGGAAACAGTTTTTTTGCCGGCGGCTTTTGGGGACCGAATGCTGCAGATTTAAAACGCATCCGAACCGAATTTGACCATGATTCTGAATCATTTCAAAAAATACTAAATTCAAAAGCTTTTAGAAATACTTTTGGAACTTTACAGGGAGAACAGCTCAAAACAGCGCCAAAAGGTTTTGACATCAATCATAAAGCGATTGATTTATTACGCTTTAAACAGTTTTTGATTATTAAACGTTTTACAGATGATGAAGTTTTGAGTCCGCAGTTTTTAGAACAGGCTTTGGAAACCATGCAGAACATGAGGCCTTTTTTTGATTATATGAGCGAAATACTCACTAGCGATATCAACGGCGCTTCGATTTTATAATTATATATTTTATGATTAGAATTAAAGTTTTCAGGCTAAGCTGAGTCGAAGCTCCTTGTCGAAGGATTATCTTTAATGAAAATAAAAAAACCCGACAGGTTTTAAAGCCTGTCAGGTTTAACCAACAAATAAAAACATTACTTGCTAAGCAATAAAATTTCGTTTACAACAACTTCTGTAACGTAGCGTTTCTCTCCGTTTTTATCATCGTAACTTCTGTGGGTTAGTTTTCCTTCAACGGCGATTTCTTTTCCTTTTACAACATATTTTTCGATAATTTCGGCAGTTTTACCCCAGGCAGTAACACGATGCCATTCCGTTTGCTCTACTTTTTCACCTTTATCATTGGTGTATTTATCATTAGTAGCAATACTTAAATGCGCTAATTTTCTTCCGCTGTCTAATGTTTTGATTTCAGGATCATTACCTACATTACCGATTAATTGTACTTTGTTTTTCATGGCGTATACTATTTTTAAGGGTTATATAAAATCGAATTCGTTCGTCAAATTCAACAGTGCAAAGATGTGACGGGTTTCAAAGATTAGTCGGTAGCAAACTATTTACTTTCGGTTGTAACTGTTTGTAACCGTTTGTAAATGGAAATATTTTACTATATTTGAGAGAAATACACCACATGCAGACTCAAATTAATAAGGTAGAATTACGGAATTTAGAATTTGATGACTATAAACAGTTAAAGAATTCAATGGTGGAATCCTATCCTGAAATGGCCAATTCATATTGGGAAGCTGATGAAATCGAAAAACTACTTTCTATATTTCCCGAAGGTCAGCTGGTTATCTTAGTTGATGGAAAAGTAGTGGGATCTGCATTATCATTAATTCTTAATGAAAAATTAGTAGACAAAAAACACAACTACAAACAAATTATTGGTGATTACTCTTTCTCGACTCACAATCCAAACGGAGAAATCTTATACGGAATAGATGTTTTTATCCATCCAAATTATCGCGGACTTCGTTTAGGAAGACGTTTGTATGATGCCCGAAAAGAATTATGCGAACAATTGAACCTAAAAGCAATTGTTTTTGCAGGCAGAATTCCAAATTATGCGCAGCATTCTAAAAAGATGACGCCAAAAAACTACATCGACAAAGTAAAGCACAAGGAATTACACGATCCTGTGCTTTCATTTCAGCTAAGTAACGACTTTCACGTTTTGCGAATTATCAAAAATTATCTGGAAGGAGATGAGGAATCGAAAGAATTTGCCGTTCTTCTGGAATGGAACAATGTATATTATGATGAAAGTCCCAAACTGATTAATCTCGAAAAAAGTGTTATTCGCCTTGGACTTGTACAATGGCAAATGCGTCAATTGAATAATCTGGAAGAATTTTTTGAGCAATCAGAGTTTTTTATTGATGTAGTTTCCGGCTATGGAAGCGATTTTGCCCTTTTCCCGGAACTTTTCATTGCTCCTTTAATGGCCGATTACAATCATTTATCTGAAGCCAATGCAATTCGAGAACTTGCCCGATATTCTGATCCTATCAGGAAACGTTTTCAGGAGTTTGCTATTTCTTACAACATCAATATTATAACCGGAAGTATGCCGTATTTAGATAATGGCAATTTATACAACGTTGGTTTTTTATGCAAAAGAGACGGAACTTCCGAAATGTATACCAAAATTCACATCACACCAAACGAAGTGGTACACTGGGGAATGAAAGGCGGATCCCAATTTAAAACCTTTGATACCGATTGCGGTAAAATAGGAATCTTGATTTGTTATGATGTCGAATTCCCGGAACTCCCAAGATTACTGGCAGATGAAGGAATGAACATTCTTTTTGTACCCTTTTTAACCGATACACAAAATGGCTATACACGTGTTAAACACTGTTCACAGGCGCGTGCAATAGAAAATGAATGTTATGTTGCTATTGCTGGTTGCGTGGGGAATCTTCCGAAAGTAAATAATATGGATATTCAATATGCGCAGGCAGCCGTTTTTACGCCTTCGGATTTTGCTTTTCCGAGCAATGGTATCAAAGCCGAAGCCACTCCAAACACCGAAATGACACTTATTGTTGATGTTGATTTGAATTTACTAAAAGAACTGCATGAGCATGGAAGTGTACATACGCTGAAAGACAGAAGAACAGACTTATATGAAATAAAGAAAATTGATTCATGAAAACATGCCTCGAATGCTCCGAAAAAATTGTAGGCCGGGAAGATAAAAAGTTTTGCTCAGACAGCTGCCGTAATGCCTACAACAATAAAATAAATAAAGACAGCACAAATTTTATGCGCAATGTAAACAACAAACTGCGTAAAAATTATCGTATTTTGTCTGAATTAAATTCGGAAGGAAAATCAAAAGCAACACGTGATAAAATGCTCAATAAAGGTTTTGATTTTGATTTCTTTACCAATATCTTGCAGACCAAAACAGGGAATACCTACTATTTTCTGTACGATCAGGGATATCGGTCTTTGGACAATGATTATTTTATGCTCGTAAAAAAAGAAATTTAATACCACAATATGAAAAAAAATCCTACTTCAATTCTGGCTTTCTTAGGGGTCTTAGGAATTCTGGCCATCATCTATGCCTCAATGATGCCCCAGTATATTTCTAAAGACGAAGAAGCTCTTGCCGAATTCTCAACAGAACGAGCACTCAACCAGGTTCAGATTATAGCCCAAAAGCCCCATTTTGTTGGCTCTACCAATCATGAGTTAGTTGCTAATTACCTTAAACTTGAATTAAACAGAATTGGTCTCGAAACCTCGATTCAGGAAGGCTTTACGCTGAATGACAAGGGTCTTTTGGTAAAATCCAAAAATATTCTGGCACGTATAAAAGGAACTGATAGTTCAAAAGCCCTGTTGTTGCTTTCACATTATGACAGTGCCCCGCATTCTTTTTCTAAAGGCGCAAGTGATGATGCCTCGGGAGTTGCCACAATTCTTGAAGGTGTGCGAGCCTTTTTATACGCCAACGAAAAACACAAAAATGATATTATTATCCTTTTTTCAGATGCTGAAGAACTGGGTTTAAACGGTGCTGCCCTGTTTGTGAATCAGCATCCGTGGGCTAAAGAGGTTGGACTGGTTTTAAATTTTGAAGCAAGAGGTTCGTCCGGACCAAGCTATATGCTGATGGAAACCAATAAAGGAAATCAGGCTCTTGTAAAAGAATTTTCGAATGCCAAAGCAAAATATCCGGTTTCAAACTCGCTGATGTACAGTATTTACAAAATGCTTCCAAATGACACCGATTTAACTGTTTTTAGAGAACAGGGAAACATTCAGGGTTTCAATTTTGCTTTTATTGATGGTCATTATAATTATCACACCCAGCAAGATGATATTCAGCATTTAAACAAAACCACGTTAACACATCAGGGATCTTATTTGATGCCTTTATTAAAATACTTCTCTAATATTGATTTAAACTCTACTCACACCACACAGGACAATGTTTATTTTAGTGTTCCGTTCGGATTCTTCATAAATTATCCTTTTTCATGGGTTTTCCCAATGAGCATCATTGCTTTAGGATTACTGGTTTTATTTATCTTTATCGGAAAAGTAAAACACGTTATTTCATTCAGGGAAATTTTTAAAGGTTTTGTTCCTTTGCTAGGTTCCATGATTATTGCTGGTTTGGTCACTTTTTTAGGCTGGAAAATCGTCCTGCAAATTTATCCGCAATACACTGATCTGCTAAATGGTTTTACCTATAATGGCCATGCTTACATTGGCGCCTTTGTAACACTTAGCATTGCCATTTGTTTTGCTTTTTACCATCATTTTTCTGAAGCAAAAATTACGATGAATCATTTCGTAGCGTCATTATTGCTATGGATTATCATCAATATCGTTTTAGCCAATCAATTAACGGGAGCAGGATTCCTGATTATTCCTGTTTATTTTGGAATTTTTTTATTGGGAGTTTTTGTCCTTACCCAACATTACAGCATAGGCCTAAACTTGTTGTTCAGCATTCCTGCATTAGCAATTGTAGCACCGTTTATCATCATGTTTCCAATTGGTTTAGGTTTAAAAATACTTTACGGAAGTTCAGTTCTTACGGTTTTACTTTTCGGATTATTGCTCCCGCTATTTGGATCATTTTATAGAAAAGGTGCCTGGACGATACTTTTCTTTATCATATCAATCAGCTTTTTTGTTTATGCAGGCTATCACTCAGATTATGAACCTGGAAAGGCAAAATCAAACAGTTTATTATACGTTTATAATGCCGAAACAGATTCTGCCGTCTGGACAACTTATGATACCAATCTGGATGAATGGACTAAAACATATCTGGGAAATATGAATCAAAAAGCGGTTGGTTTAAATGGTCTGCCAATAGCAAGCAAGTACAATTCTGCTTTTACATATAGCGCCATTGCTCCTAAAATAGAAGTTCCAAAACCAACCATTTCCTTTCTAAGAGACAGTGTTATTGGAAGCAAAAGATATTTGAAAATAAAAATTACGCCAAACCGTAAAGTCAATCGCTACGATATTTATGCAAATCCAAAAATGTCTTTTTATAATTTTAAAGCCAATGGCGTTTCGACTTCCGGACAAAAAGGAAATCGTTTAGAGAGACAGGACAGCAAAATTTTATGCTACTATGTTGTGGGTAACGAACCTCTTGTGATGGAATTCGTTATTAATAAATCTTCTGTTTTTGATATGGATTTGATCGAAAGTTCATTCGATTTAATGACCAATCCGCTGTTTAATATCAAACCAAGAAGCAACTGGATGATGCCAACACCTTTTGTTTTGAATGATGCTGTTTTGATTCAGCAAAAAATTAAAAGACATACAGCGTCGGTAAAACCAATAGAAACTACTCCGGTAATTGATAGTACTACAGTAAAAACAGACAGTCTGACACCGGTAATGAAAGTTAAAAAAGAAGTCATAAATCAATAATCATTCAAACCGTATTTATGAAAAAATTATTTTGGGTTTTTGTAATTTCTGTAAGTTTCCATAACGGATTTTCTCAAACGACTGAAGAAAAAATAGCTAAACTGACATGCGACTGTCTAAGCAAAAAGGCTGAAATAACTGACGAAATTTACACAAGCTGTGTAAGTGAATCCATGACTGAGATTGTTATGGCTGACAAAGACACAAAGGTTAGAGAATCCATAAATACGGTTGAAGGAATTCAGAGTCTTTTTAAAAAAACAGCTGAAATTTTAAGTAAAACCTGCGGTAAAATTACGACTAAACCAGTAATAAGTAATCCAAGCCCCTTTTATACTGACTCAAAAAACGAACAAGCGCAAAACTCTTATATTATTGCTAAAGATTTTATGCGTGACCAAAAATATGAACTGGCGATTGAATCTTTCCAAATGGCTCTAAAAAAAGATTCAAAATTTGTTTTGGCTTTGGACGACATTGCGATGTGTTACAGACAATTAAAGGATTATGACAATGCGATCAAATATTATAAAAAATCACTCGAAATTTACCCTGAAGGTGATTTTGCTTTAGTAAATATTGGCGTTGTTTACAGTTTAAAAACAGATTATAAAACAGCTATTACTTATTATGAAAAACTGATAAAGTCTGACCCTAATAATGCAGAAGGCTTTTTTGGAGCAGGAAAAAATTACCTTACCCTCAATGATTCTGAAAAAGCTTTAGACAATATTTTTAAAGCACATCGTATTTATACTATTGGCAAATCTGACTACACAAAAGACACAGAACAAATTATTGGCGCTATTTATCAGAAAATGAAAAGCGAAAACAAAGAAGATCTATTCAAAAAAGTTGCTGAGAAGAACGATATTAAAATAGAATAAATATTTATCTTAAATCGTTCAGAACAATTTCAAAAGGCAGACTTAATGAAAAGTCTGCCTTTTATATTTAACACGCACATTCAACCTTCAATCCTTCCTTCACTCCCTTTTCGCCTTCGGTTGCATAACCATCGATTTTCCACCATTCCAGTCCGCCAATTAATTCTTTTACCTTAAATCCTAGTCTGGTCATATTTAGAGCTCCTTTTGTTGAGGCATTACACCCAATTCCGGCACAATAGGTAACATACAAAACATCTTTATCTAAATGCTGTGTGGTTTCTAAATTCATTTCGCGGTGTGGAATATTAAGCGCGTTTGGAATATGTTCCTCTTCGTAGCCAAAAGCTTTTCGGGCATCTATTACAATTATGTTTTCTCCATCGTTCAGGGCTTCAAATAAGTCTGACGGATCCATTTCAAAGGCCAGCTTGTTTTCGTAATGTTTAATCTGTGCTTCCATATTTAATGTTTTAAAGTTTATTTTTTCAAAATTAGGATGGTTTTACCTCTCATAAAAACGAAAAGAATTCATGCAGAACATTACTTTTTTTCATACAAAAGCCAGTCTAAAATTTTGTTTCTTTGTGTATTAATCACTGAGAAATGGAAATACGTCACTTAAAATTGATAAAAGCAATTGTCGAAGAAGGAAGCATTACTAAAGCGATTGACAAACTTCACCTAACACAATCGGCTTTGAGTCATCAGCTCAAGGAAGCAGAATATCAATTAGGAACTGCCATTTTTCTTCGAACCAACAAAAAACTGGTTTTGACCAAAGCGGGCGAAAAAATCTACAATCTCGCCAATGAAATTCTGAACAAACTGTCAGAAACCGAAAGCCAAATCAAACAAATGGTTTTTGGAGAATATGGCGAAATTAGAATCAGTACTGAATGTTTTTCGAGCTATCACTGGCTTCCGTCGGTTTTGAAACAGTTTCATCTTTTGTATCCCAATGTGGAACTGAAAATTGTGATAGAGGCCACTCATATTCCATTGCAGAAACTTTTAGACAACACCATTGATATTGCTATTATAAGTGATCCGGTTAAAGACAATACTATCAAATACACAGAACTGTTTCAGGACGAAGTCATGATGGTCGTTTCTGAAAATCATGCCTGGGCAGATAAAAAGTATGTCGTTGCAGAAGATTTTATCAATGAACATCTCATTATTCATTCACTTCCGATGGAAACCGTTACCATTCATCAGTTTCTTTTGGCTCCGGCCAAAGTGAGTCCGAAGAAAATAACTCCCATGCCTTTGACAGAAGCGTCTCTGGAAATGGTAAAGGCGGATATGGGTGTAATGTCAATGGCAAAATGGGCAGTTCAGCCGCATTTACAATCCAGCCCGATCAAAGCGATTAAAGTTGGTAAAAATGGTTTAAAGAGAAAACACTTTATCGCTACTAGAGCGAATGAAAATTATCCGGACTATTTCAATCATTTCATCAGCTTTATACAAACTGAAATCAATCTGCAATGGAATATTCAATAAGAAACTGCGAAATAGCTGATTTGTCAAAACTAGTTGTTCTCTGTCAAAAACATGCCGAATTTGAGCAAGCTGATTATGATCCGGAAGGAAAAGAAGAAGGCTTAAAAAAAGAATTATTTAATGATTATCCAAAATTATTTTGCTTAGTTGTTGCCACGAAAGAAACAATTGTGGGTTACGCATCCTTTACTTTTGATTTTTCAACCTGGGATGCTTCTTCTTTTTTGTATATGGATTGTTTATTTCTGGAAGAAGAAGTAAGAAGTTTTGGAATTGGCGAAGTTTTAATCGAAAAACTAAAAGAAATCGGAATCAAAAATAACTGCATCAATATGCAGTGGCAAACACCGGAATTCAATACAAGGGCCATTAAATTTTACAACAGAATTGGTGCAAAAGGAAAAGAAAAAGTCCGATTTACTTTAACTTTGTAAAATATTAATCTTGTATTTTTTTTTCAAGCTGATTTAAAAAGATTTAAAGCTGATTTTTCGCAGATTATTTTAAAATCAATCTGCTAAATCTGCCGAATCTGCGAGAGAGAAAAAAACCTTTCTATTTTGAATCTTAAAAAATGACAAAAATAAGCATACTGGGCTGTGGCTGGTTGGGCTTACCGCTGGCAAAAAGACTAATCGAAAAAGGAAATTCAGTAAATGGATCCACTACTTCCGAAAACAAACTTCCGATTTTAAAAGGCGCAGGGATAAATCCGTTTTTAGTTGCGCTTGAAAGCGAAAGTATCTCTGAAAGCATCAATGCTTTTTTAGCGGAAAGCGAAATCCTGATTATTGATATTCCGCCAAAACTGAGAGCTGTCAATCCGGATTCTGAAAAGAAAGTTTTTGTCGAAAAAATCAAAAACCTGATTCCGTTTGTTGAGAATTCCTCCGTTAAAAAAGTGCTTTTTGTGAGCTCTACTTCGGTTTACGGAGATCAAAACGATTTGATTACGGAAGAAACAAATCCAAATCCTGAAACAGAAAGTGGTAAACAATTATTTTTAGCCGAAAACCTGCTTCGTAAAAACCAAAACTTCGAAACCACAATTCTGCGTTTCGGCGGATTAATTGGAGAAGATCGTCATCCTGTGACTTCCTTGTCAGGAAAAGAAAACTTGGCAAATGCAGATGCTCCCGTAAACCTGATTCATCAAAACGATTGTATCAGCATCATTGAAGAAATCATAGACCAATCTAAATGGAATGACGCTTTTAATGCTGTTGCGCCATTTCATCCAACCAGAGAAGATTATTACACTCAAAAAGCAGCGGAACAAAAGCTGCCTTTACCACAATTCAGTCCCGAAAAATCGAATATTAAAAAGGTTATTTCAAGCGATAAAATTGGAACCGTTTTAAACTATAAATTTAGACTGGAAGATTATTAAACTATAATAAATTATTTAAGTTTTATTATCTCCTAACACGATTGTCATCCTGAGCGAAGTCGAAGGCTTATGAAAACAAAAGGCTTCGACTTCGCTCAGCCAGACATTGAATTTTATATAAGTAAAGCAAAACACTTAAACTTAAATAATTTATATCGTTCAAAAATATTTGCGAACTTTGGGTCTTTGCGGTTAAAACGAAAAATCATGAAAACAGTTTATATCAATTCACCACTCGGAATCACCAAAATCATTGGAGATGAAAATGGTATTTCGGTAATTTCTGTTTCTGATGTTGGAACAAATGAAATTTCACAAACCATTCCTGAAGTTCTGCAGCAAGCTGTTTCCCAGTTAAATGAATATTTTGAAGGTAAAAGAACCAATTTCGATATAAAACTTAATCCACAAGGAACCGAATTTCAACAGAAAGTCTGGAAAGCCTTATTGGAAATTCCGTATGGAAAAACAGTAAGTTATATGGATCAGACTAAAAAACTTGGAGATGTAAAAGCAATTCGGGCTGTAGCATCGGCAAATGGTAAAAATCCGCTTTGGATTGTGGTTCCGTGTCATCGGGTTATTGGTACAAACGGATCTCTTACGGGTTATGCAGGAGAAATATGGCGCAAAAAATGGCTTTTGGAGCACGAAAGTCCTTCTGCACAGCAAAGTTTATTTTAGTCATAACTTATTATTCATCTATAAAATTATGGCTAAAATAGTTTTAGAAAGCTGGAGAGAAGGCATAAAGGGAGTTTCGTTTGTAAAGCTGCAAAAAGAAATATTAGGAATAGATCTAAAAGAGGGTAAAACTAATTTCGACAACCTTTTGGAAGATATTCAAATAATTCTGGAAATAGATAATGAAAACTTAGCCAAATATTTTTTGAAAGAAGCAGACAAACTTGGCATTAATTGTAAATTCATAAAATAAATTTAAAAAGAGTAAGAATTTTACGCATATTTGTAAAAAAATATAAGTAAGTCTAACCAACAAATATCTAAGAAGTCTCCAAAAATGATTGAAAAAATAAACCTCAACAACATTTTATTTCTTGATATAGAAACCGTTCCTGAAGAAGAAAACTTCAATTCACTCGATGCAGAAATGCAATCACTTTGGGATTTGAAAACGCAATATCAGCGAAAAGAAGAGTTTACGCCCGAAGAATTTTACGATCGTGCCGGAATTTGGGCTGAATTTGGGAAAATCATTTGTATTTCGGTTGGGTATTTTACGATCAAAGGAGATATTCGGAATTTCAGGGTAACTTCTTTTTTTGGAGAAGAAAAAAAGATCCTGAAAGACTTTAATAATCTGCTGAACAATCATTTCAATCAACCGCAGCATCTTTTGTGCGGGCACAATGCCAAAGAATTTGATATTCCGTTTCTTGCCCGCAGAATGATTATTAACCAAATTGCGATTCCGGATAAACTGAATTTATTCGGCAAAAAGCCATGGGAAATTCCGCATCTCGATACATTGGAATTATGGAAGTTTGGCGATTACAAACATTTTACTTCTTTAAAATTACTGACCAAAATCCTCGGAGTTCCGTCTCCAAAAGGTGATATCGACGGAAGCCAGGTCGCGCATGTTTTTTATGTGGAGAAAGATATTGACCGAATTGTAACCTATTGTGAAAAAGATACAATTGCCGTAGCACAGATTTTTCTTCGTTTGCGCAGAGAAGATTTGTTGATTGATGAGGAAATTATTCATGTATAACTTTTTGGTTCAAAGGTCCAGAGCCGCAAAGCTTTTTAATGAACTTACATAACTTATATGGTTTAAGATAGTAAAGATGACACATCACGAAATTTCAAATTATCGTCTCATTTCACAAAAACTTGATAAAACAAGTCATAGTTCGCCTGAAGAAATTGTACAACATCTTGGCGCCATGCAGGCTCAGGATTACGAAATGGCAAAATGGGCAATTGGCTCCCGTTGTGATGCTACTGAAAAGGAAATCGAAGAAGCCATTAGTTCAGGAAAGATAATCCGAACCCATATTTTACGTCCAACCTGGCATTTGGTTTCAGCAGAAGATATTTACTGGATGCTCGATGTTTCCGGACCACAGGTCAAACGCATTATTCTTGCCGAAACAAAAAAATATGGCTGTGACGAAAAGGAATTTGACAAGATCAACTCAGCAATAGAAAAGATACTTGCCGGAAACAATCATTTAACCCGGGATGAAATCATACAGAAACTTAATGTCAAAAAATTTTCCGGCGATTATAAATTAAGTCCTGTTTTAATCATGATGTATGCAGAATTAGATGGTTTAGTCTGCAACGGAAAAATGAAAGGCAAAAAAATGACATATGCCTTACTTGAAGAAAGGGTCCCTAAACCAAAAACCAAATTAACCAAAGAAGAAGCTTTGGCCAAACTTGCCCAACGTTATTTTGAAAGCCGTGGTCCGGCAACAGTCGCAGATTTTTCACACTGGTCCGGTTTTTCTACAACAATTTGCAAATCTATAATTAACGCAATTTCGTTGCAATTAAACTATTTTGCTATTGATAATCAGCAATATTGGTTCGGAAAATATTATCCTGTCCCAGAAAATTTCAGCGAAAGCGTACATTTCCTTGCCGCTTTTGACGAGTATTTAATTTCGTATAAAAATCGCGAATCTTCCATTTTATTAGAACATCAGCCAAAAGCTTTTACCAAAAACGGCATTTTTAAACCCACAATTGTAGAAAACGGAAAAGTCATTGGAACCTGGAAACGAACCATCAAAAAAGATCATGTCAAGATTGAAACAGACTTTTTTACTCAGACCGAAATTAGCAAAAAACAGATTTTGTTTGAAGGAATTAAATCTTTCGAAAATTATCTTGAAACCAAAATTCTATTTGAATGAAAATAAATTAGCCCTCGATGAAATTAAATTAAGTGTCATCATCAATTTCACCTTTAAATCACGAAATTGACTTTTGCAATTGTCATTGCAATTGATTTATTACATTTACAAAAAATTACAATTATGGTATTAAGCAGATTTTGGTTAACGATTTTTATTTCTTCGATTGTGTTTATTGTAGTGAGTTTATTTACTGCCAATACGTATACTATTGATTCTGTTTTGAATGGAAAGAAAGATGATCCGATTTTGGTTTGTGAAAAATACGTTGAACAACTTCCCGCTTTCATCAAAGACAGTATTAAAACTGCTCCGGAACAAACCATGATGGTAAATCGTGACACGCTAAATGCCGATACAACCTATGTTTATAAAAACAAAACCGTAAAAATCTACAGCGGCCTTCAAAAATCAGATGGTTTACTGCCAACTTGTAAAAGTACCTTACTTGATTTAATTCTGCCGCTTATGGCTTATTTAGCATTTTTCTGCGGATTAATGGAACTTCTAATTATTTCAGGAGCATCCGGAAAACTTGCTAAAGTATTGAGTCCGGTATTTGTAAAAGTATTTCCGAGTATTCCTAAAAACCATCCTTCGATATCCTACATGACGTTAAACTTTGCTGCGAATTTCTTAGGGTTAGATTCGGCTGCAACACCATTCGGACTTAAAGCCATGGAAAGTTTACAGGAAATAAACCCCGAAAAAGACAAAGCCAGTGATGCACAAATTATGTTTATGTGCCTTCATGCTTCGGGTTTGACTTTAATTGCAACTTCAATCATCGGTTATCGTGCTGCTGCCAATGCGAGTAATCCGGCAGATGTAATGCTGCCTTGTATCATTACTTCGTTCATAGGAACCATTGCCGCTTTTTTAATTGTAGGTGTGAAACAAAAAATCAATTTCAAAAGTGCTTCGCTTCTTATTGGTTTAATGACTTTAATTGCTGCGATTGTTGGTCTTCTAATGTATGTAAACCATTTAGATTTAATCGGAAAAAACTATTTCACTTCTAACCTTTCGGGATTAATATTAGTAACGATAATTGCTTTTACCCTGATCTTTTCTTTTATACATGAGAAAAAATTTAAGGAAGCTGAAACGACAGTTTTTGACACATTTGTAGTGGGGGCAAATAACGGAGTTAAGACTGGAGTTACGATTTTTCCTTATGTTTTAGGAATGCTGGTTGCTATTTCATTATTCAGAAACAGCGGTTTGTTCGAAATCATCAGTGATGCCATTGGATTCATCTTTTCGAATATGGGAGTGAGTAAAGAAATTACGAATGCACTTCCTGTGGCAATGTTGCGTCCTTTCAGTTCTGCTGGATCAAGAGGATTTTTGATTGATTCAATGAATACTTTTGGAGCAGATTCCCTTACAGCAAGACTGAGCAGTATTTTTCAGTGTAGCGCCGAAAGTACGTTTTATGTAATTGCGGTTTACTTTGGTTCGGTAAATATTAAAAATACTCGTTACGCTTTGGGCACCATGCTTTTGGTTGATTTAATTTGTGTGATTACGGCTATTTTTGTGGCGACCTGGTTTTTTTAAAATTTGGAGATTTTAAATATGAAAATTAAACATCTTTTTACCTTATTGATTCTCGCAAGCTGCCATAAAGAACAGAAAAAAAGTGTGATTGCAGATGTAAATTCTGCTGAAACAACAGAACTTCCTGCTGTTACTGATAAAACAAAAGCAGAAGAAAATACATTACGAACAGATACCATTTTCCTTTCAAATGAAAAAAATGCCGAGTTCACTCATATTCTGGCAAATTTGACAGAACTGAAAGTGGACAAAGACAGCATCCTAACTTCAAAATTCAGACTTGATTTTTATCAGAACAAAACCAAAATCACGTCTTCCAGAATTACTATTACCAATTACGAAAAAGGTGCCGAATGGGGAGGATCATCAGGTTTGACTAATGCATCAGGCAAAAACTCTTCTTTTATACAAATTGGTTTTGGATATCCTGCCTGCGGTTATACGCATGAAAATTATCTGTACTATCTGAAAAACCATAATTTACAGCTTGTCCATCAGTGGCAATCGATGTCAGACAGCGGCTGGGGAACGTGGACTGAACTTGTAAGCAATGCATCAGGAAACGATCCTGAAAGTTTTTACTGCAAAACCGTTTCGTTTGAGCCCGGAGATGATAACAATGAAGATTCCGGAATTGTAACCTATTCTGATTCCATTTCATTTTCGCTAAAAGGAAATCACTGGAAAAAAAAGCTGCTTTCTGCAAAAGACAAACCTTATTTTGAAAAGAAGATGAGTTTCAATGAGTTTCATAACCAACAATAAACTCCGAAACACTTATAATTCAAATTCTTTCTTAGGTAAATAATTTTTAACTTTGCCAAAAAACCAAGAAATGATTGATTTTATATACCAGGATCCTTATCCTATTCTAAAGGATGAAACTCAATATCGCAAAATTACTTCAGATTTTGTAAAAGTGGAACAATTTGGAGAACGTGAAGTTTTAACCGTTGACCCAAAAGGGTTAGAATTATTAGCTGAAGAAGCTTTAACAGATGTTTCGTTTATGTTGAGAACAACGCATTTGCAAAAGCTAAGAAACATTCTTGACGATCCTGAAGCGACAGACAATGATCGTTTTGTGGCTTACAATTTACTTCAAAATGCTTCTGTTGCTGCCGAAGGACAATTGCCAAGCTGCCAGGATACCGGAACTGCAATCGTTATGGCAAAAAAAGGCGAAAGCATTTTCACCGGTGCTGATGATGCTGAATGGCTGAGCAAAGGAATTTTCAATACGTACCAAAAAAGAAATTTACGTTATTCACAGATCGTTCCAATTTCGATGTTTGAAGAGAAAAACTCGGGTTCGAATCTTCCGGCACAAATTGATATTTACGCCAAAAAAGGAGCTTCTTACGAATTTCTGTTTATGGCAAAAGGTGGAGGATCTGCAAATAAGACTTATTTATACCAGCAAACAAAATCGTTACTAAACGACAAATCTCTTGATGCTTTCATTCGTGCAAAAATCAAAGATTTAGGAACTTCTGCCTGTCCGCCTTATCATTTAGCTTTGGTAATTGGAGGAACTTCCGCAGAGGCTACTTTAGCTACAGTTAAAAAAGCATCTGCAGGTTATTTCGACAATCTGCCTACTTCAGGAAACATGGCGGGTCAGGCGTTTCGTGATTTGGAATGGGAAGAGCGTGTTCAGAAAATCTGTCAGGAAAGTGAAATTGGAGCTCAGTTTGGAGGAAAATATTTTACGCATGACGTACGTGTAATTCGTTTGCCTCGTCACGCAGCTTCGTGTCCGGTTGGATTAGGTGTTTCCTGTTCTGCAGACCGAAATATCAAAGGAAAAATCACAAAAGACGGAATCTTCCTTGAGCAGTTAGAAGTAAATCCAAAACAATTTTTACCGGAAACAGCACCACATTTAGAAGCTCCGGTTGAAATTGACTTAGATCAGCCAATGGCAGATATTTTAGCAAAACTATCACAATATCCTATCAAAACCCGCTTAAAACTGAACGGAACTGTTATTGTTGCCCGTGATATTGCACACGCAAAAATTAAAGAATTATTAGACGCCGGAAAACCAATGCCGGAATACTTTAAAAATCACCCGGTTTATTACGCAGGACCTGCAAAAACTCCTGAAGGAATGGCTTCAGGAAGTTTTGGACCAACAACTGCCGGACGTATGGATGTGTATGTGGATGAATTTCAAAAACATGGCGGAAGTATGGTGATGCTAGCCAAAGGAAACCGTACCAAACAAGTTACGGATGCCTGCAACAAATACGGCGGATTCTATTTGGGGTCAATCGGAGGTCCGGCCGCTATTTTGGCTCAGGACAATATCTTAAAAGTAGAAGTAGTTGATTTTGAAGAATTAGGAATGGAAGCTGTTCGAAAAATCACTGTAAAAGATTTCCCTGCTTTCATTATTACGGATGATAAAGGGAATGATTTCTTCGAAAACCTATAGCCCTTGATACCAGAAGATTCACATATACACAAAAAAACCGCTCAAAAAATTGAGCGGTTTTTTTATTTCCTTTGGTAAGGACTATTTACTAAGCAGAATACTCCAGTCTGCACCGCTGTAAATTTTATGTTTTGCTGAAAAACTGCCTTGATTTACAGCTAATGAAAAATTCAAAAGACTGTTAAAATAACAAACATCTGTTCCTACTGAAACTTCTCCAAAAGTATTTACAAGCTTTAATTTTCCTTCGTATGCTTTTTTAGTTCCGTTGAAAATTTGAATTTTAACAAGATCTCCTGCTTTTAAACCAAGATTAGCAAATGTTTTTTTATCAATATTTGTCCAGACATTTCCGTATTGAATATCCAAAATCGGAATTCCTCCTTTTATAATTCCTTTTTCGAAAACAGGTTTTTGGTAATCAATTTTTACCACTTCGCTGGCCAGTTTCGGACCGACTTCTTCAAAAGTAATCGTTTTAGAAGCTAAACGGGCTCCTGTAAAAGCATATACATCACGCCCGTGAAAGGTATAAGATTCATTTGAATTCTGACGGCGGTTTTTTACTTCGTCAATTTCACGGACTTCCTGAATTCCCAATTGCTCAGCGATTAAGGTTAAAGTTCCATTATCCGGAGTTACAAAATAATGACCTGATTTTGTCAGTAAAACAACAGAATGCCTTGCTGTACCCACACCAGGATCACAAACCGAAACAAATACAGTTCCCGCAGGATAATACTGAGCCGTTTGTGATAAGCGGTATGCTGCTTCCCAAATATTAAAAGCAGGAATTTCGTGTGTTAAGTCAAATATTTTCAAATCGGTTGAAACTCCCATTGCAACTCCTTTCATAGCAGAAACTGCTCCATCTTTCAAACCAAAATCAGATTGAAAAACCAATACATTATTTTGTGAAAAGCCATTTAATGTAACGACAAACAAAAAAAGTAATAACCGTAATTTCATTTTTTTTATTTTTAAAATTTACGCAAAGGTATTTCATAAATATCAAAAAATAACATATAAAACCTATAAAAAGTATCATTTTATAAATCAATTTTAATGTTTTACAGTTACATTTGCATTTTATTCATTATCCCATGTAATTAATAGGGAATAACTATTCTTTGCAAAACAATACTTAAACCAAACGAATTTATGAGAAAAAAACTAAAACTTATAATCACACTGATTTTCAGCTTATCTAGCAGTTTGTTTTTCGCCCAAAATCACGAAATCAACGGAACAGTCACAAATGAAAACGGAGATCCATTAGAATTTGCAACAGTTCTTATTAAAGGGTCTCAAACCAGCGTTACAACCGATGCATCTGGAAAATTTAAAATTACTTCCTCAACAAATTCTCCAACCTTAATTGTTTCCTTACTTGGATATATAACCAAAGAAGTGGTGACAAGAGATCATTTTGTTGAAATTCAGCTCCTCATTGAAAGCAATAATCTGGATGAAATTGTGGTTGTGGGAAGCCGAAATCCAAAGAAAAGCAAACTTGAAACGGCAGTTCCTGTAGATGTTGTGAATTTAGCTAAAATCAGAAATATTACACCCCAAACCACTACAAACGACATATTGACTTATTTGATTCCGTCTTTCAATTCCAATCGACAATCTTCGGCTGACGGAACAGAACATATTGATCCGGCTTCTTTGAGAGGTTTGGGACCAGATCAGGTTTTGGTTTTAATCAATGGTAAAAGAAGACACACTACTTCGCTGGTAAATTATCAAAATACGGTTGGAAACGGTTCTGTTGGAACCGATTTAAGTGCAATTCCGGCATCGGCAATTAAGCGAATTGAGGTTTTACGTGATGGTGCGGCGGCGCAATATGGTTCTGATGCTATTGCGGGTGTTATCAACTTGGTTTTAAAAGACAATGCAGGTTTAGAAGCTAATGCAACTTATGGAGGAACTTCAAGAAATGACGGACAAACGACAAATTTAAATCTAAATTACGGAACAAAAATTGGAAGCAAAGGAGGTTTTATCAATCTTTCGGGAGAATTCAATAACCGTGAAAAGACAAACCGTTCACAAAACCATAACCTGATTATTTTTGATCAATCTGCTCAGGGAAACTTTTTTGCTTATGATTTTGCAGATGATCCTGCACAATCCCGCCAAATCGATGATGATTTATTAGCACAAAACAGATTGAAGCGTGATGATTTTAATTTTCAGATTGGAGATGCTAAAATTCAAAATATTCAGGGTTTCTTTAATGCTTCTATTCCATTAAACGAACAAATAGAGTTTTACGCCTCAGGAGGGGTCAGTCACAGAAAAGGGACTGGTTACGGATTCAGACGTTTGCCCAGTGAAACTGAAAATGTTGTCGCTTCTATTTTTCCATTTGGATTTCAGCCTGAATTAAATTCTGTTGTAACAGATCTTTCTTCTTCTTTTGGGTTTAAATTTAAATTTGGAGAGTGGAAGCTGGATTTAAGCAATACCATCGGACAAAATAAATTTGTTTACGAAGTATCAAATACAAATAACGTTTCATTAGGAGATGCAAGTCCAACAGAGTTTGAGGCCGGAAATCATTCTTTTCTTCAAAATACTGTAAATGCAGATATTTCAAGATTATACAAAGAAATTTTTAATGGATTGAATGTTGCTTTCGGTGCTGAATATCGTTTTGAAAAATATAAAATTGTTCCCGGTGAAGAAGCTTCTTATATTGATGGCGGAGCGCAATCATTTCCGGGATTTTCTCCTTTGAACCAGGTTAATGAAGACCGAAACAGTGTTGGTGTTTATGCTGATGTTGAAGCAGATATTACAGATAAATTCTTAGTGGGTATTGCGGGTCGTTATGAAGATTACTCTGATTTTGGAAATACGATAAACGGAAAACTATCTGCGAGATATAAATTTCTAGACAATCTCGCGATTCGTGGAGCAATTAGTTCTGGCTTTAGAGCACCTTCGTTACATCAGCAGTATTTTAATAATATTGCTACCGATGTTGTTGATGGAGAAATCCTTAATTCGGGTATTTTTAGAAATGACAGCGATGTGGCAAAACAACTCGGAATTCCGAAATTGAAAGAAGAAACTTCAAGAAATTATAGTGTAGGTGTTGTTTTTTCTCCAACAAAACAATTGCATATCACAGCAGATTATTATCATATTCAAATTGATAATAGAATTATCCTTACTGGAAATTTAGGAAACGATGCTTATGGAGAGCCTGTTGAGGAACTTCGTGATTTGTTTGCTCAATACGGAGCGCAAACGGGTCGTTTCTTTACAAACGCTATCAACACAACAACTAACGGACTTGATATCGTAATTGATTATGATTTAAATCTTGGAAAAGGTAAATTGAATCTTTCTCTATTATACAATTACAACGACAATAAGGTTGATGATCAGCTAAATAATATTCCTTCTATTTTTGTGGGTCAGGAAGATGTGTATTACGGTCCACAGGAAAGAAGTTTGATTGAGACCAATACGCCAAAGCATAAAGGTACTTTTGCCATTAATTATGGTTTAGACAAATGGAATTTTTTATTGAGAAATACTTATTTCGGACAAGTTATTCGTAATGGTTTTCCTTTTGGAGGAATCCAAAAACACAACGGAAAAGTGGTTACTGATTTGACTGTAGCTTACAAAATAACACCAAAAATTCAGTTTGCGTTGGGAGCTAATAACTTATTTGATATTTTTCCTGATAAACAAATCTATGAAAACAGCTATTACGGAGTATTCAAATATGCACCGGTTCAGATGGGTACAACAGGAGCTTATTACTTTGGAAGATTGAGTTTTACTTTATAATTTTGAACTCAAATAAGACAAAATAGTAGCAAAATAACGGAGAAGTAAAGTGTCTAAAAAAACAATAACCGCCTAAATAGGCGGTTATTGTTTTTTATGTGGATTTAAATTTTACTTCGGTTCTTTTTGAAATTACAACCTGAAAATCTACATAAGAAAGCCCCGCAAGATTGCGAGGCATTCCGTTTTTACTAACTCAAATTCAATTATTTCTTAACAAATTTCTTAACGATTTTTTTACTTCCGTTATTTAATTCGATAATATAAACTCCCGTATTTAATGCACTTACATCAATAGGGCTTCCTGAAAGTTCTCCGGTAATAATTTGCTGTCCCAAAGTATTTACAATTCTAAAGGTATATCCTGTATTGTTTAAAAACGATACATTTAGCTCATCTGCAACTGGATTTGGATATAATGCAAAACTTGAAGTTTCAGTAGTTTCAACTAATCCTGCAGCAATTTCTTCGTTTGTAATGGCTCCTGAAGCTGTAATGTTTATCGAATAATCTTCTACCTGACCATAAGAGAAAGACTCACAAGATGTTGGAATTCCGTTGTATTTCATAGAAACTCTAACTCTGGTTGTTCCAAGCGTTGCTGTTGCCGGTATTGTAATTGTTCCCGTTACCGGAGTCGTTGTTGATGTGGCCTTTGTCCAAACAGTTTCACCTGAATCGGCAAAATCACCATCTTGGTTATAATCTATAAAAACAGCATAACCTTCGCTATAAACAGAAGAGGTCCAGCTTGGAGTAATCGTAATAGTATAAGCAGTTCCTCTTGCTGCATTTGTAGAAACAGCAGTGTAATTTTCATAACCGGTAGTTCCTGTTGAAGTATTATTAATTGTTCCAAATACCACTTTACCAATTCTCTCGTCTGCTGCACTATTTCCCTGAGAAGTACAATAGGTTACAGTCGCTGCAGTAGTAGTAATATTTACAGTATTGCTGGAAGCAGAAAGATTTCCTGCAGCATCTTTGGCTTTTACACTAAAACTATAAGCAGTTAAAGCGCTTAAACCTGTTACGGCATAAGTTGTTGTTGTGGATGATCCTTTTAAAGTTGTTCCCTGATAAATATTATACCCCGTAACAGCTACATTATCTGTTGAGGCCGTCCATGATAAGTTTGTTGTTGTGCCTGTAGTACCTGAAGCTGCCAGACTTGCCGGTGCCGTTGGCGCTGTTGTATCTGTAGAACTGCTGTAAGCTGCTCCAACCCCAACAGCATAAAATGCATTTGTTGTCGCAATAACCTCTGCTGATCCTGCACCATATAAATCAATTGCCGATTGTATTCCTGAAGTTCTTGCATTTGCAAAAGTTGAATTAGCCGTCAAATAAACGCTCTCAAGGCGATACGCTATTTTTGCTGCTTTGTCAATTGTAATGCCCGTAACATTATAGGCATTTCCGATGTCATTTGTACCTGTCTTACCCACTGCCAAAATATAAAACCAGTGATTTAGTACCCCGGAATTTGTATGTACTCCACAATAATCATTGGATTCTGTAGGTGTACAGTTTGGGTTTATCCAATAGGTTCCGCCATAAGTATCTGGTTGCCCTTCAGCATTTGGGTTACTCATTGATCGTAAAGCAGCATGTCCTGATCTTCTTTCTATATCTTCTCCAATTAACCATATAGATTTTGTTGGTGCGGCAAAATACTCAATACAGGCTCCCCAAATATCCGAAAAAGCTTCGTTCATTGCTCCGGACTCTTTTTGATAAGCTAAGTTTGCTGTGTAGGAACAAATGGCATGACCAATTTCATGACCAGCTACATCAATTGATGTTAAAATATCAAAATAGGTTCCACTTCCATCTCCGTAAGTCATTACACTTCCGTTCCAGTAAGCATTATCATATGCATTGCTGTAATGCACATAACTTTTTATGATAGTACCTGCGTTATCAAAACTGTTCCTGCCATGTACACTAGACCAGTAATCATACGTTTTTTCTGCTCCCCAATGCGCATCCAATGCACCATTATCTTTGTTTGTATTTGCATACTCTGCTGCAGTCCAGTTATTATCTGCATCAGTAAAATTTACTGCGGCAGTGTAGCTGGTTCCCTTTTGCATATTAAAGGTATTAATACCCAACCCTCTTGTTGCATCTGCCAATCTATAAGACGATCCGCTTAGAGTTGTTTGTATAACCTGCGTTCCGCTATAACGTGTAGCTGCATTAGCGGCTACAATGGCAACTTTAGAGCTTGAAGATGCTTTTGAGTGGTCTATACTTGTTGCTTTTGATTTGCCATGGCTATATTTCCCAAGATGTTTTATCGTTGCATTGTAAAATAAAACTTTTCCGGTAATAGCGTCTATGTAAACATCCCCACGACTTACGGGATTTGTGGCATAAATATCAAACTTGTAAGCTAAACGAACATTATCCCTTGTCCTTTTTTGCCCCTGATCTTCCATCGCAGGTAACAGGACCAATTCTCCTTTTGGTTTTTCATAATTCATTTCTTTTGCATCAAGCGGAGTCTCCCACAGATATTGCTTTGCGCCGATTTGACTTATTGCTTTATTAAAAGCTTCATCTGTAGAAAGTTTAGGTGTTGTTTCTACATTTTCAAGGTCATAATATTCACCATTCATAGAAACTAATTTGCCACTTTTATAATGCAGACTATAGTTTGCAAACTCAACTTTAATTCCCTGATTATACAATTGAAATTTTTCATGAGTATAACCGTCTTTATCCGTTTCGGTCCTGATTTTGGCAAAAGACTGATTCTCTTTTAGCCCTAATTGATCCTGAAAGACCTTTCTTGAATCGGAATCTTTGTAAGAAGCACTTTCGTTAAAGATAATTGAACTTGGCAATCCGTTTTCGGATACATTTTTCTGACTTACGCGTTTGTCTGTAATTTGCGAAAATGCGGTTAAAGAAAATGTGAACATAATAACTGTCGTAGTGACAATTTTTGGTAATTTTTTTTCCATAATAAAAGGGGTTTAAAATTTTGGTAAATAAATTAAAACAAAATATTTAATGTAAGTAAATACTTTAATTTAAGACAAAAATATTTCAATTTTGTTATTTTATCGATGAAATTTGCCTTTAATCGATAAAACACAACACTTTTTATCTTAAACTCACTTTTATTTAACAATATGTAAGGATTTTGTAAAAATTTACACCAAAAACGACATATTACTTAATTATAAAATATTGTAAAACAATAATTAATAGAAAAAAGATAGGCATTTTAGAATTTATTCAACAAAAAAAGACCAGCTTGATTAGCTGGCCTCTCCTATTTTAGCATAACAAAATTAATTATCTTTCCATTTCCGGAATTTCTCCTTCAATTATCAAATCTGCTTCAGTTGAAGCAATAATATGTTCAACAGAAACACCTGGCGCACGTTCTAAGAGCTTAAAACCATTTTTCGTGACTTCGAGAACTGCAAGCTCGGTTACTACTTTTTTAACGCATCCTACGCCTGTTAAGGGTAAAGTACATTTTTTAAGAATTTTAGATTCTCCTGCTTTATTGACATGCATCATGGCTACGATGATATTTTCGGCAGAAGCCACCAAATCCATAGCGCCTCCCATTCCTTTTACCATTTTACCCGGAATTTTCCAGTTGGCAATATCACCGTTTTCAGAAACTTCCATCGCTCCCAAAATCGTTAAATCAACTTTCTGGCTACGGATCATTCCGAAACTAAAAGCAGAGTCAAAGAAACTCGCTCCCGGAAGCGTTGTAATAGTCTGTTTTCCGGCATTGATAATATCGGCATCTTCTTCTCCTTCAAAAGGAAAAGGCCCCATACCGAGAACTCCGTTTTCACTTTGAAATTCTACAGAAATATCATCTCTTACATAATTTGCAACCAGTGTTGGAATCCCAATACCAAGATTGACAAAATAGCCGTCTTTTACTTCTTTTGCAATTCGTTTTGCTATATCTTCTTTTGTTAACATATCTTCAATGTGTCAATTAGATAATGCTCTAGTTACACTGAACATTAATTATCTAATTGACAAATTATCTCATTATCTAATTCTTTTTCGTAAAATACTCCCAGGTTGCTTTTGTAATATCTGCAATTATTTTCTCTGTATCTTCTTTGCTTTCAGTAATTTCTTTTAAATAAACCGAAAGAATAAAGTGCTTTCCGTTTGGAAGTTTCACAATGCCTACATCATTCAGGGCAACTCTGAGATTGTTATCATTTGTTCCTGATATACCAGTTCTGTGTGCCAATTCCGTTCCTTCGGGAAGTCCGGCTTTCATCCAGGTAAGCCCTCTTGATGTTTCTACCATTATTTGGTATAAATATTTGGTTGTATTTTCTTTTAAAACTGCTCCGTTATAAAATTTTTCAAGCAATTCAGTTGTTGCTAACGGAGTTGAAGTATTTACATAAAGGTTTTCCCAAGATTGCATTTGCTCTTCGTTGACCTTGATGACGAAATCCTTAATTCCTTGTTTATTTATAAATTTTTGTACTGTTTTTGTACCTCCAACTAAATTAATCAATATATCACATCCATTATTATCGCTATGCGAAACAGTATAACGCAGCAATTTATTCAGGGTTAAATAAATATTCCCTTCTGGAAAATCTTCTCTGATAGGACTCCAAGTGTCAGGAAGTAAATCTTTCTTTTTAATAAAAATCTTTTGGTCTAATGAAAGTTTTCCATGATCAACCTGGCTTAAAACTGCTAAAGCAATATGAAATTTAAAAACACTCATCAACGGAGCTTTTAGTTTTCCATTAATACTCAAAGTATCCTTATCTTCAATATTCTTAATAGAAATCCCAACTGTTGCATTCTTTCCTAAAATAATCTGATCTAATTTTTCACGAAGTTCATTTGTTGTTTGGGCAAAAGTCTGAAACGATAAAAAAGAAACCAGAATTGTATAAAAAAGTTTAGTCATCTTATTAATTTTGAATGTGTCAATTAAAAAATTTGATAATTAGATAATGCTCTGCCTTACATTCAATATTTATTTAATTGACAAATTATCTCATTATCTAATTCCTTTGTCTTACAGTACGTTGTTCTATACGCTTTTCAAATTTTTCTCCCTCAAAAATACGCTGTACCATAATTCCCGGAATATGGATTTGGTTTGGATCTAAAGTACCAACCGGAACCAGCTCTTCTACCTCAGCAATGGTAATTTTTGCAGCACCCGCCATACAGGCGTTGAAGTTTCTGGCAGTACCTTTAAAGATAAGATTTCCGGCTTCATCGCCTTTCCATGCTTTTACAATAGCAAAATCGGCCTTGAAAGCGTGTTCCATAATGTGCATTTTTCCGTTGAACTCTCGAATTTCTTTCCCTTCGGCTACTTCAGTTCCGTAGCCTGCGGGAGTAAAAAAAGCAGGAATTCCGGCCTGAGCAGCACGGCATTTTTCGGCCAAAGTTCCCTGAGGTGTTAATTCAACTTCGAGTTCACCTGAAAGCATCTGGCGTTCGAACTCAGCATTTTCTCCAACGTAGGAAGAAATCATTTTTTTGATTTGTCTTTTTTGAAGAAGCAAACCTAAGCCAAAATCATCAACGCCTGCATTATTAGAGATACAGATTAAATCAGTAATTGGAGTTTTTACTAAGGCTGCAATGGTATTTTCAGGAATTCCGCATAAACCAAATCCTCCAAACATAATGGTCATTCCGGATTCGATACCTTTTATAGCGTCGTGTACACTGTTTACTTTTTTTGTAATCATAACAAACTGTCTTTATTACTGGGTAATGTTTGATAAAAATAAGATTTTTAGATTGAATTATAACGATTTCGTAAAAAATAAATCTATTGTATATCAAAAAAAATATCCTTTTGCATTCATCTAATTTAAGATGGTAACAAAAGGATATTTTTAATTTAAAAAGCTAAAGCTATAGTTCGAACTCTTCTGTATTTTGTTCTGTCTGAGTAGTATCTTTTACAACGGCAGCAGGTCTGGTGTAACAATCTACTTTGATTGAAAGATTCGCCGGACGCTCAAACTCTGATTTTGAAACCTGAAGTGCAGGATCAGCATAACATTTTTTCATAAAGTAAGCCCAAACCGGCAATGCAGCTGTAGCTCCCTGCCCATAAGTTAAACTTTTGAATCGTGCCGAACGGTCCTCGCAGCCAACCCAAACTCCTGTAACTAAATTTGGAACCATTCCCATAAACCATCCATCTGACTGATTTTGCGTTGTTCCGGTTTTACCTGCAATAGGATTCGTAAACATATATGGATAACCTGTCCAACGGTTGTCTCCACTACCCCCGCCTTGCGTACGCAAACGCGCTCCCGAACCTGTCTCTGTAACACCCTGAAGCAATTTAATCACAGCAAAAGCAATATCTTTGTTTAAAACGTCGTGTGATTCAGGAATTGGTTCATAAATTACCTCTCCGCTTTTATTCTCAATACGGCTCAAAAACTGAGGTTTTACATATACACCCTGATTCGCAAATGTACTGTATGCGGCAACCATATCTTCAACCGTAATATCAACAGCTCCCAATGCGATAGAAGGCTGTACCGGAATTTCAGTTTTAACGCCTAATTTTCGAGTCAGCTCTACAACAGCCTCGGGACCAGTTCTGTCTATTAATTTTGCAGAAACGGTGTTGATGGAACCGGCTAATGCCTGTTTTAAAGTTACCATCCCGCGATAGGTATGGTTTGAGTTTTTTGGTTCCCAGTCCTCTGTTACGTGATGGCGTCCTTTGTGAATCATAAACGGTCCGTCTAAGATTGAATCACAAGGCGACATATTTAATTGTTCAATTGCTGTAGCATAAACAAAAGGCTTAAAAGTAGAACCTACTTGTCTCGCCCCCTGCCCAACGTGATCGTATTGGAAATATTTATAATTAATTCCTCCAACCCATGCTTTGATATTTCCGGTTTGTGGTTCCATTGCCATTAAACCAGATTGTAAAAAGTGCTTGTAATAACGAATGGAATCCATTGGCGTCATAGTTGTATCACGCTCTCCTTTCCAGGTAAAGATTCTCATTTTTGTTTTAACTTTGAATGAAGCAATGATATCATCTTCGCTTTTGTCCATTTCTTTCATCTGGGCCCAACGAACAGAATTTTTCATCGCCTGCATCATGATTCTGTCTGTTTCAGCTTTGGTAATATTTACAAAAGGCGCATTTTTATTGGTTTTCATTTCAATAAAAAACTGTTGTTGCAGATTCTTCATGTGTTCTGCTACAGCTTCTTCTGCATAGCCCTGCATTCTGGAATCGATAGTAGTGTATATTTTCAGACCATCTTTATAAATATCATAATCAGAACCATCCGGTTTTTTATTTTCTGCCATCCATTTCTTCATATAATCACGAAGAAATTCCCGGAAATAAGTTGCCATTCCCTCACGGTGGCTTTCAAGTTTGAATTTTAAAGAAATTGGTAATGCCTTGTATTTTTCTTTTTGAGGCTCGGTAATCATCTTTGCTTTCACCATTTGACCCAGTACTACATCACGACGATTTTTAACACCCTCTGGATTACGAACCGGATTATATAAACCTGAGTTTTTGAACATTCCAACCAAAATGGCCGATTCATCTACTGTTAAGTCTTTAGGATCTTTGGAAAAATAAGTCTGTGCAGCTGAACTTACCCCAACTGAATAATTTCCGAAATCATAAACGTTGCAATACATCGCCAGAATTTCATTTTTGGTATATTGTCTTTCCAGACGGATGGCAATAATCCATTCTTTTATTTTTTGCACTATTCTGAAAGGAAGAAATTTAGATCCTTCTCCATGAAATAATTGTTTTGCCAATTGCTGTGTCAGCGTGCTCGCACCACCATTTGTACCTAACGTAAAAATAGCTCTTAAAGTACCACGCCCGTCAATTCCTGAATGTTCATAAAAACGGGCATCTTCTGTAGCGACCAGAGCTTCTACTAAGTTTTTCGGTAAATCCGAATATTTCAATTGAGACCTGTTTGTTTTAAAATACTTTCCAATAACAACTCCATCTGAAGAGATAATTTCAGTGGCTAAATTAGAATCCGGGTTTTCTAAGTCTTCAAAAGATGGCATAGACCCAAAAATACCCCATGAAGCAAATAAAAAGAAGGCCAGAATACCAACTAATCCATAAGCAAAAAATCTCCAGAATTTTTTTTGATAGTATTTAATATCTTTTGTACTATTTGTTTGATTGTTTTTTTTAGTAGCCATAACTATTTTCTAATCTTTTTTTTCTATTCTAAAACCTACATCTGTAATTCCTTCTAATTCCTGAACTCCCGGAATTTTTCCTGACTGCCTGACAGCTTGTTTGATATTTACTTTATATTTTCCTCTAAACTTTATATTTTCTTTGTAAAACAATTTACTTTCTTTAATATCCGTAAATCCGTTTCCTAACAGATTACCTTCGGCATCAGCCATATCATATTCTAATGTATCAATTTTTGTAAAGCCATTTGGCATTTCGAGAGAAACAATTAAAAACAGATTTTTAAAAGGATAATTGTTGTTATCTCTCAAATTTACAAATAAATTATATCGTTTTGTAGAGTCTAATACTGGCAAATCGAAGGTTACAATACTGTCTTTGTGCCAGGCACTCCCAACAGATTTGTACTCATCAAATACTCTTTTTTTATCACATGAAAAAAGAAGTACGGCTGCCAAAAGAAGAATTCCGCTATTTTTTATTCTCATTTTTAGTAATAATTATAGGTTTCCTTGGTTCAGCTGGTTTATTATCATTCGATTTGGGTTTATTCGAATGATTGGGTTTATTGTTATTGTTTGATTTATTCTGATTATTGGGTTTATTATTGTTCGGCCTATTATTACTTCCTGCTGCAGGCTTATTATTATTTCCCTGTTGAGGTTTGGCAGGAGTCGCTACTATTGCAGGTTCAGCATTCTGCTTGCGTTTGCGGTTTGGCTTTTTCTTCTTTTTAGGCTGGTCAAAACGCGTTAAACTTTCCTGACCCATTGCGTTATTAAAGTCTTTTTCAGGCTCTGAAGTTACTTCAATAGCAAAATCTTCTAATGAAGAAACTTTGTTTTTCTGTTTATTTTCTGCAATAATTTCTTTTACCTGATCAATTTTTAAAACATGCCAGTTTGCAAAATTGTTCGTGTAAGCAAACCACATTAAACCTTTAAAAATATCCTGTTTCTGACAAATAGCATCACCTTTTTCGGTTACTAATTTAGTATCATAATCCGGAAAATCCTTCAACGCATCCATGTACGTGTCTAATTCATAGTTTAGACAGCATTTCAATTTTCCGCATTGTCCGGCTAATTTTTGTGGATTTAAAGAAAGCTGCTGATAACGAGCCGCTGAAGTATTTACACTCCTAAAATCGGTAAGCCAGGTAGAACAGCAAAGTTCTCTACCGCAAGAACCAATTCCACCCAAACGAGCAGCTTCCTGACGGAAACCCACTTGTTTCATTTCGACTCTGGTACTGAATTCTTTTGCAAAATCTTTAATCAGAAGTCTAAAATCGACCCTGTCATTTGCTGTGTAATAAAATGTTGCTTTTGATCCGTCTCCCTGAAATTCAATATCCGAAATTTTCATTTCCAGTTTATGCTGAATTGCCAATTCACGGGCACGAACTTTCATAGGCTCTTCACGATCACGGGCCACAGACCAAATATCAATATCTTTTTGAGATGCTTTTCTGTAAATTTTAGGAACTTCATTACTATCAGGATTCACCCCTTTTTTCTTCATTTGAATCTTAACCAATTCGCCTGTCAGAGTAACAATTCCAATATCATGTCCTGGTGAAGCCACAGTGGCTACAATATCACCAATACTTAGGGTTAATTTCTCTGAATTTCTAAAGAATTCCTTGCGTCCGTTCTTAAAACGAACCTCAACACAATCAAAAATTGCATCTCCATTAGACGGACTCATGTTAGAAAGCCAGTCAAAAACCGTTAATTTATTGCAGCTGTCGGTACCGCAAGTCCCATTATTTTTACAACCTTTTGGTGCGCCGCCATCTGAGGTTGAACAACTTGTACATGCCATAATTATATATGTAGTGTTGCAAAAGTGCAACTTAAGTTCATAAACGTTTGATCGGTAAAGATAGTATTTTTTTTAGTTTGCATTTTATGGATAAAAACTAAAGGGTTGTTAAATAAAATATATAAATCTTTTTAC
The DNA here is from genome assembly GCF_000735715.2 of Flavobacterium chungangense LMG 26729. Taxonomy (NCBI): domain Bacteria; kingdom Pseudomonadati; phylum Bacteroidota; class Flavobacteriia; order Flavobacteriales; family Flavobacteriaceae; genus Flavobacterium; species Flavobacterium chungangense. Next base: position 98,913 of record NZ_JASY01000012.1, read on the forward strand.
GTTAATTTCTTTAAAACTTTAATCTTATTTTACTTCAGTTTCAGGATGATTTCTATGAAAAAATGTATTCTGCATGTTTTGCAGCACAAATAGATATTTCTAATTTTTATTCTAAAATATATTTATGATTTTTATGTTTTATCTTACAGCGTAGTTTGGAAGTCAATGATTACAAACTAAAATTAAACTTATTTCATTTTAAAATACATTTCAATCAAATGCAAACACAAAACCAAATTGAAAGTTTCCTTTTTCAGGGAAAATTTGACGAGGCCAGAAAATGCCTGAATAACGGAGAAAATTTTAACGAACAATATCTAAAAAATAACTTTTCGCAAATAGCAGCCAAAATTATTGAAGCCAAAGAAATTGATTTCATCGAAAAATTAATAAAAGCCGGCTTTATTGAAACTGATGTTTACGAACTTGACAGTTTTGACAAATCAATTTTTAATCCGTTAACACGCTATTTAAAAGATGATGACGAATCTATTATTTTCTTCAAAGGATTGATGTCGAAAATAGACAATATCAATGATGAGATAAGCGATAAGACTTTATTGGGTTATTTTTTTGAAAATGGTGCTTCTGCAAAAATTGTTAAAATCCTGATAGATGATTTTGGGGCGAACACACAATATAAAAACAATGCAGGAGAAAATTTCATTTATAATGTACTAAGCTCTTATGGCTTAGATCCAGAGAAAGCTAAAGAATATATTTCTTTACTTTTGGAAAGTGGTGTTGACATTAACGAAAAAAACATCGTCGGAACAACTCCGTTAATCTCTGCCGTTAAAAGAAACAAAAAAGAACTTATACTATTTTTAATTGAAAACGGTGCAGACACCAATGAAACCGACAACCTCAACAATACTGCATTTTATTATGCCGTAGCAGAACAGTTTTCGTATGACATGTACGATACTCTGGCCTCAATTTCTTCACCTGATTTTAATATTCTCAATAAAGACGGGCGAACTTTATTAACTAATTTTATCAGTTCAGTTTCAGGCGCTCCCGGCGATATTAAATTTTTAGAAAGGTTGTTGGCTGATGGTGCCGATGTGAATTTCTGTGCTCAATATTACGGACAGCCAAAATCGGGAATAGATTTTATTGCAGAAAAGAAATCGGATATTTTAAAATCGGTTTTAGACAACGTTTCTTTGGACGTGAATGAACAGGACAATCAAGGAAACACTATTTTACATAAAGTCTGCGCTTATAATGTCAATTATGATACCGAAATGGCGAAAGAAACCTATCGAAAAGTAAAATTATTGCTCGATCACGGTGCCGATATTTCGATTACAAATGATAAGGATGAAACGGCTTTAATGCTGGCATCTGCAGACAACCTGAAAATTAAAACGGTTGAACTTTTAATGAAACAATAAAACTTAAAAAACTTATACATGTCAATGTCATTTATAATTGCCTGTGAAAACGGCAACCGAAAAATAGCTGAATTACTACTTCAAAACAAAGAAGTCGATGTAAAATATACGGACGAAAAAGGAAGAACTGCAATTCACTATGCTGCACACAGAGGTTATCTGGATATTGTAAAAATCCTAACCGAAGACGGAGCCGATATTAACTACGAGGATCATCAGGGAGAAACGCCTTTATATTTTGCATGTCTGCAAAAGCAAAAACAAACTGCCTTGTATCTTTTAGAAAATGGCGCTGAAATTACAAAAAATGATAAATACGGAAATAGTCTGCTGCATTTAGTTGTTCAGACTGCGCAAATCGAAATCGCAACAAAGGTGCTTGAAGCAGGAACTGATGTTAATTTACTGAATAACAATGGAGAAACTCCGCTATTATTGGCTTCGGCAAAACTAAACAGAGAAATTATTCAGTTGCTTTTAGACAAAGGGGCCGATATTAATGTAACAGATAAACAAGGAAATACGCCTTTGCTTTATGCATGTTATACCAAATCAATCCCAATGGTTACTTTGCTTTTGGATAATGGAGCAGATATTAATCAGGTCAATCATTCCGGTGAAAATGCCCTTTTGATTGCCTGTTACGAAACCAACAGAATGCTTGCAAAATTATTGGTAGAAAGAGGAGCAGATGTTTTCACATCGAACAATACTGGTTATTCACCTGTTTGGTACGCCTGTGCCAATAATCAAAAAGAGATTGTTTCCTTGTTTTTGGAGAATGGCGTTGATGTCAATTACAGCAAACCTGTTGCGGGCGATACCTCTTCAATGAATGATTATCTGGATTGGATTGTCAGTGCAACTAATATTTCAAACGATTCTGGTTTCACATTGAACAGTTCTTACTCTTATGGCGGAGAAAGCCTGTTGCATGTAGCAACAAAAAAAGGCAATTTAAGCATGGTGAAGTTATTAATTGATGCCGGAGCCAATATCAACATCCAGGACGAATCCGGAAATACACCTTTGCATTACAGCGCTGCAAACGGAAAGAAGGACGTTGTAAAATATTTACTCGAAAACAAAGCCGACGCATCAATCGTAAACATAAAAGAGCAAAAAGCGATTGATTATTCGAATGTAAAAGGTTTTAATGAAATTACGGAATTGATTTTGCAATACGCTCCTTCGGGAACTGTTGTAAAACCAATTCAAAGAGATGAAGCTCCAAAAGCTGATGTTTCAAATGCTATGGAAGGAAAGAAAAAAGCCTTATTAGATTTGAAGGAACTTTTGGATGCCGGAATTTTGACATCAGAAGAATTTGAAAGTGAGAAAAGCAAAATTTTGAAAGGGTAAATTACAAAATAATAGTGCTATATTGCTAGAGATTAACCAACGGTTTCAACCGTTGGTTAATTTAAATCTCAGGTTTTACTTTAGAATTGACAAAAGAAAATGTTTACCATATATCTCAAAAGAAAGAATAGCGAATAACTATTTTTCTATTTCAATAAATTATCGAATATTTTTCTAAATCTCTTACTTTAGTTTTTTTATTTCTTTATCAAAATCAGAAATTATTTTTTGGGTTTTATTGAATACTTCATATTCAATAATTGCTTTTTTATCGGCTTGTATTTTAGACGTTTTTCCTTTGCCTTCCAGAATTTTATAATCGTTAAACGTTAGGAATTTGTTGACGCTGGTTGCCAATTGTTCCATCGTAAAAGTATTCTCACGTTCAATCAATCCTTCTATATAATCAAAATATCCTGTTACCGTACGTTCCAATTGTTTGATTTCTTTTTCCTCTAAATAATTTTTAGCAACAATCACATCCGATTTTAAAACTCTCCCATTTGGACCGTTTTTCCAGCTAGTCAGTCCCATATTTTCTTTTTTGGCATCAGCAGTTTTAAAAATGATTTCGGCAGCCGTTTTTCCTGTTATGGCGAAATGAAATTTATTCTGAACTATGGTATAGAAGTTCTTTGTTTCTTCAGAATTACTGTCATAATCAATACTGCACTCTGCAAAAATATCGGTTACCTGTTGGTAAATCCTTCTTTCGCTCGCCCGGATTGAACGAACCCTTTGCAATAATTCTTTAAAATAATCTTTGCCAAAAATAGCCTGACCTTGTTTTAAACGATTGTCGTCTAACACAAAACCTTTTATGATATATTCTTTTAAGGTTTGGGTCGCCCAAATACGAAACTGGGTGGCTTTGGCAGAATTTACTCGATAGCCAACTGAAATTATGGCATCTAGATTATAGTATTTTGTTTCTTTTTTTTGAGTTTTGTCTTTAATTGCGCCATGTTGAGTGGTATGTTCCAAAATGGAACTAACCATTTTTTCTTCCAATTCTCCTGTCTCAAAAATATTACCTAAATGCTTTGTTATGGCTGGTCTTTGCACTCCAAACAATTCTGATATTGCTTTTTGAGTTAACCACACCGATTCATCCTGGAGTAACACATCAACACGAATTTCTCCGCTGGGTGCTGTATATAAAATAAAATTCTTCAAATCGTCCTTCATAACATGTAGGTAATGCGTTTTAACAAATGTAGCTAATGTCCACAAAAAAAACCTATTCTGTTAAATACAAAATAGGTTTCCTGAATTAGTTTTAAAATAAATTTATTCTAAAATCTTATATATTTTATCTGACAATCTGATTCTGAATGGCACTTCAAAAGTCACCTTGTCTCCAATTTTTGCAGATTGAGTTTCGGCACCATCAACAATGAATTTTTCCAAAACCAATTCCTGTTCACCTGTTGTTGGCCCTGAAATTAAAATTTTGTCCTCTGCATTCAGTTCGTCATTCTCAACAGTAAATTGACCTACTTGTGCTTTTACATAATAATGTTCTGCTTTTCCAAGAAGTACTTTTTTGACTTTTACTTTTTGACGAATATCGGCAGGTTTATTAGCAGCTCCCAAAGCAACGTTAGGCAACTCCCCTGAATGTTTGAATTTTAAATTTTCTGATTTTCCTTTTCTAAAAACTTTATTACCAACTTGTTTTCCGGCTCTTAATCTTACCTGATCTACCAAAGGCATGTTTACAACTTCAAGGCATTCAGCAGAACAGCAGTTTTGCATAGCCGATTTACATTCGTCACATTGAATGAACAATAAATGACATCCGTCGTTCTCGCAATTGGTGTGGTTGTCACAAGGTTTTCCGCATTGGTGACATTGTGAGATAATATCATCTGTAATTCTTTCGCCAAGGCGATTATCGAATACAAAGTTTTTCCCTATAAACTTGCTTTCCAAACCTTCTTCTTTAAGCTGTTTAGCATAATTGATGATTCCGCCTTCTAACTGAAAAACATTTTTAAAACCCTGATGTTTAAAATAAGCACTTGCTTTTTCACAACGAATTCCACCTGTACAATACATTACAAGGTTTTTATCTTCTTTATGATTTTGAAGCTGCTCATTAATTATTGGCAAACTCTCTCTAAAAGTTTCTACATCCGGAGTTATAGCGTTTTTAAAATGGCCTACTTCACTTTCGTAATGATTTCTAAAATCAACCACAATTGTATTTGGATCATCAAGAATTTCGTTAAATTCTTTAGCTTTCAGGTGAATACCTATGTCGGTTACATCAAATGTTTCGTCGTTTAAACCGTCAGCAACAATTTTATCGCGAACTTTAATAGTCAATTTTAAAAAGGAATGGTCGTCATGTTCTACCGCTTCATTCAAACGGATGCCTTTCATGAAATCGTAAACTTCGAGAGTGGCTCTAAAAGCCTCCAGATTTTCTTCAGGAATACTCATTTGAGCATTTATTCCTTCTGTGGCAACGTAAATTCGGCCTAAAGCATCGAGCTTATTCCAGGCTACAAATAAATCGTCGCGAAATTTTTTGGGATCTTGAATTTTGGCATACGCATAGAAAGACAACGTTAGTCGTTGTTTACCGGCATCATCGATCATGATGGCTCTTTCTTCTGCGCTCAAAGTGTTGTACAGTTGCATGCTATAAACAGTTTTAAGTTTAGAAATTATTTTTTGAAAGGTGCAAAGTTAGAAAAAAGCACCTAAGTTGCAAAGATTCTGAGTTCCTAAGTTTTAAAAAGTCGTTGAAAACCTAAAGGTCTTTGATACTTTGATTTTTAGCCCGGATGGGAGCGGCATCCTTTTGTGCCGGGGTTTGGCACAAAAGATAGAGCGCACAGCCGGAATAGCTTCAAATAAAAAAGACTGCCTAAATAAATAGACAGTCTTCATATAGCTTCGTAACTTAAATTAACAGAACTCGTTAAACGCGTCTTGCAAATTCTCAGCAATCAATTCTGCCGGACGTCCTTCGATGTGATGACGCTCTAACATGTGAACCAATTCTCCGTTTTTGAACAAGGCCATAGATGGCGATGATGGAGGAAAAGGAAACATATGTTGTCTTGCAGCATCAACCGCTTCTTTGTCAACACCAGCGAAAACTGTAATTAAGTGATCTGGTTTTTTAGCGCCTTCTAAACTCATTTTTGCTCCCGGACGTGCGTTTCTTGCAGCACAACCACAAACAGAGTTTACAACTACTAAAGTGGTACCTTCAGCTTTGATAGCGTTATCTACGGCGTCAGCACTATGTAAATCTTGAAAACCAGCAGATGTCAATTCAGCTTCCATTGGTTTTACCATTTCTTGTGGATACATATTATTTATCTTTTAAATTTAACTTTTGATTTTGCAAAGTTACAAAGTTTAGTGGCAACAACTTAATTTGAAGTATAAAGTTTTGTTATAGTTCGATTGATGAAGTCGAAAGTTGGAAGGTCATAAAGTTGAAAGTCAAAATAGCATCCTGATAATACGTTCAATTTTGTCATTCCGTAGAAATCTCAAGTCTGTTATTTATAAATGTAGATTCCTACGGAATGACAAGAATTGTGTTTAAAATAAATACCGAAACAATGCCTTTATAAATGGCATTTTAGGGCATTTTAAAATCACTTTAAGGTCTTCTATTAAATTGGTTTCTTCATCTAAAAACTTAAAAATCAATGCTGGATTATCTTTTTTAAATAAAGATGAAAAAATACGGCTTCCTAATTCGTTATTTCTATACAGAATATCCAAAAGTAATAAATCATAAAACCAGAATTTGCTTTTTTTATGAAACGATGACATTTTAAAATTTTCAGTCTCAAGAAAAGCAATCAATTCAGATGATTTTTTATCTGAATTTTTAAACGTATAACCTGTACTTGCTTTTGTCCAGCCTCCTGCAGTACCAATATTTAATACTCTTTTAGTGTTTTTATTCCAAAATGGAAAACAGGTCATCGGAATGCTGCCTTGTTCTTTTTCGATAATTTGATACTGATCGGCGCCAAAATTCTTAAGATAAATTTGAATTTCCTTTTCATATTCTGCTTTTTCAAGCAGCTTCTCTGAAAACAATGTATATTCGACCAAAGCTTCAGTTTTAGAAGTAGGCAAAACATACATAAACCTTGTATTTCCTTTTTGTTTTACCGAAAAATCCATAAAAGTAACTTTTTCAGGATTAAAAACTTCGGCTTCTGTTTTCACAAACCAACCTGTAAAATGCTGTTGTAAAACGGGATATTTTTTCTGATTCTGAGTAAAATCCTTAGTATAAATGCTGTTAAATAAGTAATTGGCCGTATATCTGTTTTCTTCTGTACCTACAAAAACATGAGTATCGAGTTCATTGATATCCGTTACTTTTTCAGTCAAAAAAGTGATATTGGAATTATTAGAAATCTCTTTAAAAACAAAATTATAAAAATCTAACCCGTTAATTTTATTGTATTGATAAGGCCTGAGCTCTAAATCTCGCTTGAAATTTTCATTGGCAAACAAAGCCATATCCCATTTTTTTGAAATAACAGAATCCCACATACTTTCACTCTTATCCCAAAAACACCAGGTTCTGTCGTTTGTTTTTTTTGAATCCTGATCTAACAATAAAATAAGTTTATCCGCGAATTTTCCGGACAAAATCATCTTGTAAACCGTCATCAAAGCAGCCTGACCTGTTCCTGTAAAAATATAATCGAAGTGTTTGATTTCTGAAGAATTCATTCTCAAAAATAGCAATTTTATTCTTCCAATTTTTGTAAAAGAATTTTAAAATCCTTCGGGCTTAAATAACTATTATACTGAAAGATGATTTCATTTTTTTGATTTAAAACACATAAAACCGGGTATACAATCTGGTTATTTATCCTTCCCAGCTGTAAAGCCAGTTCATGCACACCCACATTATTTCCTGAAGGTTTATATCTAAACAACTGATTATTAAAAGTTATATCTCTTCTTTCTTCTGCATTCAAATCAATAAAATAAAAATTTGAATTTAATTTTTCAATAATTTCCTGATTTTTGAAAGTCGTCGCTTTCATACGCTGGCAAAACTGACACCAGTCAGTATGGATAAAAACGATTATTTTTCGCTTTTGAATTTGCTGTAAACTATCCATTGCTTCAAATGATCTGTTTTGAAGCTGACTGAATCCTGTTGAGTTGATTCCGAGAAAGAGGAGAATTATAGCTAGCTTTTTCATTTGTTAGTTTTTTAAATCCGATGTCAACCTGAGCGGAGTCGAAGGCTAGTAAATTGGAAAGGGCTTCGATTCCGCTCAGCCTGACAAATGTTTTCCAGACATCTGCATTTACCTGAAAGTATACCGCAACCCAAAAAAACCTCGAATAGTTTGATTCTGCCCATATACATAGGTGGTATCAAAAGGTAAACCATCCGGATTTTTATCAAACGGATCATCAGCACCGGAAATCAAAAACGGGTTATTCTGCATTGGTGTGAAATTCAGCAGATTCTTGATTCCGCCGTAAATTTCAAAATCCTTCCAGCCGGAATACGTAAACTGAATATTCTGAATGCTGTACCAGGGCGACTCAGGACTTCTTGGATCGGTTTCGCCCAGCAAAGGCAATTTCATTGGGCTGTATACATTACCTGTATAGTCTATTAATAACTTTAGTGGTTTTACTTTATAGGAAACACTCCAGGTTGCTGTAAAATTCTCTGTCAGAAAAGGTCTTTCCGAAATCCCATCCTGCACATTTTTGTTGTCTAAAAATGTTGCGCCAAGAATAAATTTTAAGCCTGAAGGAAAATTCAGATCAACATTGGTACTGATTCCCTGACTTAAAGCATAACCATCGATATTGTCGTAAATGATTTTATTGGGATCGGTTTCGTAATCTGAAATGATTTTATTGCTGAAACGAGTATAAAAAGCTGTCGTTTCAATTCCTATAAAAGTTCCATTTCCAAAATTTATCTTCTGAATATAATTTAAATTCACATTTACAGATTTCTCCGGTTTTAAATTATTAGCAATTACAACATCTCTTGAACCTGTAAGTGCAGCGTGATCTTCTGTAAATAAATTCACAACGCGAAATCCGGTTCCGGCATTTAATCTGAAGATGGAGTTTTCATTTGCCTTGAAACGATAAGCAAATCTTGGTGTAAAAATGGAACCATGAATAGAGTTATAATCGTAACGCGCTCCCAACAAAACCTGACTTTTTGGCGAAAACGTAATTTCATCCTGAATAAAAATTCCGGGTAGCCATGTACTTTCGGCATCTTTTGTCCCTGCTGTATTGTCGTCGTAATATGTATAGCGATTTGCAATTCCGGCAAGCAAATCATTTTGACCAATCTTTCTATCCCAGGTTAACTGCAAAAAACCAATTTTTTGGTTAGCAATATACGATGTCGTCCCGTAGCGACTGTCCTGATAATGTATGTTTCCGGAGAACGAAAGCATCAGTTTTTCTTCAAAAGGCAATTGGTAACTTCCTATTAATTCTCCTCTTTTGGTGTATATGCTTTCACCGTAAATCTCATCACCTCCGCGGTATTTCTTCTCCCAGCGTACATCCCCACCCCATCGATCTTCATACATTCCGCGGGCTGCGATAGTAAATAACCGATTATTATTTCGCTGAAAACTCCATTTATTAAAAACCGAAATCCTTTCTGAAAGGGTTACATCTGTAAAATTATCCTTGTCTTTATCTATTATCTGATCATAGTTAAAGTAACTAACCCCTAAAATTGAAGTTGCTTTTTTTCCGGCATTAAACTTCATTCCTAAATCGAGATTACTTTCAAAATAAGTAGTTGTAAAATAATCTGCAGAAAAAACCGGTGCATTTGTTGGATTTTTAGTGATAATATTAATTAGGCCTCCAACCGCTTCGCTTCCATACAGAGAAGAAGCCGGACCTTTTACAATTTCAATTCGTTCCACTAAAGAATTTGGAATTCCGGATAACCCGTAAACTGTCGATAAACTGCTGACAATGGGCATACCATCAATCAAAACCAATGTATACGGTCCTTCTAATCCGTTAATGTGAATATCTCCTGTATTGCAAACACCACAATTGAGCTGTGGTCGAACACCGTTAATGTTTTGCAGTGCATCATAGATACTTGGAGTTGGATTTTTTTTGAAGAAAACTGAAGAATAAACTTCGACAGGTACAGCACTTTCTAATCGTTTTACCGGTTTTAAAGTTCCGGAAACTACCACTTCATTTAATTGATTATCATTATCAGTCAATTCAAAATTATAGGATTGTACAGCATCTTTAATAACTTGAATTTTCTTTTTCAAGCTCTGAAAACCCATTTGAGAAATTTGAATCGTGTAATTTCCAACAGCAACATTTTCTAACGAATAATATCCTAAACTATCCGTAACTGTTTTTTGTTTTGTACCTAATAAATGAACGTTTGCAGCTTGTATTTTTCTTCCTTCACCCGAAACAAAACCGGAAACAGAAGTGATTTCCTGTGCATAAGAAAATTGTAAAGTAAACAGAATCAATATTACTATTGAATTTTTCATTATCATAAAATTAAATTTAGACAAAACTAAAAATTAAATTTGACAAACAATGATTATAAGTCAAAAAAAATAATTCAATTTAAATTAAGATGTTATATTTCTCTTTAAACATAACAATAGCTCAAACAAATGATTCCTCAATAAGTTCTTTGTTAATTGCCGCCCCAGCAAAAGATCCGGACGAAACTGCCAAAGCCACAGAACGCATTTGAGTCGTAGCATCTCCGCTTGCATAAACACCGTAAACAGTTGTCTTTTGCATCAAATCGACTTTTATTAATCCTTGATCACTGAGTCCACAGCCTAAAACTTGTGGCAACGAACAATGCTGTTTTAATGCTGGTCTTGCATAAATGGCTTTTACATCAATCTTTTCTCCATTTTTGAAAACAATATTCGAAATATATCCGTCATTATGTTCAAAAGACTCTAATTCTTCTTCCAAAATCAAAACAGCATGCTTTTTAAGAATCTGCATTTGTTCAGAAGTTAATTCTGATTTCCCGTTTGTACATAATATTAAATCTTTAGTCCAGTTCGAAATCAGTTTTGCATATTCAAAACCCACTTCGCCATTGGCAACAATAGCTGTTTTTTGATTTTTGACTTCATAACCATGACAATACGGACAATGTAAAACCGATATCCCCCAACATGCTGCAAAACCTTTAATCTCCGGAAATAAATCTTTAACGCCTGTTGCAAATAATAGCTTTTTAGACGTAAATAGTTCCCCCGATTCTGTTTTTATTTCAAAACCATTTTGTGTTTTAACAACTTCACTGGCAAGTCGATTGTAAAATTGAACTGTCTTGTAAAAGTCAACCTGCAATTTAGCTTTCGCCAAAATTTCTGCAGGATTTTCCCCATCGTGAGTAATAAAATTATGAGAATGTGGTGTTTGCCTGTTACATGGCAAACCACTGTCGATAAGTAAAACCTGACGTAAAGAACGTCCTAAACTCATCGCTGCAGATAAACCGCTGTAACTGCCTCCAATAATAATCACTTCAAAATTCTTTTCCATAAGGGTAATTTTTAATGATTTTGCTTTTTGTGTAATTTATAATTCAATAAATGTCCGATGATCATTCCGATTCCTCCTAAGTAAATTAAGTCAATATGAATTTCAAATATCATTTCACCTAAAATACTAATCCAAATAAGACTCATCGAAACAACCAAAATTGAGGATACTAAAACCGATGATTTTTTTATAATTTTGAAAATAGCAAAAACACCAATTAAAGCAAACAGCAAATCAATTACCGGATTATGATTTAGCCCAAAAGGGAGAATGGTTAGAAGTGGAAAAATCAAACAATGAACTAAACAAATAGTCGCTGTTGACAATCCTAAAATATCATAAAAAGGTGTTGCAGTTTTCTTCATTTCATGTACATTTGCTTTAATGCAATTTTGTTGCAAATATACACATAAAAACCAAATTGCAACATTGTTGCGATATTATTTTTATTCTAAAAAAAATGAAAACAACGAGAAATACCACAGCAAAGACGGCCGTTTTAGAGATTTTTGGAAAATCTAAAACTGCTCTGTCACACACAGAAATTTACAAACAAATTGAAGATGTGTGTGATCGCGTTACCATTTACAGAATTTTAGACCGGCTGGTTAATGATGATATCGTGCACAAAATAGTTGATCTTGACGGTACTGTAAAATATGCAAAATGTAATCATCATGCACAGCGGGTCCATATTCATAATCATGCTCATTTTAGCTGTGAAAAGTGTCTTGAAATAACTTGCCTCGAAAATGTAAAACCAAGTTATATCATGCCGCATAATTATAAAGTAAATAATATAAATTTCACTTTATCAGGATTGTGCCCTAATTGTTTAAATTCGAACATTTAGTTTTAGACTTGTCTAAAAATTTTGTTGTGCGAATATGATTTTTATATATATTTGTTAAAACAACATTTTTAAAATGACAAGATCTTTAGACGAAGTAAACCAATCGGTTGCTACAGAGCATAAAAAAACAGGATTTCGTAAAATATTAGCCTTTTTAGGTCCTGCTTATTTGGTAAGCGTTGGATATATGGATCCCGGAAACTGGGCTACAGATATTGCCGGCGGTAGTCAGTTTGGATATTCTTTGCTTTGGGTTTTATTGATGAGCAACTTAATGGCTTTGTTACTTCAAAGTTTAAGTGCAAGGCTGGGAATTGTGACTCAGCGTGATCTGGCTCAGGCATCTCGTGAAACGTATTCGAAATTCATCAATTACATATTATACTTTTTAGCCGAAATTGCCATTGCAGCCTGTGATTTAGCAGAAGTTTTGGGAATGGCAATCGGGATTAATTTATTGTTTGATATTCCGCTTATTGAAGGGGTTTTGATAACTGTTTTGGATACTTTTCTGTTATTGTTTCTAATTAATAAAGGAATCCGAAAAATGGAGGCCTTTATTATAGTTTTAGTTGCTATTATTGGTTTTTCTTTCATCTTTGAAATGATTTTTGCTGAACCGGAGCTTGACAAAGTGATTTACGGACTGGTTCCCTCAATTCCAAGTTCAGCGGCTTTATACATTGCAATCGGAATTATTGGCGCAACGGTAATGCCTCACAACTTGTACCTTCATTCTTCATTGGTACAAACCAGAAAATTTGACAGAACACCAGCCGGAATTAAACAGGCTTTGAAATACAACTTTATAGATTCGACAATTGCTTTAAACTTAGCCTTTTTTGTAAATGCAGCCATTCTAATTTTGGCAGCAGCCACGTTTTACAAAAACGGAATGTTTGAAGTGGCCGAAATTCAGGATGCTCATCAGTTTTTAGAACCTTTGCTTGGAACCAAATGGGCCCCAATATTGTTTGCTGTTGCCTTGATTGCCGCCGGACAAAGTTCAACCGTAACCGGAACCTTAGCCGGACAGATTGTGATGGAAGGTTATTTGAATTTAAGGATTCAGCCCTGGGTTCGTCGAATCATAACACGTTTGATTGCTATAGTCCCGGCAGTTGTTGTGATTTTAATTTATGGGGAAAGCGTAACGGGAAAGTTACTAATCTTAAGTCAGGTTATTTTGAGTTTACAATTGGGGTTTGCAATTATTCCTTTGATTCATTTTGTGAGCGATAAAACCAAAATGAAAGGTTTCCATATTTCAAAGACCACTCAAATCGCTGCCTGGATAATCGCATCCATTATTGTTTCTCTAAATGCTAAATTGGTTTATGACGAAATCACTTCCTGGCTCGAAAGCTCAAGTAATCCAACGATTCTTTGGTTTACCGTTGTTCCTTTAGCCTTTGGATTTCTTGGATTGTTACTTTATATTGTATTTAAGCCTTTTATTGCAAGAGCAAAATCAAATATTGAAAATCATTCACCTCATCATTTAAAATTACAATACACTCCAAAAGAAACTTATACTAAGAAAAATATAGCCATCTCAGTTGATTTTTCAAAAGCTGATGAAGCCGCACTAAACAACGCTTTCGAACTGGGCGGAATCGATGCACAATATACCATAATTCATATTGTTGAAACTGTTGGTGCCTTAATGTATGGCGGCAATGTTGATGATCACGAAACAACAATAGACGAAAAATTATTATTAGAATATAAAGAGCTGCTTTCGAATAAAGGCTTCAAAATAGAAACTGCACTTGGTTTTGGAAAACCTGACAGCGTGATTCCGAAGATAATCAATCAGGGCAATTTTGATATTTTAGTAATGGGAACGCACGGTCACACAGGATTAAAAGATATTCTTTTTGGCACAACAGTAGACAAATTGAGACATAAAATTTCGATACCTTTGTTGATTGTTAAATAAAAAAGGTGCTGAGGCCCTAAGTTGCTAAGGTTTTTCTTTGAATGCTTTTAAACTTAGAACCTTAGTATCTCAGAACCTTAGAACCTCAAAAGAAATGACTTTCTCAGAAGAAAACTACCTTAAAGCGATCTACCATCTTACGGCTTCATTAGAAACTGAAGTCAGCACGAATGCTATAGCCGAAATGATGGAAACAAAAGCATCATCGGTTACTGATATGCTTAAAAAACTATCCGAAAAGGATTTGGTGAATTATAAAAAATACCAGGGAGTTTCATTGACTGAGAACGGAAAACTATCTGCAAAAATGATTGTTAGAAAACATCGTTTGTGGGAAGTTTTTTTAGTAGAAAAATTAAATTTCAGCTGGGATGAAGTGCACGATATTGCGGAACAGCTTGAACACATCAAATCAGAACAACTAATCAACCGTTTGGATGATTTTCTGGGAAATCCAACAGAGGATCCGCATGGAGACCCCATTCCGGATGCTAACGGACGAATCATTAAAATTGAAAAACACTTACTTTCAGAATTGGCAGAAAAACAAATTGGTGTTTGTGTAGGTGTAAAAGATACTTCGTCTGAGTTTTTAAAATATCTGGATAAACAAGGAATAGCTTTGGGATCTAAAATTATGTTTCAGTCGAAAGAAGCTTTTGATTTATCCGTAAAAATCAAAGTGGACGAAAGAGAATTATCTATTTCGAACAAAATTGCTTCTAATTTATTTGTGAAGCTGATTTAAGTTCAACATTACTATTAAAAAAAGCCCAAAAAGAAAATTTATTCTTTTTGGGCTTTTGCAATTTAGTCTTTCAAACTATATAATATCTTTTGAAAATCGGCTTTAAACGTATCTTTCTTTTCTTTAGAAGTCCATGACAACACTTTATAAAATGCTTTTTTAGTTTCGACAATCCCAATCAGATAATAAATCTCCATATTGGCATCTTTATCAAAATAAGTAGCATCTGACTCTATAAAATTATTTTCTCCTATTTTTTTAGAAACAGATTTAGAAATCTCTTTCTTATCTTCATCCGTTAAAAAATCTTTCATAAAATCTTCGTAAAAGTCATTTATAGAATTGTAATTTAATTCTAAATACCCTAATTCTTCTTTAGTATCAAATATTACAAATCCGTAAACTTCCTTAACCTCACTTTTATACTGAATAGCCGAAGAGGTATTTATCCCTGCCGTTTTATTCATATAATCCGGTAGACTAATATTAAAAACATGTCCGGCTTTATATTCTTTCATTTTAGTCTGAGCAGTAACTCCGGTACCTATAAAAGCCAAAGCAATTATAATAATGATAATTTTTTTGTTCATTGGTTAAATTCTAATTATTGGATTTCTTAAACTTAAATTTTATTTACAAACCTGTTAAACAATACCTTTATCAATCATTTCCAGCATAACCGGCGACGCATTTTTGAAAGTCGGCGGCTGTTCGATAATACTTCCGGCATTTTTTTTATTCACTTTGAAAGTCAAATCATTTTCTATTGTGAATAAAAGTGCTGTTAAAAATGGGTTTTTGATGTAAGTGCCTAAAACCAACAAAGCTTCATCGAGAGTATGAATACTTTCGATTTCTTCAGTTTTATAGCGGAAAGTTAACGAAATTGAGAAAGTCTCATCTTCATTTAAAACCAATCTGAAATAAATATTTTTCAGTTCTGTATCACCAATGGTTTTAGCTAAGGTAAGTTTGGCAAAGGTGCCGCTTTGAATGCTTTCTTTTACGCGTTCACAAAAAAGAGCAAATATAGGTTCGTATGACATTTTTTAATGTTTTAGTTGCTAAAGTTTCAAGATTCAAAGTGTGTTTTTTAATTACTTTGTGTATCTGTGTAAAATCTCTATACAACTTTGTGGTATAATTTTATTTTCCTGTAAACTGCGCTTTTCGTTTTTCTAAAAATGCCGTTGTTCCTTCTTTAAAATCCTGAGTTCCGAAACATTTTCCGAATGATTTTATTTCTGTCTCGAAACCATCTTTTCCATCTTTATAATTTGCATTGATGGCTTTTATTGCTTTATTGATTGCAAACGGGGCATTTTTGATGATTTTTTGGGCAATTACATTTGTAAATGATAAAAGTTCTGCCTGAGGAACAACATGATTTACTAATCCGTATTGTTTTGCTTCATCGGCAGAAATCATGCCTGCCGTCATAATCATTTCCATCGCTCGTCCTTTGCCAATTAATTGCGGTAAACGTTGTGTTCCTCCATAACCCGGAATCAATCCTAAAGAAGCTTCCGGCAAACCCATTTTGGCATTGTCAGAAGCTATTCTGAAATGACAGGCCATTGCCAGTTCTAATCCGCCTCCCAATGCAAAACCATTTACGGCAGCAATTACAGGTTTCTTTAAATTTTCGATATAATCAAAAAGCGATTCATGTCCTTCAGCGGCTAATTGTGCTCCTTCGATAATAGTATAATTTGCAAATTCTGAAATATCGGCTCCGGCTACAAATGCTTTTTCGCCACTTCCGGTAATGATAATTACGCGAACTTCTTCATTTTTACCCAATAACTTTACTGCTTTACTCAAATCACTAATGGTCGCTTTATTTAAAGCATTTAGTTTTGCAGGTCTGTTGATTGTTACGGTTGCAATTTTTTCTTCAATGGCTATTAAAAGATTTTCGTAGTTCATGACGCTGTTTTTATGAGTTTGTAATAGGTAAGGAAACTGTAAACGTCGTTCCTTTACCATAAGTTGACTCAAAGGTAATTGTTCCTTTGTAATTTTCGATAATGTTTTTTATAATTCCGAGACCAAGTCCCATTCCGCTGGTTTTGGTGGTAAATTTTGGTTCGAAAATACGGTGGGTATCCAACTTTTGAATTCCGATTCCGTTGTCTTTTACTGCAATTTCAACATTGTTATTTTTGCGTTTTACAGTAACCAGAATTGATTTCTGAAACTGACTTTCCGGAATCGCCTGTGTAGCATTTTTAACCAAATTTGTAATGACACGAATCAATTGGGTACGATCCATTTTTGAAATAATTTCTTCTTCATCACTTTCAAAAACAATATAATCTTCGTTAAAAATATCCAATGCCAGTTCTACTACCTCAACAACATTTAGGGTTTCATTTTGCTGCGCCGGCATCGAAGCAAAATTTGAAAATGCAGAAGCTACGGCTGTCATTGTATCAATTTGCTGAATTAAAGTTTCTGAGTAATCGTTCATTTTCTGTTTCACATCAGGATCATTAGGATCAAACTTTCTCTGAAAACTCTGAACCGTCAAACGCATAGGTGTCAACGGATTTTTAATTTCGTGTGCGACTTGCTTTGCCATTTCCCGCCAGGCTTCTTCACGTTCGCTTTGGGCAAGCTTAATGGCACTTGTTTCGAGTTTATCGACCATTCCGTTATAGGCCTTAATCAAAAAGTTCACTTCTTTACTGTTTGCTTCCAAAACAATTTTTTCGTTTTTCTGATCTAAGTTTGTTTCTTCCAGACGGTCAGAAATCGTTTTAAGTGATTTTGTGATGTAAGTCGAAAGAAAATAAGCCAATGCAAAAGCCACAACCAACATAAAAGAATATACCTGACTTAATCGAATTAGAAAAGTATTTAATTCGTTGTCGTAATAACCATCGTCCTCCAAATAAGGTAAATTTAATATCCCGAGAGGTTTAAATTTTTCATCTTTAATTAAACTGTAAGAAGACCTGTTTTTGACTCCGTCGATAGTTTTAATATCTACAAATCGTTTTTCAATAGAAGAACGCACTAATTTCAGAATATAATCCGGAACAGGCGGGGCTACTTTATCAACAGCAAAAGATTCTTTGGAAGTTTTAAGCAATATTCCGTTCAGACTGTAGATGTTGATTTCTATTTTATGAATCTGAGCCAGTTCGTGAATTTTATCTTTGAAAATCAGATCTAAATTAGCCGTTTTCAATGGATAAGTTGTCGTTGCCAAGACATAATTGATGTGCTCTTTTACGGCATTTTCTTTACGCTCTAATCGTTCCTGATGGTATTCTTTGGCTTCATTTTTAAACTGAATAATCGATATGGAAGCCATTAAAAAAGATGCCACAACAATCAATACAATCATCGACAAAAAAATCCTGATTCGCAGTGAAAGCATTGACATTTTGAAGTTGTTCAGCATTATTTTTGTTTTATTTGTTTCAGGTTTCACGTTTCAGGTTACGTTGCATTTGTCAACTTGAAACCTGAAACCTGAAACTAAAAAAACTATTTTTTTTCTCTAATTCGTTTATAAAATTTAAAGCCTAACATAAGTAAAACGGAGAATAAAATGATTCCGACTACGCCGAAGATCCAGTTGAAGGCACTTTTTAAAACTACTAAAAAAACAATAGCAAATAGTATAATAGTGGCGCCTTCATTCCATAAACGCATATAATTGCTGGAATATTTCACCTCATTATTTTGTAATTGTTTAAAAATCTGATGGCATTTTAAATGATACAGATACAATAGAAAAACGAAACCTAATTTAATGTGCATCCAGGGCATTTTGAGCCACGCATTTCCTAAATCCGTGAAAAACAGCATCCAAAAAGCAAAAATACTGGCTAAAATTGCTGATGGCCATGTGATAATATACCACAGACGGTAACTCATTATTTTGAATTGCGCCTGCAAAATTTCTTTTTCGGGAGATGGCTTATCATTTGCCTCTATTTGATACACAAACAAACGCACAATATTAAATAATCCTACGAACCAGGTTAGTACGAAGATAATGTGCAGTGATTTTAGATAATTATAGTATTCCATTAATTATTTGTTTCAAGTTTCAAGTTTAAGGTTTTCTCAAAGTTGAAACGTGAAACCTTAAACCTGAAACAAATATTATTTCGCCCAATCATTAATCCAGTTAGAAACCGTCTCACACCATTCATCATCGTCATTCAAACATGGAACTGCAAGGAAATCTTCTCCTCCATTTGCTTCAAAATCTTCTTTGGCCCGCATGGCGATTTCTTCCAGAGTCTCTAAACAATCTGAAACGAATGCCGGTGTTACAACCGCTAATTTCTTGATTCCTTTTGCAGGCATGTTATCAATTTCAACATCCGTATAAGGCTCTAGCCATTTATCACCTGCCAGACGAGACTGAAAAGTTAAACTGTATTTATCTTCCGGAAGTCCCAGCAATTTAACAACCTGTTTCGTAGTTTCATAACATTGGTGACGGTAACAGAATTCATGCGCCGGTGATGGCGTGTTACAGCAGGAACCATCGATTTTACAATGTGATTTTGTCACATCCGTTTTTCGGATATGACGCTCCGGGATTCCGTGGTACGAAAACAATAAATGATCGTATTCAAATCCAACTAAATGTTTCTGAATCGAATCTGCTAAATTTTTGATGTAATCCGGTTTATTGTAAAATGCCGGAACATCTGTAAATTTCATGTGAGGGAATTTCTTTTTGCGAATTTCTTCGGCTTTAACCAAAATAGTTAAGGTAGAAGCCATTGCATATTGCGGATATAATGGAAAAAGCATTACATCAGTAACGCCTTTATCGTGAAGCTCCTGAAGTCCTTTTTCGATTGTCATGCTTCCATAACGCATTGCCAGAGAAACCGGAACATTTACTAAAGGCTGTACTTTTTTCTGCATTCTTTCTGACAGCACAACTAATGGAGAACCTTCTTCCCACCAGATTTTCGCGTAAGCATGTGCAGATTCTTCGGGTCTTTTTCTCAGAATAATGCCTCGAACTAATAATGCTCTTAATAAATACGGAACATCGATTACGTATTTATCCATTAAAAATTCATCTAAATACGGTTTTACATCTTTTGGTGTTGGACTTTCCGGAGAACCTAAGTTTACTAATAATACGCCTTTCATATTTTTTGCTTTAGGCTTTAAGCACTAGGCTTTAAGCTTTTTATTTGTTTTTAAAAATTTCGTCAAAAGTAGTACTTGCTGCTTTTGTGAAATATGATAATTGTTACTTTTTGATTATGCTATTATTTTTAAAATTGATTTCTGTCTTCTCAGATTCTGAATTTACTTCTACTGAACATTTAATTTCACCATTTTCAATATCTACTAAAGCTGTACTTTTGCCAAAAGAAACCTTTAATTTTCCACTTGTTGTAAAAACAGAATTAATTGCAGCTTTTCTTTTTCCACACTTTTTAATAACATCAGCTTCCCATTTAATAGTATCATTTTGAATTGCTATCAAGATTTCACTTTTTCTATCTATATAAAAAGTTATTCCTCCTACATATTCCATTCCTTCTAATTTAGACAACTTACCGTAATCAATTTTCGAAACTTTCTGGGCCTCTATATTTTGAAAGACTAATAAAAGAAAGACTAAAAGTAAAATCACTTTCTTCATGAACTACACATTCGCATTAATTGACATCAAATATTTTTTAGGCGTTGTGCCAAATTTCTTTTTGAATGCGGCTATAAAGTGACTTCCGGTGCTGTAGCCTATTTTCAATCCAACCTCGTTTACATTATAAGAACCACTGTCTAACAATTTTCTGGCGAAATCCATTTTGTAATCAAACAGGAATCCGTAAACCGTGTCGCCATAAATTTGCTTGAAACCCATTTTGAGTTTCTTCAGATTCAAACCAATCTGATCTGCTAATTCTTGTAATCCTGGAGGCTCTGCCATATTAGCAATTACGATTTCTTTTGCTTTTCGGATTTTCAAAACATTATCCTCATCAATCAAAAACGGACATTGCTCTGCATTTGGGTCTTCGGTTCTGTTAAAATACAAACTCAGCAATTCGTATCCTTTTCCTTTATAATACAAATTTTTAATCGAAGGATGAAGATTATAATGAAACAGCTGGCTTAAAACAATTGCCATTGAAGGGCTGATATTTCCCTCGTTGTAATATTTTTTATCCTTATTATCAGGACTTAAAAACGTGATATAATTCGCCTCGGCAGAAAATAAAGCGTGAAATTTCTTGATGGAAACAATTACCGAGATTACCCAGGAATTTTGAGCCAATTCTAAATTCAGTGGCAATTCCTTCTGTGGGTTATACAATAGCAAAGATTTTTCTTCTTTTAGTTCCAAAGCATAATTGCCCTGATTGAAAAGAAATTTAGCATTGCCTTTTAGTCCGAAATGAAACTGTATCAGGCCACTGCCTACTTCACGCTGAGCAAAAAATGGTTCTGAGCCGTCGTTTTGAAAACGTATAAGCGTAAAGTCATCCTCAATTTTTATTTCTTCCTCCATTGATTTCTTTATTCAGGTTACTATTCCCGTTTTTGATAAAACGAATAATTGGACATCCAAAATTAAATCTTTTTGATGGTTTATCGATTATCTGCACCTAAATTTATAAAATCTTTATTGTTTTAATCTTTAACAAATTCAAATCCTTTGGCTGTAATGATTTTTGCATGGCAACGCCTTAATCTATAGGCTTTGCCACTCCCTGTCAGGATTAAAACCCGTAAAAAAGTTTACTTTCTAAAAATGAACAATAACGTTTTAGCTATTTATAGCAATTCTAAATTAATCCTTTTCTTATAAATAATAAAACCAAGCCAAAAAAGCCCTCGTATATAATTTCAAAATCTAATCATTTTAAAATTATCGATATGAAAGCTAACAAAACAATTAAAAAGATACTTTGGTCAGGACTCATAGTCATTGTATTATTTATCGGCATTTTCCTTTTCCACATTATTACAGCCAAACCGGCAGTTTACGAAAGTCCAAATTTGCAGGTAAGCCGAATCGATTTCAAACAGGATATAGATTCTCTTCAGGCAAAGCAAATCTGTTCGGATTTACGATCTATCAAAGGACTCACTTCCGATTCTATTATTATTAAAAGAAATGTGGTAGTCTATTTCCACAACAATAAAATTACTGACTCTAAAAAAGTATTTGATGAATTAATGACCAAAGGACAATATGATGCCCAGCGTTATATTTTACCGGCACACCTGGCCAGTAAAGAAGTTTGCCCGGTAAATCAAAACAGTATGAGTTATAAATTATCTAAAAAAGTAAATCAATTTTTTAATTAAACCTTTAAATATTTTATCATGAAAAATTTCTCAAAAATCACACTTAGTGTATTAGTAGCTGCATCAGCAACTTTAACTTCCTGCAATAATGACGATGACGCTCCAGCACCAGCAAAAGCATCTATATACGAACGTTTAGGCGGAACAAAAATGGTTTCAGATCCTGATAACTCAGGACAGATGATTGAACAGGGCCGTTTAAGTTTTCGTAAAGTAGTAAACTCAACAATAGGATTAATCGTAGCGGATATTCAGTCTAATGCTTCAGGAAACTTACAGGCACATTTTGCTCCGGTTTTAGCAGAAACAGGAAATACTCAGGCTACTAGTATTGCAAGATTATCTGATAATCTTACCGATTTCTTCTCGTACAATACAGGAGGAACAAATGCTGTTAATACCTATTCCGGTTTGAATATGGTTGCTGCACATGATCCTGCAAAAAACCCGCGTATGGGAACAAAATCAAGTAATGCAGATTATACAAAATTTGAAGGGTATGTTGGTGCTGCTGCCAATGCAAACGGTGTTGCTTCAAACACAGTTCTTTATACAGATATTGTTGCTGTATTAGAATCTTTGAGAACGCCAATCGTTCAAAAATAATTTATTTCTTTTGAAACCCTGCCTTAATTTCAAGGTAGGGTTTTATTTAACGAAGCTGTTTTTATATCTAAACTTTCCAGAATCGTGAAAGTGAATGGGATATAAAACCCAAAAAGCATTTATACGAACTCATAGCGATATTTTTTCGTACAATATTTAAAACAAAAGCCAGACTGTTATTTAGAACAAATATACATAACAGGTTGTCGAATCCTTGATATCATTATAAATGGCAATAAATCCTATTTAGAATAGCCAAAATGTATCAATTTATTCCATAGCGATATAAAAAGTACCTCTAGCGTTGTTTTTATAAATTAGTTAGTAATAATTTTGTTGCACTTTTTAACGAAAGTATAATATGGAAAATTTTAATATGTCCAGAACTACCACTTTTTACGCCTTAGGTTTAAGTTATAAAAAAGCAGATGCTACTATTAGAGGAAAATTTAGTTTAGATGCTAAAGCACAATCTGATTTACTGGCTCAGGCTAAAACCGAAGGAATAGAATCATTAATAGTCACTTCTACCTGCAACAGAACTGAAATTTATGGTTTTGCGAATCATCCTTATGAATTAATCAAATTGCTTTGCGATAACAGTAATGGTTCCGTTGAGGAATTTCGCGAAGTTGCCTATATCTACAAAAATCAGGAAGCCGTAAACCACATGTTTCGTGTAGGAACTGGTTTAGACAGTCAGATTTTGGGTGATTTTGAAATCATCAGCCAGATTAAGATCGCTTTCAACCTTAGTAAATCTGAGGGTTTAATTAATACTTTTATTGATCGGCTTGTCAATAGCGTTATTCAGGCAAGTAAAAAGGTCAAAACAGATACTGAAATTTCTTCTGGTGCAACATCGGTTTCGTTTGCATCGGTTCAATATATCATTAAAAATGTAGAAGACATTGGAAATAAAAATATTCTACTGTTCGGAACTGGAAAAATAGGACGAAATACCTGTGAAAATTTAGTAAAACATACTAAAAACGGACACATTACGCTTATCAACAGAACTAAAAACAAAGCTGAAATACTGGCCGGAAAACTAAATGTAATCGTAAAAGATTACGCTAACTTGCAGGAAGAACTGCAACAAGCTGATGTTTTGGTGGTGGCTACAGGTGCCAAAAACCCAACTATTGACAAAACATTACTGAATTTAAAGAAACCGTTATTGATTCTGGATTTATCCATTCCAAGAAATGTAAATCCTGATGTGGAACAAATGCCGGGTGTAACTTTAATACATTTAGATTATCTGTCCCAGATGACAGACGATACCCTTGAAAGAAGAAAACAGCATATTCCTGCCGCCGAAGCGATAATCGAGGATATGAAATTAGAATTGAATACCTGGATGAATGGCCGTAAATATGCGCCAACTATTCATGCTCTTAAAGCAAAACTAAACGATCTTGTTGCCGGTGAACTGGCCTTTCAAAAAAAGAAAATGCTTAACTTTGATGAAGAACAGGCTGAACTAATCAGTTCCCGAATTATACAAAAAATTACCAGTCAGTTTGCCAGTCACTTAAAAGACGAAAATACATCAATTGATGAAAGTATCGAGTTTATTGAAAAAGTGTTTCAGATTGGGCAGCTTGCACCAAAAAATATTCCTTCCCCGGTTGAAGAAAAATACAAAATCAACCTTTCATAATAGTTAAACAGAATGTTCCTTACTTTTAAGGATCCAAAAAAATATGGCTCAAAAAGTTATCAGAATAGGAACCCGCGATAGTGAGCTCGCGCTTTGGCAAGCTCATACTGTCGAAAAAAAATTAAACGATTTAGGCTTTAAAACTTCAATTGTTGCCGTAAAATCTCAAGGAGATATTATACTCGACAAACCACTCTACGAACTCGGCATTACGGGAATCTTTACCAAAACTTTAGACATTGCCATGATCAATGGCGATATTGATATTGCGGTACATTCTATGAAGGATGTTCCAACGGCTTTGCCAAAAGGAATTGTTCAGGCAGCAGTTTTGGAAAGAGCAAATGTTCTGGATATTTTAGTTCATAAAGGAAATCCTGATTTTGCCAATCCAAGTACCATTGCAACCGGAAGTCTGCGTCGCCAGGCACAATGGTTCAATAAATATCCAAATCATACTATAGTTGATTTGCGCGGAAACGTAAATACGCGTATGCAGAAACTTCAGGATAACGACTGGGATGGAGCCGTTTTTGCTGCTGCAGGTTTGGAACGCATCAACCTAAAACCGGAAAATGTTATTAATCTGGATTGGATGATTCCCGCACCCGCACAAGGAGCAATGCTGGTTGTAGCAATGGAAAATGACAATTATACACTTGATGCACTTTCGCAATTAAATCATATTGAAACTGAGATTTGTACTTATATAGAACGTCAGTTTTTAAGAACACTTGAAGGCGGATGTACAGCACCAATCGGAGCTTTGGTTACCTATAATGAAGACGAAGATACTTTACATTTTCAAGGCGTTTTACTTTCTATTGACGGGAAACAAAAATTGGAAATCGATAAAACAGTTGATATCTCAGAATGGAAAAAATTAGGTTTTAACTCGGCTCAGGAGATTTTGAATAATGGAGGAACTGAATTAATGCAAAAAATCAAAGAATCCTTGAAAAAATAATGGCAAACCAGGTTCAAATACTATCAACTAAAATATTATCGCCTCTTCATAAGCAGGAATTGATGAAATATGGTATTGAAGTAATCGAAGCCGATTTCATCAAAACCGAAAACAAACCTTTCGAATTAAAAGACCTCAACGAAAGCCTGATTTTTACAAGTCAGAATGCCGTTCATAGCGTTTTATCACATCCAAAATCGGAAGAACTCAAAAAGAAAAACGTGTATTGCGTTGGACTTAAGACCAAAACCTTATTGACAGATAACGGATTCAACGTTATTGCCTATACAGGTTACGCTTCAGATTTGGCAGAAATTATCACTTTGATTTACAGCAGTGAAAGTTATACCTTTTTCAGCGGGAATCTTAGAAGAGATACTTTGCCCGAAGCTTTAAAAGAAAACGGAATTAAATTCAATGAAATTCAGGTTTACGACACAACATTGCAGCCGCAAAAAATAAAAGGAAATCCTGAAGCAGTATTGTTTTTCAGTCCTTCTGGTGTTAAGAGTTATCTGAAAGACAATTCCATAAATAAACAAATCTGTTTCTGTATTGGTGATACAACCGCAGACGCTTTATCAAAAATCACCAAAAACATCATCGTCGCAGATCAGCCTACAATTGAAGATGTGATCGAAGATGTAATTCAGGAATATAAATAGCAATAAGCTTTAGGCTCTAAGCCGTAAGCTAAAATTTAAACAATAAACGCTTAAAGCCTAAAGCTTAAAGCCTAAAGCAAAAAACAATGTTAAAAAACGACCTATTTTTAAAAGCATTAAAAGGAGAAACAGTTCAGCGTCCACCAGTTTGGATGATGCGTCAGGCAGGAAGATATTTGCCGGAATTCAGAGCCTTGCGTGATAAATATGATTTCTTTACACGTTGTGAAACTCCGGAATTGGCCGCAGAAATTACCGTTCAGCCTATTCGCAGAATTGCTCCGGATGCTGCGATTTTATTCTCGGATATTTTGGTAGTGCCACGTGCTATGGGAATTCACGTAGAATTAAAAGACAATCTAGGCCCGATTATTCCGGATCCTATTCGTACGATGGAACAGGTAAATCAGGTTTTTGTTCCGGATGTAAATGAAACTTTAGGTTATGTTTTTGACGCTGTGAAATTGACTAAAGAAATGCTGAACGATGAGGTGCCATTAATTGGTTTCGCAGGTTCACCATGGACTATTTTCTGCTATGCTGTTGAAGGAAAAGGTTCTAAAAGTTTTGATACAGCAAAAGGATTCTGTTTTTCAAATCCGGTTGCAGCACATACTTTATTACAAAAAATTACGGATACCACTATTTTATATTTAAAAGAAAAAGTAAAATCTGGTGTAAATGCGGTTCAGATTTTTGATTCGTGGGGAGGAATGCTTTCTCCGGTTGACTATCAGGAATTTTCATGGAAATACATCAACCAGATTGTTGAAGCATTGGCCGAGGTTACTCCGGTTATTGTTTTCGGAAAAGGATGCTGGTTTGCTTTGGGCGAAATGGGTAAAAGTAAAGCTTCTGCATTAGGAGTTGACTGGACATGTTCTGCAAGAAATGCACGTTACTTATCGGGCGGAAATGTTACTTTACAAGGAAATTTCGATCCGTCAAGATTGCTTTCTCCAATTCCGACTATCAAAAAAATGGTTCATGAAATGATCGACGAATTCGGAAAAGATAAATATATCGTAAATTTAGGTCACGGAATTTTACCAAATATCCCTGTAGATCATGCCAAAGCATTTATTGACGCGGTGAAGGAATACGGGAACTAATTTAATAGTAAGATTTAATCAGCTAAAATCCAAAACCGTATGAAACAAAACAATACTGCTTCTGAAACTGAAGAAATTGGTAAAAATTTCATTAGATTTAATACCGTTGTATTGTCTGTATTTATTGTTTGGTGGTACAATGTAATCAGTACTTTTGGTTTTGGTCATTTTTATTTATCCGGAGAAAAACAAATGTTTGAAATTATCATTTATAACATTGGTTCATTTGTTTTACCATTATTATACACTTTTTATATTTTAGGTCATGTTCAATATGCAAAAATTAAAAAACAGTCATTACATTTTAAACTTATTGGAATTGCGTGGCTTCCAAGCCTTATTCTTTTAGCTGTTATTTGCTATACTGCATTGACAATTGACAATAGAGTATATTTCGAATAAAAACAAAACTGATAAATGCTCAACAAAGGCTTACGAGATGAAGAAAAAATCAGAATTGATAACGTCCTCAAAACGTTACGGACTCTTGTTTTTGTACCTCAGCCTTTGGATCATTTGCAAATAGCAGAAGTTGAAAGTCAACTAAAAGAATTCGCATTAAACATTGAAACTTTAGTTGATTATTCGAATGAAGAATTAATCACATTATTGATTCGTCTTCACTTTGACTGGGACCAGTTAGAACAGTTTGCAGATTTTTTAATGGATTTTTCAAAAGTCAAAAACTATAATTTTGAAAGTAAAGCTTTGGCTCTTTACCAATATATTCAGGCTGAAAGCAAGGTTTTTTCTTTTGGGATAAATGCTAAGATTGCTTCGCTAAAAAACATTAACACAAAATAAGTTATCTGCTACGGATCATAAAAAGTAAATTAAATGTTTACAGAAAGAGAAAGTATCTTCGATTTAGAGTTTAGTAATTCCTGGACTAAATATTTTTTCTTTGCTTTTGTATTTGGTTTGGGATCCTTTTTTGTTGGTTATAACATTTATAAAGATGCAAATTATGATTATCGAGGAGAATTTTACAAAAACCATATAAAAGATGATTTTCAGGGAATTGTACATCGAAAATGGTTTTATCATCATGTTGTTTATATAAAACTAACAGATTCTACAGAAATAATAGGTTATTATTCTATTTATAAAAAAGTACATAAAGGCGATTCAATTATTAAAAAGAAAAATTCGAAAGAAATAATTCTTAATAAAACAGATAGTATAATTTATAATGATATTTACGATGAGAACAAATTTCATTTTAAATTAAAATAGATTTCAAATCATGAAAGACAAATTTTACGCCTACATACAACAATTACAAGACCAAATCTGTGCAGGATTAGAAGCTGTTGACGGAACTACAAAATTCCGTGAGGATTTATGGAAACGTCCGGAAGGCGGCGGTGGAAGAACACGCGTTATTGAAAACGGAGCTGTTTTCGAAAAAGGCGGTGTAAACATTTCAGCCGTTCACGGAAAACTTCCGGAAACAATGCAAAAGATGTTTGGCGTTGGAGAAGCAGACTTTTTTGCCTGCGGATTAAGTTTGGTTTTACATCCTAAAAACCCAATGGTTCCGACGGTTCATGCCAACTGGCGCTATTTTGAAATG
This sequence comes from Flavobacterium chungangense LMG 26729, assembly GCF_000735715.2. NCBI lineage: Bacteria > Pseudomonadati > Bacteroidota > Flavobacteriia > Flavobacteriales > Flavobacteriaceae > Flavobacterium > Flavobacterium chungangense. The sequence goes on from NZ_JASY01000012.1 coordinate 127,680, forward strand.
TACGATGAGTCAGGAAATGTGATTCAGCAATGGTTTGGCGGTGGACAGGATTTAACGCCTTATTATTTGTTTGAAGAAGATGGAAAACACTTTCATCAAACCTGCAAAACTGCCTGCGACAAACATAATCCGGAGTTTTATCCAAAATACAAAAAACAATGTGATTCGTATTTTTGGAATACCCATAGAAATGAAGCCCGCGGACTTGGCGGTTTATTCTTTGATTATTGCAAAGCAAATGAGCAAATGTCAATGGAAAACTGGTACGATTTCGTAACTGAAGTTGGAAACAGTTTCCTGGAAGCGTATGTACCAATTATAGAAAGAAGAAAGAATCTTTCTTACACTCCGGAAAACAGAAACTGGCAGGAAATCCGCCGTGGCCGTTATGTGGAGTTTAACCTGGTTCACGACAAGGGCACATTATTTGGTTTAAAAACCAACGGAAGAATCGAAAGTATTTTGATGAGTTTACCTCCGCACGTGCAATGGGTTTATGATCATCATCCGGAAACGGGAAGTGACGAGGAGAAATTATTAAAAGTGTTGGAAAATCCTGTAGACTGGATTTAATCACTTCAAAACATAAAAAAGCCCTAAAATTAGACTGCACCCAAAATTTTGGACTAATTTATAATTAAATTTGATAATAATGAGCTCGATATTGTATCGGGCTCATTCCTTTTAAATTAAGTTTTATTCTATCATTGTTATAATAGTCTATATATTCGATTATTTCCTGTTTTAATTGATTAATAGAACTGTATTTCTTAAGATAAAAAAGTTCTGATTTTAATATTCCAAAGAAGTTTTCAATAATAGCGTTGTCAAGGCAATTTCCTCTTCTAGACATACTTTGTTTAATCCCTTTTTGCTTTAGTAAATACTGGTATTGTTTCATTTGGTATTGCCAGCCTTGGTCAGAGTGCAGTATTAAATTAGTTTTATTGGGTATTTTTTCAAAAGATTTTTTAAGCATAGATAGAATTTGATTAAAGTTTGCTCTTTCTGATAAATCGTAACTGATAATTTCTCCGTTGAATAAATCAATTATTGGAGATAGGTATAACTTTTTACCTGA
>NZ_JASY01000013.1:0-112939 GCF_000735715.2 Flavobacterium chungangense LMG 26729
ATCATCGATATCACGAATGTTACAGGAGCTACAGAGAACGGCGTTCAGCAGGCAACGGTAACGATCACTGATGATGAGAGTGTACCAACAGTAACTATCTCTACTCCTACGGCAGTAGAAGGTTCGAATGCAGTATTCACGGTAAGCTTGGATGTACCGAGTTCAGTAGATACAGTAATTAATGTTGTCACTACAAACGGTACAGCAGGATCTCTTGATTATACATCGGTTAATACAACAGTAATTATTCCTGCAGGCAGCACAAGTGCAACGGTGAGTATTCCAATACTGAGCGATGCCATTCATGAGCCTAGTGAGACATTTACCTTAACAGGAACCATAACTAGTGGTACTACAAGCAATATAACAGTAAGTGGAACAGGAACTATTACCGATAGCAATGGAGTTCCAACACTGAGTATTTCAAATCCAACAGTAAGTGAGGGTAGTCCAGCAGTATTCACGGTAAGTCTTAGCGGAGTAAGTTCAGTAGATACAGTAATTAATGTTGTTACAACAAACGGTACTGCGGGATCTCTTGATTATTCATTAGTGAATACTACGGTAACTATTCCGGCAGGAAGTACTAGTGTAACGGTAGGTGTCCCTACGCTGACTGATGCTATCAATGAATCATCTGAAACTTTTACCCTGACAGGTACAATAACAGCTGGATCAACCGCCAATACAACTGCGATGGGTACGGCGACCATTAGCGATACGAGTATTGTTTTAATTGCAAATAATGATGAAGCTTCACCAGATGGGATAAATGGTTCATTAGAATTTATAAATGTTCTGGATAATGATTTAAGAAATGGATTGAAAATAGATCCTTCCGATGTTAATATTCAACAGAAAACAACCTTTACATATTTTGAATTTAATTCAGATGGTACGGTAAATATATTGCCAAATACTCCAGGAGGTACTTATGAAGTCATATATGAGATCTGCGAAAAAGCTGGTTCAAATAATTGTACGACTGCTGTATTAAAAGTTTTTGTTGAAGCTCCGTCGATTGCAATTATTAAAACAGCAACATTTAATGATGAGGATAATAGCGGATATGCAAATGCAGGTGAAACGATTACCTATAACTTTAAAATTACAAATACAGGAAATGTTCCATTGTCCGGAATAAAAGTTATAGATAATTTGCCAGGAATTGTATTATCAGGACAGCCAATTAGTTTACAAGTTGGGGAATCTGATGAGCATACATTTACAGCGACATATTCTATTTCGCAAAGTGACATCAATAATGGAAGTGTAACAAATCAGGCTTCTGTAACAGGTCAAAGTCCATTAGGAGTTGTTGTTGAAGATAAATCAGATGATAAAAATAATGCTGATGATAATCCAACAGTATCAAACATAGAAGGATGTGTTATTAAAGTGTTTAACGCTGTTTCTCCTAATAATGATAACTTGAATGATGAACTTAATATTAGAGGCATTGAATGTTATCCTGATAACACTATTGAGATTTATAATCGTTGGGGCGTCCTGGTATTTTCAAGAGACCGTTATGATAATAGTAATGGAAATTTCAAAGGAATTTCAGAAGGAAGAACAACAATTAAACAATCAGAGAAATTACCTGTAGGAACCTATTTTTATATTTTAAAATATAAAGATAGTAATGCAAAGCAGCATGAATCAGCAGGATATTTATATCTAAGCAATTAATAAAAGGAAATGACTTACTGTATTTGCAGTAAGTCATTTAATAAAAGTTATAAAAATGAAAAAATTAGTTTTAGTTTTTATATTGTTTTCTGCTTTGGGTTTTGCTCAGCAAGATTCACAGTATACACAATATATGTATAATACTATCAATGTTAATCCTGCTTATGCTGGTTCCCGTGGTGTCTTAAGTATTTTTGGATTGCATCGTTCCCAATGGATTGGACTTGACGGAGCACCGACTACCAATACGCTATCTGTGAATACGCCCTTAAATCGTGAAAGTTTAGGATTAGGAGTCTCTGTTGTAAATGACAGAATCGGACCAACGAATGAAACTACTGTTTCTACCGATTTGTCTTATACAATTCATACCTCAGAATCGTTTAAACTTTCATTTGGAATTAAAGCAACAGCGAATCTATTTAATCTTGATGTCAACAAATTAGATGTAAAAGATCAGGGAGATACACAATTTCAAAATATGGACGGGAAATTCTCTCCAAATATAGGAGCAGGAATTTATTGGCATTCTGATAAAGCCTATTTAGGTTTGTCAGTTCCTAATTTTATTGAGACCAATCGTTATAATAATGAAGATGTCGCTATTTTTAAAGAAAGGATAAATTACTATTTTATAGCCGGTTATGTATTTAATTTAGATGATTTGGAATATATCAAATTTAAACCGGCATTACTTACCAAATTGGTTCAGGGAGCACCATTACAAGTGGATGTTTCGGGAAACTTTATGTTTAACGATAAATTTGTTGTAGGAGTTGGATATCGTTGGAGTGCTTCATTAAGTGCGATGGCAGGTTTTCAGGTTACAGAAGGATTATATATTGGGTATGGATATGACCATGAAACAACAAGATTGCAAAAATTCAATTCAGGTTCACACGAGGTTTTCCTTCGATTTGATTTGTTTAACAGTTACAGAAGTATTACTTCACCAAGATTCTTCTAATATTCAATTACTATGATAATTAAAAAAATAAGTTATACAGTTTTATTGTTTATGGTGGCTTTGACAGCAATCGGACAAAAAAATGAAACGGTCGATGCTGATAAAAAATATGACAAATATGAGTTTGTAGATGCCATCGAGTTATATGAAAAAGCTGCAGAAAAGGGATATAAAGACCAAAAAATACTACAGCGATTAGGTAATGCCTATTATTTTAATGCAGAATTGACTAAAGCTGTAAAATGGTACGATCAGCTTTTTGATTTGAATGCAGAGCAAGAACCCGAGTATCTCTATCGCTATGCCCAATGTCTTAAAGCAGCAGGGAATTATAAAAAAGCAGACGAGATACTAACTGAGTTCAATAAAAAAGTAAATACTGATAAACGCGGAATATTATTTGAAAATAACAAGAATTATTTAGAGGAGATAAAAGTCAATTCGAATCGTTTTGAAATCGCTGATGCCGGAATAAATTCAGCCTTATCAGATTACGGTACTACGATTCTAAATGATAAACTTGTTTTCGCTTCGGCTCGCGATACAGGTGGAGTTGCAAAAAAAATGTTCAAATGGACCAATAGATCTTTTACAAATTTATATGCTGCAGCTTTAATGCCTGACGGGAGTGTTGGTACTCCTGAGCGTTTTCAAAAGAATATTAACTCGAAGTTTAATGAATCGACACCTGTTTTTACCCAGGATGGGAAAATAATGTATTTTACCAGAAATAATTATTTAGATGGTAAAAGACGAAATGACGAAAAGAAAGTAACACTCTTAAAACTTTATAAAGCAACGTTAATTCAGGATCAATGGCAGAATATTACAGAACTTCCTTTTAATAGTGACCAATATAGTGTAGCGCATGCTGCTTTAAGCCCGGATGAAAAAACATTGTATTTTGCATCAGATATGCCTGGAACGTTTGGGCAATCGGATTTGTTTAAAGTAAGTATAAATGAAGATGGGACATATGGTAAGCCTGAAAATTTAGGAGCTGAAATTAATACCGAAGGGAGGGAAACGTTTCCCTTTATTTCAGGAGAGAATGAACTGTATTTTGCCACTGACGGAAGACCAGGTTTAGGAGGTCTTGATATATTTGTTTCCAAAATAAATACAGATTTAAGCTTTGAAGAGGTTCAAAATGTTGGAAAACCGGTAAATAGTAAACAAGATGATTTTGCTTTTGTAATTAATAGTAAAAGCAGAAGTGGTTTTTTTACGTCAAATAGAGAAAATGGGAATGGCTTAGATGATATTTACCGATTCACTGAAACCAAAAGATTAGTCTGCGAACAAGATTTGGCAGGGACTGTTGCTGATGCTGAAACAAACGAAATACTTGCCAATGCATCTCTTATGTTATTCGACGAAAATTCCAATTTTGTAGAAACAATTTCTTCAGATGAAAAAGGTAATTACAAGTTTCCTAAAGTGAATTGTGGTAAAAAATATTCCATAAGAATTTCAAAAAATGGTTACGAAACAAAGACTGTTTCAGTAACAATCAATAAAAGAACAGGAAATACTACTTTACAGATTTTGTTGGAAAAAGTATTTGTACCAATTGTAGCGAAACAAATTGAAACAAAAAAAATACCTGTTAAGGTGTTAATAAAAGCAGAAGCTGTAAAAGAAGGTGTAGATCTGGCAAAATTACTGCATTTGCCAATGAACTTTTTTGATTTGGGTAAGGCCACAATCAAAAAGGTATCAGAGCCTCAATTGAAGAAACTTGTAGATGTTTTAAACCAATATCCAACAATGAAACTTGATATTCGTTCGCACACAGATAGCCGTCAATCTGCATCAAATAATCAGATTTTATCTGAAAAAAGAGCACAATCGACAAAAAACTGGCTGGTAAAAAAAGGAATTGATGCCAGTAGATTAACGGCCAAAGGATACGGAGAAACCCAATTAGTCAATAAATGTGCCGATGGAGTAAAATGTACAGAAAAACAACATCAGTTAAACAGACGAAGCGAATTCATCATTATTAGTATGTAGTTAAGAGATATAAATTATACCTGGAGTATTTAGGAAATATTGATTTAGTTATTAATAATTATTATTAGAAAAGCAGCCTGCGAAGGCTGCTTTTCTTTTTATTATAAGCTGGCGGATGTAGAGTTAATAAACTTGTTAAAATGAAGAAAATAAAAAGGGACAAAGAAGAAATTTTCTTCTTTGTCCCAAGTAGTAGCGGGAACAGGACTCGAACCTGTGACCTTCGGGTTATGAGCCCGACGAGCTGCCTACTGCTCTATCCCGCGATGTTTCGGGTGCAAAGATACGCCGTTTTTTGAGAAATCCAACGAAAACTTAAAAAAATGTTTTATTTTCTGTATTGAGTTGATATGACTACCTTTGCACCTTAAAATAATACACAAATGTCACATAAAGCAGGATTCGTAAACATCATCGGAAATCCAAATGTTGGTAAATCAACCTTGATGAACGCCTTCGTTGGAGAACGATTATCAATCATAACATCAAAAGCACAAACTACACGTCATAGAATTTTAGGAATTGTAAACGGAGAAGACTTTCAGTTGGTTTTGTCCGATACGCCAGGAATCATTAAGCCAGCTTATGAAATGCAGGAATCGATGATGAATTTCGTAAAGTCGGCTTTTGAAGATGCTGATATTTTAATCTATATGGTCGAAATTGGTGAGCAGGACCTAAAAGATGAAGCTTTCTTTAATAAAATTATTTATGCTAAAATTCCGGTTTTATTATTATTAAATAAAATTGACAACTCAAATCAGGAACAATTAGAAACACAGGTTGCTTTTTGGAAAGAAAAAGTACCAAATGCTGAGATTTTTCCAATTTCGGCTTTGCAGAATTTTAATGTTCCGGAAGTTTTCGGAAGGATAATAGAATTACTACCGGAATCTCCAGCCTATTATCCAAAAGATCAATTGACAGATAAACCAGAACGTTTTTTTGTAAATGAAACCATTCGTGAAAAAATCCTGCTGAATTACAGTAAGGAGATTCCGTACGCAGTTGAAATCGTAACCGAAGAATTTTTTGAAGACGAAAAGATCATTAGAATTCGCTCTATTATTATGGTAGAACGTGAAACGCAAAAAGGAATAATTATTGGTCATAAAGGAGCTGCCCTTAAAAAAGTAGGTACAGATGCCCGAGCTGATTTAGAGAAATTCTTTGGAAAACAAATACATATTGAATTGGTAGTGAAAGTAAACAAAAACTGGAGAAGCAATGCCAATATGCTGAAACGATTTGGGTATAATCAGTAAAACAATTTGGGCGTGTCCTCCGGACCGGGCTATTCGTTACAATCTTTTGTTCCATTTCATTACACAAAAGGATTTTCACTTCTATCCCTCACGCACACAGAACTAAAAAGAACATTAGTTTGTAAAATAAATAAATGAAAATTAAAAAGATTACGCTTCTGATTATTTCAGTTTTAGTTTTAACATATGCGGGAATAAAAGTTGTAAAGAAAATAAACTTAAACTCTGATTATAAAATAGGACAGTCACTCGATAGTTTAAATGGCGTAAAAGTTTATTATAATGGAGGAGTAGATAATGTTCTGGAAAGAAATGTTACAAAAGACAATTACAATTTAGGCTTAAAATATCAATGTGTCGAATTCGTAAAACGATATTATTACGAACATTACAATCATAAAATGCCAGATGCGTACGGTCACGCAAAAGATTTTTTTGATTCAAAAATAAAAGATGGTGATTTAAACCGAAACAGAGGTTTGATTCAATATGCAAATCCAAGCATTGCAAAGCCTGAAATAGGAGATTTGGTAATTTTTTCAGGATCGCTTTTAAACAGATTCGGGCATGTTGCGATAATTTCTAAAGTTTCTGAAAATGAAATAGAGATTATTCAACAAAATCCAGGGCCATTTGGCAGTTCCAGAGAAGTTTTTGGTGTAAAAAATCAGGAAGGAAAATATAAAATCGAAAGTAGCAGATTGCTGGGCTGGTTGAGAAAAGAATAAAGTTTTAAAGAAAAACATTCTATTAAACCGGAATGCCCTAGCCCTGATTAGCAGTGGAAATCCTTTTGTGGAGCTTTTTAGCAGAACAAAAGATTGGAACGAATAGCAGGAATAGCTCCTAAAATAATATAAAAAGCTTAGGTACTTAGTCCCAATAACTATCGGGATAGCAATTAGCAACTTTTTTTAACTACCTTTGCAAAAAATTTAAATAAGGTATTTTGGATTTATAATTTACTGAGATTTAGTTAAAAACAAAATCTGAAATTGTGAGTCTGGGATCTAAAATTCAAAAAAATGAATAACATTGTTGCGATAGTAGGAAGACCTAACGTAGGGAAATCGACCCTGTTTAATAGGCTGATACAAAGAAGAGAAGCTATTGTAGATTCAGTATCTGGGGTTACCCGTGATAGAAACTATGGTAAAAGCGAGTGGAACGGAAAAGAGTTTTCTGTCATTGATACCGGAGGATATGTTCGCGGAAGTGATGACGTATTTGAAGGCGAAATCCGTAAACAAGTTGAACTTGCTATCGACGAAGCTGATGTTATTATTTTTGTGGTAGATGTTGAAGAGGGTATTACTCCAATGGATGATGTTGTTGCGCGATTATTGCGTAAAGTCACTAAGCCTGTTTTATTGGCTGTGAATAAGGTTGATAACGCCATGCGTGAAAAAGATGCTGTGGAATTTTATAACCTTGGTTTAGGGGAATATTTTACGTTTGCGAGTATTTCAGGAAGTGGAACGGGAGATTTATTAGATGCTTTGATCGAATCTTTTCCGGTAAAACCAGAGCCAGTTCAGGAAGAAGTAGTTTTGCCTCGTTTTGCTGTAGTGGGGCGTCCAAATGCAGGTAAATCAAGTTTTATCAATGCATTAATTGGTCAGGAGCGTTTTATGGTAACCGATATTGCAGGAACTACACGTGATGCAATTGATACCAAATTTGACCGTTTTGGTTTTGAATTCAATTTGGTTGATACTGCGGGAATCCGTCGTAAAGCTAAAGTGAAAGAAGATTTAGAATTTTATTCTGTAATGCGTTCTGTTAGAGCAATTGAGCATGCAGATATTTGTATATTGGTTATAGACGCAACCCGCGGATTTGAAGGTCAGGATCAAAGTATTTTCTGGCTGGCAGAGAAAAACCGTAAAGGGGTTGTGATTTTGGTAAACAAATGGGATTTGGTAGAAAAAGATACCATGTCTACACGTGATTACGAAGAGAAAATCAAAAAAGAATTAATGCCTTTTACAGATGTGCCAATTTTGTTTGTTTCGGCTTTGACAAAACAACGTTTATTGAAAGCACTTGAAGCAACAGTTCAGGTTTTTGAAAACAGAAAACAAAGGATTTCAACTTCGAAGTTCAACGAATATATGTTGAAAGTGATTGAAGCATATCCGCCGCCGGCAACAAAAGGAAAGTATGTCAAAATTAAATATTGTATGCAATTGCCAACCTTAACACCTCAATTTGTGTTTTTTGCCAACATGCCACAATACGTTAAAGAACCGTATAAGCGTTATTTAGAAAATAAGATTAGGGAAAATTGGGATTTCGCAGGAGTTCCGATTGATATTTACATCAGAGAAAAATAAAACACAATATCCCCACAAGTTGGGGATTTTTTTATGTCTTTTTTTATTTGATTAATGAATTGCTAGAACGAAATGGTTTTCTATTTGAAATAAACGTAGAATTCACAATTAAACCTTTCGTTTTTTCTTTAGTCTTATTGTTCTAACTAACCTTTTTTATGTCCAGATTATATTACTTTTTACTGTTTTTTATTTTTGTTTATTCGGCTAACGCTCAAAACGACATAGTTCTCAAAGGAACCGTTGTTGATATTAATACACAATTGCCGGTTGAATTGGCTACAGTTTATTTTACGACAGTCAAAGATTCTACTGTTATTGACTATACTACAACAGATAAAAATGGTTTTTTTAGGTTAAATACAAAAAAACTTGATCAGTCGGTTTTTCTTAAAATAAATTATTTAGGATATCAAACTTATACAGAAGAGCAAAAAGGGCTTTTAGAGAGCAAGGATTTTGGCAAATTATATTTGCTCGAAAATGTAAATGCTTTAAATGAAGTGATTGTTAAAAGTGAAGCCCCGCCGATCCGAATGAAGCAGGATACATTAGAATACAACGCCGCTTCATATAAAGTTCGGCCTGATGCAAATGTAGAAACTTTATTAAAACAATTACCGGGCTTTGATATTGATGAAGCAGGTAAAATGACCGTAAACGGAAGAGAAGTCAATCAGTTGTTGGTCAACGGGAAACCTTTTTTTGACAGGGATGGAGCCATCGCGCTAAAAAATTTGCCTGCTGAAATTATACAAAAAGTTCAGGTTTCTGATTTTAAAACCAAAAAAGAAGAACTATCCAAACAAGAATCTACATCGGACTATTCCAGTATCAACCTGACTATTGATGAAAAGAAAAACAAAGGTTACTTTGGGAAAATTCTGGGAGGATATGGTTCTGATGATCGTTATGAAAGCAGCCTGATCATGAATTTCTTCAATAATAAACAGAAGATCAGTATTCTGGGATCTTCTAATAATATCAATTCGACCGGTTTTGCGCAGGATGAAGTATTTGATAATATGGGAGGAGGAAGAAACAGTCAGGGAAGTGGTAATACTGGAGGAAAAGGAATCACACAGTCTAATTTGTTAGGAGTTAATTATTCTGATGACTGGAGTAAAAATTTAAGCGCAACAGGTAGTTACAATTTTGATAATAAAATTAACAAAAACGAAAGTACAGTTAATGAAATCAGTATTTTGCCTTCCGGTAATAATTATACAACATCGAGTTCGAAAACCAGAAATGAGAGTACGGGAAATAAAGCAAATTTTGAATTAGAATATAAAATTAATCCAACAACGCGTCTTGTTATTACGCCTAATGTAAGTCAGACACGTTCTAATGGGAGTTCAAATTCCAGGAATGAGACTACAGATGAAGATGGAAGAATTTTAAATACAAGTACATCAGATCCATATAGAGAAAATACGTCAACCAATTTCTCAAATACAATCAATTTTAATAAGGCTTTTGAAAAAAAAGCCAGAAACGTCAGCCTTGTTTTTACTAATAATAATTCAGGGACGGATTCTGATGGCATAGTAAACTCAACAACCGTTTTGAATAAGGATGGGGGTGAATTTATAGATAAGAGATTACAAAAAACAAAAGGTCGAAATATCTCAGATTCCTATTCTCTGGATCTTGAATATACAGAACCTATTACAGATTCGTTGCGAATAAGATTCGGAACCGATTTTGACTGGCAAAATACAGCAAACGATTTAAAAACTTTTGATAATAATTTGTCTCCGGGAACTTTGGTTGATTCAGTAAGTAATTACATAAGTTCGAAACGAAATATGATAAGTCCAAAAGTAGGACTTACTTTGAAAAAAAATAAGTTTACTTTCAACCTGAATACGAGAACCGCTATTGTTGATTTTGATAATCATTCGTTATATGAGAGCAAGGCAACAGACTTAGAAAAAAGATATGCACTGTCTTTTGGAAATATGCAGTTGCGATATAAATTCAGCAGGTCTAAGTTTTTTACTTTTAAATATGATTATTCAAACGCACTTCCATCGGCAAGTCAATTGATGCCTGTTGAGGATTTAAATAATTCATTAAATACTGTTACCGGAAATCCAAATTTGGATCCGATTGAGAAAAATAGTGTAAATTTTGATTTTAAGAATTTTGATTTCCGTACGCGTTCCGGATATAGTTTATTTATAAGAGGTGATTATTTCAATAATGATGTTATATCAACTTCTGATTTTGATGACGAAACAGGAAAAAGAACTACAACTTATATCAATATTTCAGGAACTTATAGTGCCACGGCCGGTGGAAATTGGAGTCAATCCATAAAAAAAGACGCCCATACGCTGCGATATGGTGTAGGCTTAAACGGTAAATATTCTTTTGATAAAGGGTTTACAAATAAGACTTTTTATAATGCTAAATCAGCTATAATTTCTCCAAAAGTTTATTTAACTTACGAATACGGTGAGTTGCTTACTATTTCACCATCTTACGGATTTTCATACAATCAGACGAATTATGAAAACACTTCTGCAAATTCAACTTCAAATGTCGTGCACAGAGCCGGTTTACAAACCACAACATACTGGCCGGCAAATTTAATTTTTGGAAATGATTTTGGATATACCTATAATTCGAATCTTTCTGATAATTTCAAAAAAGATTTTTACCTGTGGAATACAAGTTTGTCATATGGATTTTTGAATAAAACATTATATGCTAAAATCAAAGTTTATGATGTTTTAAATCAAAATCAAAGTGCTGGCAGAACCATTTCGGCAACCTCAGTACGCGATGAAGAAAGCACCGTTTTAAAACGTTATGCGATGTTTTCTATAGCTTATAAAATTGGAAATTTTGCAGCAGAAAAAGGATCAAAAAAAAGAGTAGGGGAACGAGGACAAGGTGGTGGCGATAGGGGTGACCGAGGTGGTAGAGAAAGAGAGGATTAAGTTTTTAATTTATAAGGATATGAGATTTGTTTAGGTTCAAAGATAGAGCAAAGATATTATTAAAAACAGACTCTAGTTTAGCTTGAGTTTGTTATTTAGCGACTGTTTCAAATTAATTTATAAAATTGAATTCTTTTATGATTTGATTTTTCTATCGATCTTATGATAAAGAGTAAAACGAATAATGTCACGATCATAAAAATCTACACCGCTTGCTCTTCTTTGAAAGCTTTTTAAATAACCTAATTCCAAACCAATATTTGGGTTAAAATGATAGCGCAAAGCACCATAAATTCTGTTTTGGTCAAAGGTGTTTTTTTTATTGTCTTTTCCGTGATTCAATAAAATTTCATCAGAAATAGTTCCTTTTAGACTTCTTTTTTCTTTTTCCCAAAGTGTAAAAGTCGATTGTAAACGATATCTGAATCGAAAGGAGAAAGAAAAATCGTTTAATAATTCTGTTTTATCCGCTTTTTGTATAAATCGTTCTTCAAGCTGAAAACGGTTATGAAAAGTAATCTTTGCAATATCGTTGATAAGAGTGATATCCTGTTGACCACGATATTCTGGAATTGTAAAATCAGGATCGGTTTGAGGAGTTTGGGTATTTACACTAAAATAGGCAAATCCTCCTCCTAAATCAATAGTTTTCGTAGTGCGATATCTTCCCTGAATCCTCAAGACCCATAAATTTTCGTGAACAGGATTTACAAAGCTGCGATTATCAAATTCAGAATGTAGTGACCATTTTTCAGTTATTGGCAAAATATTGTAGTATCGAACCCAGGTTAAAGTTTGTTGTTCGATATTTTTTTTGCTCTGAGCTAAAGAAAATTGACCTAAAAAAGCCAAAAAAAGAAAGAATCTGAAAAACTTCATCAATGTTGTATAAATTCAAGCCGCGAATATATACAAATGAGAGATGATTTTACCAGAATAAAAATTGTTTTAAATTGTATTTTGTGATTTCAATCTTGGTAAAAAAAACGAGATGCACTTATGAAAATGCATCTCGTTTAACCAAACTAACTTTATTTTTATTATTATAGCGAATATTTTAGAGTAATACCATAAGTTCTTTGATCTCCTAACACGGCAGCATAGTGTCCGGCATTTCCACCTGCTGGCAATAATTGCTCGTAATAATCCTTGTTTAAAATATTGCGCCCCCAGAAGTTAATAGATAAACCATCTGTCGCACGGAAACCTAAACGGGCATTAAAAATAGCATAACCAGGAACGATTAAATATTTTGAAGCAGAAGGACTTGATGAGAATTCTGATCTGGCATAGCTATCAAGAGCTATGAAAAATTTCCCTGCATTTCCGAAGAATCTTGCATTTTTAGTATATTCACTTCCTAAGCTTCCAGCCCATTTTGAAACACCAGGTAAATCCGATCCGGAAACATCTTTATAGTTTACAGCTTTTCCGTCAATAACAAGACCAGTATCTTCTAATGGAAGTGGTGCATTTGTAAATTTAACATATTGACCTTCAGTATAAGTTCCGGCAGCGTTAATGCTAAAGTGGCTGTTAATTACAAAACTGGCATCTAATTCGGCACCTCTTACACGTACTTTATCAGCATTAGCAAGGTATCCACGATTTACTCCTAACTCTGCAGCCTGAACGTTTGTTTGAAAATCTTTAATTTCTGTATTAAATAATGTAAGGTTCAATATAGAATTTCTAAACGGAGAAGTTTTTATACCTAGTTCATAATGATTTACATCCTCAGGCTTAATTACTGCAAGATCAGCAAGTGTTTTATCTGCTGGAGGAGTTGGAAGTCCTGCAACATTTACACCAACCGGTTTGTAGCTTTTTGCGTAAGTAGCGTAAGCATTGATTTTATCGCTAAATTTATATGTCAAAGTTAAATTTCCTGAAAAATCGGTATCGTCTGTACTTGAATCGAAAGCCTGATCTGTATACACTAATTTTTTCAGGGCAATTAATGCAGGGTCGGTTGTCTGAAGACCTCCGTATGTGGTACGCTTATAGTTTGCTTCTTTTTTATCAAAGTTATATCGTACACCAGGTAATACATGCAGGCGATCTGTTATTGCCCAGTCTAACTGTCCAAATACTGCCGCACTCGATGCTCTGATTCTTGCATCAGTTTTAATTCCATAACCTTCAAAAAGACCTGGGGTTTTCCATAAATTACTTGTTGTACTTTGAGAAAATCTCCATTGTGCACTCCCTGATTCTTCTGTACCGTTTGTTTGTGATGTCTGATCAATAAAGAATACACCAGCTACACCGCTAATCTTAGATGTTAACTGACCCGCATATCGAACTTCCTGTGTAATTTGGGTTTGTCTCGTTGGGTTTTGTGATTTTGCCAAAACCTGTAAGCCTGTAAAATCCCTATCATTTGATGGATCCCAGTTCCAGAAACGCCATGCGGTTGTCGAAGTCAAAGTTCCACCACCAATTTTGGTATCAACGTTAAAAGATATACCTCCCATATCTTGTCCGGATCTCCAAGGGGTATCCTGGTCAATTTTACGGTCAAATGCGTTTCTGCTTGGTAATTGATAATTTAAGTCTGTTATAATAGCATCAAACTGACGGTAAGCAGCTCTTTTGGTTGGTGCAACACCTGCAATTACTTGTGCATATCCGTCAGGACGTTGTGTTGTGATATCTGCAGCTAATATAATATTGGTGTTTTCTGACGGAGTATAAAGTAACTGCCCTCTAATTCCCTGATTGTTTAGGGTGTTTGTAGCTCTTCCTGTTGCAGTATTGTCAATCAGACCATCGCGTTGTGTACCTGAAAAAGAAAGGCGCCCTGCAATTTTTTTGCTTAAAGCACCTGTAACAGAAGCTTTAGCCTGAAGAAATGCATAGTTACCATAACTTACTTCTAAATCAGCACCCGATGTGAAACTTGGTTTACGAGTTGTAATGTTAAAAGCTCCTGAAGTAGTGTTTTTACCAAACAGTGATCCTTGTGGTCCACGCAAAACTTCAATTCGTTCTACATCTACAAAATCTAAAGTTGTAGCTGCCGGACGGGCATAATAAACACCGTCAACATAGAAACCAACACCAGGATCAATACCATCGTTAGTAAGGCCATAAGGAGAACCCAGACCACGAATATTTATTCCGGTATTTCTTGGGTTTGATGAATATAATTGTACAGATGGAACTAATTCTTTTATACGATTTACGTTAAAAGCTCCAGCTTGCTCAGCTTGTTTTCCAGTTACTACTGATACTGCAATTGGAATATCCTGAACTTTTTCTATTCGTCGTCTTGATGACACTACAACTTCAATAAGTTCATTTTCTTCTTTTAAGGCAATTTGTAAAAGTGGGGCTGGTAAAGTGGTTATTTCAATTTCGGTAGTTTTATATCCAACATATTGTACCAGTATAGTTAAAGGTAGTTTTTTGCTTTTTGTGTCCAGGCTAAAATGTCCGCTGGAATCAGTTATAGTGCTTATTGTAGTCCCTTTTACCACAATATTGGCTGCTTCTAAAGGTGCTTTTTGTGAATCTGTAATGGTACCTTCAATATTTTGTGCGAATGAAACCGAGAAGGCTAAAATAGATAGTATTGTAAATATATTTTTTATAGAATTTTTCATTTTTATATTATATATATGTGATTAGTAGAATTTAAATTAAAATTTTTTTACCAGCACATACAGATCATAGAAGAATTGTTTTTCACTGCAGTGAAATTTTTAGTATTACTTTTTTGCAAAAGATTTGAGACATAAGACTTACTTAATTTTACTTTCATCGGTTTAAAATTTGTAAATGATTTGTTAATTATTTTTTGCAAATATATATAAAATCTATCAGTTTAGTAGGGTTTTGAAAATATTTTTTTATTTTTTTATTAGTGAAGCGATTGTAATGTTCTGCATAGTCTTTAAAGTTTCATCACGAATGATCATTAAACCATGGCGCAGGTTGCATTCTTCCTCGGTTTTGCAATCTGAACAAGGCTCGTAAAAATTCAAAGAAGCACATGGTAAAAGTGCAATGGCACCATCAAATAAACGATGAATTTCAGCTAAAGTAATGTCGTTTTTAGACTTTATCAGATAATATCCGCCAAATTTTCCCTGCTTACTGCTCACAAAACGTCCTCGTTTCAGATCTAATAAAATCTGCTCTAAAAACTTTTTAGGAATATTGGCGCCATCAGCAATTTCTATTGTTTTAGAAATGTGATTTTCGTCTTGTTCTGCTAAATAAAGTAGGGCTTTAAGGGCGTATTTTGCTTTATGTGATAACATCTATGATTGGTTATAAATTAAAATTGTAAATAATATGAATGGCAAATTTAAGCTAAATCAATATAAAATTAAACTGAAACCAAAACTTGAACCGATATTTGAAAAAATTACCAGCCTCCGCTTGAACCTCCACCAGAGAATCCGCCTCCGCCAAATCCACCGCCGAAACCTCCGCCACCTCCGGATGATCCACCGCCAAAGCCTCCAAATCCGCCTCCACTGCTTCTGCCAAGACTACTTAGAAGAATGACATCCATCAGGCTAGGTCCTCCGCCACTATTATTGCCTGAATTTCCTCCACCGCCTCTTTTATTTCGTGCAAGTAAAATTAATACAATTACCACAATTATGATAAAAGGCAATACAGGAAAATCTTTTCCTTTACTTTGTTTGCGTTCACCTTTAAATTTCCCTTTAAAAACATCAATTATAGCATCAGTACCTTTGTCAAGACCGTTATAAAAACTACCTGCTTTAAATTCAGGGATAATTATATTTCGAATTATAGTTCCGCCAATACCTGCTGTTAAACGATCTTCCAGACCATATCCGGGATTGATAGCGATTTTCTTTTCGTTTTTTGCTAATAAAATAATAACACCATTATCGTCTTGCTTAGTTCCTCCAATTCCCCATGTTTGTCCCCATTTCGTAGCCAGCTGACTTACATCTTCTCCTTTTAAACTTTCAATCGTAATAACTACTATTTGTGTTGTAGTAGAATCTGAATAACGAATTAGTTTTTCTTCTAACTGTGTTTTTTCAGTAGCACTTAAAATGTTGGCATAATCATAAACAGAGGTTTGAAGACTTGGCTTTTCAGGAATGGTAAACTGAGCAAAAATCCCTGTAGAAGTAAAAAATGCAATTGACAATAGGATAAACTGAAAAACTCCGTTGGAATTTAATATTTTGTTTTTGGAAAATTTCATTGTTTAACCTTTTGAGATTTCGTTTGATAATTCGTTCGTGTCATTTTCCTGAGATGGGAAATATTTTTTCAGTTGTTCTCCGGCATTCAGAATACCATCAACAATTCCCTGCTTAAATTTTCCTGATTTGAAATGGTTTGTCATAACGTCTTTGGTACAATTCCAAAAATCATCGGCTACCAGATCATTAATTCCTTTATCTCCGCAGATAACAAAGTTTTTGTCTTCAACTGCAAAATAAAACAGTACGCCATTTTGCAATTTAGTTTCATCCATCCGTAATTCATGAAAAACTTCTAAAGCCCTGTCAAAAGGAACTTTAGAAGTTGTTTTTTCTATGTGTACTCTTATTTCGCCAGAAGTGTTTTCTTCAGCCATACGAATTGCTTCAACTATTTCCTGCTCTTCTTCTTTGGTTAAAAAATCTTCTACTTTTGACATTGAAATTATTTTGGAGTTACGTTTTTTTGATTTAGAATTTTACTTCAACTGGTTTATCTGCTCCTGTTGAAGCTTCAAAATATGGTTTTTCTTTGTATTCGCTCAGGAACCAGTTGTTCGGTATTTTTAAAACATATCCGTTGTATACTTGTACAGATTCGTTAAAACGAGTTCTGGCAGTTAAAATTTGGTTTTCAGTACTTGCCAATTCGTCTTGTAGTTTAAGGAAGTTCTCATTTGTTTTTAATGTTGGATATTGCTCAACAGAAACTAATAATTTTGATAATGATGAAGTTACACCGCTTTGAGCCTGATTGAATTGGGCTAATTGTTCCGGGGTTACATTACTAGGGTCAATTGTTACCGAAGTTGCTTTTGCTCTGGCTTCAATTACGGCAGTTAAGGTTGATTTTTCAAAATCAGCAGCTCCTTTTACTGTGTTTACTAAATTCCCGATAAGGTCATTACGTCTTTGATAAGCCGTTTGTACATTTCCCCAGTCTTTATTTACAGCCTGACTGTGTTGCAAAGCAGTATTTTTAATTCCAATCGACCAAAATGCGATAATTGCAATAAGCGCTACAATAATTCCTACAGGGATTAACCACTTTTTCATATTTGTTTAATTTAAGTTTATTTCTAATTTTAATTACAATTCGTTTTTAATGTTTGTCAATTGTGTTTTTATCGTCTCTAATTTACGTATTATTTCGAATTTATCTAATGTTTTCTTTTGTCCTTCTTTCAAATGTGTTTTGGCGCCTTCAAGTGTAAAACCACGCTCTTTAACCAAATGATAAATCAATTGTAAATTCGTAATATCTTCAGGAGTAAACATTCTGTTGCCTTTGGCATTCTTTTTTGGTTTCAGGATATCAAATTCGCTGTCCCAAAAACGTATCAAAGATGCATTGACATTAAAAGCCCTGGCGACTTCACCAATGCTGTAATATCTTTTATCTTTAGAAAGCTCAATATGCATGATTTTATTTTTCTGTTTATTCAAATTTATTCAAAATTACTACTTTTCGCAGTATTAATCTAATGACTGGTTTTCCTGATTGGCCAAATGTGAAATCGCAACATATTCTACAGCAGAAATATTTCCGTAATAAAAATTCAGCGGATTCACGACTTTTCCGTCTTTATGCACTTCATAATGACAATGTGGGCCTTCAGATCTTCCGGTGCTTCCTACATATCCTATAACATCTCCACGTTTAACATGTTGTCCCGGTCTGCAATTGTATTTGCTTAAATGCGCATACAAACTTTCGTATCCAAAACCATGCCTGATGACTACATGGTTTCCAAAACCTGATGCCGAGTTGTCAGCTCTGGCAATAACTCCATCTCCGGTAGCATAAACAGGAGATCCCGTATTGGCTGTGAAATCCATGCCATTATGCATTTTTCGCACTTTTGTGAAAGGATCAATTCTGTATCCAAAACCGGAAGCCATTCGTTTTAAATTTTCGTTTCGGACTGGCTGAATGGCAGGAATTGCCGCCAATAAATTCTTTTTTGTACTCGCGATTTTCAAAATGTCATCCAATGACTTTGATTGAATTGCCAATTCTTTCGAGAGTTGATCAATTCGTTTGGTTGTGCTGAGTACTAATTGCGAATTATTATATCCTTCTAAATCTTTATATCTTTTAATATCTTTAAATCCCGATTTTCTAATAGAATCCGGGATCTCGGCCTTATTAAAATAAACCCTGTAAATATTATTGTCCCGATCTTCTAAAGCCTCAGTTACATCATCAATTTCATCCATTCTTTTGTTTAAAATGGCATATTGTAATTTTAAATTCTCAATTTCACGTGCCTGTAAACGATCTTTTGGAGTTTCAAAATACGGTGTATTGATTAAAAGGACAAAAACTAAAAAACCAAATAATGCTGAAGCCAGTAAAAACAAGAAAGCATAACCAATTTTGATTCTCTTTTTTGTTTTTATTTTCGTATAAGCCAGATTTTCTGAGTCGTAATAATATTTTACTTTCGCCATGTTTTAAAATACCCTATTTTTGCAGCTCATAAAAAAAGTTAGTCGAACAAATTTAATAAATGTTTCAGTTGTTCAACGCTTTTTTTAACAATTAAAGCAATTAGATAATATATCAATTTGATAATTAGATAATGTATTTAGAGTGAAATTTATTGTTTTGAACTTTAAGTTTCTACTTAAAATTATCTAATTATCACATTTTCAGATTGATTAATTATTATTGATACATTTTCAAATTATCTCATTATAAATATGAAATCACAAGACGTACGTAAGCAATTTCTAGACTTTTTTAAAAACAACGGACACTTAATTGTTCCTTCTGCTCCAATCGTTCTCAAGGACGATCCAACTCTTATGTTCAATAACTCGGGAATGGCCCAGTTTAAAGAATATTTTTTAGGAAACGGAACACCAAAAAGTCCGAGAATAGCCGATACACAAAAATGTCTTCGTGTTTCAGGAAAACATAACGATCTTGAAGATGTAGGTTTTGATACCTATCACCATACTATGTTTGAGATGCTTGGAAACTGGTCTTTTGGAGATTATTTCAAAAAAGAAGCAATCAACTGGGCATGGCAGCTTTTGACAGAAGTATATAAAATCCCAAAAGAAAATCTTTATGTTTCTGTTTTTGAAGGAAGTAAAGAAGATAACGTTCCGTTTGACCAGGAAGCCTGGGATATCTGGAGAACTCTAATTGATGAGGACCGAATTATTCTTGGAAATAAAAAAGATAATTTCTGGGAAATGGGAGATCAGGGACCTTGCGGACCTTGTTCTGAAATTCACGTTGATTTACGTCCGGAATCTGAAAAAGCACTGGTTACAGGAAAAAGCCTTGTAAACAATGATCACCCGCAAGTAGTTGAAATTTGGAATAATGTATTTATGGAATTCAACCGTAAAGCAGATGGATCTCTGGAAAAACTTCCTGCACAGCACGTTGATACCGGAATGGGATTTGAGCGTTTGTGTATGGCACTGCAAGGAAAAACATCAAATTATGATACCGATGTTTTTACGCCGCTTATTGAGAAAATAGAACAAATTACAGGTTTAAAATATACATCTGATGAAGTAAAAAACATCAGCGAAGAACAAAATAAAACCAACATTGCGATTCGTGTTATTGTAGATCACGTTCGTGCGGTTGCTTTTGCAATTGCTGACGGACAATTACCATCAAACACCGGAGCGGGTTATGTTATTCGTAGAATTTTGCGTCGTGCAATTCGTTACGGATTTACATTCTTAAATACCAAAGAACCTTTTATCAATAAATTGGTAGAAGTTCTGGCAAACCAAATGGGAGAATTTTTCCCTGAAATTAAATCGC
The DNA here is from genome assembly GCF_000735715.2 of Flavobacterium chungangense LMG 26729. NCBI lineage: Bacteria > Pseudomonadati > Bacteroidota > Flavobacteriia > Flavobacteriales > Flavobacteriaceae > Flavobacterium > Flavobacterium chungangense. The sequence continues at coordinate 20,225 of NZ_JASY01000013.1, forward strand.
AGCAACAATTAGTTACCAATGTAATTCGTGAGGAAGAAGCTTCTTTCTTAAGAACTCTTGATCAAGGATTACAATTGTTAGAAAATGTGGTTTCAGAAACTAAAGGAAAAGAAGTTTCCGGCGCTAAGGTTTTCGAATTATACGATACATTTGGTTTCCCAAAAGATTTGACAGCCTTAATTCTAAAAGAAAAAGGTTTCTCTTATAAGGAAGAAGAGTTTGAAGTTGAATTACAAAAACAAAAAACACGTTCTCGTGCAGCTTCTGAAGTTTCAACAGAAGACTGGAATGTTTTGATTCCGGGAAATGTAGAAACATTTGTTGGTTATGATAAAACCGAAAACAATGTAAAAATCACTCGTATCAGAAAAGTAGATTCTAAAAAAGATGGTGTTTTGTACCAAATCGTTTTAGACAATACACCTTTCTATCCGGAAGGAGGAGGACAAGTTGGTGATAAAGGAACGCTTGTTTCTGCAAACGAAACAATCGAAATTATCGATACGAAGAAAGAAAACAACCTGATTTTGCATTTTGCAAAACAGCTTCCTGAAAATGTAGAAGCAGGTTTTGTAGCAAAAGTAAATACTGATTTAAGAACATCAACTTCAAAAAATCACTCGGCTACACATTTAATGCATTTAGCTTTGAGAAGTATTTTAGGGACGCATGTGGAGCAAAAAGGTTCACTGGTAAATCCAAATTATTTACGTTTTGACTTTTCTCATTTCAGCAAAGTTTCTGACGAAGAAATCAAACAAGTTGAGGCTTCTGTAAATGCTCAGATTGAAGCACAGTTACAATTAGTTGAACACAGAAATATTCCAATTCAGGAAGCATTAGATAAAGGAGCAATGGCTTTGTTTGGTGAGAAATACGGAGATAACGTTCGTATGATTGAATTTGGTGAAAGTAAAGAGTTGTGTGGTGGTATTCATGTAAAAAATACAGCAGAGATCTGGCATTTCAAAATTATTTCTGAAGGTGCTGTTGCGGCTGGAATTCGTCGTATTGAAGCCATTACAGGTGATGCTGTGAAAAACTTCTACTTAAGCCAGGAAAATACATTAGCAGAAATAAAAGAAACGCTTAAAAATCCGCAGGATATTTTAAAATCGGTTGCTTCTCTTCAGGATGATAATGCAAAACTGAAAAAACAAGTTGAGCAATTATTGAAAGAAAAAGTAGGTTCATTAAAAGCGGAATTAGAGAAAGATTTCCAGGAGGTAAACGGCGTAAGTTTCCTTGCGAGACAGGTAGATTTAAGTATGGCTTCTACAAAAGATCTAGCTTCTGCATTAGGAACTTCAAAACCGAATTCGTTTGTGTTTTTAGCTTCTGTCGAAGATGGTCAGCCTAATATTCATTGTTATATCGCTAAAGAACTAGTAGCGGACAAAAGTTTAAATGCAAATGCAGTCATTAAAGAATTAGGAAAATACATTGAAGGAAATGGAGGAGGACAGCCTTTCTTCGCATCCGGAAAAGGTAAAAATGCTTCCGGAATTGCTGAGGCTTTAGCTAAGGCAGTTGAGTTTGTGAAGTAATTTTTTAATCTCGCAAAGACGCAGAGTCGCAAAGTTTTTTAAGCTTTGCGGCTTTTTTGTTGTACTGATTTTATTGCTAAGGTTTTTGTGAAGTATTTTTTAATCTCGCAAAGACACAGAGTCGCAAAGTTTTTTTAAGCTTTGTTTTTTTGTTTATAAATTTATATTTGTAAGTTTTTGCTTTAAATTTTAAGTATGACTGAAAATGAAATTTCGGCTATTGTAGTTGATGCTTGTTATAAAATACATGTTAAACTTGGTCCGGGTTTATTGGAGTCCGTATATGAGGCTATTTTGTATCATGAATTGACAAAGAGAGGGTTGAGTGTAGAAAGACAGAAAACATTACCTGTTATTTGGGATCAAATAAATTTAGATATTGGTTTTAGAGCAGATTTAATAGTAGAAAATAAAGTGATTTTAGAAATCAAATCAATAGATCAACTAACAGATATTCATCCAAAACAAGTTCTAACTTATCTCAAAATCACAAAAATGAAACTAGGTTTACTTATAAACTTCAATGTGCCCATCATTAAGTTTGGTATAAAAAGAGTAGTTTCAAATCTTTAATTAAACCAAAACTTAATATAAAAAAGCAAAGTCGCAAAGCTTATAAAAAAACTTTGCGACTCTGCGTCTTTGCGAGATTATTTACAAGCAACTATTTTCTCTCGCCAATCTGCTGGCGCCACATGGCATAGTAGAGTCCTTTTTCAGCAATTAAGTCATCATGTTTACCTTGCTCAATTATTTTGCCTTGTTCTAATACAAAAATTCGATCAGCGTGCATAACTGTTGATAAGCGATGTGCAATTAAAACCGTGATTCTGTTTTGGTCTGATATGTTTCTGATAGTTGCATTGATTTCTTCTTCGGTAATAGAATCTAAAGCAGAAGTAGCTTCATCAAAAATTAATAAATTTGGATTTCTTAAAATAGCTCTGGCAATAGACAAACGTTGTTTTTCGCCACCAGAAACTTTAATTCCGCCTTCGCCAATTGTGGTATTTAACCCATCTTCGGCACGTTTCAGCAATTTTTCACAGCTGGCTCTCTTTAGTGCATCATATAAATCCTCGTCTGTGGCGTTTGGTTTCACAAATAATAAATTTTCACGAATTGTTCCGGAGAATAATTGGGCATCCTGAGTTACAAAACCTAATTGTTTTCTTAGATCCAATAAATCAATTTCTGCAGAATCAATATCATTATATAAAACCTGACCTTCTGCAGGTATATACAATCCAACCAGTAATTTAACCAAAGTTGTTTTGCCAGAACCTGAAGGACCAACAAAGGCAACTGTCTGGCCTTGTTTGATTTCGAAATTGATATTTTCAACCGCTTTAAATTTTGCTGTCTTGTGTTGGAAACTTACATTCGAGAACAATAAAGACTGAATTGCGCCCACATGTTTTGGATTTTTAGGGCGAAATTCTTTTGGAGCACTCAATAAAGTTTTGAAATTTTCCATTGAAACTTTCGTCTCGTTGACCACAATAATAAAATTCCCTAATTCCTGTAATGGACCAAAAATAAAAAAGGTAAAAAATACCATGGTCAATAAATCACCTACAATGATTTTTCCACCAAATAAAAAATAATACAAGGTAAAAACAACACAGGTTCTTAAAAAGTGAACTGTTGTTCCCTGAATAAAACTTAAACTTCGAATGTAGCGGACTTTTTCTAATTCGAGATGTAAAATTTTAAAGGTATTTAAGTTCAGACGCTTTTCTTCCTGATACGTTAGTCCAAGACTTTTTACCAATTCAATATTTCTTAAACTTTCGGTTGTTGAACCCGCCAATGCGTTTGTCTGATTAACGATTTTTTTCGAAACAATTTTAATCTTCTTACCCAGATAAGAACTCACCAAAGCAATAATTGGTGCTGTAATTAAAAAAATAAGTGAAATTCGGAAATCAATTCGTGCAACGTAAATTATTACGAAAATGAAGCCAATGATAGTCTGAAAAATAAGAGAAATAGAAAGTGTAATCAGTTTTTCAGAATCAGAACGTACTTTGGTCAGTTTGCTTAAAGTTTCGCCGCTTCGCTGGTCTTCAAATTCAGCATAAGGTAAATCGAGAGATTTTTTAATTCCGTCTGTATACATTTGAGCACCCGTTCGCTGAATGACAACATTGGTGAAATAATCCTGAAAGTTTTTAGTAATTCTTGAAATCATGGCTGCTCCAAGTGAAAGTCCCAGCCAGAATGATAATGATTTAATAAACTCCATTTCATTTCCTTTGTATTTTGCCAGTCCAACACCGCAGTCCTGCATTAATTTACCGGTAATAATAGAGTCTGATAAACTGAAACAAATATTTATAGTAGCCATAATCAAAGCAAAAAACAAAAGCATTTTGTGTTTGATTATATAGGAGTATAATAATTTCATAAGTATGTTATAATTTAAAAAGATAAGGAATACAAAAGTACAAAATAGCTTTGCTTCGTTTAGCGGATCTTGTTGTATTTAAAAGTTAATTTTTAAACCAGGATTTTAAATTTATGAAAAGAGGTAAAAAAATAATATGCTTTTTTATTAAGTAATAAATTGTTTACAAGTTTGTTCTTTAGAAACTTAATAATTTATTGGGTACTGAAAAACTTTTCGATTAATTATTTTTGCTTTTTTATTGTTAAAACAAGTTAGGTTTTTAGGTCTTATTTTAGTTCATTTGTAGGAAATATTAATGATTTAAATCTTAAAAATGAAAAAAATTTTATGCCTTTTTGGTGCTTTGACTTTTGCACTAACTTCTTGTTCAAGTGATGATTCTTCTTCAGATTCTTCAGATTCTGTACTCTTGAAAAAGACAATTTCAACTGACTCTGATGGAGAAAAAGTAACTACAATTTATAAATATAATGGTAATAAAATAGTAAGCATAGTAGATGGAGATTTAGATCTTTATTACACTTACACTGGCAATTTGATTACTAAAATAGAATATAAGTATCCTGGTGGAACTCTGGCACAACTTGAAACTTTCGAGTATGATTCAGAAAATAAAGTGATTAGTCGTACAATGTCTGAGCCGTTAGAAGAATTGGGGCGTAAAGATTTTTTTACTTATAGTGCAGATGGGACTATCTTAGTAAGCAATTATATAGGGGATCATAAAACACAAACTATGTATAATGGAAAGGGGAAGTTGACTTTAGTGAATGGCGAGGTTGTAAAGTATGAATCTGATTATGCAGGAAATTTAACTTTTAAGTATGATGATAAAAATAATCCCATGAAAAATATTTTAGGTTATGGTAAAATTACATCTCTTGACGGAACAGGTGACGGAACATCCCATAACGTGGTTTCTGAAGAAGGCGATGGACCCAATTATACTTATGCATATGAGTATAATTCAAAAGGCTATCCTACAAAAAGTATAGAAAAAGCTGATGGAGAAACAGAAGAAACGATAGAGTTATTTTATTAATATTAGAAAGTCTAGTACAGTGGTTTTTTTTATTAAAAATGAAAAGACTCTGTTAAGAACTATAAAAAACCAAATACTTTTTGTATTTGGTTTTTTTATTGGTGAAAATTCGTGAAATTCGTGTTTAAATTACAAACCATGTATTTCAGAACCCAAATCCCAATTTCAAAAAGCAGTATTCCAATTGATTATAATTCGAATATACTCTCCATTGGCTCTTGTTTTGCAGAAAACATGGCAGATAAACTGGATTATTTTAAGTTTCAAAATGCAACTAATCCATTTGGGATAATTTTTAATCCGCTTTCAATTGAAAAATTATTTCAAAGAGTCTGCGAAAAACATTTTTTTCAGGAAAAAGATGTTTTTTTTCACAATGAGCGCTGGCATAGTTTTGAAGTACATTCGGATTTAAGCAATTCAGACAGAGAAGAATTACTTGAAACGTTAAATAAAGCCATTACCCAAACTTATAATAAGTTACAGGAAGCTACACATATAATTATCACATACGGTACTTCCTGGGTTTACAGAAGTATTGAAAACGATCAAATTGTTGCCAATTGCCATAAAGTACCTCAAAAACAATTTTGCAAAGCATTATTAGTGGTCGATACAATTCAGAAAAGTATTCAGACTACCATCGACTTAATTCAGGTTCTAAATCCAAATGTGAAATTTATTTTTACTGTTTCTCCCGTTAGACATATAAAAGACGGTTTTGCAGAAAATCAGCTTAGTAAATCACATTTATTTACAGCATTGCATCAGGTTTTAAAAACTAATAATTCACATTTCATGGCTCAGGACTATTTTCCTTCATATGAGATCATGATGGATGAACTTCGGGACTATCGTTTTTATTCAGAAGATATGTTACATCCCAATAAAGTAGCAATCGATTATATTTGGCATAAATTCAGTGAAAACTATATTTCAGAGGATGGCTTGTTGACAATGCAGGAAATCGAAGACATACAAAAGAGTCTGCATCATCGAAGTTTTAATCCTGAGTCTGAGCAGCATCAGAAATTTTTGGCTAAGCTTCAGCAAAAAATCAAACTTTTAGAAAAAAAACAACCTTCAATTAAGTTTTAACAGTCATCCTGATAAATTATGGCATGATTATTTGTCACTAAAATTTTAGAATAATTGCGTGTAATTATGTAAATTGTTTAGAACTTAAAATTAACAATTTTGTAAGTTGTAGAGATACACACTTTCGATAACGCAATTTCAATCTAATGTGTTTTATTGACGTATGAATAAAAAGACAATTCATTATTTTAAAAAAACACTACGTATTCTACTTTGGTGCGTGGGTTCTGTAATTGCACTTTTATTACTTCTTATTATTTTAATTCAGGTCCCTTCTGTTCAGAATTATGCTAAGGATAAAGCGATTACTTTCCTGCATAAAAAAATTAAAACAAAAGTTTCCTTAGATAAAATTGCGATAAAATTTCCAAAAGAGGTAGTTCTGGAAGGTTTTTATTTTGAAGATCAAAAAAAGAATATTTTGCTGTCAGGAAAGCGATTAGAAGTTGATGTTGATCTGGTAAAACTGATAAGCAGTGAACTTGAAATTAATTCTGTTTCTCTGGAAAATGTAAAAGCCAATATATACAGGGATAAAAATGGCATATTTAATTTCGATTATATTATTAAAGCTTTCGAATCAAAAGAACCGAAAGATCCGGACAGTAAACCATTCAAAATAGCTGTTGTAAAAGTAAATCTGGATAATGTAAGTTTTAATTTCAAAGATGATTTTGCTAAAAATGATGTGAAAGTAAAATTGTTACATTTTGACACCTATTTCAACAATTTTGATCTGGATAAAATGAATTTCGATATTCCGAATATTAACTTAAACGGATTGAAATTGGTATTGGATCAGGATGCGGTTGAAAAAATTGCTGAAGTTTCTGTAAAAACAGTGGATACAATTTCGAAAAGGAAGGACTTTAGATTAAAATTAAATAAAATTCGTTTATCAAAAATTGATGTTTCTTATGATAATAAAGATTCCAGACTGGATTCAGGGATAAAATTGGGAAGTTTGAATCTGAATGTTAATGAAATTGATTTGAACAAACAGCTTTTGGACTTCGATACTTTCGAATTGAAAAACCTAAGAGGCAATTTACGATTAGGAGTAAAAGACAAACAACTGAAGACCCCAAGTCTCGATTCGACTTCTATCAAACAAGCTGGCTGGAAAGTAAAATTAAAAGATGTTAGGATACAAAATATTGCTTTCAAATTTGATAATATGGAATCAAAACCAACTCAAAAAGGGATTGATTACAGTCATTTGGATTTGAGTAAATTTGATCTTCAGGCAGCTAAATTATATTATGGAAATGATACCATTTCAGGAAATATAAAATCGCTTTCAGCAAATGAAAAGAGAGGATTACAGATTCAGTCATTAAAAACCAATTTCTTTTATGATCCAAAAAATGCATCTCTGGATAATTTATACATAAGAACACCTCAAACACTTTTACAAAACAAAATTAAGCTGAGATATTCTTCACTTGCAGCATTAAAAAAAGATCTTCCTAATCTGGTTATAGATGCTAATTTAAAAGATTCAAAAGTTGGTTTTAAAGACATATTATTATTTGCACCTGATTTGCATAAAACAAATCCGTTCAGGGATAATCCAAACGCGATTTTATATTTAAATACGCGGTTAAACGGAAGACTAAAAAATCTGAACATCCCATTGTTCGAAATGAGCGGAATTGGCACGACCAAAGTTTCCCTTTCTGGAAAAATTATCGGTTTGCCAGATGCCCAAAAAGCCAATTATGATCTGAATATTAAAAAACTTTCAAGCACATCAAAAGATGTATATTCTTTTGTTCCCAAAGGAACCATTCCGAAGAATATTCAGTTGCCTTCACAATTTAATCTAAATGGAAAATTTAAAGGTTCAGTTCAGAATTTTAAAACCAATTTGGCTTTAAACAGCACTTTTGGAAATGCCAAAATAGATGCTTTATTTGACCAGCGCATTAAAAAAAAGGAGAAATACGATGCAACAGTTTACCTGCTTGATTTTGATTTGGGAAGATTGATAAAAAATGATTCCATCGGAAAAATTACGCTCAAAGCAAAAGTAAAAGGAAAAGGTATGGATCCTGAAACTGCAGTAGCAGAATTGGATGGAATTGTACAAAAAGCAGTTTTCAACAGATATACTTACAGAGATTTGGCTTTAAAAGGGAATATCGAAAACGGATCTTTTGCAGTAAAATCAGGTATGAGCGATCCAAATTTAAATTTTAAGCTGACAGCTAGCGGAAATACAAAGCAAAAATATCCATCAATCAAGTTAAAACTAAATCTGGATATTGCCGATTTGGAAAAATTGAATCTTCATGCAGGGCCAATGAAATTAAGAGGAAATATTGATGCTGACGTCGCCAACAGTAATCCTGATTTTCTAAACGGAAAAGTGTTTCTTTCAAACGTGCAAATTTTAAAAGATACCGAACCTATTGTTTTGGATTCGGTTCGTGTAATTGCTTTTTCAGATAATACGAGAAACAATATCAAAATATCTTCACAGTTTTTACAAGCTGAGGCAGATGGAAAATATAAATTGACAACACTGACTTCAGCCATAAAAAAATCATTATCAAAATACATTGATTTGAAAAATCCGAAAGTAAACGGAGAATCAGATGAACAAAGACTGACTTTTAAATTAAAAATTGATAACGATCCGATACTCTTTAAACTGATTCCTAAATTAACTGGTTTAGAACCGGTCAATATAACAGGGAAATACAATAATGTTACCGACACCTTAGAAATAAAAGGAACGATTCCGAGAATTGTTTATGGAACAAACACAATTTCAGACGGAAAAATAAATATAGAGGCCAAAGAAAATGCGTTAGAATATAGGGTTTCTGTTGCCACTATTGAAAGTGGTGCGATAAAAGTTCCGTTTACAAGTTTATCCGGAAAAGTTGAAAATAATAATTTGACGTATGCGCTTGAAATTCAGGATGCGAAACAAAAACAACAATATTTTATCGCGGGTGTGTTTAAGGCAGAAAATTCTAAAAACATCCTTAAAATTGATGCCGAAAATTTCGTTTTGAATTATGAAAAATGGAATATCGATCCTGAAAACGCTGTTGAAATTGGAGATAAAAGGCTTTATATTAATAAGTTTTATTTAGAAAATGCCGGAAATGAATTAAAAATTCAATCTCAGGGAACTCAGAATAATGCACCGTTGCAGGTTGATTTTGAAAATTTTAAAATCGAGACTATTTTAAATATGGTCAAAAAAGATAAATTGCTGATGCAAGGTTTGATTAACGGAAACGCAGTTGTCGAAAATGTAATGACCAGTCCCACTTTTACATCAGATTTAAAAATTGATGATTTTGCATTCAGAGGTGAGGCAGTTGGAAATATTGAAGTAAAAGTTGATAATAAAACCAATAATGTACTGGCTGCAAATGTAATGCTGACCGGACAGGAAAATGATGTAAATGTAAAGGGAAATTACAGAATCAGTGATGGTAATTTAGACTTTAATGTTGATATTAATAAATTGACTATTAAGAGTATTCAGGGATTTACTATGGAAAATATTACCGAAGGAACAGGTTATTTGTCGGGTAATTTTAAAATCGTTGGTACTACATCAAGCCCAAAAGTTTCAGGGGAACTAAATTTTAATGATACCGGTTTTAGAATCACACAGCTGAATTCTTATTTTAAAACAAATCAGGAAAAAATTACTTTCAATAATGACGTGATTACTTTTGATAAGTTTACATTATACGATCAAAACGACAATGAATTGTCTGTAAACGGAACAATTCAGTCTCCTGATTTCAAGAATTATAATTTTGGACTAACTGTAACTGCAGATAATTTCCGCGCAATAAATTCTAAAGCAGCAGACAATGATTTGTTTTATGGAGATTTATTTTTAGATACCAAACTCAATATCAAAGGAACATTAGACAGTCCGGTTATTGGAGGAAATATCAAAATCAATGAAGAAACAAAATTCTCTGTTGTCCTGCCTCAATCAGATCCTTCTATTGCAGATCGTGAAGGAATTGTAGAGTTTGTCAATGAGGATAATTTGTATCTGAAACAAACGGTTGAAATGGAGAACAAACTAAATCAATCTCCGCTAAAAGGGATGGATGTTAGTGTAGATATTACAATCGACAAAGAAGCTGAATTAACATTGGTTATCGATAAAGGAAATGGAGATTACCTGAATTTAAAAGGAGAAGCACAGCTTACGGGCGGAATTGATCCTTCAGGAAAAACAACTTTAACAGGGAAATATGAATTTTCGGAAGGAGCTTATGAAATGAATTTTAATATGATCCGAAGAAAATTTGATATTCAGAAAGGAAGCTCAATAACCTGGAATGGAGAACCAACAATGGCAACTTTAAATATTACGGCAATCTATAAAGTAGAAACTGCACCAATCGATTTGTTAGGGAATCAATTAGCGGTAAGTCCAACAATTAGAAATACATACAAACAAAAAATTCCGTTTGAGACGCATTTGAAAATGAAGGGTGAATTGTTAAAACCTGAAATCTCTTTTGACATTATTCTGCCTGATGGAAATTATAATGTCTCATCAGATATTGTTACGGCTTCACAAGCAAAACTGGAGCAGTTAAGACAAGAACCGGCTGAGTTGAATAAACAGGTTTTTGCACTTTTATTACTGAACAGGTTCATTGGAGAAAATCCTTTTGCAAGTGAAAGCGGAGGAACGAGTGCTGAATCATTAGCCAGACAAAGTGTAAGTAAGATATTGTCTCAGCAACTGAATGATCTTGCCGGAGAGTTAATAAAAGGCGTTGAGTTAGAATTTGATCTGGAATCTACAGATGATTATACTTCAGGGACAAGAGAAAACAGAACCGATTTAAATGTTGGTGTTTCCAAAAAACTCCTTAACGACAGATTAAAAGTTACTGTTGGAAGCAGCTTTGGCGTTGAAGGGCAGGAGCGTGCCAATGAAGAAAGTACAAATATTGCCGGAGATGTTGCATTAGATTATCAACTGACCAAAGATGGTCGCTACATGGTGCGGGCGTATCGTAAAAACGAATATCAGGTTGCAGTAGAAGGGCAGGTTGTTGAGACAGGAGTAGCTTTTATTATTACAATGAGTTACAATAAATTTCGCGAACTTTTTCATCGCAGTGCTGAAGAAAAAGAAATGATCAGAGAAGAAAAACTTCGTGAAGAAAAAAGGAAACTAAAAGAGAAAGAAGAAAAGGAAAAAAAGAAACTGGAAAAAAATCAGATAGATCAAATTGAGGGTAATGAGCAAAAAACATAATATTATGGAAAACAGATATATCAGATATTGTATTGCGCTTTCCCTGTTTTTTGTTTTTGGATGCAGCAACACTAAATATTTACCAGAAGGAGAATTGTTATATACCGGAGCATCTGTAACGGTCAAAGATTCTGTGATAAAAAAGAAAGACAGAAAAGCACTTGAAAAAGAATTAAAGGATTTATTACGCCCAAAACCAACTAAACAAATACTAGGTTTACGTCCTAAATTATGGATTTACAATCTTGCCGGAGAGCCCAAAAAAGAAAAAGGGTTTAGATATTGGTTACGAAACAAAGTGGGCGAAGCGCCTGTCCTTTTTAGTCAGGTAGATTTAGATTATAATTCGTCAGTTTTAAGGAATTTTACCGAAAATAGAGGCTATTTTAAAACACGTGTCAGTGCTGACTCTACTGCCAAAAATAAAAGAGTAACGGCGGAGTATACAGTTCAGCCAAAAAGACAATATAAAATAAAAGAGGTGAAATTTCCTGAAGATTCATCTGCTTTGGGTAAAGCAATTGCAAGAACAAGCCGCAGAAGTTTACTTAAACCCGGGAATCCATACGATTTAGATGTTATAAAAGCAGAGCGTGAACGTATTGATGGCAGACTTAAGCAGAAAGGATATTATTATTTTAATCCTGATTATATTTTAGCTCAGGTAGATAGCACAAAAGGAGATTATGAGGTCAATATAAAATTAAAGATAAAAGAAGAAACGCCGGAGAAAGCCAAAATAGCTTACAAAATTGATAAAATCATTGTTTATCCAAATTTCTCTATTTCAAAAGATAGTGTACAATATAAAAAAGATGACATTGTTCAGTATAAAGATTTCACGATAATTGATACAGCAGATACTTTTAGGCCAAGGGTTTTTGAAAGGACAATTTATTTTAAAAAAGGAGATTTATACAATCGGAAAGATCACAATTTAACTTTAAACCGTTTTGTGAATCTTGGGACATTTAATTTCGTTAAAAATGAGTTTAAAGTTTCTGATAGTTTAAAAAATACATTGGATTCCTATTATTATTTAACATTATTACCAAAAAAGTTCATTCGGGTTGAGGTGCTGGGAAAAACAAATTCAGCTAGCTATACAGGTTCAGAAATCAATGTCAACTGGAACAACAGAAATTTATTTCGTGGTGCAGAATTACTTACGGTATCTGTTTTTGGCGGAGCAGATTTTCAATTGGCAGGACAAAATAAAGGAAACAATATTTATAAACTTGGAGCAGAAACAAGTTTAACCTGGCCAAGATTTATTACGCCTTTTAATATTGAAGGACCTAGCGGATTTGTACCAAGAACAAAAGCAACATTGCGATATGAATATCAAAACAGAACACAGCTTTATGCTTTAAATTCCTTTAATGCTTCTTTGGGGTATTTATGGAAAGAAGATATTCGAAAAGAGCATCAGCTAAACGTAATAGATATTACATATGTGAGTCCAAATAATGTAACACCGGAATATCAGGCAGACATTGATCAGGATCCAGCCTTGGGGAGGGTAATTGAAAAACAGTTGATTTTTGGTCCAACTTATCAATATACGTTTACGAATACTATGCAAAAACGTAGAAAACATACAATTTATTTTAATGGAGAATTAGATCTGGCAGGAAATATTACAGGACTAGTAACAGGTGCTGATGTTAAAAAAGATAATCAAAAAACGATTTTAGATGTTCCTTTTAGTCAATATGTAAAAATCAAAACAGACTTCAGACATTATCTGAAACTTGGAAAGGAAAGCGAGTTGGCCAGCCGAATTATTTTAGGTGCAGGGTATGCTTATGGAAATTCTACAGCAATGCCTGCAACGAAACAGTTTGTTGTGGGAGGAACCAATAGTATTCGTGCTTTTAGAGCAAGATCTTTAGGTCCGGGGAGCTATAAAGCAGAACCTACATCAAGTACTTATTTACCCGATCAGTCTGCCGATTTGAAATTGGAATTTAATACAGAATATAGAGCAAAACTTTTCAGTATCGTTAGAGGTGCAATATTTGTAGATGCAGGAAATATTTGGCTTTTAAACGCTGATCCTGATAAGCCCGGAGCAGAAATCACCAAAGACTTTATGAAACAAATTGCAGTAGGAGCAGGTGCTGGATTGCGATTTGATTTATCTTTTCTGGTTTTAAGAACTGATTTAGCTTTTCCTTTAAGAAAACCGTATTTGCCTGAAAATGAAAGATGGGTACTAGATGATATTAATTTTGGCAGCGGTTCATGGAGGAAAGAGAATTTGATTTTTAATATTGCAATTGGTTATCCTTTTTAGTATGTGTTATTCAAATATATAATCTACTTTTTAACGTGCAATAGACTAAAAGAAAAGGTAAAGTCCTAAATTTGCAAAATAGAATTGCTGAAATCTGCAATTAAAAATGTAAATCATAAAACTTAAATCAAATTGACCTTTACTGCTATAGATTTTGAAACGGCCACATCATATCATCCTTGTTCAGTTGGAATTGTTACTGTAGAAAACGGAATTATTGTAGATGAGTTTGTTACTTTAATCAAGCCGCCTAATAACGAATATAATCCTTTTACAATTCAGGTTCACGGAATATATCCTCGCGACACCATAAATGCAAAAACTTTTTTACAGGTATATCCTGAAATTGAAAAACGTTTGAAAAATAGAGTAGTAGTGGCTCACAATGAAAGTTTCGATCGGAATGTTTTAATTAAATCCATGGCACTCTATGGTTTGCATTACGAAGATTTGAATATTGCTAATAAATGGGAATGTACTGTGAAAATTTATAAAGCAAAAGGGGTAAAACCAACCAAATTGAGTGATTGCTGTCGGGAAATGAGAATTCAGCTTAATCATCATGAAGCATTATCTGATGCCAGGGCATGTGCAAAATTATATTTATTGAAATAATTTCGGACTATTTTTAAATCAATATTTCTTTAATTGTAATATTTATACTATTTTTTGTACTTTAGAATATTGTAAACCGATATAAAGTCTAAAAAAATGAAAGAAGATTTTCTTCATTATCTCTGGAAGTTTAAAAAGTTTGATACTCTAAATTTAAGAACTATAAATCAGGAAGAAATTACGATTATAAACACTGGTAATTATCTGGAACTTGCCGGACCTGATTTTTTTAATGCCCAAATAAAAATAGGAGATCAAAAATGGGCAGGAAATGTTGAAATGCATTTAAAATCATCTGATTGGTATTTACATCTTCATGAAAAAGATCCGGCTTATGAAAATGTCATTTTGCATGTAGTTTGGGAACACGACGCTGATATTTACAGACAAAATAATGTAGAAATACCCGTTTTGGTTTTAAAGAAGTATGTGTCTTCTGAAACAATTTCAAATTATAATAATTTAAAATCTCCCAAATCGTGGATATATTGTGAAAAACAAATTTCAAAAATACAGAGTTTTGTTTTTAAAAATTGGCAGGAACGCTTATTCTTTGAACGATTAGAAAGAAAATCACAATCTATTTATAATTTGCTAAAAGAAACAAATCAGGACTGGGAAGCTGTTTTATTTTGTTTGTTAGCTAAAAATTTTGGTTTAAATACCAATGGAAACGCATTTTTGCAATTTGCAAAAGCAATTCCGTTTTCAATTATTCGAAAAGAAAGCTTTGACCAGGAAAATCTGGAAGCTTTGTTTTTTGGAAGTACAGGATTATTAGATTCTGATAAAGAAGATGTTTATTTCAAGGATTTAAAATTTAGGTATTTTTATCTTTTACATAAATACCAAATAGAAAAAGTGTATACAGAACCTGTTCAGTTTTTTAAGCATAGACCGGATAATTTTCCAACCATTCGCCTATCTCAATTAGCAGCTTTATATCACCGGCACCAAAACCTGTTTTCTAAAATAATTGAATTGAAATCTATCAATAGTATTTATAAAATATTTGATGTTTCGACCAGTTTATATTGGCAAAATCATTACCAATTTGATAAAGAAAGTCCAAATAAAACAAAATCATTGTCTAATTCATTTATAGATTTATTGGTGATAAATACGATTGTTCCTTTGCAATTTGCCTATGCTAAAACGGTAAATGAATCGATTGCAGAAGATTTAATTTCAATTTTGGACGGGATTTCTCCAGAGAAAAACTCAATTATTGATAAATTTAAATCTTTTGGAGTTTCTTCAGAAAATGCTTTTGAAACACAATCTTTATTACAGCTTAAAAGTCAATATTGTGATGTAAATGGCTGTATGAAATGCGCTGTAGGAATGGAGTTGCTTAAAAATAATTAGATAATTAAGAAAATGAGTCAATAGATAATTTTGTACTTTTGAAAAAAATAAATATTGTATGTCTCTCGTTTTAAAACTTAAATTCTTTTTCGAAAAGTATGGTTTTCATGTATCTTCCAGATTGGCGGATAAGCTTGGAATGCGTGTGACAAATGTCCGGTTATTTTTTATCTATATCTCGTTTGTTACAGCTGGTTTGGGGTTTGGAGTCTATCTTACTCTTGCATTTTGGATTAAGCTAAAAGATTTAATTCGGGCGAAAAGAACATCAGTTTTTGATTTGTAAAAATGCTTAGATATAAAAAAAAGGGATTATAAAGTTTTGCTTTATAATCCCTTTTTTTCCTTAAAATTTAAACTATTTATCAGATTTGTTTAAAACGCTATTTTTCTTTCCATATGCAAAATAAATAATAACACCCAGTGCCATCCAAGCAAATAGTCTTAGCCAGTTAGTCCAGCCTAAACCGTACATCATTGCACAGCAAACACCAACTCCTAATAAAGGCACTAAAGGAACAAATGGAGTCTTGAATTCTCTAACCATGTTTGGCTCTTTTTTTCGTAAAATAATCACAGAGATACATACTAGGACAAAAGCAAATAAGGTTCCGATACTTGTCATATCTCCAACAATATCACCAGGAATAAACGCAGCAAATAAACCAACAATTACTAAAATAACTAGGTTAGCTTTGTATGGTGTTTTATATTTTGGATGAACATCACTGAAAGCTTTTGGAAGTAAACCATCTTTACCCATAGCATAAAAAACTCTGGATTGACCTAATAGCATTACTAAAATTACTGAAGAAAATCCTGCTAAAATAGCAACAGTTACTAATTGCCCTAACCATTCATAACCAATCATATATTTGTTGATTGCAAATGCAACAGAGGCTTCTTTTCCGCCTGTTCTAAAATCTTCAACTGTTGCAACACCGGTTAAAACGTGAGCAAAAAGAATGTATAATAATGTACAAACTGCAAGAGAACCTAATATACCAATTGGCATTGCTTTTTTAGGATTTTTAGTTTCCTGTGCAGCAGTGCTTACAGCGTCAAACCCAATAAAAGCAAAGAAAACAGTACCCGCTGCTCCTAAAATCCCCATAATTCCTCCGTAACTATGGTCAATACCGTGTTCATCAGTAAAAATAGAACTTTGTGGAATGTAAGGCTCATGATTTGCAGGATTTATAAAATTCCAGCCAATAACTATTATAAGGATAACAATTGCAACTTTTACAATCACAATAATACCATTTACAAAAGCCGATTCTTGTATACCTTTTATCAATAATAAACTAATAATTGCAACAATAAATAAAGCAGGCAAATTGATTATTCCATGCTCGCCTGTTTCCAGATTTGATTGAAAAGGAGAATGGGAAAGTGAAAAAGGGATAGGACTAACATGTAGAACATTGACCAGTAAATTGTTGAGATATTCGCTCCATGCAATTCCAACTGTTGCGGCACCAACTGCATACTCAAGAATTAAATCCCAACCTATTATCCAGGCCAAAAATTCTCCCATCGTAGCATAAGTATAAGTGTATGCGCTACCTGAAATTGGAATAGATGAGGATAATTCTGCATAACATAATCCTGCTAAGGCACATCCTATAGCGGCAACAATAAAAGCAATTGTTACTGATGGACCGGCACTCTGAGCAGCAGCAGTAGCTGTTCTTACAAATAGACCAGCTCCAATGATGGCGCCAATTCCTAATGCAATCAGTGACCAGGCAGTTAATGTTCTTTTTAATCCTTTTTCAGAATCAGCGGCTTCGGATAAAAGCTGAGCTAATGATTTTCGTTTCCAAATAGACATATTTATTTATGGTTTATCGTTATTAAGCTTCAAATGTATTCTTTTTTGTAAAAAATAAAAACAATTATGTGGTTTTAAGTTATAAAATATTTAGTTTTTTGCTAAATAGAATAAGAAAAGTGCTGTCTTGCTTCCAATCTTTTAAGCTTTTTCTAATAAAGAATGAACTTATTATAATTATTAAAAGAATTTAAAGGTGTATTTTCTTAATAAATTTATATTTTTATAGTCTTTATTAAATTTTTTAAAATGAACTTTCAAAACATAGCTCTTTATTTTAAGTTTACAAGTCAACAGCGTACAGGAATTTTTTTTCTACTTATATTGATTGTAGCTCTCCAGCTATTTTATTTTTTCTCGGATTTCAGTCAGACTGAAAAAAACTCTCCTGAAAAAGAACAGTGGCTGGCTTTGCAATCTGAAGTAGACTCATTAAAAACAATTCAAAAGGATAAAAAGCCTAAAGTATATTTTTTTAATCCAAATTTTATTTCGGATTATAAAGGCTATAAATTAGGAATGTCAATACAGGAAATAGACAGGCTTTTTGCATTTAGAAAAGAAAATAAATATGTGAATTCAGCAAAAGAATTCCAAGATGTAACTAAGATTTCAGATTCTTTATTAAATGCAATTTCACCCTATTTCAAATTTCCAAATTGGGTTCAGAATAAAAAAACTGTCAAAATGTACGATAATGAATATGCTCATAAAACCTTTTCTAAAAAAGAAAAATTTACAATCTTAGATATTAATCAGGCGAATCAGGATGATTTTATGAAGATTAATGGAATTGGAGAAGCATTGTCATTGCGGATTTTAAAACAAAAAGAAAGTTTAGAGGCTTTTGTTTCAATGGAACAAATTAATGATGTTTGGGGACTTTCTCCAGAAATTGTACTTGAATTAAAAAAACATTTTAGAGTTTCTTCCTTTCCAAAAATTAAAAAAATCCCTGTAAATGATGCATCTTTAAAGGAATTATCTCAATTTCCGTATTTTAGATATACGTTGGCAAAACAAATTGTAACTTACAGGAGCATGAACGGAAATATTAAAAATATTGAGGATTTGATAAATATTAAAGGCTTTCCTGTTGAAAAAGCAAATATAATTGGTTTATATTTGGAGTTCTAAAACAGATTACAATGAATTTTGATTACAATGAAACGCAGTCTATGATTGCGCAATCCATAAAAGATTTTGCTGAAAAAAATATAAGACCTTATATAATGGAATGGGATGAAGCACAAATATTTCCAATTCCGCTTTTCAAAAAATTAGGAGAAATGGGTTTTATGGGGGTTTTGGTTCCTGAAGAATACGGAGGATCTGGTTTGGGATATCATGAATATATCACTGTAGTAGAGGAAATTTCAAAAGTTGATCCATCCATAGGATTGTCAGTTGCGGCGCATAATTCATTATGCACAAACCATATTTTAACTTTTGGCAATGAAGAACAAAAAAGAAAATGGTTGCCTAAACTAGCAACCGCTGAACATATAGGAGCTTGGGGCTTAACAGAACATAATACAGGTTCTGATGCAGGTGGAATGAATACAACTGCAGTCAAAGATGGAGATTTTTGGATCATAAATGGGGCTAAAAATTTTATCACACATGCAATTTCAGGAGATATCGCTGTTGTAGTTGTGCGTACAGGAGAAAAAGGAGATTCGAAAGGAATGACCGCTTTTGTATTTGAAAAAGGAATGCCTGGATTCACATCAGGAAAAAAAGAAAATAAATTAGGTATGCGAGCAAGTGAAACTGCTGAATTGGTTTTTGATAATTGTCGTGTACCGGATTCAAACAGATTAGGAGAAATAGGTCAGGGGTTTATTCAGGCTATGAAAATATTAGATGGTGGAAGAATTTCAATTGGAGCCCTGTCACTCGGAATTGCAAAAGGAGCATATGAAGCGGCACTTAAATATTCGAAAGAGAGACATCAGTTTGGTCAGCCAATCAGTAATTTTCAGGGAATTTCATTTAAATTGGCAGATATGGCTACCGAAATTGAAGCCTCAGAGCTGTTATTGCATAAGGCCGCTTTTTTGAAACAGCAGCATAAGCCCGTTACAACATCAGGAGCTATGGCAAAAATGTATGCTTCAGAAGTGTGTGTAAAAGTGGCTAACGAAGCGGTGCAGATTCACGGAGGTTATGGTTATACTAAAGATTTTCCAGTCGAAAAATTTTACCGAGATTCAAAATTATGTACTATAGGTGAAGGAACTACTGAGATTCAGAAACTGGTAATTTCGAGAAATTTATTGAAAGAATAAAGGAATATTAATGATCGATTTTATCTTCTCGAAAAAAAATATTAATTTATGACTCGTAATTCATAATTAATATTTACTTTTGCACCCTTAACGAGAGGAGGTGTCAATATTATGTTAATTATACCAATTAAAGACGGAGAAAATATCGATAGAGCATTAAAGCGCTATAAAAGAAAATTTGATAAAACAGGAACTGTTCGTCAATTAAGAGCACGTACTGCTTTTATTAAGCCTTCTGTTATCAAAAGAGCTCAAATTCAAAAAGCGGCTTACATTCAAAACATGAAAGATGGTTTAGAAAGTTAGTATTGGCTTTTCAAAAATAATTACCGTTAGTCGTCAAAAAGTTATAACTTTGATGCTAACGGTTTTTTTTGTGCCTTATATTTTTAAGTATCACTCTGTTTAATTTGTGTCTTGTATAGATGAATGTTGTGTGATTAAAAAAAAAACTCTTCTCTTTTATGAAAACCAATAAAGAAGCTTTTCGGGATTATCTTCAGCTGGAAAAAAAATATTCTCCTCATACGGTTAATGCTTATTTAAATGATATTGTGTTTTTTGAGGCGTTTAATAAGTCTCATTTTGAACAGGATGGTATTGATAAGGTGAGTTATGGTCAAATTAGGAGTTGGATAGTGTCTCTTGTGGATGATGGTGTTTCAAATGTTTCTGTAAATAGAAAAATGGCTTCTTTAAAAGCATTTTATAGATTTCTTTTGAAAACCAAACAAATTGATGTGAGTCCTATGTTGAAGCATAAAGCATTGAAAACGCCTAAAATAATCCAAATTCCATTTTCTGAAAAAGAACTGACAGATTTAATGAAGTCAGTTGAGTGTCCTGTTGGTTTTGAAGATGTTAGGGATAAGCTTATTGTGGATTTGTTTTATACGACAGGGATGCGGAGGGCTGAACTGATAGGTTTGATGGTTAAGAATGTAGATTTATCTTCTGGTGTAATTAAGGTTTTAGGGAAACGAAATAAAGAGCGTATAATTCCTGTGTTACCGGTAATTGTAGAGCAAATTGGGGTGTATTTACGAGAGAGAGCGGGTGTTGAAGAGTTGGTGGATGCGGATTGTTTTTTTATTTCAAAAAAAGGGTTAAAATTGAGTGAATCTTTTGTGTATCGTTTAATAAATTCATACTTTAGTAAAGTCTCCGAAAAGGTAAAAAAGAGTCCGCATGTGCTTAGGCATACGTTTGCAACTCATTTATTAAATAATGGAGCAGATTTAAATTCAGTTAAGGAGTTATTAGGACATTCGAGTTTGGCATCCACTCAGGTTTATACTCATAATAGTTTAGCAGAGCTTAAAAAGGTATATATAAATGCACATCCGCGAAACAAATAGTAATTCCGAAATGTTTAACCCCTTAAAATTTGTATTATGAAGGTAGATGTTCATGCAGTTAACTTTACTGTTGACAGAAAATTGGTAGATTTTATTCAGGAAAGAATGGATAAATTGGAAAAATACTATGACAAAGTAGTTTCTTCGGATGTTTTTTTAAAAGTAGAAAGAACAAGTGATAAGGAGAATAAATTTGTAGAGATTAAAATTAATGTTCCTGGAGATGATTTTTTGGTAAAAAAACAGTGTAAGACTTTTGAGGAAGCAGTTGAGCTTTCGGCAGAATCACTTGAGCGTTTATTGGTGAAAAGGAAAGAAAAAATAAGAGCACACATATAATTGAAAATTTTTTTCGAAAAATGTTTTGATACAAAGATAAAATAGCTACATTTGCAGTCCGTTAGAAATAGCGGACTTTTTTATTGATATTGCCAGCGTAGCTCAGTTGGCTAGAGCAGCTGATTTGTAATCAGCAGGTCGTGGGTTCGAGTCCCTCCGCCGGCTCTAAATATTTCAAATGCGATTTGAAATTGTTCATGCAATTATTGATGAAAAACTGGGGAGATACTCAAGCGGCCAACGAGGGCAGACTGTAAATCTGCTGTGTGAACTTCGCAGGTTCGAATCCTGCTCTCCCCACAACAAAAAGAAGTTAAGATTTTGGATTGTAGGTTTTGGATTTTTTTAGAATCTGAGAACTAAATTCAAACATCTAAAATCAGAACTCTCTGCCGACTTAGCTCAGGGGTAGAGTGCTTCCTTGGTAAGGAAGAGGTCACGGGTTCAATTCCCGTAGTTGGCTCAAGTAAGTAGGAAATTGAATTAATATATAACTAAGATTAAAAATTAAGTAAAATGGCAAAGGAGAATTTTAATCGTTCCAAACCGCACTTAAACATAGGTACAATTGGACACGTGGATCACGGAAAAACTACATTAACTGCAGCAATTACAAAAGTATTGTCTGATGCTGGTTACTGTCAAGCAAAATCGTTTGATCAAATCGATAACGCTCCAGAGGAGAAAGAAAGAGGTATTACTATTAATACATCACACGTAGAGTACGAAACAGCTAACCGTCACTACGCTCACGTTGACTGTCCAGGTCACGCGGATTACGTAAAGAACATGGTTACTGGTGCTGCTCAAATGGACGGAGCTATCTTAGTAGTTGCTGCTACAGATGGTCCAATGCCACAAACTCGTGAGCACATCCTTTTAGGTCGTCAGGTAGGTATTCCAAGAATAGTTGTTTTCATGAACAAAGTGGATATGGTTGACGATGCTGAATTGTTAGAGCTTGTTGAAATGGAAATTAGAGATTTATTATCTTTCTACGAATATGATGGAGATAATGGTCCTGTAGTTCAAGGTTCTGCTTTAGGAGGATTGAATAATGATCCTGCTTGGGTGCCAAAAATCATTGAATTAATGGAAGCTGTTGATGCTTGGATCGAAGAGCCAGTGCGTGATGTAGCTAAACCATTCTTGATGCCGGTTGAAGATGTATTTACAATTACTGGTCGTGGAACTGTTGCTACAGGTCGTATCGAAACAGGTATTGCTAATACAGGAGATCCGGTTGAAATCATTGGTATGGGAGCTGATAAATTAACTTCTACTATTACAGGAGTTGAGATGTTCCGTAAAATCCTTGACAGAGGTGAAGCTGGAGATAACGTAGGTTTATTGTTAAGAGGTATTGATAAAGAATCTATCAAAAGAGGAATGGTTATCATTAAGCCAGGATCAGTAAAACCACACGCTACTTTCAAAGCTGAGGTTTATATCTTGAAAAAAGAAGAAGGTGGACGTCATACTCCATTCCACAATAACTACCGTCCACAGTTCTACGTACGTACAACTGACGTAACAGGAGTTATTACTTTACCAGAAGGAGTAGAGATGGTAATGCCAGGAGATAACTTGACTATCAATGTTGCTTTGTTAAGCCCAATCGCGATGAGCGTAGGTTTACGTTTTGCTATCCGTGAAGGTGGTAGAACTGTAGGTGCAGGTCAGGTGACTGAAATCGTAGGATAATCCTATAAAACTATAAAAAAGCCAGTTGATTTTCTTGACTGAAATCACTGGCTTTTAATTAATTACGGGCGTAGTTCAAGGGTAGAATAGCGGTCTCCAAAACCGTTGATGGGGGTTCGAATCCCTCCGCCCGTGCAATAAAAAATATATCAAATGACAAAAGTTACTAATTATTTATCAGAGGCTTTCGAAGAGTTAAAGTCAAATGTTACTTGGCCTGCTTGGGCTGAGGTTCAAAAATTGACAATTGTTGTGGCTGTATTTTCGATTCTGTTCGCTTTGGCAACTTGGGGTGTAGACGAATTTTTTGCAAAAGCTTTGGCTGGATTTTTTAACTGGTTAAAAGGATAATTTTTTTGTGATGGCAGATAATAATGTGAAAAAATGGTATGTGGTTAGAGCAGTAAGCGGCCAGGAGAATAAGGTAAAAGCTTACATCGAAACCGAGATTGCCAGACTAGGGATGGAGGATTATGTTTCCCAGGTTTTAGTGCCTACTGAAAAAGTAGTTACTGTAAAAGAGGGAAAGAAAATGTCTAAGGATAAAGTTTATTTTCCTGGATATGTTATGATCGAAGCCAATTTAGTTGGTGAGATACCTCATATTATTAAGTCTATTACTAGTGTAATTGGATTTTTAGGTGAGATCAAAGGCGGGGAACCTGTTCCTTTGAGGCTTTCTGAAGTAAATAGAATGTTGGGTAAAGTAGACGAGCTGGCTGTAAATACAGATACTCGCGCTATTCCTTTCAGCTTAGGTGAAACTGTTAAAGTGATCGATGGTCCTTTTAATGGTTTTAATGGTACAGTTGAAAAAATCAATGAAGAAAAGCGTAAACTTGAAGTAATGGTTAAGATTTTCGGAAGAAAGACTCCATTAGAATTGAGTTTTATGCAAGTTGAAAAAGTATAATTTTTGTTACATCTATAATAACCACTGCAATTGCTTCCAATAATTGTAGTGTTAAATTTTTTAAAAATGGCTAAAGAAATTAGTAAGGTAGTTAAACTACAAGTTAAGGGAGGTGCTGCGAATCCGTCGCCACCGGTTGGACCTGCTTTAGGAGCTGCTGGGGTTAATATCATGGAGTTCTGTAAGCAGTTCAATGCTAGAACACAAGATAAACCTGGCAAAATATGCCCAGTACAAATTACTGTGTATAAAGACAAATCATTTGATTTTGTTGTTAAGACTCCTCCGGCTGCTGTCCAATTATTGGAAGCTGCAAAGCTAAAGTCTGGATCAGGTGAACCAAATCGTAAAAAAGTAGCTAGCGTTACTTGGGATGTTATCAAAGCAATTGCTGAAGATAAAATGGTAGATCTAAATGCATTCACAATTGAATCTGCAATGAGCATGATCGCTGGAACTGCAAGATCTATGGGTATAACTGTATCAGGAGATGCTCCTTTTTAATTAAGAGAAAGAAATGGCAAAATTGACAAAAAAGCAAAAAGAGGCTGCTTCAAAAATTGAAAAGAACAAACTATATACTTTGAAAGATGCTGCTGCATTAATTAAAGTTATAGCTTCTGCAAAATTTGACGAGTCTGTTGATATCGCAGTTCGTTTGGGTGTAGATCCAAGAAAAGCGAATCAAATGGTTAGAGGTGTAGTTACATTGCCTCACGGAACTGGTAAGGATGTTAAAGTATTAGCATTAGTTACTCCGGATAAAGAAGCTGAAGCTAAAGAAGCTGGAGCTGATTATGTAGGTCTTGATGATTACCTTCAGAAAATTAAAGACGGTTGGACAGATGTTGATGTGATTATCACGATGCCTGCTGTTATGGGTAAATTAGGACCATTAGGTCGTATTTTAGGACCTAGAGGTTTAATGCCAAACCCTAAGACAGGTACAGTAACTATGGATGTTGCTAAAGCTGTTGCAGAGGTTAAAGCTGGTAAAATTGACTTTAAAGTTGATAAAACTGGTATCGTACATGCAGGAATTGGTAAAGTTTCTTTTGGAGCTGAGCAAATTTATGACAATGCACACGAAATTATTCAAACATTAATCAAACTTAAACCAACTGCTGCTAAAGGTACCTATATTAAAGGTATTCACCTTACAAGCACTATGAGTCCTGCTATTGCATTGGATCCAAAAGCAGTATAATTGGTAGTTAATAATTTTTAGTATGACTAGAGAAGAAAAATCAATCGCGATTGAAAATTTAACTGCGCAGTTAGCTGGTACAAATATTATTTATGTATCTGATATTTCTGGATTAAACGCAGAGACAACTTCAAGCTTGAGAAGAGCTTGCTATAAAGCAGGTATTAAATTAGAGGTTGTAAAAAACACTTTGCTTGCAAAAGCAATGGAAGCTTCTTCTAATGACTATGGTGATTTACCTTCAGTTTTGAGTGGTAACAGTGCTATATTCATTTCAGATGTTGCGAATGCACCTGGAAAAATAATTAAAGATTTCAGAAAAAAATCAGCTAAACCTGTATTAAAAGGAGCTTATATCAATTCTGAAATTTACATTGGAGATGATCAATTAGATGCATTAGCAACTATTAAATCTAAAGAAGAGTTACTAGGAGAACTTATTGGATTATTACAATCTCCAGCACAAAGAATTATTTCTGCTTTACAAAACAAATTCGCAGGTAGCGAAGCAGAAGCTGAGGCATAATAATTCGAAGCAAGGATTTTTCCTTGTTGCTTAATTAGCGCACAATAAACAAAATATAATTTTACAAATCATTTTAAACGATAGAAAAAATGGCAGATTTGAAACAATTCGCAGAACAATTAGTTAACCTAACAGTTAAAGAAGTTAACGAATTAGCAACAATATTAAAAGATGAGTATGGTATCGAGCCTGCTGCTGCAGCTGTAGTAGTTGCTCAAGGTGGTGGAGAAGGTGATGCTGTTGAAGCACAAACTGAATTTACAGTTGTATTGAAAGAAGCTGGAGCTTCTAAATTAGCTGTTGTAAAATTAGTTAAAGAACTTACAGGTTTAGGTCTTAAAGAAGCTAAAGATGTAGTTGACGGTGCTCCAAGTAACGTAAAAGAAGGTGTTTCTAAAGAAGAGGCTGAAGGTCTTAAAAAATCATTAGAAGAAGCTGGAGCTGTAGTTGAATTAAAATAATTCAACTCGGTTTTAAGAACTAGGTTTAGGTCCTGAGTTAGTACTCAAAGGCCTAAACCATTTTTCGTATAATAAAATACATTAAATTTTATTATCAAATAGTTTAATATACGAAAGAGTTTTTGATCAATACGAAGAAAAAAAATTGAGCTGAAGTTATATGCTTATTTTTAAAGATGTATTGGTTTTAAAAAGAAAGTATAAACTACGCAGTGTGTTTTTACACAAAAAAAATTACTTTTTTTTAATCAAAATTTTGTCCATTGATGATAACAAATCAGACTGAAAGATTGAATTTTGCCTCTACAAAAAACATACCTCAATATCCGGATTTTCTAGATGTACAGGTAAAATCGTTTAAAGATTTCTTTCAATTAGAAACTAAATCTGACGAAAGAGGCGACGAAGGGTTGTACAACACCTTCATGGAAAACTTCCCTATTACAGATACGAGAAACAACTTCGTATTGGAATTCCTTGATTATTTTGTAGATCCGCCACGTTATACCATTCAAGAATGTATAGAGAGAGGTCTTACTTATAGTGTGCCTTTAAAAGCCAGGTTAAAACTATACTGTACAGATCCAGAACACGAAGATTTTGAAACTATTGTACAAGATGTTTATCTTGGAACAATTCCTTACATGACTCCTAGTGGTACTTTTGTAATCAATGGTGCCGAACGTGTTGTAGTGTCTCAATTACACCGTTCTCCAGGGGTTTTCTTTGGACAATCATTCCACGCAAATGGAACTAAACTTTATTCTGCCAGAGTAATTCCTTTTAAAGGTTCTTGGATAGAATTTTCTACAGATATAAACAGCGTTATGTACGCATATATCGATAGAAAGAAAAAATTACCTGTAACAACTTTATTCCGTGCAATCGGGTTCGAAAGAGATAAGGATATCCTTGAAATTTTCGACTTAGCTGAAGAAATTAAAGTTTCTAAAACTGGTATTAAGAAATATATTGGAAGAAGACTTGCTGCGCGTGTATTGAACACATGGCACGAGGATTTCGTAGATGAGGATACCGGAGAAGTAGTTTCTATCGAGCGTAACGAAATCATCCTTGATCGTGATACAATTATCGACAAAGATAATGTTGAAGAAATCATCGATTCTAACGTTAAATCTATTTTGTTACACAAAGAGGATAATAACCAAGCAGATTATGCTATTATCCACAACACGTTACAAAAAGATCCAACAAACTCTGAAAAAGAAGCTGTAGAGCACATTTACCGTCAGTTGCGTAACGCTGAACCGCCTGATGAGGAAACTGCTCGTGGTATTATAGATAAATTGTTCTTCTCTGATCAACGTTATAACTTAGGTGAAGTTGGTCGTTACAGAATGAACAAAAAATTGAATTTAGATATCCCTATGGATAAGCAAGTGCTTACCAAAGAAGATATCATTACAATTGTAAAATATTTGATCGAATTGATCAACTCTAAAGCAGAGATTGATGATATTGATCACTTATCAAACCGTCGTGTTAGAACAGTTGGTGAACAATTGTCTCAACAATTCGGTGTTGGTTTAGCACGTATGGCTAGAACTATTCGTGAGAGAATGAACGTTAGAGATAACGAGGTGTTTACACCAATTGATTTGATCAATGCTAAAACATTATCATCAGTTATCAACTCTTTCTTTGGAACTAACCAGTTATCTCAATTTATGGATCAAACGAATCCACTAGCTGAGATTACGCACAAAAGAAGACTTTCTGCACTTGGACCAGGTGGACTTTCGAGAGAGAGAGCTGGTTTCGAGGTTCGTGACGTTCACTATACGCACTATGGTCGTTTATGTCCGATTGAAACTCCTGAGGGACCAAACATTGGTTTGATTTCATCTCTTGGTGTTTATGCAAAAGTAAACGGAATGGGATTCATCGAAACTCCATACCGTAAAGTAACTAATGGTGTAGTTGATTTAGAAAGTACTCCAATTTACTTAAGTGCTGAAGAAGAAGAAGGTAAAATGATTGCTCAGGCAAACATTGAAATGGACGAAACGGGTAAAATTACAGCTAGCAATGTTATTGCTCGTGAGGAAGGTGACTTCCCGGTTGTTGAACCATCTGTAGTTCATTATACAGACGTTGCTCCTAATCAGATTGCATCGATTTCTGCGTCATTGATTCCTTTCTTGGAGCATGATGATGCGAACCGTGCGTTGATGGGATCAAACATGATGCGTCAGGCAGTTCCTTTGATCCGTCCTGAAGCACCAATTGTAGGTACAGGTTTAGAGCGTCAGGTAGCTTCAGATTCAAGAGTATTAATTAATGCTGAAGGGCATGGAACTGTTGAATATGTTGATGCTAATATCATTACTATTAAATACGATCGTACAGAAGACGAGAGAATGGTTAGTTTTGATGCTGATGAGAAAACATACAACCTTATTAAATTTAGAAAAACCAATCAAGGTACAAGTATTAACTTGAAACCAATCGTAAGAAAAGGTGACAGAGTTATTCCTGGGCAAGTATTATCAGAAGGATATGCTACTCAAAATGGTGAATTAGCTTTAGGTAGAAACTTAAAAGTTGCGTTCATGCCATGGAAAGGGTATAACTTCGAGGATGCGATTGTAATTTCTGAAAAAGTAGTTCGTGATGATATTTTTACTTCTATCCACGTTGATGATTATTCATTAGAGGTTAGAGATACTAAGTTAGGAAATGAAGAGTTAACAAACGATATTCCTAACGTTTCTGAAGAAGCTACTAAAGATTTAGATGAAAACGGTATGATTAGAATTGGAGCAGAGGTTAAACCTGGCGACATTTTGATCGGAAAAATTACACCAAAAGGGGAATCAGATCCTACTCCAGAGGAGAAATTGCTTCGTGCAATCTTCGGGGATAAAGCAGGTGATGTAAAAGATGCTTCATTAAAAGCTTCTCCATCTTTACACGGTGTAGTTCTTGACAAAAAATTATTTGCAAGAGCTGTAAAAGATAAACGTAAACGTACTCAGGATAAAGATGCTTTAGGCGCTTTAGAAATGGAATTCGAAACTAAATTTGTTGAATTAAAAGACAGATTGGTTGAGAAATTATTCTTGATCGTTAACGGAAAAACATCTCAAGGTGTAATGAATGATTTGGGTGAAGAAGTTTTACCAAAAGGTAAAAAATATACTCAAAAAATGCTTTACGCAGTAGAAGATTTTGCTCACTTAAGCAAAGGTCAATGGGTTGCTGATGATGCTACAAATAAAATGGTTAATGATTTAATTCATAACTATAAAATTAAGCTGAACGACTTACAAGGATCTTTAAGAAGAGAAAAATTCACTATTACAGTTGGAGATGAATTACCATCTGGAATCTTGAAATTGGCTAAAATCTATATCGCTAAAAAACGTAAGTTAAAAGTTGGTGATAAAATGGCAGGACGTCACGGTAACAAAGGTATTGTTGCAAGAATCGTTCGTCATGAGGATATGCCATTCTTAGAAGACGGAACACCGGTAGATATCGTATTGAATCCACTTGGGGTACCTTCACGTATGAACATTGGTCAGATTTATGAGACTGTTCTTGGATGGGCTGGTATGAACTTGGGTAGAAAATTTGCTACTCCAATTTTTGACGGTGCTTCTTTAGACCAAATCAATGCTTTGACTGATGAAGCCGGAGTACCACGTTTCGGGCATACGCACCTTTATGATGGTGGTACTGGAGAGCGTTTCCATCAAGCTGCAACTGTGGGTGTAATTTACATGCTTAAATTAGGACACATGGTTGATGATAAGATGCACGCACGTTCTATCGGACCATACTCATTGATTACGCAACAACCACTTGGAGGTAAGGCTCAATTTGGAGGTCAGCGTTTTGGAGAGATGGAGGTTTGGGCACTTGAGGCTTATGGAGCTTCTAGTACACTTCGTGAAATCTTAACAGTTAAATCGGATGATGTTATTGGTAGAGCTAAAACTTACGAAGCTATCGTTAAGGGTGAGTCTATGCCAGAACCAGGATTGCCAGAATCATTCAATGTATTGATGCATGAATTGAAAGGTCTTGGACTTGACATTCGTTTAGAAGAATAATAAAAGTTTTGTAGTCAGTCTCATTTTTTAATGGGACTGATTACTCATTTATATCAGTTTTTAAAGATTTATACCCGTAACCCGTTCCGATTTTTTATAAATACAAAGAATTTTATAACTAGCGCTTCAAATAAAAGTTTGAGGTTTAGAGAAGTAACCCGAGGTAGTAGCGAATGATTAACTCTTTTCTTTTAAAGAGTAGATTATAAATCTAAAATCAATTTTTTAATTGTAAATAAATCAATAGTAAAAACTATGATGAATAATAGAAACAACAATAAAGATAAAAATCAGGTAAAAAGATTTAATAAAATCTCTATCGGATTGGCTTCACCAGAATCTATCCTGAAAGAATCAAGAGGAGAGGTTTTAAAGCCGGAAACTATTAACTACAGAACACACAAACCAGAGCGTGACGGACTTTTCTGCGAAAGAATCTTCGGACCTGTTAAGGATTTTGAATGTGCTTGTGGTAAGTATAAAAGAATTCGTTACAAAGGTATTATCTGTGACCGTTGTGGTGTTGAAGTTACTGAGAAAAAAGTACGTAGAGACAGAGTAGGACACATCAACCTTGTTGTGCCAATTGCTCATATCTGGTATTTCCGTTCTCTTCCAAACAAAATTGGTTATATCCTTGGTCTTCCATCTAAGAAATTAGATATGATCATTTACTACGAAAGATACGTAGTAATCCAGGCTGGTATTGCTAAAAATGCAGATGGAGAATCATTACAAAGATTAGATTTCTTAACTGAAGAAGAATACTTAAATATTTTAGATACTCTTCCACAGGATAATCAATATTTAGATGATTTTGATCCTAATAAATTTGTTGCCAAAATGGGAGCAGAGTGTATTATGGATTTATTAGCTCGTATCGATTTAGATGAGTTGTCTTATCAATTAAGACACAGTGCTAATAACGAAACATCTAAACAACGTAAAACTGAAGCTTTAAAAAGATTACAAGTCGTTGAGTCTTTCCGTGAGTCTAACTTAAACCGCGAAAACCGTCCAGAATGGATGATTATGAAAGTGGTTCCGGTTATTCCGCCAGAATTACGTCCGCTTGTGCCACTTGATGGAGGTCGTTTTGCAACCTCAGATTTGAATGATTTATATCGTCGTGTAATCATCCGTAACAACCGTTTGAAAAGATTAATGGAGATTAAAGCTCCTGAAGTTATCTTAAGAAACGAGAAACGTATGTTACAAGAATCTGTAGATTCATTATTCGATAACACACGTAAAGCTTCTGCTGTTAAAACAGAATCTAACAGACCATTAAAATCATTATCTGATTCCTTAAAAGGTAAGCAAGGACGTTTCCGTCAAAACTTACTTGGAAAACGTGTGGATTATTCTGCCCGTTCGGTAATTGTTGTTGGTCCTGAATTAAAATTATTCGAATGTGGATTGCCAAAAGATATGGCATCTGAATTATACAAACCTTTCGTAATCCGTAAATTGATTGAAAGAGGTATTGTTAAGACAGTAAAATCTGCTAAGAAAATCATTGACAAAAAAGAGCCTGTAGTTTGGGATATCCTTGAAAATGTAATTAAAGGACACCCTGTATTGCTTAACCGTGCTCCTACGTTACACAGACTTGGTATTCAGGCTTTCCAGCCAAAATTAATTGAAGGAAAAGCGATTCAGTTACACCCATTAGTATGTACGGCTTTCAACGCCGATTTTGATGGTGACCAGATGGCGGTTCACTTACCATTAGGACCAGAGGCTATTTTAGAGGCTCAATTATTGATGTTGGCTTCTCACAATATCCTGAACCCTGCAAATGGTGCTCCAATTACTGTACCTTCTCAGGACATGGTATTGGGTCTATATTATATGACCAAAGAGCGTATTTCTACAGAAGATCACGTTATTTTAGGCCAGGATTTGACTTTCTATTCTGCTGAAGAAGTAAATATCGCATTAAATGAAGGAAGATTAGAATTGAATGCTCGTGTGAAAATTAGAGCAAAAGATTACAATGAAACTGGAGATTTAGTGTACAAAATTATCCAAACAACTGCAGGACGTGTATTATTTAACGAAGTAGTACCTGAAGCAGCTGGATATATCAACGACGTATTGACTAAGAAAAACCTTAGAGATATTATCGGACACATTTTAAGTGTGACTGATGTACCTACAACGGCAGCTTTCCTGGATAATATGAAAGATATGGGGTATAAATTCGCATTTAGAGGAGGTTTGTCATTCTCTTTAGGAGATATTAGAATCCCAGAACAAAAAACGAAGTTAATTGCAGATGCCAGAGAGCAAGTTGAAGGGATCTCGACTAACTATAACATGGGTCTTATTACCAATAACGAACGTTACAATCAG
Organism: Flavobacterium chungangense LMG 26729; assembly: GCF_000735715.2. NCBI lineage: Bacteria > Pseudomonadati > Bacteroidota > Flavobacteriia > Flavobacteriales > Flavobacteriaceae > Flavobacterium > Flavobacterium chungangense. Next base: position 52,943 of record NZ_JASY01000013.1, read on the forward strand.
GTTATTGACGTATGGACTTCTGCGAATGCTCAGTTAACAGAATTAGCAATGAAAAATATTAGAGAAGACCAACAAGGTTTCAACTCTGTATATATGATGCTTGATTCTGGGGCGAGGGGTTCTAAGGAACAGATTCGTCAGTTAACAGGTATGCGTGGATTGATGGCTAAGCCTAAAAAATCTACTGCCGGTGGTGGTGAGATTATTGAAAACCCGATTCTTTCTAACTTTAAGGAAGGTCTTTCTATCCTTGAGTACTTCATTTCTACTCACGGAGCTCGTAAAGGTCTTGCGGATACGGCTCTTAAAACGGCCGATGCTGGTTACTTGACAAGAAGACTCCATGACGTTTCTCAGGATGTTATTGTTAACATCGAAGATTGTGGAACTTTAAGAGGTGTTGAAGTATCTGCATTGAAGAAAAACGAAGAAATTGTTGAATCTTTAGGAGAGAGAATTTTAGGGCGTGTTGCATTACAAGACGTAATTAATCCTCTTACTAATGAAGTAATGGTTGAATCAGGTCAACAAATTACGGAAGCAATTATGAGAACGATCGAAGCTTCTCCAATTGAAAAAGTAGAGGTTAGATCTCCATTAACTTGTGAGGCTACAAAAGGTATTTGTGCTAAATGTTACGGTAGAAACTTAGCTACCGGAAAAATGACACAAAGAGGTGAAGCTGTAGGAGTTATTGCAGCTCAGTCTATTGGAGAGCCGGGTACACAGTTAACACTTCGTACGTTCCACGTTGGAGGGGTTGCAGGAGGTATCTCTGAAGAATCTAGTATTGTTACAAGATTCGCTGGTAGACTTGAGATTGAAGATTTAAAAACAGTAAAAGGAGAAGACAGTGAAGGAAATTCTGTTGATATCGTGGTTTCACGTTCAACGGAGTTGAAATTAGTTGACGAGAAAACGGGAATTGTTTTAAATACACATAATATTCCTTACGGATCCAGTATTTTTGTAAATGATGGAGATGTTGTTACTAAAGGAACGGTAATATGTAAATGGGATCCATATAATGGTGTAATTGTTTCTGAGTTTACTGGTAAGATTGCTTACGAAGATTTAGAGCAAGGACAAACATTCATGGTTGAAATTGATGAGCAGACAGGTTTCCAGGAAAAAGTAATTTCTGAGGCCAGAAATAAAAAATTAATTCCAACCTTATTGGTTTACGGTAAAGAAGGAGAGTTAATTCGTTCTTATAACTTACCGGTTGGAGCTCACTTGATGGTTGAAAATGGTGAAAAAATTAAAGCTGGTAAAGTATTAGTTAAAATTCCACGTCGTTCTTCTAAGTCTGGAGATATTACAGGAGGTTTACCAAGAATTACAGAGCTGTTAGAAGCTCGTAATCCTTCTAACCCAGCTGTAGTTTCTGAGATTGACGGAGTTGTTTCTTTTGGAAAAATCAAAAGAGGTAACCGTGAGATTGTAATTGAATCTAAATTTGGTGACGTTAGAAAATATCTTGTGAAACTATCAAGTCAAATTTTGGTTCAGGAAAATGACTTTGTAAGAGCGGGTGTTCCATTGTCTGACGGCGCTATTACTCCGGATGATATTTTGAGAATTCAAGGGCCGGCAGCTGTACAACAGTACTTGGTAAATGAAATTCAGGAAGTTTACCGTTTACAAGGGGTAAAAATCAATGACAAACACTTTGAGGTAGTTATCCGTCAAATGATGCGTAAAGTAAGGGTTCAGGATCCAGGAGATACCTTATTCTTAGAAGATCAATTAATTCATACTAAAGATTTCATCGTTCAAAACGATAAATTATACGGTATGAAAGTAGTTGAAGATGCTGGAGATTCTTCAGTATTGAAACCAGGTCAGATTATTACACCTCGTGAATTACGTGATGAAAATTCGTTATTGAAGAGAAATGATAAAAACCTAGTTGTAGCAAGAGATGTAATTACCGCAACTGCAACGCCAGTTCTACAAGGTATTACAAGAGCTTCGTTACAAACTAAATCATTCATTTCTGCTGCTTCATTCCAGGAAACAACAAAAGTACTTAACGAAGCTGCAGTAGCAGGTAAAGTTGATGATCTTGAAGGATTGAAAGAAAATGTAATTGTTGGACACAGAATTCCTGCGGGAACTGGTATGAGAGAATACGATAACACAATCGTAGGGTCTAAAGACGATTACAATGAAATGATGGCAAATAAAGAAGAATATATTTATTAATTCTTATCAATTCCCTCTTTTGCGAAAGAGGGGAATTGAAAAAACATTAAATTATGAGTAATCCGAAACAACAACAAGAGCAAATTAATATTGAGTTAGACGAAACTATTGCAGAGGGAATTTATTCTAATCTTGCTATTATTAATCACTCATCATCTGAATTTGTTTTAGATTTTGTAAATATTATGCCGGGTACTCCTAAGGCTAAAGTGAAGTCAAGAATTGTACTGACGCCACAACATGCTAAACGATTATTGAGAGCAATTGGTGAAAATATTCATCGCTTTGAAGCCGCTCATGGCGAAATCAAAGAAACTGAACAAGCACCGATTCCGCTTAATTTTGGTCCGGCAGGACAAGCGTAAATTTTAAAGCTCCAGAAATGGAGCTTTTTTTTGTTTTAAATTTTAAATACTTCACCAACAAAATTAAAATCAAATTTTAAAACGGTCTTTGGTTTTTCAATGCTGTAATATCATAAAGAAAAAAATATGCTATTGGCAATGCAGTTAATTAAGAAATCAAATCTTCAGATTCAGATTATTGCATTAGCGGTAGGCTATGAAAGTGCCAGTAAATTTACGGCAGCTTTTAAAAAAAGGTTTGGTAAGCAGCCTTCACAATTTAGATAAGTTTATTATAAGTATTTTCTTTTATTTTTATATTTAATTCTTAAAGTTCTAAATAATCCGTTGAGCTAAATTTAAAAAGATCATCTTCTAAAATACTCAAATCCATTTTCAATTAAATCTTCAAACTCTGTTTAGTATAGTATCATTTTATAAAAACATTTTTCTCTCAATTTTATACTTTTTAGTTATTTGTTTTATACGTATTAAATTTTATTCATTTCAAAACAGATTATAAAAGAGCGTTTCTAAAATTATTGTCATAACTGTTTGCATTAGAGCTTATATTAACAAATTATGAAATACTTCTTTTTAATCTTTTAGGGATTATAATTCAGTAAACTAAATAGATTAGAATTATTCAGCTAATAGATTCTGTAAATGGCTACTCAGATAGTATTCCTTTTTTTCTTTAAAATATGTCCGAATAGGCTATTTTGATCTTTATTGAAATTATATTTCTGCTCTGGAAAACAGTAAAAAACCAATAGTTTTTATGAACGTCAAATTTCATATATGCGTTTGATAATTGTAGCTAATATGAAAATTTCAGGGTTTCCCCTTGTATATTGAAAAATTTAATTATTTGATATTTGTGTTCACATGAAATTTATTTGTGAAGCGCATAAAAATTTGTCTTTATAAAAATTTCACTTAATAAAGCAGGTTTGTTTAAGGATCGCAGAAACTAAATGTTTTGCTAAAATGCTGTTGCTTAATTTCAAGTTAATGTTAATGGAAAAAAAAATAAAAACAATGTTGTTGTTATTAGCTTTCGGGCTAATTCTTAATTTTGCCAATACGAATCTTTGGATTTTATTGATAAGTGTCAGTTTAGTTCCATTGTTCATTTTTTTAAATAGCAAAAAACAAAAAAAGGCACCCGGTATTGGCTTTGTGTTTGGTTTTGGAATAGGCACAGGGATGTTTTTCTGGATGATACAAGGAGTAAGCCATTATACAGGAAATGGTTTTTTTTATGGCTTTTTAACTTGTATTTTTAGCAGTCTTTTTGTCGGTTTTTATTTTGCAGTTCTTTCATGGATCACTAAAATTATCTGGGATTCAAATGTAAAATCAAATTTGACTTTTCTTTTAAACAGATTATGTATTGCAGCTATCTGGACTATTTTGGAATCTGGTTTGGCGTTTTTATTAGAATCATTCCCTTTACATTATTTCAGAATTGGTTTTCCTTTTGTTACAAATATTTATTCAATTCAATTGGCAAGTTTAGGAGGCTTGGCTTTATTGACTTTTTTAACTGTTTTAATTAATCTTTTTATTGCAGAATCATTTATTCAAAAAAAGAAAGGGTATTTACTATCAGGTTTTTCTGTTTTTGGGATTGTGTTTATAATAGGTGCTGTAAGTTTTTACACTTTTAAGCCAAGTTTAGTTGGAAAATCATTTAAGGTTGCGGTTGTTTCGGATAATACTAATCCTGAAACTAAATGGAATAGTGAAAACGGTAATACTTTTGCCAACAATTATTTTCAATTGTGTAAGGATGCGGTTGCGCTAAAACCTGATTTTATTATCTGGCCGGAAACGGCTTTACCCTGGACTTATTCGCCTGATGATGATTTATTAAAGGAAATAATAAGAATAAGTGGTCGTGCAAATCTTACACATATAGTAGGGATCAATAACGAAAGTAATACCCATAAAAAATTATACAACTCCGTCTTTTATATCAATAATAAAAATGCTGTAAAAGGAATTTACAACAAGCAAATATTGCTTAAAGGTATTGAAGAACCATTAGGTAAATTTCTTGTGCCATTTTTAAGTCAGGAAGGATATGTTTTGTCAGAAGGGCAAAGCGAGAAACCCATTGATACCCGTTTTGGAAAAGCAGGAAACTTGATTTGTAATGAGGTAGTAGTGGAAAGTTGTGCAGCAGAACAAGTTAGAAACGGAGCAAATTTTTTGTTTAATTTCAGTAATGACGGCTGGTTTAAAGATAATTACATATCAGATTTGCATTTTTATTACGCCAGACTTCAGGCGGTAGAAAATCGTAAAGACATTAGTGTTGCCAATAATTGTGGTATTAATGCTATTATTGACAGTAAAGGATTAATTATTTCAGAAAAAAAGGACACCATCGGAACATTGGTTTCAGGAAATATTCAGCCAAATAATAATTTATCATTGTTTACAAAATATCCATTGCTTTTTCCTGTATTGCTTATCACATTCATACTATTATATTTATTAACCTTAAAACTCAAAACTATAAGAAACAGACAATTGTCACACATTTAAATCAATCTTTAACTAATTTTTTAAAACAATTTATAATATGAAAAAAACATTACTTTTTACTTTAATGCTCGCCAATTACTTTCTTTCGAATGCAAATACGAGAATGTCAGCTTACCGATGGAGAAATGATGATGGGAGTGAAATTACTGCGACATGGAAAGCAGCACAAAACACTGCGATACAAATTAATAATTTAGATCCAATCAGAATAAGAGTAGTTCTTGAAGATTATTCTACCGGTTGGGGACCAGGATATTACGGAAGTTTTTATAAACAGATTCAGTTTTCAGATAATTCAGGTGGTACATGGAAGTATTTAACAGATTCAGGTTCTCCATTTAGCTTAATAAGCTCATCAGAGGTGTCTAATGCGACACCAACTACGCAACAGATAGCTACAGGTAATGCTGCTTCTTTTATAGCAGGAGAATTTGTAAGTACAGAATCTAATGGATATATAAATTATCCTGCAAGTACAGGTAAATTTACTGAAATGGAATTTAACATGAAAGCTAATAACTTAATTTCTAATTCCGTTACATATACTTTTAGAGTAATAAATACTTCAGGGGATCTTGTAACGCCCCAACTTACTTATTCCTGCGGAACTGCAAAACCTACAGCTACTTCTCCGCAAAATTTTAATGCAAATGCAAAAGTTTCAGATTTGGCAGCAACAGGAACCGATTTAAAATGGTATACATCTGCTACTGGTGGTACTGCATTGGATCCTGCAACAGTCCTGTCAACAGGTTTATATTACGTTTCCCAAACCATATCGTGCGAAAGTGAACGTTTTGAAGTGTCGGTAAATATAAAAGGTTCAACTTTGAATTTTGATGGTGGTTATGTAGAATTACCAATCAATATGCCTGCAACTTATACAAAAGAAGCCTGGATTAAAGTAAGGGATTTTTCAGCTGTAAATAATATTATTTCTGGTGGTAGTGATGGCGAGCATGCTATTTATATTCCTGGTGGTATATTGTCTGCAGGACATAATAGTGGCTGGAGTGCTGTAAAAGACAATGCACAATTAAGTTTAGACACTTGGTACCATGTTGCTGTAACTTATAATTCAGCAACAAATACAATGATATTATATAAAAATGGTATTGAGATTGATCAGAATACTAATGTGTTTCCTTTTATAGGAAGTGCCACAAGAATTGGGGCATTTGATGCAGGGCAAAACCTTTTTAATGGCGCAATTGAAGAGGCTCGTATTTGGAATAAAGTTTTGACTCAGGCAGAAATACAAAACAATATGAATTGTGAACTGGCAGGAGCTCAATCAGGATTAGTAGCGTATTATAAATTCAATCAGGGATTTGAAGGGGCAGATAATTCAGTAGTTAACACATTATCAGATTCAAGTGGAAATGGAAATAATGGGACCTTAATTGGCTTTGATTTATCAGCAGACTCTTCTAACTGGATTGGAGGTTCTATTATTCAAACCGGTAATACTTGTACAACACTGGCTGTTGGTAATCATGATTTGGATTTTAGTTCTAGTTTAAAAGTATATCCTAATCCGTCAAGTAGTGCATTTTTTATAGATAGTGATTCTAATGGTACAATAGTTATATTTGATTTATTAGGAAAAACAATCAAAACCCAAAAAATAATCTCAGGGACAAACTCCTTGGATTTAGCGAATGTTCCAAATGGAACTTATTTATTGAAGGTGACCAATGAAAAAAATCAATCTGAGACGGTTAAATTGATTAAAAATTAAGCTTAAAATTTTAAAACCCCTGTAGTTTAGGGGTTTTTATTGCTATGTGATATTGAAAAAAAGCATGTTTTTATGTATTTAATCCGATTTAATTCGTTTTGAACGACTATTTTTGAAGGACAGCAATCTTAATTATACTTTTGACTTAACATAACATAAAATAAAGAAAATTAATTTTTCCATATAAAAGTTAATTTAATTCTTAAAAAAAGCGCCAACTTTCAAAGTTGGCGCTTTTTAATTTTGTATAAAATGAAAAATGTCATTATTCAAATTCTGATGTGAAAAATAATTTTACATTTGGATATTTACTTTGAGTCATCTGAATCGTAAAATCAGAATCAGCTAAAAAGACTAATTGTCCATATTTATCATGAGCGAGGAATTTTTGTTTGATTCTTTTAAACTCTTTAAATTCTTCACTTTTAGGGTCGTTAGGTTTTACCCAGCACGCTTTGTGAACAGGAAAGTTTTCGTAAGTACATTTGGCTCCATATTCATGTTCCAGACGGTATTGGATTACTTCATATTGTAGTGCACCAACAGTACCGATGATCTTACGGTTATTCATTTCTAATGTAAATAACTGCGCTACACCTTCATCCATTAACTGATCAATTCCTTTATCCAATTGTTTTGCTTTCATTGGATCAGCATTATTAATGTATCTGAAGTGTTCAGGTGAAAAACTTGGAATTCCTTTGAAACTCATTAATTCACCTTCAGTTAATGTATCACCAATTTTAAAATTTCCGGTATCGTGAAGACCAACAATATCTCCCGGATATGAAATGTCGACAATCTCTTTTTTCTCAGCGAAAAATGCATTTGGACTCGAAAATTTTAAATTTTTCTTTTGACGAACATGATAATACGGCTTGTTTCTTTCAAAAGTTCCTGAAACAATTTTGATAAAGGCTAAACGGTCACGATGTTTTGGATCCATATTCGCATGGATTTTAAATACAAAACCAGACATTTTTTCTTCGGTAGGATCAACCAATCGGGTTTCAGAATCTTTTGGTCTTGGAGAAGGAGCGATGGCAACAAAACAATCTAATAATTCACGAACTCCAAAATTATTTAACGCTGAACCAAAAAATACAGGCTGAATTTTTCCGTCTAAATAATCCTGACGTTCAAATTTAGGATAAACCTCATCAATCAGTTCCAATTCTTCACGAAGTTTCTCAGCTGCTTTTTGACCAACAATTTTATCTAGTTCCGGATTATTTTGAACATCAGAAAAAGCAATAGTTTCTTCAATGTTTTTACGGCTGTCTCCGCTAAAAAGGTTGATATTTTCTTCCCAAAGATTATAAATTCCCTGAAAATCATAACCCATTCCTATAGGAAAACTTAACGGTGTAACTTTTAAACCTAATTTTTGTTCTACTTCGTCCATTAAGTCAAAAGCATCTTTTCCTTCACGGTCTAATTTGTTTATGAAGACAATCATTGGAATGTTACGCATTCTGCAAACGGCAACCAGTTTTTCAGTTTGTTCCTCAACCCCTTTTGCAACGTCAATAACAACTATAACGCTATCAACAGCTGTTAAAGTTCTAAAAGTGTCTTCAGCAAAATCCTTGTGTCCGGGTGTGTCAAGAATATTGATTTTTTTGTCATTATAATTAAAAGCAAGAACAGAGGTTGAAACCGAAATACCTCTTTGGCGTTCGATTTCCATGAAATCACTCGTTGCACCTTTTTTAATTTTATTGTTTTTTACGGCGCCTGCTTCCTGAATTGCACCTCCAAAAAGTAATAATTTTTCTGTCAATGTTGTTTTACCGGCATCGGGATGCGAGATAATTCCAAAAGTTCTTCTGCGTTGTATTTCTTTTAAAAAGCTCATATTTTTGTATAAATAGGTTGCAAAAGTACTATTAATTAATACGATTTGAAAATAAATGCGATTCTGTTTTGGTTTAGATGATTTGGTTTTTTTATTATTTAGACTAATAAAATCATTAATATGTTTTTTCTTGATTGCCAACTGTCTGCATTGTGTATAATTTTTTGTTAATAGTATAGCTGATAGTTGGATTATGTAATTGAATTGTTATTTTTGTCCGTTATAAGTTGTAAAAAACGAATGCAATTTTTTTGTATTTTCTAAGTTTTGAAAATATTGATTTAATTAATTTCAGTTTTAAAGAAAAGACTAAAACAAGGCCTTACATTCAAATTAAATTTAAAATAATGTTATTAAAAAAATTACAGCTAAAAACTATTGATTACAAATTAGTGTTAACAATGTGTTTTTTACTTTTTTTCAACTCAATTATTTCTGCTCAGGAGATTATTAAAGATGTTGTAGCTGAGAAACCTGTTGAAGCAACTTCAGTCAACAAACAAAAGATTGATGGAATTATTGCTACAGTTGGTGACTATATTGTTTTAGACTCAGATATTGACAAAGGATATCTTGAAATCACTGCCCAGGGAGGTTCTGTAAAAGATGTTACAAGATGTCAAATGTTAGGGAAACTTTTAGAAGATAAGTTATATGCACATCAGGCCATTCAGGATAGTATTATAGTAAGTGATGCTGAAGTGAAAAGTATGATGGATGAAAGGCTTAATTACATGATGAGACAAACAGGAGGGGATATAAATAAAATTGTAGAATTCTATAAGAAAAGCTCTGTTGAAGAATTCAAAACTTATTTTGCAGATATATTAAAAGAGCAAAAATTATCTTCGGAAATGCAGAAAAAGATTGTCGATGCTGTAGAAATAACACCAGAGGAAGTTCGTAATTTCTTTAAAAAAATACCAAAAGATGAATTACCAACTTTTGGAGCTGAAATGGAAGTTGCACAGATTGTTGTAGAGCCTAAAGTTTCAAAAGAAGATAAACAGAAAGTAATTGACAGATTAAACGCTATTAAAAAAGATGTTTTAGAGGGGTCAAGTTTTGCTACAAAAGCAGTCTTGTATTCTCAGGATCCTGGTTCTTCTCCTGCAGGAGGATATTATAAGATGACAAGAAAAACTCCTTTTGTAAAAGAGTTTAAGGATGTTGCTTTTAGTCTTGGAGAAGGTGAGATTTCAGATCCTTTTGAAACCACCTATGGCTATCATATTATAATGGTTGATAAAATTAAAGGACAAGAAGTAGAATTGCGTCATATATTAATATCACCAACAGTTTCTGAAACAGCTTTAAAAGAAGCTAAAGAAAGAATTACAAATATTAGAAATAAGATTGTAAATAAAGAAATTTCTTTTGCCGATGCTGCAAGAACTGAATCTGATCAAAAAGAAACAAGAGCAAACGGAGGTACTTTAGTTAATCCAAATACGCAGGATACCCGTTTTGAATTAACTAAAATGGATGCGACATTATACAGCCAGGTTTCAAATTTAAAAGATAATGAAATTTCTCAGCCACTTTTGGATACAGATGATAAAGGAAAAAAAACATACAAATTGATAACTGTAACTAATAGAATCGATAGCCACACAGCCGATTATGCAAAAGATTACACTAAAATTAAAGAATTAGCATTAAAAGAAAAACAAATCAATACAATTGCAAAATGGTTTGATACAAAAATTAAAGATACATACATTAAGATTATTGGAGAATACAGAGATTGTACTTTTACTAATAATTGGTTGAAAAAATAATTTTTATTAAATAAAGAAAAGAGTTAGTTTTATGAATTCATAGAGCTAACTCTTTTTAATTTAAAATATATTCATAAATGTCTGACGTAGCAGCAATTCATAATTTAGTTCAAAAAAGAAACGAATTAAAAACCGAGATAGCAAAAATCATTGTAGGGCAGGATGCCGTTGTAGATCAAATTTTACTTTGCATATTTTCAGGAGGCCATGCGCTTTTAATTGGTGTTCCAGGGTTAGCAAAAACCTTAATGATAAATACATTATCTCAGGCTTTAGGTTTAGATTTTAAAAGAATCCAGTTTACTCCGGATTTAATGCCATCAGATATTCTTGGGAGTGAAATTCTGGATGAAAACCGACAGTTTAAGTTTATCAAAGGGCCAATTTTTTCGAATATCATTTTGGCTGACGAGATTAACAGGACTCCTCCTAAAACTCAGGCAGCTTTGCTTGAAGCGATGCAGGAACGCTCCGTTACTATTGCTGGAGAAAATCATAAATTAGATTTGCCGTATTTTGTATTGGCAACACAAAACCCAATTGAACAGGAAGGAACTTATCCTTTGCCTGAAGCTCAGTTAGATCGTTTTATGTTTGCTGTAAAACTCGAATATCCAAGTTTTCAGGAAGAAGTACAGGTAGTAAAACAAACTACTTCTGATGTGAAAACCAAAATAAATCCTTTGTTTACGGCACAGGAAATCATAGATTTTCAACACTTGATCCGCAGAATTCCTGTAGCGGATAATGTTATTGAATATGCAGTGACTTTAGTGAGTAAGACACGTCCTGATAATCCTTTGTCAAATGATTTTGTTAAAAATTATCTGGATTGGGGAGCAGGACCAAGGGCTTCACAAAACTTAATTTTAGCAGCTAAAGCTCATGCAGCTTTCAATGGTAAGTTTTCTCCTGATATTGAAGATGTGAAAGCAGTTGCAACCGGAATCTTGCGTCACAGGATTATCAAAAACTACAAAGCAGATGCTGAGGGGATAACAGAGGAAATTATTATTCAGAAGTTGATGTAAAAAATATATAAACTATCAATTGCCTGAGAAATCTTAAAAATTTCTCAGGCTTTTTTATAAAGTCAATTTACTTGTTTCATTTATAAGTCGTACAGGTTTGTTGTAAAAAAGTTTTATTAGTAATACTTCTGTGATTGAAGTATATTTTTTCTGTTCACATTCATACCACCAATATGAAAGATATTGAATGTGATTTTTTTCTAATTTCACAAACCATATTTTAGACTTATTTTTTATTATTCTTTTTGATTCAGTAATTTTATAGCCATCTCCTGTCCAGCAAATTGTAGGGTTGTGCGCTATTGTTTTAATATAAATGAGTTTTTCAGGAGCTACGATTTTAAAAACTTCCTTATTTATCCATATCCCGTTCTTAATATGATATTCAGGATTTAGATTTTCCAATAGATTGTAATGTGTTTCTTTTTTAATTTCCAGACTAGTAATAAAAATAATCACTAAGCCTGTCAAAAAGGGTAGTAAAGCCGGTAAAGATTGTGTTTTATAAATAGTTTCTTTTTGTTCAGTTTTAAAAAAACGAATCAAAAATAGCATGGGGGCAATTTGATAAAATATAAAACAAAGCAATCCAATACTATGATGCAAAACATTCTCTTCGGTACAATCAAATAAAATCAACGATAGAATCCTGAAATAATTCGAAATAATATTCAAAGCAATTACAATGAAACAGAACACGAGAATTTGTCTTATACTGAAATATTTTTGTTGTTTCCGTTCTTCTAAAGTTAGTAATAAAGCTCCGAAGAGTAATCCTGTTTTAAACATAGATAATCCCATGCAGGCTGTATCAATGGTAATTTTCGCATTGTTAATATAAAAATTAACGCCTTCAATTTTGTCTATTAGGATGAAATTTTTCAGGGTTAAATAAACGGTATAACAAAGTGCCTGTTTTATTTCAGTTGTCAAATACTCGAAAAAAGTATTAAAAAGGGATGAAAACAATAGGATACAGATAAAAGCTATAAATGAAAATTTTCGGGTAAAGCAATAATACAGAAAGCAAATCAAAAATGACAATGCTAAAAAATGCAAAGATTTTGTGTGTAAACGAAAGCTTATGAATTCCAGTATAAAAATCATTCCTAAAAGAGGGTAGTTCATGTTGAGTGAAGTTTTTCTACCCCCGATAAGAAATAATAATATTGAAAAAACAATTCCGAAAAGGTTACTGTCAAGACCAGCAACAACAATGTTATAATTTATGATTAACAGAGTAAACAAAATCAAAATTAAAATTACCTTTTTGTTCTGTGATAAAAAGTCTTTCATTAGATAACCTGCTTTTTGTTTTTTCTGTAATAGAAGAAAAGTGTTGTAAAACCAATAATGATTAAAAGCCATTCATGAGGTTCCGGAACAGATCCGTCATTATTAATTGAAGCATTTCCTAAAGTATCAATATTTTTTTCTATTTCGTTATTTTTATAATCTTCATCGGTTTCCAGAACAATTAACGACGAAATGGGTGTAACAATATTAGCATCTTTAGCTAAATCAACATATTTGTTTTGTTTTAATGTGTCATTTTGAATTTCTACCTGATTATTTAAAACTTTTCCAAAGCAAAACATTCTGTATAGATGATCAGATCCTTTGCTGGTGGTTTTTTCAAGAACGGGATTCTCTTGAATTGCAATTCCGGCAGTTTCTATATTAATACTGTTTTCGAATGTTTTAAATTTTACAAAGTTGTTTGTGTTGATAAGGCTTGAGCAGTTTTTAATATCTGTTTGAAGATATTCAACATAACGCTGTTCTTTTACCGTCTGCCAAAAAGGATTTATTTCATCAGAAATATTAATGACTTTTAAATGTTTGTTTTTTGTGGATTTTTTAATCTTTTTTAAATAATCAGAAGATTCTAACTCCTCAAAATTAGAAGAAAATGTGCCGCATTTTGTTATGATCAAACTATTGTTCTCTAACTTAAATAGAGGCAAAAGAGAATAATTAAGCTCCTGAAACTGATCAAATATATATTCACAATTTGTGGTATTGATTTCTTGTTTGGTATTGTTGATGATGGCAAAGTATTTTTTGTTAGGAATTTGTAGGAGTGCTAAAACTTCCTCAATACTCCAATTGTTAGTCAGATCTAAGATTATTTCAGACGGAGAAAAACGAATTTTTTCTTTTTGGATTGGTTTTGCTTCATAACTCTTATTTTTCCAGACGAATACATTACTGACTGGTTCTTTACTTAAAGGAAGTTCTGCTTGCCATTCATCTAAGCCTTTAGAATTATTGATGTAATAATTATTTTCAAAATCAAAATCTTTTGATGCTTCAAATGCGGTATTTCCGCTTATCTGAATTCTTGAGATTGTAGCGGCATTGTTAATATTTGGACCTTTAATGTTCAGACTTTGATAAGTGATTTTGTTGCCTTTGGTTTTTAATGGAGTAGTAAAGCCGCATTTAAAAGTTCGTGGCATTTCGCTGGTAACAGGAAAAACTCTAACTGTAACTCTGTTTCCTTCTTTCCATTGCATCAAAGAAGGATCGCGTGCTTCGACGCCAACAATTTGTTTGTAGGCAGCTTTTGCTTTTTCTTTTGTGGTGAGAACCCCTTTTCTTTCTGTTCCATTGACCCATAATGATAATGATGTAGCTACAGAACCTTCGGGAAGCTGAAAAGAATAAATAGCTTCCTTTTGTCCCCAGCTTTTTTCATCGCAGACGATATCCATTGTAATTTCGGTGTATGCTAATCTTTCATTAGGGTAAATTTTTACATCTTCTTTAATGTTTTTTGTAATGAGGTCTCTGCCGCTCCAGAGCTGCTCTTCAGTTTCGAGTCTTTTGTTAAAATTAGATTTTAGGATATTTATTTGATCATCAGTACTTAGATTCAGATTTTCTGTAAAATGATAAGCAATATTTAAAAAAGGATTATGCGTTTTTCTTTCATTGTACTGTTGATTGCTTCCAATGCCATCAAGACCTCTTAAAATAAAGAATTCATCAGTTGCAGTGTACACGATGTTTTTCTTTAGTAATATTTCGTTGAAGAAATTTGGTTTTAGATTTTGAGAAATTCTAATATATGCCGGCAGATCATTATTTTCATCAAATGTTTTTGTAATGCTGTATCGGTTTATTTTTTGGCTTTCTATATTTAATAATAGGGTAAACAGAATGAAGCCAAATAAAACAGAACCCATTCCGGCACAAAAAGCATACATGTTTCTTTTATGATTCAAAATTACTTTTGAAAGTATAATGGTGTGAGTAATAATTACAATTCCAGGGACTAAACCATAAAATCCAATCCCTAATACAATAATTCCAATTAGGGAAATGAAGGACAAAGGAATAAGAAATAGGGCGTAATATAGAATTAACAAGCAGGAAAGCCCATTAATAAAATAGGAAAAAATGTTAATGTATTTGTCTTTAATGTCGCTGTAAATGACAAAGTTTGAAAAGCAAAACAAGAACGTTGTGCAATAAACCCAAATTGGAAGATTTTCGAAAATATTGATTAGAATATTTGCAGAGAAACATCCAATAAACCAATTCAAAAATAAAAAAGGAATTAAATGCTGGTACTTTTCCTTATTTCTTAAAACATTAAAACTAAGAATTACAGCATAAGGAAGTGCAATAATAAGATTGATAAGAGAAAGCATTTCAAAGCTTTCAAAATCATATTTACTGCCTATTAATAATAAAATTAAGAGTGCAGCACTAAAAGCTGTGACAAAAAGACTAATCGTAGCACCAATTCGATTCTTAAAAAGATAATTTATTTCGCTTGTTTTCATATAAAGTTATTTTTAAATAAAAGTACTTTGAATCGCAAAGTTATAAGAATATTTGAAATATGATGATTTAATTTTTATTTTTTTATGAATAAGTAGTTTTACGTATGAAAGGGCACTAAGAAGTAAAGCTACAACGATATAAATACTTATTTAGAAAGATTCTTCTTTAAAAATGGGGGTAAAATCTCACTTCCTTTATAACATTAAATTTCGACTTTGTTAAAGAAAAGATTTTAAATTATTGATAATTTATTATTTAAATGAAAAATTAAATTTTTGACAACAAAGAAGGTTGAAAATCATTATTTTGCAATAATAATTTTTGAAAAAGGGACATCTGTTATATTTTTTTTAATTCTCAGCTTTAATTCCTAAATTTGCGAACAAAAAATAAAAATACCTAGTTTATAAAGACTTCTATTATGAATATTTACAAGGATTACATTCAAGAGATTGAAGAAAGAAAAGCCCAGGGTCTTCATCCGAAGCCAATTGATGGTGCTGAATTACTAAGCGAAATCATTGCGCAAATTAAAGATTTAAATAATGAATACAGAGAGGACTCTCTTAAGTTTTTTATTTACAACACTTTGCCTGGAACCACTAGTGCTGCTGGTGAGAAAGCTAAGTTTTTAAAAGAAATCATTCTTGGTGAATCTGAAGTAAAAGAAATTACACCTGCTTTTGCCTTCGAATTATTATCACATATGAAAGGGGGACCTTCTATTGAAGTACTCCTTGATTTAGCTTTGGGTAATGAGGCTGCAATTGCGAAACAAGCGGCTGAAGTTTTAAAAACTCAAGTTTATTTATACGATGCTGATACAGCTCGTTTAGCAGAAGCTTACAGCGCTGGTAACACAGTTGCAAAAGAAATTTTAGAAAGCTACGCAAAAGCTGATTTTTTTACAAAATTACCAGAAGTTGCTGAAGAAATTAAAGTGGTTACTTACATCGCTGCAGAAGGTGATATCTCTACTGATTTATTATCTCCGGGTAACCAGGCACACTCTCGTTCTGACCGTGAATTACATGGAAAATGTATGATCACTCCTGAAGCTCAGGCAGAAATTAAAGCATTGCAAGCACAGCATCCAGATGCTTCTGTTATGTTAATCGCTGAAAAAGGAACAATGGGAGTTGGATCTTCTCGTATGTCAGGTGTAAACAACGTAGCTTTATGGACTGGTAAGCAAGCATCTCCATACATTCCTTTCGTGAACATTGCTCCAATTGTAGCAGGTACTAACGGAATCTCTCCTATCTTCTTAACTACTGTAGACGTCACGGGTGGTATCGGTATCGACTTACAAAACTGGGTAAAGAAAACAGATGCAGAAGGAAACGTAGTTCGTAACGAAGCTGGTGATCCTGTTTTAGAAGAAGTTTATTCTGTAGCTACAGGAACTGTATTAACAATCAATACAAAAACTAAAAAATTATACAACGGTGAGAAAGAATTAAAAGATATTTCTAAATCTTTCACTCCTCAAAAATTAGAGTTTATCAAAGCGGGTGGATCTTATGCTATCGTTTTTGGTAAAAAAATCCAAACATTTGCTGCACAAACTTTAGGAGTTACTGCTCCAACAGTATTTGCACCAGCTAAAGAAGTTTCTATAGAAGGTCAAGGATTAACTGCTGTTGAAAAAATCTTCAACAAAAATGCAGTTGGTGTAACTCCAGGTAAAACATTATATGCGGGATCAGATGTACGTGTGAAAGTTAACATCGTAGGTTCTCAAGATACTACAGGCTTGATGACTGCTCAAGAATTAGAGTCGATGGCTGCTACAGTTATTTCTCCAGTTGTTGATGGTGCTTACCAATCAGGATGTCACACAGCTTCAGTTTGGGACAAAAAAGCGCAAGCTAATATTCCTAAATTAATGAAGTTCATGAATGATTTCGGTGTTATTACAGCGAGAGATCCTAAAGGTGAATATCATTCAATGACGGATGTTATTCACAAAGTGTTAAATGATATTACAATTGATGAGTGGGCAATTATCATCGGTGGAGATTCACATACACGTATGTCTAAAGGGGTTGCTTTCGGTGCCGATTCAGGAACTGTAGCTTTAGCTTTAGCAACAGGTGAAGCTTCTATGCCAATTCCAGAATCTGTAAAAGTTACTTTTAAAGGTGAGATGAAACAACACATGGATTTCCGTGATGTAGTTCATGCGACGCAATCTCAAATGTTGAAGCAATTTGATGGTGAGAACGTTTTCCAAGGTCGTATTATTGAGGTTCATATCGGAACTTTATTAGCTGACCAGGCGTTTACATTTACAGACTGGACTGCAGAAATGAAAGCGAAAGCTTCTATCTGTATTTCTCAGGACGAAACATTAATTCAATCGTTAGAAATTGCTAAGTCTCGTATCCAAATCATGATTGATAAAGGTATGGACAACAAAAACCAAGTTTTACAAGGTTTAATTGATAAAGCAAACAAACGTATCGAGGAAATTAAAACAGGTGCTAAACCAGCTTTAACTCCAGATGATAATGCAAAATACTATGCTGAAGTTGTTATCGATTTAGGTTTAATAGAGGAACCAATGATTGCTGACCCGGACGTTAACAATGTTGATGTTTCTAAACGTTATACACACGATACTATTCGCGAATTATCTTTCTATGGAACAGATAAAAAAGTAGATTTAGGTTTCGTAGGTTCTTGCATGGTTCATAAAGACGATTTAAAAATTGTTTCTCAAATGTTACGTAATGTTGAAAAACAAAATGGGGAAGTTAAATTCAACGCACCTTTAGTAGTTGCAGCTCCTACGTATAACATCATCGACGAATTAAAAGCTGAAGGTGATTGGGAAATGTTACAAAAATATTCAGGTTTCGAATTCTCAGATGCCTTACCTAAATCAACAGCACGTACAGAATACGAAAACATTATGTATTTAGAGCGTCCTGGTTGTAACTTATGTATGGGTAACCAGGAAAAAGCTGAAAAAGGAGATACTGTATTAGCTACTTCAACTCGTTTGTTCCAAGGACGTGTAGTAGAGGATAGAGATGGTAAAAAAGGAGAATCTTTATTAGCATCAACGCCAGTAGTTGTACTTTCTGCAATTTTAGGAAGAATGCCATCTATCGAAGAGTATAAAGCTTCGGTTGAAGGTATCAACTTAACAAAATTCAAACCAATTTCTACTAAATTATAATAGTAAGAATTTCATAATTTCTAAGCGAGGCAATCTAGTAATAGGTTGCCTCTTTTTATTTATATTTTGAGCTGCTAAGCATTGTGCTATTCGAGTATAGTATTCATTCGTTCCTCGCTGCGGATTAAAGCTTCTATCTCTGCTGGATTACCGTTGCATGATTTGCTAAATCAAATTTCTAAGGTAGAAGGTGCAATTGCAATAGGTTATTATAAAGGCTAAATAATTATATTAGATTGATTTTCAATTTACTGCCTTTCAGGAAAAATAGAATAGTTTTAAATAATAGTATTAACAATTATTTTAGCATAAACCATAATAAAATCCTTAAATTTAAGCTGATTTACACTAACATAATTAATATATAAATATGGCTTTTGATATAGAAATGATTAAAAAAGTGTATGATAACATGCCCGGTCGTGTTGATGCAGCACGTCAGATTGTTGGTCGTCCACTTACTTTAACAGAGAAAATTTTGTACAACCACCTTTGGGATGGAAATCCAACCAAAGCGTTTGGAAGAGGAGTTGATTATGTTGACTTTGCCCCGGATCGTGTAGCCTGTCAGGACGCTACAGCACAAATGGCATTATTGCAATTTATGCACGCCGGAAAGAAAACAGTTGCTGTTCCAACAACAGTACACTGTGATCACCTGATTCAGGCAAAAGTAGATGCTGCAACCGATTTGGCAAGGGCAAAAACACAAAGTAATGAAGTTTTCGACTTCTTGTCGTCAGTTTCTAATAAATATGGCATCGGCTTTTGGAAACCCGGAGCCGGAATTATTCACCAGGTAGTACTGGAGAATTATGCATTTCCGGGCGGAATGATGATTGGTACGGATTCTCATACTGTAAATGCAGGAGGTTTAGGAATGGTAGCCATTGGTGTTGGTGGAGCTGATGCTGTAGATGTTATGTCTGGTATGGCGTGGGAATTGAAATTTCCTAAATTAATTGGAGTAAAATTAACCGGCAAATTATCAGGCTGGACAGCTCCTAAAGATGTTATTTTAAAAGTTGCCGGAATTTTAACTGTGAAAGGCGGTACCGGAGCGATTGTTGAATATTTTGGAGAAGGTGCAACGGCTATGTCCTGTACTGGTAAGGGTACTATTTGTAACATGGGAGCCGAAATTGGAGCTACAACTTCAACTTTCGGATATGACGATTCTATGAGCCGTTACCTGCGTTCTACAAACAGAGCTGATGTTGCAGATGCTGCAGATAAAATAGCTCCTTATCTAACTGGAGACCAGGAAGTTTATGCTGACCCTGAAAAATATTTTGATCAGGTTATCGAAATCAATTTATCTGAATTAGAACCGCATTTAAACGGACCTTTTACTCCGGACTTGGCTACTCCAATTTCTAAGATGAAAGAAGAGGCAATCAAAAACAACTGGCCATTACAAATTCAGGTTGGTTTAATTGGTTCTTGTACCAACTCATCTTACGAAGATATTTCTCGTGCAGCTTCTTTGGCAAAACAGGTTTCAGAGAAAAACTTAAAAACAAAAGCCGAATTTACAATCACTCCGGGATCTGAAGTCGTTCGTTCTACAATCGAAAGAGATGGATTTATCGATACTTTTAATAAAATTGGCGCAACAGTTTTTGCTAACGCCTGCGGACCTTGTATTGGTATGTGGGACAGGGAAGGAGCAGAGAAGGAAGAAAGAAACACAATCGTTCACTCTTTCAACCGTAATTTCTCAAAACGTGCAGATGGTAACCCGAATACTTTAGCTTTTGTAGGTTCTCCAGAGCTTGTAACAGCTTTAGCTATTGCCGGTGATTTAGGATTTAATCCGTTGACGGACAAATTAATTAACGAAGATGGCGAAGAAGTAATGCTTGATGAACCAACAGGAGATGAATTGCCTGAAAAAGGTTTTTATGCCGAAGATCCGGGATTTCAGGCTCCTGCCGAAGACGGTTCAGGAGTTCAGGTAGTTGTTAGCCCTACTTCAGAGCGTTTGCAGTTATTAGCTCCGTTTGATGCATGGGATGGTAAAAATATTACAGGTGCTAAATTACTAATCAAAGCATTCGGAAAATGTACAACCGACCATATTTCGATGGCAGGACCCTGGCTGCGTTTCCGTGGACACTTAGATAATATTTCGAACAACATGCTGATTGGTGCCGTAAATGCATTCAACCAAAAAACCAACTCGGTAAAAAATCAATTGACAGGACAATATGATGCTGTTCCTGCAGTAGCACGTGCCTACAAAGCGGCAGGAGTTCCGTCAATTGTTGTTGGAGATCATAATTATGGAGAAGGTTCTTCTCGTGAGCACGCTGCTATGGAACCACGTTTCTTGGGAGTCAAAGCAGTATTAGTAAAATCTTTCGCCCGTATCCACGAAACAAACCTTAAAAAGCAAGGTCTTTTAGGATTAACTTTTTCTAACGAAGCAGATTACGATAAAATTCAGGAAAATGACACAATCAACTTTACTGATTTAACTGAGTTTGCTCCGGGAAAACCGTTAACATTAGAATTTGTTCATGCAGATGGTTCAAAAGATATTATTTTGGCAAACCATACTTACAATGCAGGTCAGATTGGCTGGTTTGTTGCAGGTTCTGCATTAAACTTAATTGCTGCCGGTAAAGCTTAATCTTAAATTTTGATAATAGTAAAGAACGCTCTGTGAAAACAGGGCGTTTTTTATTAGAAGCTAATCCGGCTGTCCGCTATATCTTTTGTCCCGATAACTATCGGGACAAAAGGATGCCGCTTCCATCCGGGCTAAGACTCCGGTTTTCAACACAACTTTTATTTTAAATTTTATGATTTTCTAATAAATTTATAACTAACACAATAACTTTGAGTTAGGCATGGAAACCTTTTTGTGGAAGCAATTTGACATAAATTTGTTGTTAAAAAAAGTGTTTTTTTTACTTTAAAAAGTTAAATTCGCTTTTTTGGTAATAAAACTTTCTTTTTTGAGTTTAAAATTAAGAAAGGAATTAGTGTAGAAAATTAAAATTCCCCAAATAATGATTTTCAGATTTGTCTTTATATTTTTGCTTTTTAGTGTAAGTGCTTTTTCTCAGGATAATTATATCAAACATACTATTTCAAAAGGTGATAACCTTTACAATATTGCTAAGAAATATGGAGTTAAGCCAAAAGATATTGCAAATGCCAATCCTGATGTACCGAAAATTTTAAAATTAAATTCGGTTTTATTGATTCCCAATTCTAATCCATCTCAGGAAATAAAAACCAATCAATCCGTTACTCAGATAAATCCAACTTCACATGAAGTTTTGGCAAAAGAAACACTTTGGGGTATATCCAAAAAATATAAAGTTTCTGTTGAAGATCTGAAAAAAGCAAATCCTTCGCTGGAAACAGAAGGGCTAAAAATAGGGCAGCAAATTGTTGTTCCTTCCCAAGGAAATTCAGTTATACAGAAACCGGCTGAAAACACTCAATCAGAATTGGTTGAAGTTTCAAGGGAAGTGATGCCAAAAGAAACAAAATATGCTATCGCCAAAGAATTCGGAATTACGGTAGCTGAATTGGAAAAACAGAATCCCGAAATCAAAAGCAAATTACCTATTGGATACACTTTGAAGATTCTTACTTCAAAAGAAAAAGCCGATACCCTGAATGCTTCAAAACCGATTCAGGAAACAAAAGATATAACAAATTCACCTGTTCAGGTAGCAGATAATACCTCCATTAAAAAAGATTCTTCAACAGTAATAAGGGTTAGTAACCATTCGGAGTTAGTTGATCAACTGGTTATAAATGCTACTGAAAATATAGGTACCCGTTATCGTTCAGGAGGAACAACAAAAGCAGGTTTTGATTGCTCTGGATTAATGTATTCTACCTTTGGGAATTTTGATATTAAGCTGCCAAGAAGTTCAATAGAACAATCCCGGATTGGCACAAAAGTAGAGACAGAAGAAGCTCAAAAAGGAGATTTAATTTTCTTTAAAACTAATGGAAGGCACCAAATCAATCACGTTGGAATGGTGGTAGAGGTTGTGGATGGAGAAATTAAATTCGTTCATTCCTCAACACATGGAGGAGTTATCATTTCTTCAATTAAAGAGCCTTATTACGAAAGAGCTTTTTCGCAGGTAAATCGTGTTTTAGAATAGTGTCAAAAATCGGTTTTTGAATTCTTCAACCGGAAACGGTTTGCTGAATAAGTCGATTACATATTGATTTTCTTTTATAAAAGCAATTTCAGCTGAATCCAAAGTTGATGAGAGTACATAAATTTGAACCTCATCTTTTATTTCTTCACTAAGTTTGTGAAATTCTTCTAAAAATTCATAACCATTCATAATAGGCATTTGAATGTCAAGCAAAATAATAAAGGGGCGATTTGTTTTATTGTCCTGAAGCCATTCAATACCTTCTTTCCCGTTATTAGCAATAATAATTTCCTCAACATGAAATACTTTTTTGAGTAATTGCTGAGTGACAATCTGGTCGATTAAATTGTCTTCAATTAATAAAAATAAAGGTTTAAATTCCATAATTGTTCGGGATTGTTAGCGTAAATGTACTACCGATGTTACTTTCTGAAATCAAAGAAATATTTCCTCTGATATTTTCAACTGCTTCTTTTACAATATAAAGGCCTAAACCCGATCCTTTATTTTTGTTTGTTCCGAAATACATTTCGAAAATGTGTTCTTTAAATTCATTTTTGATTCCAATTCCGTTATCAGTGATTTCGATTTTGGTAAGGTCATCTTGATTGTAAGTGTTGATTGAGATAATCATCTCCTCTTTACTTGTATCGGCATATTTTATAGCATTGGAAAGCAAATTGCTGATAATAATTTTTAAACGTAAGCGGTCACTCTGAATTTGGTCTGCTAATATGTCCTGTTTGAAAATTATTCGGTTTGCATTTTCGATGTGCATTAGTTGTGAAATTTCTTCATCAAATATTTCTTTCAGGCTTACAGGTTCAATAATGATTTGTTTTCGTTTGTTTTTTGAGTAATCAATAATGTCGCTAATAAATTGATCCTGCCTGACAAGACTTTGATACATTAAACCTAAGTACTCTTTTATCTGAACGATATCATCTTCCAGCTGTGTAATTTCAATTAAGCCCTTTAATGACGTTATTGGAGATCGCAAATCATGCGAAGCACTATAAACAAAACGATCCAATTCGTGATTGACTAATATCAGATTTTCATTTTTGGCTTCGGCTTCTTTCTTTGAAGCTAATAATCTTTTTACCATTATTGAATAATAAAAGCTAACACTGCATACAATAATCAATGTGAAAATGATATTTGTAATAATGAGAGAGTTTTTAATTTTACGGGTTCCATCACTAATAATGTTTGAAAAATTACGCTCATTAATAGTTAATTTGTCGCTAATAGAACCAATTTCCTCAAGGAATTTTATCTGATCAGTCCGACTTAAAACCTTACTATTGATTTTGGTATTAATTTCTTTACCAATTTCAGACAACTTAACAATTAGTTCGTCGCCTTCTTCCCATTCATTAATGGCTTTTGATAAAAAAGAAACCTGCTTAAAGTTTTCAAATAACCAAATTATGTCATCCAGATCTTCCGGATGGTTTCTTCCCGTAACTAATGCCTTTCGGGCTATTTCACTGTCACCAAATTTCACTAATGTTTCTCTGGCAATGCGGGCACTTTGTGGTACTTTTAACTCTTCCTGAAACAATCTCCATTTATGATCATCTTGTGTAAAGACATAATGTATAAGATGTCGGGAAGCATCTTTTTGTCCTTTTGAATAATGAGATTCACCGTTGATATAAGCTCTGTTGGCAGATAATATTTTGATTGTAAAAAGGTTCACACAAATTAGTAAAGCACAAGAAATAAATACAATTGACAACAGAATGTAACCGTTAGTAAAGCGTAGATTTTTTAGAAAAACAACCTGAAACATAACTTTGGAATTTTTGGTTTATATTAAATTCTGTCTGCGTACTACGTAACCTGTTTACTGTTGTTTTTAGTTTTTTCGGGCTAATTAAAATGTATTGTCAATTAATAGCTACATAAATTTAATAAAAAAAGAAATCCGTTTAACGTATTTCTTTTTTTTCTTGTTAAATTTTATAAGGTAATGCTGCTCTTTGTAATTGATTTATTTGTAGTTGTTTTGAGTTTTTTATGGTTTTGCATAATTTAAATTATAATTCTGATGTTCTTGTAAAAACCGAATTTGCGTGAGGGGTAGAGGCGGCATCCTTTTACCGGCGAAGCAGTGTAAAAGATATAGCCGAAAACCCGACCCGGAGGGACACGCCCAAAAAAGTTTTCGATACTCTGAAATTTCTAAAAAAAGTATATCTTTAACCAACCAAAAACCAAAAATAATGCAGGAAAATAACCAGGAAAATTTTAAAAGAGAACTCGGATTATTAGATGGAACCATGCTTGTAGTAGGTTCTATGATTGGCTCCGGAATATTTATCGTGAGCGCCGATATCGCCAGACAAGTAGGTTCAGCAGGATGGCTGACACTGATTTGGCTGATTTCAGGACTAATTACTATTATTGCTGCTGTAAGTTATGGTGAGCTGAGTTCGATGTTCCCAAATGCCGGAGGACAATATGTATATCTGAAGGAAGCATACAATAAACTGATTGCCTTTTTATATGGCTGGAGCTTTTTTGCCGTGATTCAAACCGGTACAATTGCTGCCGTTGGTGTAGCTTTCTCAAAGTTTGCAGCTTATCTTTATGAACCTTTCAGCGATGAAAATATATTGTTTGAATTAGGGGATTTTAAACTGAATGCAGCTCAGATTGTATCCATCGTTACTATAGTTTTGCTAACTTTTATTAATAGCAGGGGTGTAAAAAATGGAAAAGTCCTTCAGACCGTTCTCACCATTATTAAAATATTGTCATTATTAGGTCTAATCGTTTTTGGATTAACGCTTGCAGCAAAAGCCTCTGTTTGGGATGCCAATTGGGCTGATGCCTGGACACCGCGCAGTTATGTTCCTGAAAATGGCTCGTGGCTTCCTATCAGCGGAAAGGCCCTGATTACCGGAATTTCAGCCGCCATGGTAGGATCATTATTTTCGAGCGATGCCTGGGTTGGGGTTACTTTTATTGCAGGAGAAATTAAAAATCCAAAACGTAACGTAGGTTTGAGTTTATTTTTAGGAACTTTTATTGTTACCATTATTTATGTTTTGACAAACCTGATGTATCTGGCTGTGATACCAATGGACGAAATAGCAACTGCAAAATCAGACAGGGTAGCAGTAGTAGCCTCTCAGTATATTTTTGGAGATATCGGAACTTTAGTTATTGCGATCATGATTATGATTTCGACTTTTGCCTGCAACAACGGATTGATTATGGCGGGTGCGAGGGTGTATTATACCATGGCAAAGGACGGTTTGTTCTTTAAAAAAGCAGCTGTTCTTAATGAATTTAGTGTTCCTTCATGGGCACTTTGGGCGCAATGTGTCTGGGCTTCGGCTTTGTGTCTTACCGGAAAATACGGTGCTTTACTGGACTTTGTAATTATTATCGTTCTGATTTTTTATATCCTGACCATTTACGGAATCTTCATATTACGTAAAAAAATGCCGGATGCAGAAAGACCTTATAAAGCATTTGGATATCCGTTTTTACCATTACTCTATATTGTTTTAGCATCGGCAATTAGTGTTTCATTGCTAATCACAAAATTTTCGACTTGTGGCTGGGGAATTTTAATTATGTTAATTGGTATTCCGGTTTATTATTTGACAAAGCCAAAAGAATAACATACCAGAATAAATTGAATATGAAATGCCTTGTTTTTAGCAGGGCATTTTTGTTTAAGCATATAATAAATTTGAAGTTTTAAGAAACTTTTACTTTTCTCTTTTCTTCACTCTGACGATTATCCCAAAACGATATAATCTCTATTCGATCATTATTGATTTCATAGAAGAGTAAATAGATTTTCATTGGAATAACACGAGTAGTTTTGTTAGAAGTAAGTCTTCCAATCAATTCATTATTAGATAGCGTTTTCTAATAAATCTTCAACTTCTTCAAGAATTTTTAAGCTATAATCCGAATTTTCATTTCTGAGAACATAAAATTCCAGAACATTAGAAAGCTCAAGTTTAGCAAGATCGGACCAAACTATTTCTTTTTTAGCCATTCTTTCATTTCTGAAATTACATCTTCATTTTTATGAAACTCTCCTTTTTGCATCTGATTTCGGCTTGTTTCGATAGAAGATTGTTGCTCAGCAGTTAATTCATACAATGACTGTTCTGAAGAATCAAAAATAGTTTGAAGAGCTTTTAAAAAATTCATGTCTTTAGAATCTCTAATTCTTGAGATCAAATTTTCTTTTATTTGAGCTGCCATGTCCATATTAAATTCTTTTGACACTCAAAATTAAAGATTTATTTTCAAAATCATGTTAAATAATTCACACTTTCAACGTAAACCAAAATGTACTCCCCAATCCTAAATTGCTTTCTACACCAACGCTCCCGTTTTGAGCTTCGATAAATTCTTTACTAATTGCTAAACCCAATCCTGTTCCCGATTTCTGACTTCCGGGAATCTGGAAATATTTATCAAAAACCTTGTCTTTGTATCTTGGTTCAATTCCTTTTCCGGTATCAATAACCTGAAAAACGATCTGATTGTTTTCTTCTTTTAATTTAATGAGAATAGTGCTTTTTTCAGCTGAATATCGAATCGCATTCGACAGATAATTAATCAAAACCCAGCCCGTTTTTTCGGCATCGGCTTTTACGTCTTTTAAATTTTCATCTGCATTAATAATTAATTGAATTTGTTTTTGATCGGCTTGGACTTTTACAGCTTCTGCAGCATAATTCACAATTGCATACGGATTGCTTTTTTCAATATTTAGCTGAATATTCCCGGTTTCCAATTGCGATAAATTGAGTAATTCACCAGTAATTTTCAATAATCGCTGACTATCATCTTTAATACTTTCAATCAGTTGTTTTTGATCTTCGTTCATATCGCCCGTTTTGGAATTCTCGAGCAATTGTAAACTCAATTTTATAGAAGCAATCGGCGTTTTTAATTCGTGCGAAACTGTTGCGATGAAATTCGTTTTGGCAAAATCCAGTTCTTTAAAAAGTGTGATATTTCTAAGTATAATAACCTCGCCAATGTTGATCTCTTTTTCTTCGCCCGTTGGCGTTATTGTAATGTTAATAGTTTCTTTTTCGAAATAACTTTCTTTAGCATTAGCGAAAATTTTCAAAGGTTGTTTCTTTGAATTTCCATTAGTTTCTTTTAAAATTAAGGAACGAATCAGATCATTTGTATTCGCTAATTCAGATGCAGTTTTTCCAATTATATCTTCCGATTTTAAACCGATAATTTTCAGCGCTTCGTCATTTGCAAACAAAACAATTTCTTCATTGTCCAAACCAATAATCGGATCGTTCATATTATTGATAAGCGTTTCCAGTCGTTTTTTCTCAAAAAGAAGTTTATACACATTGCTGTCGTGATATTCTTCGAGCTTTTGTGCCATTGTATTAAATGATTTGGCAAGATCTCCAAATTCGCTATGACTTGTAAAATGAACACGTTCAGAATAATTTTTATTCGCAATTTCCTTAATACTCAGCGTTAATTCCCTAATCGGATTTGCAATGTTATTTGGCAGATTGACCAATAAATTAAAAGCAATTAAAAAACATAAAGTCCCCACAATAGCAATGGAAAAATTGGACGTTTCTGCAGTTTTTTTTGCAATGTCACTTTTTTGTTTGATGGCATCCAGATTCAGCTTCATAATCGCAAAAATATCCTGACGGATTTGTCCTTTTACAGTTTCGTCAGAATTGTTTTTAGCGAGAAGAGCAAAACTTTCTTTTAGTTTTTCAGTTGCTTGTTTTTCGCCTGGTTCTGTAATATTATGGGTTTGTTTCTCTAGATTTTCCTCAAAATTCTGAATCGTTTCTTTCGAACCCAATTTAATTATATCCAAAGCAGAAATCATATTTCGGGAATATTCGAGCGTATTATAATTCGATTTCAGAATATTCTCCGTGTCCTGCTTAATCAAAAATACAGCATAAGCACTCACTAACGAGAGAATGATGATCATTAAAAATAATAATCCAACACCCAGATTCAATTTGGTTTTAATTCTCATATTTTTTGTGTAAAATGTTATTTGTAAAATGTGAAACGAACATCTGGCCTCTCACTTTTTACATTTTACGATTAAGACAGTATCACAAGATCAACGTTTGATAAAGACAATTTATTTAGCAAACGCCTGAAAATTGTTGTAGACAAAATTACTTTAAATAAATTCAAATGCGGTTTTCCTATACAGACAGTTGTAATTTGTTTTTCTTCTACAGCTGTCAAAATCGCATTGGATATATTCGAATTTTCTACTTTAATAACTTCTGCGCCAAGCTGAACAGCAAGTTTAAAGTTATTAATTAAATGTCTTTGTTTATCGAGTGCAATTCTTGTAGTGCTTTCTTGTGGTGTTTCAACATACAAAACATACCAGCTTCCGTTATAATAACTGGCCAGGCGAGCTGCTTTCCGAATCACAATTTTAGCTGTTTTATCATTACTGCTAATACAAGCTAACAGTTTTTCATGGCGTAAAGCATGCAGCTGAGGCACTTCATTTTCAACTTTCCGAACCACTTGGCTAGCGACTTCCTTCAAAGCCAATTCACGCAATTGCAGAATTTGTTCCGATTTAAAGAAATTTGCCAAAGCAGTCTGGATCTTATCTGCCGTGTAAATTTTTCCTTCTTTTAAACGCGCAATCAAATCTTCCGAGGTCAAATCGATATTCACCACTTCATCGGCCAGGCGCAAAACATTATCCGGAATCCTTTCCTGAACGTCAATTCCTGTAATGCGTTTTACGTCTTCATTTAAACTCTCAATATGCTGAATATTTACAGCCGAAATCACATTAATTCCTGCTTCAAGAATTTCCAGAACATCCTGCCAGCGTTTTTCATTTTTGCTTCCTTCTATGTTGGTATGCGCCAATTCATCAACTATAACTACTTCTGGTCTAAGGTTGATGATCGCCTGAACGTCAAGTTCTTCGAGTTCCTTCCCTTTGTAAAAAATAGTTCGCCTCGGAATAATCGGCAGACCAGTTAATAATTCATGCGTTTCCTTTCGACGATGTGTTTCGATATAACCGATTTTTACATCGATTCCGTTCTTCAATAACGAATGCGCTTCCTGAAGCATACGGAAAGTCTTGCCCACACCGGCGCTCATCCCAATGTAGATTTTAAACTTTCCCTTTCGTGATTTCTGAATTAAATCGAGAAAGTGCTGTGCGTTATTATTTTCGTTTTCCATATTTATTTGGGTAAGATGTTATCTGTAAAATGTAAAATGTCTTGTGGAATGTTTAGTACATCTTACATTTTACAAAAAACATTTCACGATACTAAAAAGAAATCGCCAGCGAAGTCGTTACAAACGTGTTCGTATCCGTTGAAAAATTGTCTTTATTGGTAAAGATTTCGTCTTTGCTTGAAAGATTTCTAGCTTCAATTCTAAACATAACATTATCAGTAACTAAGTAATCAAAGTTAGCCGAAAATCCGTAAGTTTTAAAACCGTTTGGTGTTTCAGTCGCGATAATTACACCTTTTTCATCGCTATAATATTCACCGCGTACTGCAAGCTGAATTTTGTCAACTGGTTTGTATTGCAGAATCAAAACTGGCGAAAACCAAGTATCATATTTATCACTTCCTTTAGCCGATTGCTGAGATCCAATATCAAAACCAGCTGTAATATTTGTCTTTTTCGTTACTTTAAACTGCCCGTAAAAGTTGTTGAAATAACGCCACTTTTTATCAATATCCGATTGTTCATTTCCAACATAAGTACTCCAGTTCAAAGCAACCCGATCAGATGGTTTGTACGTAATTTGAGTTCCAAAAGCAGGCGTTTGATTGCCTTCTACTTTTTCAATTCTCTGCCATCCATTCAAGTAAATACCAGCCAAATACCATTTTCCAGATTCAGAAGTATAACCAATTTTAACTCCCGTTTCATAATAAGGAGAATTCTCAGCCAAAATACTTCTTGTTAAAGTCTGACAATCTTTTCCAATCGCACTTTCAAAACCAATATGCGAAGGCATAATTCCTGCATCAATCCATAAATTATGACTTTTCGAAATTTTTACACCAACATTCGCTTCGTAAACATTTTTCAATAAACCTTGTTCGGCAGCCATATTATATTCGGCATAAGTTCCCGCCATCAAGGCAAAATTCCCCCGAATATTTTCTTTCGAATAATTCACTTTCGCCATTCCCAAATTCAGGTTTACCTCGTTGCTTTTATTATAACTGTAAAAAAAGTTTGGCCGAGTATGATTTTCCGGTTTCCCGAAATCATAACTATAATAAGCGTCTACATATCCTGAAAATGTCAGCGGACTTTTTGATTCTTCTTGTGCATGTAAATTGCTAAAACCAAAAGCGATTAAAGCAGTAAGTATTATTTTTTTCATTTTTGTGGTATTCTATTATTTATTAGTAGATTTTTAGGAGCTATTTCCCGCTATCCACTACAATCTTTTGTTTGAAACCCCCAAACAAAAGGATTTTCGTTTCTATCGGGGCTAGGGCATTTGGGGTAAAAAAGGCGTTTTTGTATTATAATAAGTTTTATATCCTAACAGGTTTTAAAAACCTGTTAGGTATCAATTGTAGAATTCAGTTTTTCGATTCCAATTTTCGCCACAGTTTGTCATTTCGACGAAGGAGAAATCTTCGTTGCTAGATCACCACAGATTTGACATTCTTTGCGGAGCTTCTTGCGAAGATTTCTCCTTCGTCGAAATGACAAGAATGCGCATAGAAAACCTTAGAACCTTAGCAACTCAGAACCTCAGTACCTTTTCTAGCGAAGCGCATCCAGCGCCACATTCAATTCCAAAACATTCACTGTTTCTGGGCCAACAATGGCATTATTAATTTTAGATTCAACCAAAGATTTTACTTTAGCTTCATCCAGTTTTCTTTCTTTAGCAATTCGTTTTACCTGAATCAAAGCCCCTTGCGGAGAAATATTCGGATCTAAACCACTTCCGGAAGCTGTAACCATATCAGCTGGTATTTCAGATTTTTTCAAATAAGGATGAACCAATAAAAGTGTATCAATTCTCTTTTGAACCAACGCCAAATATTCAGCATTGCTCGGCCCTTTGTTACTTCCGGCACTTCCTGCCGCGTTATAATCAACCGCAGAAGGTCTTCCCCAGAAATAATTTGATTTATCGAACTTCTGTCCGATTTTTTGATAACCAACTACTTTTCCATTAACCGAAATCGTTTCTCCTTTTCCTTGATTCGGAGCCAATTGTGCGATTCCGTAAATCGCAAGAGGATAAATAACTGCGAACAAAATTAAAGTAGCCACAGTAAGTTTTATTATAGAAAATAGATTTTTCATTTTTTTGAAGATTCTAAGGGACTAAGTTGCTAAGGTTCTAAGTTTTTTTTCAGAAGCTTAGCAAATCGAAGTCATGTTTTTAATTTGAGTTTTTAAAGATTCCTTGATTTTACGATTCTAAGAGAAAAACCTTAGCCCCTTAGAATCTTAGCATCTCAGAACCTTACATAAATAATGCTACCAGTAAATCAATTACTTTAATTCCGATAAAAGGCACAATCAATCCGCCAAGGCCATAAATCAAAAGGTTTCTTTTAAGGATTGCACTTGCTCCAATTGGTCGGTAATCAACACCTTTCAGCGCAAGCGGAATCAATATCGGAATGATAATCGCATTGAAAATTACAGCCGATAAAATGGCACTTTCAGGACTATGCAAGTGCATAATATTTAAACCTTGCAGCGCAGGAATCGCAGTAATAAAAAGAGCAGGAACAATAGCAAAATATTTCGCAACGTCATTTGCAATAGAAAAAGTAGTTAAAGTACCTCGAGTCATTAAAAGTTGTTTTCCAATTTCAACAATCTCAATTAGTTTCGTTGGGTCATTGTCAAGATCGACCATGTTTCCGGCTTCTTTTGCAGCTTGAGTTCCGCTGTTCATGGCAACTCCAACATTCGCTTGGGCAAGGGCAGGAGCATCATTTGTTCCGTCACCCATCATGGCAACTAATCTTCCTTCAGCCTGTTCTTTTCGGATGTAATTCATTTTATCCTCAGGCTTAGCCTCGGCAATAAAATCATCAACTCCGGCAGCTTCGGCAATAAATTTAGCCGTAAGCGGATTATCTCCTGTAACCATAACCGTTTTGATTCCCATTCTTCGCAAACGCTCAAAACGTTCTTTCATTCCGGTTTTGATAATATCCTGAAGTTCGATAACACCTTGAACTACATTGTCTTTTATAACAACTAGCGGAGTTCCTCCGTTAGACGAAATGGTAATAACTTGTTGGGCAGTATCTTCTGGAAAAGAATTTCCGGCTTGCTGCGCAATGTTTTTTGCAGCATCTTGTGCTCCTTTTCTAATATTGGTTCCGTCTTTTAATACGACTCCAGAAGTTCTGGTTTCGGCAGTAAATTTTATACTGTGTGAGATGTTTTCTGTAAGAAGTGAAATGTCTGACTGCATTTTACTATTTACATCTAACATTTTACCAAGTTCTAAAATACTTTTCCCTTCAGGGGTATCATCTGCAAGCGAACTCAAAACAGCCGATTTCACGAAATCATCAAAAGAGATTCCTTTTGTTGGATAAAAATTAGTTGCTTTTCTGTTTCCAATGGTAATGGTTCCTGTTTTATCCAAAAGTAAAACATCAATATCTCCGGCAGTTTCAACCGCTTTACCCGATTTTGTAATTACGTTAGCACGCAACGCTCTGTCCATTCCCGCAATACCTATTGCAGAAAGTAAACCTCCAATTGTAGTTGGAATTAAACAAACGAACAAAGCAATGAAAGCCGCAATCGTGATGGGTGCGTTGGCATAGTCGGCAAACGGTTTTAGCGTAACGCACACAATCACGAAGATTAAAGTAAATGCGGCTAATAAAATGGTTAAGGCAATTTCGTTTGGTGTTTTCTGACGGCTCGCACCTTCAACCAAAGCAATCATTTTATCTAAAAAGCTTTCGCCTGGTTCAGAAGTCACTCTTACTTTAATTTTATCAGATAATACTTTTGTTCCTCCGGTAACCGAAGATTTATCTCCGCCAGATTCCCTGATTACAGGAGCACTTTCTCCGGTAATGGCACTTTCGTCAATGGTAGCCAGACCTTCGATAATCTCACCATCGGCAGCAATTAAATCACCGGCTTCGCAAACGAATATATCGTCTTTTTTTAATGCCGAAGAACTAATGTTTTTAATTTCTCCGTTAGGTAAAATTTGTTTTGCAGGAGTTTCTTCTCGTGTTTTTCTTAAACTGTCGGCTTGTGCTTTTCCTCTTGCTTCGGCAATAGCTTCGGCGAAATTGGCAAATAAAAGCGTTGCCAGTAAAATTAAAAATACAATTAGGTTATAAGTAAAACTTCCCTGATCATTTGCACCCATTAATATTGAAATGCAGACAGCAAACATAATAGCTGTTCCAATTTCTACGGTAAACATTACCGGATTTTTGATCATCATTTTTGGATTAAGCTTCACAAAAGACTGCGCTAAGGCTTCTTTTACCTGTTTACTTTCAAACAATGATGTGGATTTATTAGTTGTCATTTTTTGTTGTGTAAAATGTTAAATGTAAAATGTGAAATTTCCTGCTTTTGTAAATAATTATTTAAATATGAAACCACACAAGAAATTGAATTCATGGATTAAAAGTTTTGAATTCGTTAAAGAAATTTATTTTGCTACAAGGCAATTTCCTTCTGAGGAAAAGTTTGGAATTACTTCTCAAATCCGTAGAGCTTCTGTTTCTGTACCTGTTAATATTGCAGAAGGAGCAGCAAGAAAAGGAACAAAAGAATTTATCCATTTTTTACATATTTCGCTAGGTTCTTTATCAGAACTCGATACTTTGATTCTACTAAGCAAGGAATTAGATTTTTTCAACGAAAAAGAATGTGAACAATTGATTGAAAAATTAGATATCATAGGAAAACTTATTTAAGGATTAATTAAGAATCTTGAAACACGTTTATGATTTTTTGTGAGATGTTAAAAGTGAGATGTAAGCTGTTATTATGAGAGTTAATTTGATTTCTTTTTTTCACATCTCACTTTTCACAAATCACATTTTACATACCAAAATATTCTGCTAAAGGTCCAAGCGCCAACGCTGGAAAGAATGATAAAGCAGCGATAATTGCGATTACAGCAAAAGTCATGATTCCGAAAATTGAGGTATCGGTTTTTAAAGTTCCTGCACTCTCTGGAATGTATTTTTTACCTGCCAGTAAACCTGCAATTGCCAATGGGCCAATGATTGGAATAAAACGGCTTAACAGTAACACAATTCCTGTAGTGATATTCCAGAACGGATTATTATCTCCCAGACCTTCAAAGCCAGAACCATTATTGGCAGCGCTTGAAGTGTATTCGTATAACATTTCTGAGAATCCGTGATTACCTGGATTATTTAACCAGCCTGTTGCGTTGCCGCTAAACCAATAGCCCATTGCGGTATCATGTGCAGCAAAATAAGAAGCTAAAGCAGTTCCGGCTAATATTAATAAAGGATGAAGAATAGCGATAAAAGCAGCAATTTTTACTTCCCGAGCTTCGATTTTCTTTCCTAAAAATTCAGGAGTTCGACCAACCATTAATCCGGAGATAAATACAGCCAGAATAATGAAAATATAATAGTTTAAAATACCCACACCACATCCGCCATAAAAGGCATTCACCATCATAGATAATAATTGCATAGCTCCAGAAACAGGCATCGAGCTATCGTGCATACTGTTTACAGAACCTGTAGAAATTACCGTTGTAGCAATACTCCAGAAACCTGACATTGCGGGACCAAACCGAACTTCTTTTCCTTCCATCGCTCCGGTTGTTTGTGCGATGCCTATTTTTTCGATAGCAGGATTTCCGTTGATTTCGCTCATAACGGTTGGAACAACCAGAAGTAAAAATCCAACCGTCATTACACCAAATATGATGTTTGATAATTTTCTTTTGTTTAGGAAAAATCCAAGAGCAAAAATCATGGCAAACGGAATAATCATTTGCGCCAAAAGCTCCACTCCGTTAGTAAAATAAGTTGGGTTTTCTAATGGATGCGCTGAGTTGGCTCCAAAAAATCCACCACCATTTGTACCAATATGTTTAATAGCAATAAAAGCTGCAGCTGGTCCGCGAGAAACTTCTACATGATCGCCTTGAAGTGTTGTAATAGCATCTTTGCCTTCAAAAGTCATTGGAGTTCCGCTAAAAACTAATGCAATAGCCACAATTGCTGAAAGCGGTAATAAAATACGAGTACAGCTTTTGATGAAATAATTGTAAAAATTACCCAATTGTTCTGTCGTTCTTTCTTTCATTGCTGTAAAAATCATAGCGGCAGCAGCCATTCCGATACCAGCAGAAACAAATTGAAGAAACATCAAGACGATTTGCGAAAGGTAAGAAACCCCGCTTTCGCCTGAATAATGCTGTAAGTTACAATTGACTAAAAATGAAATAGCAGTATTAAATGCCAGATCAGGCGTCATAGAGGGGTTGTTATCAGGATTAAGAGGTAAAGATCCCTGAAATAATAAGACAAAAAAGCAAAGAAAGAACCAAACCATATTGATACTTAAAAGTGCTTTTAAGTGTTGTTTCCAGTTCATTTCTTCAGTGGAATTGATGCCGCTGATTTTAAAAATAAATTTTTCAATTGGATTGAAAATCGGGTCAAAAAGTGTTTTATCTCCCAAATAAACTTTAGCAA
Organism: Flavobacterium chungangense LMG 26729; assembly: GCF_000735715.2. NCBI lineage: Bacteria > Pseudomonadati > Bacteroidota > Flavobacteriia > Flavobacteriales > Flavobacteriaceae > Flavobacterium > Flavobacterium chungangense. The sequence continues at coordinate 89,298 of NZ_JASY01000013.1, forward strand.
TATATTTTCCTAAAGGAATCGCTAAAACAATGGTTAAGATGAAAATACCAATGACGCCTAATAATTCTGTGTTCATAATATGTGAGTTTTTGTAAAATGTGGACTGTAAAAAGTAAAATGTGATTTGTGAGAAGTGAGCTTTACAACATCTAACATCTCACTTATACTTTTTACATTATTAAAATTTTTCGGGTTTGATTAATACATAAACCAAATACACGAAAACGGCGATTGAGATGATAAATAATGCGGTCATGATTTAGATTTTTTCAAAAAATTCAACAGAGAGAAAACAAATGGCAAACAGCACAACGGCCAGTCCGAGTAAAAGAAAAGTGATCATATGATTTATTTTAGATTTGTGAAATGTGAGAAGTAAAATGTTATTTGTGAAAAGTGATCAGTACATCTTACATCTCACAAACAACATTTCACACTAAACTCCCGAAGCATTAACCTGTTTGATATATTCTGCTTTAAGCGTTTGAGGAAATAGATGTGAAATATTGCAGTGGCGCATTTCCATAAAAGAAGAAACCGAAAAAACGTACACATTAGAAATGACATTTTTAGTTTCGATGCTTCCACTAATAAATAGGCGTTCGGCAAGAGCAAGGCATTTTTTGGCACGAACGATGTTTCCAGAAATAATAGATTTTTTGGTTATCTCGGCAAAGCGTTCAGCTTGTTTGTAGATTGAGGTGACTTGATTTTTCATTTGGAATGAATTTTTAATGTTCTCTCTCCTTATGCCAAAATATGTTCCGAAAAAGTGATGTTACAGCTAAAGTGCTGTCAATAAAAGGAATGTAGTTTTATGCCAAAAATCAGGCATAAAAAAAGCCTATCAAAATGATAAGCTTTTATTGAAATGATAAGCTTTATTTAATTATGAATTGTGAATTGTGAATTGGAAAATGTACTCTCCTTTGAGTTTGATATTGCAATTGAATTTTGCAATTGTTATTGAATTTGGTATTCTTCTAACTTTCTATACAAAGTCGCAATCCCAATTTCTAATAATCTAGCCGTTTCGGCTTTATTTCCTTTTGTATAATTTAAAACCTTTTGAATATGCAGTTTTTCAACACTCTGCATAGAGAAAGCCGACATTGATTTTGTATTTTTCTCCGCTTGATGCTGCATTTCGTAAGGCAGAACATCTGATGTTAAAGTATCATCATTACTCAAAATAACGGATCTCTCGATGATATTTTTAAGTTCACGGATATTCCCCGGCCAGGAATAATTTTCTAATTTCTGCAGAAAATCATCTGATATATTTAATGTTTTTTTATTCGTTTTTTCAGAAAATTGTTTCACAAAATGATGCGTAAAAACGCCAATATCTTTAATTCTTTCTCGTAAAGATGGCAGTTTTATTTCGAAGATATTTAAGCGGAAATACAAATCAGAACGGAAACGATGTTCATCACTTTCTGTTTTTAAATCTCTATTTGTAGCGGCAATTAATCTGAAATTTGACTTTTTTGGAGTCGTATCGCCAACCGGAATATATTCGGAAGTTTCTAAAACACGCAATAATTTGGCTTGAAGATCAATTGGCATTTCTCCAATTTCATCCAGAAATAAAGTACCGCCGTTCGCTTCTTCAATAAAACCCTTTTTATCTTTTACAGCTCCCGTAAAAGCGCCTTGTTTATGACCAAAAAGTTCGCTTTCTAAAATTTCTTTTGTAAAAGTACTGCAGTTTAATGCCACAAAAGATTTCCCAACACGATTACTATTTTCGTGAATGGCCTGTGCAAAAACTTCTTTTCCAGTTCCGGTTTCGCCGGTAAGTAAAACAGTCGAATCTGTTTTGGCTACTTTTTGAGCAAGATCAATAACTTGTTCAATTCCTTTCGATTTTCCAATAATGGTATTGAAAGAATATTTATCGTTAATACGTTTTTCTAATTGCTGTACTTTTTTCTGTAAATGTACTTTTTCGACAGCTTTATAAAGAAGCGGAATAATTTTATCATTATCGTCGCCTTTTACAATATAATCGAAAGCGCCATTTTTCATTGCTTGAACGCCGTCTGGAATATTTCCGAAAGCAGTTAACAGAATAACTTCTGTTAAAGGAAAACTTCCTTTTATGTTTTGAAGAAAATCAACACCATTTCCGTCAGGCAGTTTTACGTCACACAAAACAACGTCAATATCCGTTTGCTCCAGTTTTTTAAAACCAGACTTTAAATCTTTTGCTTCAAAAACTTCAAATCCTTCCGATTTTATAATGCGCGCCAATAGACTTCTCAGTTTTTCTTCGTCGTCTATAATTAAAATTTTGTGTGTCATTTGCAGATAAGCTAAAACCGAATTGGTATTTTGATGTACAAATTTAAGTTTTAAATCATTTGAGTAACTTCTTTTTTGTCTGAATTAAAATATTATAATTCAATTAACATTACAGAATTTATGCTTTCATTCTAAATGAATTAATTTTGTAAAAAGATATTTATTTACATGAAAAATCCAATTTCACTCTCCATATTAGAACTCGCTATTATCAACAATGACAGCAATGCAGCTGAAACATTAAATAAAACAAAAGAAATTGCCCTATTAACAGATACTTTAGGATATAAAAGGTTTTGGCTTGCCGAACACCACAATATGGCACATGTAGCCAGTACCGCAACTGTAGTTTTAATTGGATATGTTGCCAGTCAGACCGAGAACATCCGTGTAGGTTCCGGTGGAATTATGCTGCCCAATCATTCGCCTTTAATTGTTGCTGAACAATTTGGAACTTTAGAAACATTGTATCCTGGCAGAATTGATTTAGGTCTGGGAAGAGCTCCCGGAACGGATCAGCCAACTGCTGAAGCAATTCGAAAAGATTTCTTCGAACAGGCACAGCGCTTTCCGCAGAACGTATCAAAACTTCAGGATTATTTCTCTGAAGAAAATGCGACTGCAAAAGTGCGTGCTTTTCCTGCCGAAGGAACAAAAGTGCCTATCTGGATTTTGGGATCCAGTATGGAAAGTGCTTCTTTAGCGGCTTCGTACGGCTTTCCATATGCTTTTGCCGGACATTTTGCACCACGCCAAATGCTGCAGGCATTCGAATTTTATCGTAACAATTTCCAGTCTTCAAAAGTTTTGGATAAACCGAAAACAATGGCCTGCGTAAATATTATTGCTGCCGATACAGATGAAGAAGCCGAAAAGCTTTCAACAAGTTTATATCAAATGTTTTTGAATTTAATTCGAAATGACCGCAAAGGACTTCAGCCGCCTGTAGATTCCCTTGATGACATTATGAGCGAAGAAGAACGTTTTCATGTCAATCAGATGACCGGAGGTTCTTTTGTGGGAAGTAAAAAGCAAATAGCAATAGATTTGAAAAAATTTATTGATTATGCTAAAATTGATGAATTAATGATTACAAGCCCAATTTTTGATCATCAGGCTAAATTAAAAAGCCTGCAATTGACTAAAGAAGTAATTGACGAATTGAATGCAAATAATTTATAATAAAAAAAAGAGAGACGTTGAGTCTCTCTTTTTTTATAGTTTTAGTTTTCCCTCGACACCAATATCTGTTGTATTTCCAAATAATGCTGATCCTGCCATTTTAATCAGTGAAATTATTTTACCGTCTTTTGTATCCCAATAATAAGCATCTGATGGGGTGACTTTTATAACCGTAACATTCGGATCTTTTTTGCCTTCTTCAAACCAGGCTTTGGCAACCGGAGTCCATAATTCATCTATCTTTTGCTGATCTGTATATATGGTTGCATTTCCGTAGATGGAAATATACTGTGAACTTGAATTATTGGCAAAAAACAACTGAACCTGATCGTCTTTTAGAATTTCAAAATTCTTATTGCTTGTTGCGGAACTGATAAACCACAAATTTCCCTGATCATCAATTTCCTGAACGCTCATGGGTCTGGCCTGAAGAGGAGTTTTTGTTAATTCAGTTACAAAAATGGCTGTATTAATTTCTTTGACTAACGAAATTAATTTATCGACTGCTTCTTTATTATTTAAATCCTCTTTCATAATTTTTATATTTTAATCCAAATCTATTTTTTCTGATGTCCAGTCTATGGCGAGCATATAATCTTCTTTTTTGAATCCTTTGAATTCTCCCGGCATTATTGTATTGAAAACTTTAGTAAAATTGATCATTCTCTGACAGTCTGTTACAATAGCAGCTCTCGTCCATTTTGTTATGTTTTTTATGCTTAACAAGGATTCGTGAAGCCATGCACCTAATGCAAAATCAGTTGGAGAATTATCAAAAAATAATAAATAATTAAGTTTTGATGTTTCATCAATTAAAAGACGAACTTCTGATTTAACAAAATCAACATCGCCTTTAACTACGTGACCAGCTGTTTTAAAACCAATCATGTTTTCTGGTAACTCCTTAATTTTTTCAATCATAACATTTAAATTTTGCAGGTTAAATTCATTTTTTACAAAAATATGTGACAAGTACGTTTTAGTGCTTATGTAAAAAGCTGATTATCTTACATAATTCCAATGTTGACTAAATTATTACATCAAAATCGTTTTTAGAATCGTAAGGAATTCTACTTAAAAAAGTATTAAATTAGCTATCATTATAAATATTAAATCCAGATTATGCTTAAGAGAATTATAGTTGGTGCCGGAATTGTACTTGCCATTATTTTGGCTTTCAAATATTGTGAATTCAAAAAAAATGATGATGCCGGAATTGAGTATAACACCAATCTGATTCAGCAGCAAATTTTGAATGTTGGAAAACTGGTGGTTACCGAAGGGCATTTTTCTGAAGTCATCACGTATAAAAATCAGCAGAAGTATTTGATGGATATGCTTTCTTTTGAAAAGAAAGCACTTATTGTGGTAAACGCAAATGTTACAGTTGCCTACGATTTGCACAAAATGAAATATGATATTGACGAAAAAAACAAAACAATTACAATCCTCAATATCCCGAAAGAAGAAATTACAATCAATCCTGATATTCAGTTTTATGATGTGGAGCAAAGTAAACTGAATCCTTTTACGGGCGATGATTACAATAAAATCAATAAATCCGTAAAAGCTAATCTGGCTAAGAAAATTGATAAATCTACACTTAAGACGAATGCCCAAAACAGATTAATAAGCGAATTGTCTAAGATTTTAATTCTAACAAATTCAATGGGCTGGAAATTGGAATATAATGGAAAAACCATTGAGTCGGAGAGTGAGCTTAATCAGGATTTGAAGTTGTAATTTAATGTTCAAAAGTTGAGGGGGTTTCGACAATCTTGTCATTTCGAGGAACGAGAAATCTTCGCAAGAAGCTCTACAAAGATTGGATTTTCGTTACGGAGATTTCTCGTCCCTCGAAATGACAAAAATGGATTAAAAACTTTGCTACTCTTTGCCTTTGAGAGATTAGTTTATAAAACTTTTTCAAAAATCAAGTCCAGTCCACCCAAAATTAAATGTGCTACTTCAGGACGTTTTTCTTTTAATTGCTCCAAATAATCCAGAACTTCCTGTAAAAGCTGTTTTTCGTCAGAATCTTTCAAAAGTTCTATGATTTCAACTGCAAGCAGCCAGTCTTTAGGGTGATTGTTTTTTAATTTTTCAAAAACCGATTGGAGTTCAGATTTAGAATCTCCATTATTACGAATATTTCTTACTGTTGAATATAAAACTTCCAATTCATCTCGTTCTTCTGTATGTTTTGCTTTTATGGTTTTAGTTGTAGGAACAATATTGATCAGGTCAAAACTATTTACATCGGCTGGACCGGAAAAAGCAGAAACTACTTTTTTACCAATCGCCATATCGTAATTGCCCCATTCCGGCTGAAACAGAATCGTTTCGCCATGTGTTACGGTACAATTTCTAAAACTAATCAGGATAATTTCGCCATGAAGATTTCTTGAACCGGTAATAATTTCTCCTTCAACTATGATATTGCCTTCAAATTCCAGTTTAACAGTTTCGTTTTCTACGATGCTGTATGCCTGCAAATCCTTCGGGCTCATGTCTTCAATGGCTAAATTGAAACCTTTGAGTTTTCCAATCGGGCTTCCAAATCCGTGTGAGTGGGTTAAAGTTCCATGACCTACCAATTCTTTTTCACGGTATGATAAAGCTGTTTTTCCTGTTGTCTGAATGTAAACCGGTTTTCCTTCTTCTTCAATAACATTAGTAAAAATACCTGAAATTTGTAAACCGGTACTCAGTTCAATTGTTCCCAAAGCATTCGATTGAATCAGTTTTTGAATTCCGGACAAACCTCCGGTACGCAAAGCCATTTTGTTGGCAAATTCTTCTAAAATCAGACTCAGATGCGAGAAAGTAGGTGTTACATACAACTGAGGCTGTAATTGTGTAATATCAAAATTTTGATTGGCAGCAGAAATATCATAAGGGATTTTCTTCACATTATCAGTCATACAGTGAGCACTTTCGCCAATTGAGGAAAGTAGTCCGGCGCCGTAAATTTTAGGGTTTTCAATAGTTCCGATTAAGCCATATTCAACCGTCCACCAGTGTAGATTTCGAATTTGGGCCATTTCAGATAATTCGCCCATATTGTTTTGTAAATCGGCAACTGCTTTTTCGGCTTCCTCGATTTTTTCCTGAGGCGTGTCTTCGGCTTCTTTTAAAATTGACAACAGTCGAATAGCCTCATACATCTGATAATCTTTATGAGATGAAATGGCTTTACAGCCAATTTCTCCAAATCGACGTAAATATTCAGCATATTCTGGATTCGCGATAATAGGAGCGTGGCCGGCACCTTCGTGAATAATGTCAGGAGCGGGAGTATATTCAATATGTTCTAATTGCCTGATATCCGAGGCGATAACCAAAACATTATAGGCCTGAAATTCCATAAAAGCGTTTGGTGGAATAAATCCGTCTACGGCAACTGCTGCCCAGCCAATTTCGGTCAGAATTCGGTTCATTCCATACATGCTTGGAATGGAGTCAATCTCAATTCCGGTTTTTTTCAAACCATCCAAATACGAATGATGGGCTACTTTCGACAAATAATCTACATTTTTACGCATCACATAACGCCAAACCGCCTGATTAATGGAGGTATAATCGCTATAATCCTGAGGTTTGATGAATTGCTTTAAATGTTTGGGCAATCTTTCTAATAACGGATTTGTTTCAATGTTCGGATTCATTTGGAAAAACTGTAGGTTGAAATGTAAAATTACAAATTTGAGCTATTGAAAATGATTTTTTTGATGTTTAATTTTAATAATAAGAGTGTTTTCTTAGTGAATTATCAGTTTTTAGTTGTTTGGAGTTTTAGGGAGTAACTTGTTGAATACAGATTGTCTGCTGAAGATAAATTAGACATGAAAAAATAACAATAAAATACTTAGTTTTACAGAAAGTATATTTAGGATTTACAAATATGAAAGTTTTTTTGATCATTTTAACAATAGGAGTGCTGGCCTTTTTAGGAATAAGATATTTTTTATTCCGGATAGGAGATCCGGTAAACAGTAAAGTCTCCGATTCGTACTTTTATCATTACAGAAAAAATTTGATTGTACATTCGCCAATGGGCAATTGGTTTGAATTGGGATATTATGAATCTGATGCTGATGTTAAATCATTTCAGCCCATAAACAGGGATTTTGGGAAAGACAAAAAGGATGTTTTCTGGAAAGGAATAAAGCAAGCTGTTGATTATGAAACGTTTCAGGTGGATGCTTCCGGAATTATTAAGGATAAAAACCATGTTTATACTACGAACGGAAAAGAATATAATTTTTTAGGAGTTATAGAAGGAGCAGATCCTAAAACCTATCAATTGCTTGATCCGTCACTTTCTGATTACAAGCGTATTAGCTGGTTTAGGGATGCGAACGCAGTCTTCTACAGGAGTAAAAAAACAGAAGGAGATCCGGTAACTTTTAAGCCTTTGAACGATGCAATTGCTGTGGATGATCATTTTATTTATTCGATTATTCATCAAAGAGGCGATGGCATTTACGCTTTTGAAGTCGATGAAGTAATCCGAAAACATAAAAAAATTGAAGGTGAAATTAAGGTTGTTAACGATACATACGTTCAAATAGGAAATGCTGTTGTTTCTGCTTTTACGAAAGAGGAGTTTACACTTCATACTTTCGAAACCATTAAAAGTACCAGAGCAGTTGATTATTTTACAATAGTGGTTAATGACACGTTAATTTACAAAGGAATAGCATGTCCTGAAATTGATATTGAATCTTTTGAGTCATTAAGTTATGGCTATTCAAAAGACAAGAAAAATATCTATTATGATGGCAAAAAAATAACCGGTGCTTCTATTTCAGATTTTGAAATAATCTCTCCGGATTATGCTAAAGATAACAAAAACGTGTTTTATAAAAATAGTATTGTTGAAAAAGCAAATCCAAAAACATTTAAAAGGGCTTCAGAAAATGATGTTTGGGAGGACGGAACAAATAAATTTAGAAACGGAAAAATTGTTAATTAAAATATGGAACAGAAATTACCATTGCCGCCTTTTACTTTAGAAACGGCAATTCAAAAAATACAAATGGCCGAAGATGCCTGGAACAGTCAGGATCCGGAAAGAGTTTCAAAAGCGTATACTGTTGACAGCGAATGGCGAAATCGTGATCAGTTTATAAATGGCAGGGAAGAAATTGTCTCTTTTCTAACTCAGAAATGGAAAAAAGAGCTGCAGTATAAATTAAAGAAAGAATATTGGGCACATACTGAAAACCGTATTGCGGTACGTTTTGAATATGAATATCAAACGGCTGAAGGAGATTGGTTCAGGGCGTACGGCAATGAAAATTGGGAATTTGATGCCAACGGACTGATGCAAAAAAGATTTGCCAGTATCAATGACATTCCGATTAACGAATCTGAGAGGAAATTGAAATAAATTTTACAGCTATGAAAATAACGATTGATTTTAACAATCGTTATTTTCATAATTTACTTTTTCCATTTTATCCTCGTAACTTTCGGTTTCTTTTTTGGTCATACGGACTTCCTTCAGCGTTACTTTTAATTGTTTTTTACTGTCGGGGCTTATCCATATTCCGTTAAAATTAAGACCCTCTTTCTTCAAAATCATAACACCCGAAAATTCATGTTCGACTAATACAAATTGATTTTTGTTTTTTTTATTCTGAGTAATGTCTAATTGAATCCATTTTTCGGATTTATCATATCGATACATAGATGTGTGCATCAAACCGCCTATACAAGGATTTTCTTCTTCTTTGATATAAAATGTTATTGCTGTTTTTCCGTCAATTGTGCCTTTGTAAAGCATGCTTTTGGCAGATTGGGCGCTTGTGGTGATAGTAAAGAACATACAAAGCACGCTACAAAGAAAAAGTAGTTTTTTCATATTTTAAGTAAATAGTTATTTTTTAAATTATTGCAATTTTATTGATTTGCCTGATTTCTGAAATATTCAATTTTATAATTGAACATATACGCCATATTTGCTGCGCGGACTTTAGCTTCATCTGCTAATTTGCCAACAAACAAATTGTCAACAGTTTCAGTGAAAATTTCCATCCAGCGATCAAAATGAGATTGGTTTACAGGCAATTGTTTGTGTGGCGGAAAAGGACTCCCGGAATAGGTATGTTCTTCTAAAAGTAAAGTCTGCCAGAAACGATACATTTTTTCCAGATGTTCCGGCCATCTTCCTGTCATTTTTTCATTAAAAATAGGTCCGATTAAATCGTCGTTTTGTACTTTTTCATAAAATGTATTCACTAAAAGTTTTATGTCTTCTATATTTGAAATGTCCCGAGATGCCATGTTTTTTAATTAAGTCATAATTTGCAAAAATACGATATAACAGCTTTTTTATTTGCTGATATTTATCATTGCAATACATTTTTATCCAATTAACTGCGTATATAAATCGGGATTATCATTCAGATATTGAAATTCAAAACCGTTTTTAGTCATATTCAATTTAATATTCAGAATGTCTTTTTTGTTTTTCAATTCTAATCCAACCACAACAGAACCCATTTCACGGCTCGTTTTTTTAACAAACTGAAAATAAGTTATATCATCATCTGGTCCCAAAATGTTGTTGACAAATTCTTTTAAAGCACCCGGGCGCTGTGGAAACTGAATCATAAAATAATGCATCAGTCCTTCATAAAGCAAAGAGCGCTCTTTTATTTCGGCTGTTCTTTCAATATCATTATTACTTCCGCTGACTACACAAACTACTTTTTTGCCTTTAATCTTGTCTTTGTAAAAATCTAAAGCAGCTATTGTCAAAGCACCTGCAGGTTCAACCACCATGGCCTCTTCATTGTACAAACGTAAAATGGTGGTACAGACTTTTCCTTCGGGAACCAGGATAATATCTTCCAGATTATAACGGCAGATTTCAAAAGTTTTGTCGCCAACTTGTTTTACAGCTGCACCATCCACAAATTTATCAATCGTTTTTAGTACCGTGTTTTTATTTTCTTCAATAGAAGTTTTCATCGAAGGAGCGCCTTTTGGCTCAACACCGATTATTTTGGTATTCGGACTTAAATGTTTAAAAACCTCGGATAAACCGGAAGCCAGCCCGCCGCCGCCAATCGGAACAAAAACATAATCTATTGGTTCTTTGTAACTTTCCAGAATCTCTAAACCTACAGTTCCCTGGCCGGCAATTACTTTTTCATCATCAAACGGATGAATGAATATTTTATGATTTTTGATGGCGTCTGCAGTTGCCGAGGCATAAGCATCATCAAAAGTATCTCCTGTCAAAACAATTTCTACGAATGATTTTCCAAACAATTGTACTTGTTTTACTTTTTGTTTGGGAGTGGTTTTAGGCATATAAATTTTGCCTTTTATCTGCAGTAAATTACAGGAATAGGCAACGCCCTGAGCATGATTTCCGGCACTTGCACATACCACACCAATTTGTTTTTCGGCATCGGTTAACGAAGAAATCTTGTTGTAAGCACCTCTGATTTTATAAGAACGGACAATTTGTAAATCTTCTCTTTTTAATAAAATAGTCGATTTAAATTCGTCTGAAAGATTTAAGTTCTGTGTCAAAGGCGTTGCAGCAACAACATTTCCGAGTTGTTTTTTTGCATTTAGTACTTCGTTAAATAAATTCATGATTAGTATTGTTAAAATAAAAAACCTCCCATTTGGGAGGTTCTTATAAATTATATTTTTACATACTTATATAACACCCCGCCATTAATGCTGAATTGCAATAATGTTAATAATAGCGATACTAATGTTAGTATAGTTTGTCATTTTCTGTTGTTTCAAAAAACAAATGTATCAATTATTTTTTTACCTGAGGCGGATACTGAGCCAAAATTTTCTTTACAAAATCAGCAATTTTTTCATCTTTTTTGTCAATGTTTCGGGTTAGCGTTCCCTGGCCTTCTCCCTGCCAGATCATTTCTTTCTTTTTGGCATCAATCAAATCGATGTATAAAGTACCTTCAGTAGAAGTCGAAACACTTGTTTGGTTTCCTCCGTACATCATCCACGGATTCCATCCCCATCCCCAACCGTAGCCCCAACCGGCATTAAATTGGTTAACATTCACCTGTTCTCTTGATTTGGTAAAAATGTTTACTAACAAATCAGGATTTTCACTTTTAGTAAATCCCTTTGCCTGCATTTCGGCATCAATTGCGTGTAGAATGCGTCTTTTATCCAAATCAGAAATTTCGACTTTATCAATTCCGGGTTTGAAGAAGGCGTAGGTTTTGTAAGGCGTAAAATCGACATTTTTGTCGTAATCAGAATAAACAGTAACACTGCTGCATGAAGTAAGGATCAATAACAGTAAAATCGGAACTAATTTGAATGTTTTCATAATTTTTTGAATTAAATGTTTTGTTTTATAGTAAGCTTTCATCAACAATATTGGGTAAAGTTACTTTCAATAGTGGCTGAATCTCCATTGCTCTTTTTATAGCAAAAACAGCACCTTCGTTTCGGGCCCAGCTTCGTCTTGAAATTCCGTTGTTTACATCCCAAAAAAGCATTGATGCTAAGCGTTTTGAAGCCTCTGTAGAACCATCAAGAACCATACCAAATCCACCGTTTATAACCTCTCCCCAGCCAACGCCGCCACCGTTATGAATGGATACCCAGGTTGCTCCTCTAAAGCTGTCACCAATTACATTCTGAATCGCCATATCTGCTGTAAAGCGGGATCCGTCATATATATTAGAGGTTTCTCTATAAGGTGAATCGGTTCCGGAAACGTCATGATGATCGCGGCCTAAAACAACCGCTCCGATTTCACCTTTTGCAATCGCCTGATTAAAAGCTTCTGCAATTTTGATTCTTCCTTCAGCATCAGCATAAAGAATACGGGCTTGTGAGCCTACAACCAGTTTATTTTCCTGAGCACCTTTAATCCATTTAATGTTATCCTGCATTTGCTGCTGAATTTCATTTGGTGCAGTTTCTGCCATTTTTTCTAAAACTTTGCACGCAATCTCATCTGTTTTTAATAAATCTTCCGGCTTTCCGGAAGTACAAACCCAACGGAAAGGACCAAATCCGTAATCGAAACACATTGGTCCCATAATATCCTGAACATAACTAGGATATTTAAAGTCTATATTGTTTTCTGCCATTACATCTGCACCGGCGCGGGAAGCTTCTAATAAAAAGGCATTGCCGTAATCAAAGAAGTATGTTCCTTTTGCGGTATGTTTATTTATGGCATTGGCATGACGGCGTAACGTTTCCTGAACTTTTTCTTTGAACAATTCCGGATTATTGGCCATTATTTCATTAGCTTCAGCAAAAGAAATTCCAACCGGATAATAACCTCCAGCCCACGGATTATGAAGCGAAGTCTGATCGGATCCCAAATCAATTTTGATGTTTTCCTGATCGAAACGTTCCCATACATCCACTACATTTCCTAAATATGCGATTGAGACGGTTTCTTTTGTGGCTTTCGCCAAAGCTACTCTGGCAACCAGTTCATCTGTTGAGGTTACGACTTCATTTATCCAACCCTGTTCGTGACGGATTTTGGTAATTTTCGGATTTACTTCGGCGCAGACCGTAATACAACCTGCAATATTTCCCGCTTTTGGCTGCGCGCCCGACATACCGCCGAGACCCGAAGTTACAAATAAACTGCCTTCAGGATTTTGTTTTATTTTTCTGAAACCATTCAAAACCGTGATTGTAGTTCCGTGTACAATTCCCTGTGGGCCAATGTACATATAACTTCCCGCCGTCATTTGCCCGTATTGCGAAACGCCCAGAGCGTTCATTTTTTCCCAATCGTCAGGTTTTGAATAATTCGGGATTACCATTCCGTTGGTAACCACAACTCTCGGCGCTTCTTTATGTGAAGGGAATAATCCCATCGGATGCCCTGAAAACATGGTCAAAGTTTGCTCATCTGTCATTTCAGATAAATACTGCATCGTCAGTAAATATTGTGCCCAATTCTGAAAAACAGCTCCGTTTCCGCCATACGTAATCAATTCATGTGGATGCTGAGCCACAGCATAATCCAAATTGTTCTGAATCATGTGCATAATCGCTTTTGCCTGCAAAGATTTTCCCGGATATTCGTCAATTGGTCTCGCATACATTCTGTAATCAGGACGAAGACGATACATGTAAATACGTCCGTAGGTTTCTAATTCTTCTGAAAATTCCGGAATTAATTCGGCGTGATGTTTTGGATCGAAATAGCGTAATGCATTTTTCAGAGCCAGTTTTTTTTCTTCTGTCGAAAGAATTTCTTTTCGTTTCGGAGCATGATTAATCGCTGGGTCGTATGTTTGCTTTGGCGGCAATATTGAAGGAATCCCTTGTTGTATTTGTTCTTTGAAAGTCATTTTTTCTTTTAGATTTTTAGATGTTAGATTATTAGACTTCTTAGATTTTCTGAAGTTAAGTATCAAACAGCTGCTTTTAATTAGGTTAGTGCAATTTTAAATTGCCTTAAAGAATTATCTAATTCTCAAATTGACACATTATCTAAATTAAAATGACTAAGGATAACGGATATCCGACCTGTGATAGGATTTGTGTATTGTAATCCTAAATTTTCTTGAGCGAATATCCATTTTAGATTTTTAGATTATTAGACTTCTTAGATTGTTAGATTTCGAAAAATGGAACAATCTCTTTTTATTTGACTCAAGGATTGCTGGTTTTTAGACAATAAAAAGATCTAAGATCTAAGAAGTCTAAAAATCTAACAATCTATTTCCTTATTTCTCCTGTTCGTTTGTCAAAACCATACGGACAATGACGACAGCCGCTTTTGCAGCAGTAACCACGTTTTAAATGATGTTTTTCAGTAAAGCACTTATAACCTTCGGGTGTATAGTAAAAATCTTCGCCTTCGATTAATTTATTTTCATTACTTTGCTCTTTCATAAACTATTTTGTGTCAATTGTCGTTTCATTAAAATCGAAAAACAATTAGTCGATTATGATTTTATTCAAATCGAACAATTTTATAACTACAAATTTATAAATTTTACAGCCAATGTTTCTGATTGTTGCTAAATATTTAATTCCGAAGGGCTATCGCGGAATGGCTGTTTATCCATTCATTTTAATAAAATATTATAAAGATCAGGTAAATGTTGTTTTTTTAAATCATGAAAAAATACATTTAAGACAGCAAATAGAAATGTTGATTCTTCCGTTTTTTATCTGGTACATTTTAGAGTTTTTTATTCGTTTTATTCAATACAAAAATAGAGATTTAGCCTATAGGAATATTAGTTTTGAAAGAGAAGCTTACATCAAAGAAACCGATTTAAATTATCTGAGAAACAGATCTTTTTTCCAGTTTCTGCATTACATGAAAAGCAATCAATAAGCTTTAAAAATATTAAGAAGTGAGTTGTCACTTTTGACTTTTCGACTTTTGACTTTCCAACTTAAAAAATAATGAATCCAGTTTTTAATCAGCCCATAAATATTCAGTTTTCAAACGACATTTCTTTGATGATAAAGCGTGAAGATCTGATTCATCATTTTGTATCGGGAAATAAATTCAGGAAACTGAAATACAATTTGCTTCAGGCGAAAGCCGAAAACAAAGATACTTTACTGACTTTTGGCGGCGCATTTTCGAACCATATTGCAGCGGTGGCTTATGCAGGAAAAGAGCAGGGATTTAAGACAATCGGAATCATTCGCGGTGATGAACTTTTGGATAAAACAGAAGAAAATCCAACTCTTAAATTCGCACAGGAAAACGGAATGCAATTTGAATTTGTTTCCAGAGAAAATTATCGTTTAAAAAACGAAGAATCATACATTAAAAATTTAAAAAAGAAATTCGGAGATTTTTATTTAGTTCCCGAAGGCGGTACAAACGAACTGGCGGTAAAAGGCTGCGAAGAAATTTTGATCGATGAAGATTCAGTTTTTAATTACGTTTGCTGTGCAGTTGGAACTGGGGGAACCATTTCAGGATTAATAAATAGTGCGTTGCCAAATCAGAAAATTTTAGGGTTTCCGGCGTTAAAAGGTGACTTTTTAAACGATGAAATTCGTATTTTTGCCCAAAAAGATAACTGGAATTTAATTTCTGACTATCATTTTGGAGGTTATGGCAAGATAAATTTAGAATTAATCGAATTTATCAATGCTTTTTTTGAAGAAAATAAAGTGCCTTTAGATCCAATTTATACAGGAAAGATGGTTTTTGGCGTTATAGATTTAATCCATAAAAACTATTTTCCTGCACATTCAAAAATTTTACTCATTCACACCGGCGGATTACAGGGCGTTGAAGGAATGAATATCAAATTGAAGCAGAAAAAATTACCAATACTCAAAATTGATGTTTAAAAAAATAATTACACTCTTCGTAGTCGCAGTATTGGCAAGCTGTTCTTCCAGTAAACCCACTATCGCAACTACTAAAAAACAGGCAGCGGTTCAAAGACCCAGAACAGCTTCGACTAAAAAAGGGACTTACTCCAAACCAATTGCTAAATATCCTTCTACAAATAACACAACCGAGGTTATTCAATCGACTTCAAAAACAGTTGTTACCAGCAGTTTAATCACCGATTATGTTTTGCAATACAAAGATATTGCCATGGGAAACATGCAAAAATACGGTATTCCGGCAAGTATTATTCTGGCACAGGGAATTCTGGAATCAGGAGCGGGAAGAGGAGATTTGGCGTTGTCAGCAAATAATCATTTCGGAATAAAATGCCACAATGACTGGCTTGGGGAAAGTGTTCGTCATGATGATGATTCGTCTCAGGAATGTTTTAGGAAATACAGAGAAGCGTCAGAATCGTATCGGGATCATGCTTTATTTTTGGCCGGTAAAAACAGATATGCAGTTTTGTTTACTTATGAAAAAGACGATTACAAAGCATGGTCAAAAGGATTAAGGGCTTGCGGCTATGCGACGGATCCTAATTATCCGGATAAATTAATCAGTTATATTGAGCGTTATAATCTGCATCAGTATGATTGTCAGGTTACAGGAAAAAACTATACAGCAATTAATAAGTCAGAACCGGCAAGGAGTTCTTCTTCTTCAGTTTCAAATTCAAACGATCCGAATTTATACGAAGTCCAAAAAGGAGATACTTTGTATTCGATATCCAAAAAATTCAACATACTGGTTGATGATTTAAAACAAAAAAATAATCTTTCAGATAATACGCTTTCCGTTGGACAAAGATTGAAAGTGAAATAATTAATTATAAATTGTCAATTGGAAAAAAATCTAAGAAGTCTAAAGATCTAATAATCTCAAAAAAAATGATTTATAAAAGAAGTAGTCAGCTTTTTGCTGAAGCAGAAAAAGTAATTCCGGGTGGCGTAAATTCACCGGTTAGAGCATTTAAAGCCGTGGGTGGAACTCCGATATTCGTAAAAAGTGCCAAAGGGGCTTATTTATTTGATGAAGACGGAAATAAATTAATCGATTATATCAACTCCTGGGGACCAATGGTTTTGGGTCATGCGTATCAGCCGGTTGTGGATGCTGTAATCGAAAAAGCAAAACTGGGAACTTCTTTTGGAATGCCAACAGAACTGGAAACAGAAATAGCAGCTTTAGCCGTTTCTATGGTTCCGAATATTGATAAAATCCGTTTTGTAAACTCAGGTACAGAGGCTTGTATGAGTGCGATTCGTCTCGCACGCGGCTTTACAAAAAGAGATAAAATCATCAAATTTGCAGGCTGTTACCACGGACATTCAGATTCCTTTTTGATTCAGGCCGGAAGTGGAGCCGTAACTTTTGGCTCACCAAACAGTCCCGGAGTTACAGAAGGAACTGCAAAAGATACGTTATTGGCGAAATACAATGATTTAGAGAATGTAAAAACTTTAGTTGAAGCTAATAAAGGCGAAATCGCAGCCATTATTATCGAAGCCGTTGCAGGAAATATGGGGTGTATTCCACCTCAAAAAGGTTTCCTGGAAGGTTTAAGAGAATTGTGTACAGCAAACGGAATCTTATTGATTTTTGATGAGGTAATGACCGGTTTTCGTTTAGCTCGCGGTGGAGTTCAGGAATTGTATAACATTAATGCTGATATTGTCACTTTCGGAAAAGTAATTGGAGGAGGACTTCCGGTTGGAGCTTTTGCAGCCCGTGCAGAAATTATGAATCATTTAGCACCCCTTGGTCCGGTTTATCAGGCTGGAACATTATCAGGGAATCCGCTGGCAATGGCTGCCGGATTAGCGATGCTGCAATCTTTAAATAATGATCCTGAAATTTTTACCCGATTAGAAGAAAAAACAGCTTATCTGGAAGCAGGAATTGACAGGGTTTTAAAAGCGAATAATATTGTCTTTACAATCAACAGAGTTGGTTCAATGATTTCTGTACATTTTGATGCAAATCCGGTTACCGATTTTCAAACCGCTGCAAAAGGCGATAACGAAACGTTTAAGAAATTCTTCCACGGTTTGTTGCAGGAAGGCGTTTATATTGCGCCATCAGCATATGAAACCTGGTTTATTACAGATGCTTTAACGTATGAAGATTTAGATTTTACGATTAATGCGATTGATAAGGTTTCTAAAACTTTTTAATAATAAAGAAAGAGGCCCGAAGGCCTCTTTCTTGTTTTAATGTTATAGGTTATTATTTTTGCGTTCCCTCATTTTATCTCTTACCTTGTCTTTATTTTCCTCCTGATTTTTTTTCCATTTTGTGTATTGATCAGCAGTTAAGATTTCTTTCATTTTAGTGTCATTTGCATCCATTTCTGCTGTCATTTCTTTTTTGAAGGCTTCTCTCTGTTCAGCAGTTAGTTTTGTGCCTTTTTCTCTTTGCTCTTTTCGGGCTTCTCTTAATTTTTCAGTCTTAGCACTTCTTTCAGCAATCAATTGCTTTACTTTCTCCTGTTGTTTTGCATCTAAAGTTAACTCAGAAGTTAGTTTTTTTAGTTGTTTTTCATTACGCTGTTCCGGAGTTAATCGCTCTCTTTGTTCGCGCATTGGTTTTTGATCCATCTCGGCATCGCCATCCTGGGCAAAACTTGCTACTCCAACGAATAATAAAGCTGCCATAAATAATTTTTTCATGATTTGTTTTTTTAAGGTTATATCATTTAGACTTTATCAAGTTAAATAGGTTTAATCTGATCCTCAGAATTATAGATTCTTTAACAAATTGAATATTTTTTTTAAAAGGTTTTCGTGATGGTGATGAAATGACGGAATTATTTGCTTAATTTTAATAATGTATCACGCTTATAACACATTTAAAAATTCGTTAGTATGAGTTCAGAAACAAACAAAATTGCTATTTTTTCTACACAGCCCTATGATAAAATCTTTTTTAATAAATACAATGATTCTGGTTATCAGTTAGATTTTTATGAAACACAGCTAAATCCACAGACGGTTATTCTAATCGAAAATGCAGCAATTGTCTGTGTTTTCGTAAACGATATAGTCAACGAAGCCGTAATCAAACAATTGGCTGAAAGAGACGTGAGAATTATTGCATTACGTTGTGCAGGTTTTAATAATGTCGATTTAAAAGCAGCAAAAAAATACAATTTAAAAGTGTGCCGTGTTCCGGCGTATTCACCACAAGCTGTTGCAGAACATGCAATGGCCATGATTTTAACTTTAAACAGAAAAACACACAAAGCCTACAACAGAGTCCGTGAACAAAACTTTTCGTTAAACGGATTGTTAGGTTTCGATTTATTCGGAAAAACAATCGGAATTATCGGAACTGGAAATATCGGAAAAGCTTTTGCGAAAATTGCCTTGGGTTTTGGCTGTAAAGTTTTAGCGTATGATATTGTGACAAACTCTGAAATGGAGAAGGATGGAGTTGAATTTGTGTCTTTAGAAACCATTTTTAAATCAAGTGATATTATTTCACTTCACTGCCCGTTAAATGAGCAAACCAAGCATATTATCAATGAAAAATCAATCGCTTTGATGAAAGATCACGTAATGATTATCAATACAAGCAGAGGAGGATTAATTGAAACTGCCTGTATAATTCAGGGTTTAAAAGAAGGGAAAATTGGTTACTTGGGGATTGATGTTTACGAACAGGAAGAGAAACTGTTCTTTAGGGATTTATCAGCCGATATAATTCAGGACGATGCAATTCAAAGATTAATGAGTTTTCCAAATGTATTAGTAACGGCACATCAGGCATTTTTTACCAATGAAGCTTTAACGCAGATTGCTTTGGTGACTTTTAATAATATAAAATCTTTGTTGAGTCAGAATACTACTGAAAACAAAGCGGCTTTGCTGGTTTAAATAGGTTTGCAGACTGAACAGGTTTTAAAAGCTGTAGGGGTTTGAAATTATTCAAAAGAAATATAATTGCTTTCAATAAGATTTAGTTTGTAAGCATCTTTAAATTCTTTCCTTTTTGTGGATTTGCTAGCACTTACAATTCTTCTTTTACTTGGAAAACAAACTACGGCATTAAGGCTGTAAGGATCAAAATCTATCAATTTTGAATAATACTTAAATGTGTTTTCTAACTGAGAATAAGCATCTTTCCTGTGATTCGCCTGATTTCCTTTGGCAACTTTAACTTCTGTAAAAAACACATCCTGATTATTACAAATAACATAATCACATTGGCCGCCTTTCACCTTTTTCATAACGCAATCATCATTTTGAATGAAATAGAATTCTGCATTTGACTTATTTTCAATATGTAAATGCCAGGATTCTTTTGATGAGACAAATAAGACGGTTTCAGCTTCAAAAACAAATGTATGTTTGTCCGTGATTGTTTTTAAACAATTGGCTTCAATATTAGGGAATGCTTCTCTAAGACTTTGAATCATAAATCAAGCAATTTGTCAAATTCATTAGCAAAAGCATCTGAAACACCATCAATCATATTTTCAGAAATCTGTCCTAATTTATCATTCATGATTTTTTTTGCCTTGCCGTTTTTCAATTCATAAGCAATAAAGTTTTTAGGATTTAGCCAGGACTCTTTTTTTATAATTTTATTTACTTCTTTTGGATTTTTTTGTCCCTTATCATAAGCTAATAATAAATTGTTTATAGATGCTAAAACAAAAGGACTATGCGTTGTGAGGATTAGATTCTTTCTGTCAAACAAACAGTTTTTAACTAAATACTTGATTAATTCATGTTGTGCTTTTGGATATAAATTTAATTCGGGTTCTTCAACTACAAAATTGAAATTGTATTTTTCTTTAAGTGATTTGGAATATTCTACTAATAATAAAATTGGAACTACAGATTGCAAACCAGAAGCAGATTCTAATAAGTCAACTTTATCTTTTTCATTATGATATATATAAGATGTTTTACCTTCTCTTTTGTATTTGATTTTTTTGTCAATAATACTTAAAGGTAATTCTTTGATGGTCTGCAATGCTTTTTCATATTCTTGACCTGAACTTAATAAATGTTTGGGAATTTGAACATTATTGTTTATTAATCCAAGTGTGTTTTCAGCTATTAAATGAAGAAAATTCCGTTCGGAAGGTATATAAATCGAATCATAAATAACAGAAATTCCAGAATTTTCAAATAAAAATTCTTCATATACATTGAAAAATACTTCAAAATCTTCAGCAGTTATAGGCTCTTTAATTGAATCCTTGAAGACATTAAATAATTCTACGGATCTAAAATCTTTGTTTGCTAAAACCGAATCAATTGTAAATATTAATTCAAATTTTTCAATTAACTTAGGATCTTCAACTTTTTTTTCTTTTAAAAAAGTTTCAATGATATCTTTTTTTGTCTTATCTCTAAGATTGAATTTTAAAGATTTATTTTTATTTGTGTGTAAAAATTTGAATACAAAACCTGAGGCTTTTTTTACAATGATGCCAGCGCTGTACTCTATAAACGTGTTTTCATTTAAATAAGAATAAATATTGTATTTTTTTAATTCGTCCTCAAAAGAAATAGTATTATCTCTTCTAAAGCCTTCATCCTCAAAAATTGATAATAACTTTGCCAAAGTACTTTTACCAGAAGCCTGCGCCCCAATAAAAGTAACCATTTCTCTAACTTCGATATCAATATCTTTTAGAGGGCCGAAATTTTTAACAATAAGTTTTGCTCTTTCCATGTTTTCAAAATTAAGGAAAATATTTATATATGAAAAAGGAGCTTCAATAAAAGCTCCTTTTTAAATTTTTATATGATTTTAGAGGAATTTACCCCACCAATTCCACAAACTTAAACTCACCCTCCACGGCAACCTTAGTCAAACCGTGTTTAGATAAATTTTTCATAGACGCATCCCATTTTTTACCACTTAAATTTGCCGTAATTTTTAATTGCTGAAGGTCCATTTTATTATCATTACCTTTCAATAAATCAACGATAAATTTCTCTTCGTCTGATAATTCGATAGTCTGTTTTTTCTCCGGACGCATTTGCGGGAACAATAAAACTTCCTGAATAGAAGCATTGTTTGTCAAATACATAATCAAACGATCCATTCCAATTCCCATTCCGGATGTTGGAGGCATACCGTATTCAAGTGCTCTTAAGAAATCTTCGTCGATAATTCCGTTTGCCTCATCATCACCTTTTTCAGAAAGGCGCATTTGGTCTTCAAAACGCTCACGTTGGTCAATTGGGTCATTTAATTCAGAATAAGCATTGGCGATTTCCTTTCCGCAAACCATTAATTCAAAACGCTCAGTTAAGTCCGGATTATCGCGGTGTTCTTTACAAAGCGGCGACATTTCTTTAGGATAATCTGTAATGAAAGTTGGCTGAATATAATTTCCTTCGCATTTTGCTCCAAAAATCTCATCAATCAGTTTCCCTTTACCCATAGTGCTGTCAACCTCGATTCCCATTCCTCTTGCTGCTTCAAACAATTCCTGTTCTGTTTTTCCGGAAATATCAAATCCGGTAAAATGTTTGATAGAATCTGTCATCGTCACACGTGCATAAGGCGCTTTAAAGTTGATTGTATGCTCGCCAAAAGTAACTTCACTGGTTCCGTTAACGGCAATTGCACAATGTTCAAGCAAACCTTCAGCAAATTCCATCATCCAGTTGTAGTCTTTGTAAGCTACATATATTTCCATAGCGGTAAATTCAGGATTATGCGTTCTGTCCATTCCTTCATTTCTAAAGTTTTTAGAGAATTCATAAACACCTTCAAATCCACCAACAATTAATCTTTTCAAATACAATTCGTTCGCAATACGCATATAAAGCGGAATATCAAGCGAATTATGGTGCGTAATAAAAGGTCTTGCCGAAGCACCGCCTGCAATGGGCTGTAAAACCGGAGTTTCTACTTCAAGATAACCTGCATCATTAAAATAACCGCGCATAGCAGTAAATAATCTGGTACGTTTTAGAAAAGTTTCTTTAACGTGCTGATTTACTGTTAAATCTACATAACGCATTCTGTATCGCAATTCAGCATCGTTGAACGCATCATGTACATTTCCTTCCTCGTCCACTTTTGGTAGAGGTAACGGGCGTAATGTTTTACTCAAAAAAGTAAAATCGGTTGCACGAATACATTTTGCACCAACCTGCGTAGTAAACAACTCACCTTCAATACCAATAAAATCACCTAAATCGGTTAATTTTTTGAAAACCTGATTGTACAACGTTTTATCGTCACCTTCGCACAAAACATCACGATTCACGTACAATTGAATACGCCCCTCGCTATCCTGTAACTCAGCAAAACAAGCTTTGCCCTGATCACGAACACTCATCAAACGACCCGCAACGATCACCTTCTTGCCTTCTTCAAACGTTTCCTTTATCTGCTTCGAAGTATGATTTACAGGAAAAAGATTAGCCGGGTAAGGATTGATTCCTAAGTTGCGTAAGTTTTGAAGTTTTTCTCTTCTGATGATTTCTTGTTCTGATAATGCCATTTTGTGCTCTTTTTTTAAGTGTGCAAAGATAGTTTTTAAGTCGCAAAGTTGCAAAGTCATAAAGTCTAAAGTTTTAGAAAAGAGCAATGTTTTTTATTAGAAGCAGAAAAAACGTTTCTTAATTATCTTTTGTCCCGCTATTCGTTACAATCTTTTATGCCGAACACCGGCATAAAAGGATTTTCACTTCTATCCTTTAGATTTGTTAGGAAGATTTAAAGTAATTTTAATCAACAACCAAACTGACAAAGTGAACCTTCTCTTCTATCAAAGTTTGCTACTTATGCCCTGATTAGGACTTTGTCAGTTTTA